>CAIOFF010000022.1 GCA_903857495.1 uncultured Holophagaceae bacterium | reverse complement strand
TCCGGGCCTGGGGCCCCCGGTCGCGTGCGACCGGCCAAGGGGGCGGCGGCTGGGACGGCTTTTTGGGGCCGCAGCCAGCCGCCGCCCCCTTGGGGATGCCCGGGGTGAGACCGGGCGCATTCGTGTGCCTCCTGCGCCCGCAGGGCGTCTTCGTGTCCTTCGTGGAGCGTCTTTTTAGCGGAGTCTGGCCGATAATCAGGTTTTACCTTGCCCGGATGAGGCTGAGGCTGGCAGATAATCAGAAAGTCCTTATCCCCGTCCATCCCGGTTATCCCCGTCAAAAGACTCTTTTTCAGGTCGCCGAGAGCAGCCGGTCCCGCCGAGCGTGCTGGATGCGGTCGCGGAGCTCCGCCGCATCTTCGAATTTCGTCTGCGAAGCCAGCTCCTTCATGCGCTTCTCCAGCTTGGCGATCTCGCGCTCGAAGGCCTTGTCCTCCAGGTAGAGCAGCGGCTCCTCGGCGGCCTGGTCCTCCTTGGCGACGTTGATGAACTCCCGGGCCAGGGCCTCGCCCATGACGTCATCCAGGTTGCGCTTCACGGTCTCGGGCGTGATGCCGTGGGCGGCGTTGTGGTCCAGCTGCTTCTGGCGGCGGCGCTCGGTCTCGCCGATGGCCTGGGTCATGGAGCGGGTCATGACATCGGCGTAGAGGACGGCCTTGCCGTTCACGTTGCGGGCCGCGCGGCCGATGGTCTGGATCAGGGAGCGCGCGTTGCGGAGGAAGCCCTCCTTGTCCGCATCGAGGATGGCCACCAGGGTCACCTCCGGCAGGTCCAGACCCTCCCGCAGCAGGTTGATGCCGATGAGCACGTCGAAGACGCCGCGCCGCAGGTTCTTCAGCAGCTCCACGCGCTCCAGGGTGTCGATCTCGCTGTGGAGATACTCGGCCTTCACGCCCAGCTCCCGGTAGTAGGCCGTGAGCTGCTCGGCCAGCTTCTTGGTGAGCACCGTCACCAGCACCCGCTCGTCCCGGGCCACCACCTTGCGGATCTCCTCCAGCAGGTCGTCCACCTGGGTGGCCACCGGACGCACCTCCACCAGGGGATCCACCAGGCCCGTGGGGCGCACCACCTGCTCAACGAAGGCGCCGCCGCTCTGCTGCAGCTCGTAGTCGCCGGGCGTGGCGGAGACGTAGACGATCTGTTTCACCCGGCTCTCGAATTCTTCGAACTTGAGCGGGCGGTTGTCGAGTGCCGAGGGCAGGCGGAAGCCGTACTCCACCAGCGTGGTCTTGCGGGCCCGGTCGCCGTTGTACATGCCGTGCAGCTGCCCGGTGGCCACGTGGCTCTCGTCCATGAAGACCACGAAGTCCTCCGGGAAGTAGTCCAGCAGCGTGTGCGGGGGCTGGCCCGGCTGGCGGCCGTCCAGGTAGCGGCTGTAGTTCTCGATGCCGCTGCAGTGGCCCATCTCCTTCATCATCTCCACGTCGTAGATGACGCGCTGGTGGAGGCGCTGCAGCTCAACAATCTTGCCCTCGGCGCGGAACTCGTTCTCCCGCAGCTCCAGCTCGGCCTTGATGTCGCGGATGGCGGTCTTCAGTTTGTCCTCGGGCGTCACGTAGTGGGTCTTGGGCCAGATGGTGAGCTGGTCCAGGGGCTCGATCACCACGCCGCGCAGTGGGTCGATCTTGGACAGGCGCTCGACCTCGTCGCCCCAGAGCTCGATGCGGTAGGCGACGTCCTCGTAGGCCGGATAGACCTCCACCACATCGCCGCGCACCCGGAAGATGCCCGGCTCGAAGCTCAGGTGGTTGCGCTGGTACTGGATGGCCACCAGGTCCCGCAGCAGCATGGCCCGGTCGATGGTCTGGCCCTTCTGCAGGTTCACGGAGAGGTTCATGTAGGACGAGGGATCGCCCAGGCCGTAGATACAGCTCACCGAGGCGATGACGATGGTGTCCCGGCGCTCCAGCAGGCAGCGGGTGGCGCTGAGGCGGAGCTTCTCCAGCTCCTCGTTGATCTTGGCGTCCTTGTCGATGAAGAGGTCCCGCTCCGGGACGTAGGCCTCGGGCTGGTAGTAGTCGTAGTAGCTGACGAAGTACTCGACGGCGTTCTCGGGGAAGAACTGCTTGAACTCGCTGAAGAGCTGCGCAGCCAGGGTCTTGTTCGGCACAAAGATCAGGGCCGGTCGACCCACGCGGGCGATGGTGCTGGCCATGGTGTAGGTCTTGCCCGAGCCCGTCACCCCCAGCAGCGTCTGGGCCCGGTCCCCGCGCTGCAGGCCCGCCACCAGCTGCGCGATGGCCTCCGGCTGGTCCCCGGCCGGCTGGTAGGGCGCCACGAGCTTGAAGGGAATCGGCTTCGCCATAGATGAAAAGAAAACCACCAAGGCACCAAGACACCAAGAACTGCTTTTTTCTTTCCTTGGTGTCTTGGTGGTGATCAGTTCCTTAGACCTTGCGGAGGATCAGGCACCCGTTGGTGCCGCCGAAGCCGAAGCCGTTGTTCATGGCGTATTCGGAGTCGAAGGTCCCGGCGACGTTGGCGGTGACGTCCAGGTCGCACTCGGGGTCCTGCTGGTCCACGTTGATGGTGGGGGGGATCTTGCCCGTGCTGACCGCCAGGGCCGCCACGATGGTCTCCAGGCCACCCGCGGCGCCCAGCAGGTGTCCGTGCATGGACTTGCTGCTGCTGACCTTGATCTTCTCGGCGTGCTCGCCGAAGACCCGGCGGATGGCCATGCACTCCAGTTTGTCGCCCACGGGGGTGCTGGTGCCGTGCATGTTCACGTAGCCCACCTGCTCGGGGGCGATGTCGGCATCCTTGATGGCCGCCCGCATGACGCGCTGGCCGCCCTCGCCCTCGGGGGCCGGGGTGGTGATGTGGTTGGCATCGCCACTCATGCCATAGCCCGCCACCTCGGCGTAGATCTTCGCGCCGCGGGCCTTGGCCAGCTCGTATTCCTCGAGGATGACGATGCCGGCGCCCTCGCCCATGACGAAGCCGTCCCGGCCCACGTCGAAGGGACGGGAGGCCCGCTCGGGCTCGTCGTTGCGGGTGCTTAGGGCACGCATGGCCGCGAAGCCGCCGACACCCAGCTGGTTGACGACGGAGTCGCTGCCGCCGGCCATCATCCGGTCCGCGTAGCCGAAGGCAATCAGGCGGGCCGCATCGCCGATGGCATGGGCGCCGGTGGCGCAGGCCGTGGCCACGGCGCTGTTGGGACCCTGCAAGCCGTACTTGATGCTGGCCTGGCCGCTGGCCAGGTTCACGATGAGGCTGGGGATGAAGAAGGGGCTGGTGCGGCGGGGCCCGCGGTAGCCCTGAGCCTCCTCCCAGATGGTGCTGAGGCCGCCGATGCCGCTACCGATGTACGTGCCGAAGACCTCGCGCTCGGCCTTGGTGAGCTGGACCTGGTCGAAGCCCGCATCCACCCAGGCCTCGTGGGCCGCACCCAGGGCGTAGTGGATGAAGATGTCCATCTTCTTCTGCTCTTTCTTGTCGATGCACAGGTCGGGGTTGAAGCCCTTGACCTGGCCGGCAATCTTGCAGGTGAAGTCGGTGGTGTCGAAGCGGTCAATGAGGCCGATGCCGCTCTTCCCCGCCAGGAGATTGGCCCAGGTCTCGGGCACCGTGAGCCCGCAGGGATTGACGGTGCCCATCCCGGTGATGACAACACGACGGCGCTCAACGGTCCTGGCCATGGGTTCACCTCATATTGAAAAACAAACGTGCCGCAGGGCCATGGGGGCACTGCGGCACATCATGATCGCGGCGGATCAACCCTTCGAGTGCTTCTCGATGTAGGCGATGGCGTCGCCCACAGTGCGGATCTTCTCCTGCTCACTCTCGGGGATCTCGAGGCTGAAGGCCTCTTCGATGGCCATGATGATCTCGACGGTGTCGAGGCTGTCAGCACCAAGATCGTCCACGAAGTGGCTGGACTCGGAGATGGAATCTTCGGGCTTGGCCAGCTGCTCGGCAATGATCGCTATGACTTTCTTACGCACATCAGCCATCGGGGGGCTCCTCCAAACGAACCTGGAAACCGTAACACATCCCGGGACGAATTTCCAAACCCCGGGTAAAGGTCCGACTGCTACCCCTGGCAAGACAAGGGCTTGCGTCGCCGAGCCAGCCGTGGAGGATGGACCCATGCCCCGTCCCCGAACCCTGGAGGAACCCGAGCACGGCTGGCCCCTGGGGTGGGCGGAGAGCCTGCGCGAGTTCCGGACGCACCTGGCGGTGGAGCGGGGCCTGTCGGCGCACACGACCTCGGGCTACCTGTCTGACCTGAGCCACCTGGCGGCCTGGGCCTGCGACCAGGACCTGCCCGCGGACAGCCTCGACCGGGACCAGCTCACGGGCTTCCTCGTCACCCAGCAGGCCGCGGGGAAGGCCCCGCGCAGCCTTGCGCGGATGAGCTCCAGCCTGCGCGCTTTCCTGACCTTCCTGCGCCTGGAGGGCGGGGGCGGGGCCGGTCCCGAGGCTGTGGTGAAGCCGCCCCGGCCACCCCGCATCCTGCCCCGGACCCTGGGCGAGAGCCAGGTGGAGGCCCTGCTCAACGCGCCGGACACCGCCACCCCCCTGGGCGTGCGGGACCGCGCCTGGCTGGAGCTGCTCTACGCCTCGGGCCTGCGCGTGTCTGAGCTGGCGGGCCTGCCGGCTCTCTCGGTCTACCTCGACGAAGGCTTCCTCAGGGTCTCCGGCAAGGGGCGCAAGGAGCGGCTCATCCCCTTCGGCCAGGGCGCCGAGGTCTGGATCCGCGCCTGGCTGGCCCTGCGCTCCGGCTTCAAGCCCCGGTGCCCGGAGCTCTTCGTGGGCCAGCGGGGCGAGAGCCTCAGCCGCCAGCACCTCTGGCGCCTGCTGAAGGTCTACGCCCGCAAGGCCGGGCTCCGGCCCGAAACCGTGAGCCCCCACGTGCTGCGCCACGCCTTCGCCACCCACCTGCTGGACCACGGCGCCGACCTCCGCGCCGTCCAGGCCATGCTCGGCCACGCCGACATCAGCACCACCCAGATCTACACCCACGTCCACCAGGCCCGCCTCCGCGCCCTCTACGACCAGATGCACCCGAGGTCGGGCGGTGGTTAGGGCCTAAAAGTGAAAGGCTATTCACCGCAGAGAACGCAGAGGGCGCAGAGGATTGCCCGGGAGTGGCCCCGCCCAGCTCAGAGCCTGTGGTGCACAGTGCATTCAGTTACCCCCACGGAGTCATCGAAATGCCTCGTGCAAGAGTGCTCAATAGTGGCGTATCGCCCCGCCTGGCTCCTCTGCGTTCTCTGCGTTCTCCGCGGTTAGAAAGCTCTCCGGAAACACCTGGATGCAGGGTTCTGTCCTGGCCCCGCCGAGCCCCTCCCGCAACTGCCCGGTGGACCGCTGGTGCTGGAATGGGTGATGATGAGCCAGGAGCCTCCACCCATGGCCGTGACGAAGACCCCCCGCAAGAAGCCCGCTTCCAGTGCCTCGCCCGAGGAGGCCGCACCCGTGAAGGCCGCGCCCGCCAAGAAGGCCGCGCCCGCCAAGAAGGCCGCGGTCGTGGCGCCCGAAGCGAAGCCGGAGGCCGCGGTGGTGACCGCGCCCGCCAAGAAGACCAAGGCCCCCGCCAAGGCCAAGGCCCCGAAGGCCGAACCCATCGTCGAGGCCGCCGTGGTCGAAGCCGCCGCCGTCGCGACGCCTGAGGCCGCCCCGGCCCCTGCCCCGACCGCGCCCGTCAGGGTCGCCCCGGTGCGGACCCCCGTGCCGGTTCAGCTGGATCCCCTCGTCGCCACCATTCTCGCCGCCATCAGCGAAGGTCGCGCCCTGGAGTTCATCTTCGCCGACGCCGATGCGAACGCGCCCCGCACCTTCGAGCCCCGCAGTCTCTCCTTCGACGCGCTCAGCCAGGCCTGGTTCGTCTGGGGCTGGGACCGCCGCTACAACGCCGAGCGCCACCACCGCGTGGAGCTGCTGGCCGAGGCCAACGAGGTCGAGGGCGTCGGCCGCGCCGCCCAGGGTCCCTATGCCGATGGCACCCCCGCCAACCAGATCGGCGGCTGGCTCGGAGGCGAGCCCATCGCCGTGAAGGCCACGCTGATGAAGCAGTGGGTCTTCGCCGTGAAGCAGGCCCCTCCGGCCTTCCCGGGCTTCAAGCTCGAGGACCAGACCGACGGCCAGGCGCTGGTCTCCTTCGCCGCCACGGACCTGCGCGCCATCGCCCGCTGGGCCATGCAGTTCGGCGACGGCATCCAGGTCCTGGAGCCCGCGCGGCTGGCGGATCGCATCAAGCAGGTGGGCGCCGTCTGGGCGGGTCGGGAACGCCTGGCTGCCGCCACCCCTGCCGCCCGCCCCGCGTCCGAGCCCCGGCGCCATGAGGGCCGCCCGCCCCGCGAAGGCCGTCCCGACCGCGAACCCCGGCCCGAGCGTGAAGCCCGCCCCGAGCGCGAAGCTCGCCCTGAGCGCGAAGCCCGGCCCGAGCGGGAAGCCCGGCCCGAGCGCGAGCCCCGGCATGACCGCGACCGCGACGAAGCCCCCAAGGCCAAGCCCGGCAAAGTGGAAGTCATCCGCTTCGACCGGCTCTGAGCCGGGGCCCTACTCCGCCAGCCACCAGCCGCGACGGCCGGGCACGAAGCCGTAGGTCTGCCCGAGGGCGCTGAAGCCCACGCCGCGCAGCCGATGGTCCAGGGCCAGGTAGCTGACCACGTAGGTGAGCTGGAGCAGCGGGTGGTCCCGCTGGATCAGGCTGTTGATCTGCCGGTAGACTGCCTGGCGGCGCTGGGGATCCAGCTCGTGGCGGCCCTGCTCGAACAGCGCGTCCACCTCGGGATTCTGGTAGCCGGTGACGTTGGTGCCGCCCTTGATCCCTTCGGTGGTGAAGAGGGGGCTCTCGCTGTCGGGGTCGAGGCTGGTGCTCCAGGCGTAGTCCCAGATGTCACCCTCTCCTTTCGAGGACTTGACCTGGATGTCGTCGAAGCTCGAGCGGCGGAGCTCGATCTGGATCCCGAACTTCCTCGCCGCATCGCGGAAGGCCTGGGCCGAGTCCCGCTGGCCGAACTCGCGACGGCAGTACATGACCAGCTTCAGGGGGCGCCCCTGGGCGTCCCGGCACACGCCGTCCGGCCCGGGGGCCCAGCCCGCATCTTCGAGTAGCAACCGGGCCCGATCGGCGCTGGGAATCGTCTCCACCCGGGCCTCCGAGGCCCAGCTCCCGGGCGGCCAGAGGCTGCTCGCCAGGCGGGCGATGCGGAGGTGGCGCTGGGTCATCAGGAACTCCCAGGGCAGCGCCTCGGACAGGGCCCGGCGCAGGCGCACGTCCCCCAGCAGGCTGCGGCGGGGATTGCAGTTGAACCAATACACGTCATAGGCCCCCTGCGGCGCGGACTGGGCCACCAGGGTCCCGTCCCCGAAGGCGCCGCGGCGCAGCAGGTAGTGGTGGAACCAGTCCAGCTCCCCGGCATGATAGGTGTGTGCCAGGAATTGACGGGCATGCTCCCCGGGGTCCGCGGCCTGCAGCCGGAATAGGAAGCCCTCCCACCGGCCCGGATGCGGCCCCGCATAGCCCGCCCAGCGCTCAAGCCGGATCTCCTGACCCGTGGCACCCGGCAGCACCCGGTAGGGTCCCGAGCCGATGGGGGAGAAGTTGAGCGGGTGCTGGAGCGGGTTCACCCCCAGCGTGTAGAGGCGGCGCGGCACGGGCTGGAAGTCATGCAGGTCCGACAGCAGCGAGGCCCGCGGCTCCTTCAGGCGGATGCGGAGATGCAGGGGCCCCTCGGCCACCAGGCTGTCCAGAGTGCGCACTCCCACCAGGTCATAGACCTTCCGGACCTGCGGCAGGGAGAGCAGGCGCCAGGTGGCCACCAGGTCCTCGGCCTCCAGGGGCGAGCCGTCCTGCCAGCGCAGCCCCGGTCGCAGCTTCAGCAGGATGTCCCGGCCCGAAGGCGAGATCTCCCAGCTCTCCAGCAGCTGGGGCACGAAGACCCCGCGCTCGTCCACGGCCACCAGGCGGTCGAAGACCAGGTCCACCACCTGGGCCTCCACCTCCCGGGCCAGCAGCAGTGGGTTCAGGCTCAGCAGCGACTTGTCCACGGCCACGCGGATCGGCTCCCCGGCGCCGAGACCGGAGCCGAGGAAGAGCGTGAATAGGAGGCAGCACCAGCGCATGGTGCCTCCTCATCGGTGGCGTGGGGACGATCCTGAAGATCCGGTCAGGGCCGGACGGCCTCCACCAGCTCGACCAGCGCCTCGGCCATGGTCTGCCCGGGGCGGGGAGGGTTCTCAACCACGGAGCCCACCAGCTCCTGCTTGCCGCCCGGCCGGGTGGCGAAGAGGTAGAACGTGGGCACCCGGGCCACAACCTGGGGAGCGCAGCCCGCGGGCCACTGGGCCGGGTCCAGCTGCTTGTCGCGGTTGACGCCCAGGTAGTGGATCTCGATGAAGGGGGTCAGCACTGCCTCCAGGGCCAGCAGGTCCGGCAGCTGCAGGTGGCTGTCGGCACACCAGGAGCCAAACACGGCCACCAGGGTGAGGGGCTGGTGGATGGCCTGCCAGCGCCCCCGGAGCTGGGCTGAGAGCTTCACCTGGGCCAGGTTGTCCCGGAACACCGCCCGGTGGGCCAGGATCGCCTTGCCCGTGGCCGGGCCCAGCTGCAGGGGCAGGCCGTCCTTGACGTCCACCAGGGGCCCTGCGGGCAGGCTGGCGGTCTGGACCACAGCCACCGCACCGGACTGGGCCTGCAGTCCCGCGGCGACAAGGGCCAAAAAGGCAGCTTTCATGGGGAGCTCCGAATCCTGATGATAGCCCGAGCGAATACTTGACTCGTTTGCTCAGGAATACTAGCCTTGAGCCTGGAGCACACGTCGTGAAAATCTCGGCTCGAGGCAGGTACAGCATGCAGGCCCTCTTTGACCTGGCCCACCACAGCCACGGCCAGCCTGTGCCGCTGCACGTGATCGCCGAGCGCCAGAAGCTCTCCCTGCCCTTCCTGGAGCAGATCTTCAACAAGCTCAAAAAGGCCGGAGTGGTCGCCAGCGTCCGCGGTCCCAAGGGCGGCTACATCCTCACGCGGCCCTGCAACCAGGTGAGCGTGGGCGAGGTGCTGCGCCTGACGGATAGCAGCTTCTACGCCGCCGCCAAGGAAGATCCCAAGGCCGCGAACCAGGTGCTGAAGTCCGACGAGCGCATGAGCCAGATGCTCTGGAACCGGCTCTCGGACCACATCTCGGCCTTCATGGAGAAGGTGACCTTCGCGGATCTCTGCTCTGAGACCTCCAGCAACACCTGCCCCGACTGCACCTGCCCGGAATACGTGCAGGACGTCCAGGGCCAGTTCGTGCGAGGGGAACGCAAGGCCTGCGGCGTGCTTTGATGTCGGTCCAGGGGGGACCGCCCGGGCCCTGCGGGCCCTCTGCGTCCCCCCTGGGACCCCCGCTGCTCGGCCGGGCAAAGCCCGTCCTCGCAGCCCATCAGTCCCCACAGGGCTGGCCCGGTAGACTGGGACCGTGAGTAACCCCTGCGCCCTGCCCAGCCTGGCCTATCCGCCCACGGAGGCGGACCTTGCGGACCTGCCCCGCCTGGAGCGGAAGCTGGCCCGGCGCCTGGGGGCCACCAACGGCGCCTATGACCTCATCGCCGACGGGGACCGCATCCTGGTGGCCGTCAGCGGCGGCAAGGACAGCTGGGCCCTGCTGGACCTGCTGGAGCGGCTGCGGAAGCGCGCGCCCGTCACCTTCTCGGTGGACGCCGTCACCGTGGACCCCGGCTTCCCCCAGTTCAATCCGGACCCCATCGCGGAGGTCTGCGAGCGCCTCGGCGTCCCGCACCACGTCATCCCCGCCCCCATCGACAAGATGGTGCGCACCAAGCCCGAGGAGCTGCCCTGCATCATCTGCTCTCGGCTGCGGCGCGGCGTGCTGTATTCCTTCGCCAAGCAGAGGGGCTTTACGAAGATCGCTCTGGGCCACCACCTGGACGACCTCATCGAGACCCTGCTCATCAACCTGTTCTTCGAGGGCCGCCTGAGCACCATGCCCCTGCGCCTGCTGAGCGACGACGGCGCCAACACCGTCATCCGCCCCCTGGGCACCTGCGAGGAGAAGGACCTGCAGCGCTACGCCTGGCTGCGCGGCTTCCCCATCGTGCCCTGCGGCTGTCCCCTCTGCGGCTGCTCCAGCCTGGAGAGCCGCCGCAAGCAGGTGAAGGAGCTCATCGCCTCCATGGAAGGCAGCATCCCCCAGCTAAAAGCCTCCATGCTCGGCGCCATGGGCAACGTGAAGCTGAGCCACCTGCTGGACCTGAAGCTGGGCGCCCTGCACGCCAAAGGCACCGACGAAGCCGTTGAGCGGCTGGGGTAGGGCCTGGGTTTTCTTAAAGACAGGAAACCAGGCAGAGGAGAGCGGAGAAAAAGCTCTTTGGACGGGGATAAATGGGATGAACGGGGATAACTGCTACCTGGTTAGCGGCCAGACTCCGCTAAAAAGGCGCTCCACGAAGAACACGAAGACGCCCTGCGGGCGCAAGAAGCACACGAATGCGGCCAGACCCACCTCGGGCATCCCCAAGGGGGCGGCGGCTGGCTGCGGCCCCAAAAAGCCGTTCCAGCCGCCGCCCCCTTGGCCGGTCGCACGCGACCGGGGGCCCCCGGCCCGGATGCCCTGTCGGCGCGATGACTGCGCC
>CAIOFF010000021.1 GCA_903857495.1 uncultured Holophagaceae bacterium | reverse complement strand
GTGTCCGCCAGCGTCACGATCGCCCGCAGCTCCTCCTCCGGGTGCTGCCATGTCAGCAGGAAATCCTTCTGGTAGAGGTCGGTCTTGAGGGCCTGGAAGGCTTTCAGGTTCTCGGCGAGGGTCGGCATGGAGGCTCCTTGAAGAGGTGGAAAGGGGTGTGAGGGTCGGTTGCGGTTAGGGGATCAGGCTTCGCTGCTGGCAGCGGCCCCGGCGGACTCGGTGCCGGCCTCTTCCAGGGACTTGATCTGATTGAAGAACAGGTTGAGCAGGACCGCCACGATGGAGGCCAGCAGGATGCCGCTGTGGAGCAGAGGCGACAGGGGCTTGGGCATCTGGGCGAAGAACTTGTCCGCCACGATGGGGATCATGCCGAAGCCGATGCTGATGGCGACGATGATGAGGTTGAAGCGGTTGTTCTGGAAGTCGACGCCGCCGAGGATCCGGATGCCGGTTGCGCAGACCATGCCGAACATCACGATGCCGGCGCCGCCGAGGACAAAGGAGGGCACCGAGGCCACGACCACCGCCAGCTTGGGCAGGAGGCCCAGCAGCATGAGGATCACGCCGCCGGCGACACAGACGTAGCGGCTGCGGACACCGGTCACGCCCACCAGGCCCACGTTCTGGCTGAAGGAGGTGTAGGGGAAGGTGTTGAAGATGCCGCCAATCAGCGTGCCCAGGCCGTCTACGCGGAGACCATCGGAGAGATCGCGCTGCGTGATGGTGCGGCCGGTGATGTTGCCCAGGGCCAGGAACATGCCCAGGGACTCGACCATGACCACGATCATCACGATGCACATGGTGAGGGTGGCCACGAGGTTGAACTTAGGGAAGCCGAACTGGAAGGGGCGGACGATGGCCACCCAGGAAGCCTCGTGGATGCCCACGAAGCTCACCTTGCCCAGGGCCATGGCCACCAGAGTGCCCACGATGATGCCCGCGAGCACGGCGACGTTGGCCAGGAAGCCCTTCACGAACTTGGTGATGAGCAGGATGAAGATCAGCACGAAGGCGGCGATGGCGAGGTGGAGGGGCGCGCCGTAGGCCGGGTTGGCGATGGGGCCCGTGGGGCCGGGGATCGTCGGGTTGCCGCCCGCGGCCCAGTTCACGCCGACGCGCATGAGGGACACGCCGATGACGGTGATGATGGTGCCCGTCACCACCGGCGGGAACAGCGGCAGCATGCGGCTGATCAGCGGGGCGACCAGGATCCCGAAGACTCCGGCGCCGATGACCGCGCCATAGATGCCCAGCAGCCCCAGCTCGGGATTGCCTGCCATGACCACCATGGGGCCCACGGCGGCGAAGGTGACGCCCATCATCACCGGTAGCTTGATGCCAAAGCGCCAGAAGCCGAGCGCCTGGATCAGGGTGACGATGCCGCAGGCGAAGAGGTCCGCGTTGATGAGCTGGGCCATCTGCTCCTTGGGGAGCTTGAGGGCACCGCCGATGATGAGCGGCACCGCGACGGCGCCGGCATACATCACCAGCACATGCTGGATGCCCAGCAGGGTCAGGCGGCCTGCGGGGAGGACTTCATCAACGGGATGCACGTCAGACGGGCGGTTCATGGGGGCCTTCTTCGGGGAGAGGTTTGGAGGAATGGAGGGGGGAATGGAGGATCGGAGAGATAGCGGATGGCCTGGGTAAGAATTTAAGGAAGGACGACAAAATGTGCAATATTTTTTTATCATGGGTGAAAAATTTTTCTCTATTTTGAGAACCATTCTAGACTTTGCCCCGGTCCAGGAGCCTCCCCTGGGGGGTCCAGGGGCCACCTGGGTCTTTATTCCACGGGACTTATCCGGCCCAGGGTGGTGGAATGAGCCATGAGCGACCTCCTCCTGGAACTCCGCCATGTCACCGTCCGGCGCGGAGAGAAGGACGGCCTGCGTGGGCTGGACCTCGATATCCGACGCGGCGAGCACCTGGCGATCATTGGCCCCAACGGCTCCGGCAAGTCCACGCTCATCAAGGTGATCACCCGGGAGCTCTACCCTCTGGCCACCGAAGGCACCGTCTGCCGCTGCTTCGGCGAGGAGGTCTGGGACGTCTTCGACCTCCGCAGCCGCTTCGGCCTAGTCTCCAACGAGCTGCAGGCCACCTACACCCGGCCCATCACCGCCTTCGAAGCGATTCTCTCTGGCTTCTTCAGCAGCATCGGCCTCTGGCCCGCCCACCAGATCACCCCGGCCATGGAGGCCAAGGCCCAGGCCGTGCTGGAGCTGCTGGAGGTGGCCCACCTGGCGGACCGGCCCATCCGGGAGATGTCCTCGGGCGAGGCTCGGCGCCTGCTCATCGGTCGGGCGCTGGTCCACGACCCCGTGGCGCTGCTGCTGGACGAGCCCACCAACAGCCTGGACTTCCGGGCGGCCCACGAGTTCCGCGAGCTCGTCAGCAAGCTGGCCCGGGAGGGCCGCACCATCGTCATAGTCACCCACACCATCGCGGACGTGATTCCCGAGATCACCCGGGCCGTGCTGCTCAAGGAGGGCCGCGTCCACCGGGACGGACCCGTGGAGGAGATGCTCTCCGCCCCGGTGCTGTCAGAGCTGTTCGGGATGCCCCTGCGGGTCGAGCGGGAGGACGGCCGCTACGGCCTCTGGTAAACCATTGCTTTAGACCCTGCTTTTTCACGGGGCCTTAAACTCACCTTGCAGATGTTGACTGCCGAAGGAAAAAGCAGCCATTCATTCCAGCAGGAGAGCGCCATGGGCAGTTCCGTCATGGAGGAACTACGCAAGTTCGTGGCACCGGAGTTCATCTTCGGTCTGGAGGCCCGTCGGCTGGCCGGTCGCTATGCCCGGAAGCTGGGCGGCAGCCGGGTGCTGGTGATCTCGGACCCCGGCGTGGCCGCCGCGGGCTGGACCAAGGACGTGGTCGCCAACCTGGAAGCCGAGGGGCTGCTCGTGACCCGCTTCTGTGGGGTGTCCCCCAATCCCCGGGACACGGAGGTCATGGCGGGCGCCGAGCTCTTCCGGGAGTCTGCCTGTGACCTCATCGTGGCCGTGGGGGGCGGCAGCGTCATGGACTGCGCCAAGGGCATTGGCATCGTGGCGGCCAACGGGGGCTCCATCCTGGACTTCGAAGGTGTGGACCGGGTCCCCGCTCCCATGGCCCCCCTGATCTGCATCCCGACCACCGGTGGCACCTCGGCGGATGTCTCCCAGTTCGCCATCATCACCAACACCCAGGAGCGGGTGAAGATCGCCATCATCAGCAAGGCCGTGGTGCCGGACGTGGCCCTCATCGACCCCACCACCCTGCTGACGATGGACGCCTACCTGACCGCCTGCACAGGCATGGATGCCATGGTCCATGCCATCGAGGCCTATGTCTCGAACGCCCACTCCCCCATCACCGATCTTCACGCCCTGGAGGCGATCCGACTGGTGTCCACTCACCTGCGGGCCAGCGCGGAGGCGCCGGCCGACCTAGAGCTCCGCACGCAGATCATGCTGGCCAGCCTCCAGGCGGGCCTGGCCTTCTCCAACGCCAGCCTGGGCTCGGTGCACGCCATGGCCCACAGCCTGGGCGGCTACATGGACCTGGCCCACGGCGAGTGCAACGCCCTGCTGCTGCCCCATGTCATGGACTACAACTTCGCCATGACCCCCGAGCGCTTCCGCCGCATCGGCGAGGCCATGGGCTGCGACCTCCGCGGGCTCAGCGACCGGGAGTCCCGGTCCCGGCTCATGGCCCACGTCCTGGACCTCCGCAAGGACTGCGGCATCGACCACGGCCTGGCCGAGCGGGGAGTCCGCAGCTCGGACCTGTACCGCCTTGCCACCAAGGCCATCGAGGATCCCTGTAACGCTACCAACCCGCGCGTCCCCAGCCGCGAGGACCTGCTGGCCCTCTACTCGGAAGCCATGTAGATGACCGAAAGGCGCGACTGGACCCGGATGCGCGAGAGCATCATCGGCCTGGGGACAGACTCGTCCCGGCGGACCTACTACCCGGAGCTGCTGGCCCGGGTGGCCCAGCTGGAGGAAGCCCGCACGAGCCTGCGCCGCTCGGAGGAGAACCTCCGCACCCTCTTCGACAGCCTCCACGACGCCGTCATCCTCCACGACTGGGAGGGCCGGGTCCTGGAAGCCAACGACGCCATGCTCGTCATGTACGGAGTCAGCCGCGACACCTTCCGGAACCACACCATCGCGGACTACTCCGCCGACACGGGTCCCGCCTCTCCCGTAGCCCACCACCTGCGCCAGCTGCGGGACCGCATCCTGAACGACGAGGCCCAGGTCTTTGAGTGGCGCGCCCGGCGGCCCCTGCAGCCCGGCTGCGACTTCGACGTCGAGGTCTCCCTGCGCAAGGTGCGCTGGTACGACCAGGAGCTGATGGTCTCGGTGGTCCGCGACATCTCCGAGCGCAAGCGCCTGGAGGCCATGCTCAACCAGTCCCAGAAGCTGGACTCCCTGGGCCAGCTGGCGGGCGGGGTCGCCCACGACACCAACAACATGCTGGGCGTCATCATCGGCTACGCCGACCTGCTGCTGGAGCGCACCGCGGAGCAGCCGGGGCTGCGGCGGGACCTGGAGCAGATCCGCAAGGCCGCCCTGCACTCCGCGGACCTCAACCGCCAGCTGCTGGCCTTCGCCCGGAAGCAGACCATCCAGCCCACGGCGGTGGACCTGAACACCCTGGTGGAGGCCACCCAGAAGCTGCTGCGCCGACTCATCGGTGAGCAGCACGCGCTGGTGTGGAAGCCGGCCACCACCCTCTGGCGCGTGTGGGCCGATCCCTCCCAGCTCGACCAGGTGCTGACCAACCTCGTGGTGAACGCCCGGGACGCCATCGAGCCTGCGGGCACCATCACCCTGGAGACCGCGAACATCACGGTGGACGAGGCCGCGGCCCAGTATCTGCCGGATGCCGAGCCCGGCGAGTATGCGGTGCTCCGCGTCACGGACACCGGCCACGGCATCCCGCCGGACATCCAGGCGCGCATCTTCGAGCCCTTCTTCACCACCAAGGCCCTCGGGCGCGGCACCGGCCTGGGCCTAGCCATGGTCTATGGCATCGTGCGCCAGAACCGGGGGTTCCTCACCGTCACCAGCGCCGAAGGGGTCGGCAGCACCTTCAGCATCCACCTGCCCCGCCACCGGGGTAGCGAGCGCCCGGAGGCGGCTGGCCCGACCGCCGAGCTCCGTGGGGGCCCGGAGACCATCCTGCTCGTGGAGGACGAGGCGGCCCTCCTGGAGACGGGCTGCCGCCTCCTCGAGGGCGCGGGCTACCAGGTGGTTGCCACGGCGGACCCCCTGGAGGCGCTGCGCCTGGTGGAGGAAGGGCTGAGCCCCGACCTGCTGGCCACCGACCTCGTCATGCCTGGACTCGACGGCCAACAGGTCTACCAGCACCTCCGCCGCCTGCGGCCCGGCCTCCGCGTGCTCTTCCTCTCGGGCTACGCCGCCGGCACCCTGGACCTCGAGTCCCTGGCCGCCAGTGGCAGCGGCTTTCTGCAGAAGCCCTTCTCCCGGTCGACCCTCCTCCAGAAGGTGCGCGAGCTGCTGGACAGCTGAGGCCCGCTCTGGCTCAGGCCTTGGGCTGCAGCACCATCTGGGTGCAGCGGAAGAGGGCCAGGGTCTTGCCCGTCTCTCGGTGGCTGACCACCGCGTCCCAGACCTGGGTGGTCCTGCCGAGGTGCACGGCCCTGGCCACGCACTCGAGGGTGCCCTCCCGGGCCGTGCCCAGGTGGTTGGACTTCAGCTCGAGAGTGGTGAAGCCCGCCGCGCCCTCGGGCAGGCTGGCGATGCAGCCGTAGCCCGCGGCCGTGTCGGCCAGGGCCACGATGCTGCCCGCGTGCAGGAAGCCGTTGGGCGCCATGAGCTTCCGGGTGACCGGCAGTTCGATGCGCAGCTCGCCCTTAGCCACGTGGGTGATGATCATGCCGAGGTGACCCGGGAGACAGTCCGCTCCGCGCTGGTTGAAGCTGTCTGGCGTGAGCATGGGAACCTCGAAGGGAGCAGCCGGGCAGGCCGGGGGGCGGCTTGGTGAGCGAGGGCAAGGGCAGGGGTGGCTTCCGATCCTCAGGGTTCGGCCAGCCGAGTACCCCTCTCAAGCAGGAGGGCGCGCAGCACGGACCTCCTGACGCATCCTGACGAGAGGTTAGCTGGACCCGGCGCCGAAGGGAGCGCCCGATTTCGGCGTAGTAACAAGTTCTCGTGTGGCCAACACGGGACAGGAAAGGCACAGGACCGTCACACCCGCCACCGATACTTCAGGCAAGGAGGGTTCCATGTCGCATCTCCAGTACCTCGTGGTCGAGATCCCCCTGAATTCAGCCAAGCCCCTGCCCGAGCAGATCGAGTCAGGCCTCAACCACCTGGGTCAGCTCGGCTGGCGCATCAACAGCCTGGAGGTCATGCCCCGACGGTCCTTCGAAGCCTCCCGGGTCCGAGTAATGGTCGAGCACGTCCAGGACGCAGCAGAGCTCGAGCCCGTCGCGTAGAGGCTCCAACTCCGCGGGCCACCGACCAGGCGCGAATGCCTCAGCCAAGGTTCCGCAGGACCGCTTCGAGGTCCATAAATCCATAGGGCTTGGGCAGCAGGGTCACCGCCGCCAGGGCCACGAGGTGGTCTGATCGCTCCGGGTCCATCTCTCCCGAGCCAATGATGACGGGGAGTCCGGGATGGGCCTCGCGGAGGCGCTGCAGCGTCTCTTCCCCGGTCATGCCGGGCATGTTCAGGTCAAGGATCACGCAATCCACGGCAGCCCCCGTCGCCAGGCGCCGGAGGGCCTCCGCGCCTCCGGAGGCCACCTCAACCTGGTGCCCCATGGACTCCAGGAGGATGGGAATGCTCTCCCGCACGAGGGCGTCGTCATCGACGAGGAGGACCCTGCGGATTTTCGCGGGAGCCGCAGCTGAAGGGACGGTCAGCCCCGGGGGGGCCAAGTCTGGTTCAGGCGCAGCAGGGAAGGTCAGGAGAACCCGCGTGCCCACGCCAGGGTAGCTCTCGATCTCCATCGTCCCGCCATGCGCCTGGACCAGCCCGAAGACCATCGACAAGCCAAGGCCTGCGCCCTTGCCGAAGGGCTTGGTGGTGAAAAAGGGCTCTATCGCCCGGAGCCGAACCTGCTCGGTCATGCCCTGACCCGTGTCCTCCACGCAGAGCTGCGCCGCAGCGGCAGAGGTTTTCAGTGTCCGCAGGGTGAGCGTGCCACCCTCGGGCATCGCGTCCACCGCGTTCAGGCACAGGTTCAGGACAGCACTGGAGAGCGCGGCGGCCTCCGCAAGAATCAGGGGCAGGCCCTCTTCCAGGACCTCCAGGATCCGGATCCTCTGGCGCGTGGTGCTGGAGAGCAGCTGCGCCTGGTGCCGCACCACTTCGTTGAGGTCCAGGAGGACGGTGGCCGTCAGGTCCTTCCTGCTGAAATCGACGAGGTCCCTCACGATGTCCCGGCCATGGCGGGTGGATTGGAGGATGAGCTCGGCGAGGGGAGCCGCTTCGCCCCCTCTCATCAACAGCACCTCGGAGGCCGCCATGATGGAAGCCAGGACATTGTTGATTTCATGGGCCACACCTCCGGCAAGCTGGCCCAGGCTCTCAAGGCGCTGGAGGTGCGCCACCTCGGCCTGCAGCCGCTTCTGCTCTGCCTCCGCCTGCTTGCGCAGGGTGATGTCCCGCGACACGCCGACAATCCCGGCGACCTTGCCGTCGGGGCCATAGAAAGGCGTCTTGACCGACTCCAGCAGCACCCTCGTGCCGTCCGGGTAGGTGACCCACGCCTCCACACGCCGTTCCCGGCCGGTGGCCATGATCGCGCGGTCATCTTCCAGCACCGCCTGGGCGAACTCCGGGGAAAAGAAGTCGCGGTCCGTCTTCCCGATCTGCTCGGCCTCCGGCAGGCCCACCAGCCGCTCGGAGGCCTCATTGCAGGCCAGGTAGAGGCCATCCGCATCCTTGGCATAGATCAGGTCGTGCGTGGCGTCGAGCATGGACCGAAGCAGCTCGGGCTGAAGCACCCGCCGAAGCTCAGCGCCCCCACCCTTCCCCGCCTGGTGGCTACCCTCTCCCTGCTCCATGGACCGCCTCGGTTCCTTGGCACCTTATCAGGCCGAAGGGAGGTTTGCTCAAGCCTTGAACGTTTTAGTTCGCCTTGGACTTGTAGGTGCCACAAAACAGGACCACACCCTCCGCCTCCAGGCAGTAGGAGGTCTTCTCCTCCATCTTGCGGGTGTCTGGGTTCAGGCGTTTGAAGTCCACCCAGCCGCCGCCCTTTTTCTGGCCAGCGGCGATCTGCAGCTTGATGTACTGCACCCCATCCGGGTCCTTCACATTCAGGCGGTTGAGCCCAAGCAGGGCCGCATCAGCGCCGTGCGCCAACACGGTGCCATTCGCGTCATAGGCGGCCAGGTAGAGCGTGCTCCCTGGCTTCACATGGAAGCGGCCAGACCCCTTCTGGATCTCCATCAGGAGCTTGTCCTTGCCGTTGGCCTTCAGGAAGGCGACCCCTTCCTTCACGAGGGCCTGGGCCTGGGCCTTACCCTCCTGGGCGCAGAGGGCCACCGATACAAAGCCAGCCAGGACGGGGATGAGAAACGAGCGCATGAGACCTCCGTGACATTCCGTTGTGGACCAAGCAACGTGGGATGGTTCAAGGGACTTGCCGGCAACGTGGGACGGCCCAGCAGGGACAGCTTTGAACAACACCGGCGCGGCCGATGGCTACCAGAGAGAGTCACCCACACGCTCCGCTGGGGAAAGCAGACGATAAAACCCAAATCGGCATCTGATCCCAGCCGCATGAGTAGTCACAAGCAGGTGCCAAGGGGCCGGATGCCTACAGCTTGCTTTTCAGCGCGAGGACCCGATGAAAGGACTCATCGATCCTCTGCTGAGGAACGCGCCCGGTCTCAACCAGGTGAAGCAGGGCCTTGACGGCCTTGGCCCCGATCTCTGGATCGAAACCAACGGTGTTGTTGTTCGAAAAGATGAGCATGTCCACACCGGCGTTGATGGAGGCCTCGATGGCCGTCTCGAGATCCCACTGATCCGTGATGGCACCCATCATCATGTCATCCGAGATCACGACGCCCTGCCACCCCAGACGCCCTCTCAGCAACCCCTCGATGATGGTGCGGGACAGGGTGGCCGGATAGGTGGCGTCCAGGCGCGCGTTGAAGATGTGGGCCGTCATGATCAGGTCGCAGTTGCCCTGGGCCATGAGGCGACGATAGGGCTCGAGCTCGAGCTCGGACCACGTATTGGTGACATCCGTGAAACCGAGATGCGAATCTGTCGTGGAGCTGCCATGTCCGGGGAAGTGCTTGAGGCACCCCAGGATCCCCTGGCTGCGGAACCGATCCAGGGTCACCCCCGCGTGTCTCACCACCAGTGAGGGGTCCAGACCGTAGCTCCGCCCGAGTCTGCCGATGACGGGACAATCCGGGTTGACGTTCAGGTCGACCACGGGCGCGAAATTGAGGTTGATCCCCATGTCCTTCAGGGTTGCGGCGGTCAGGTCCGCCCAGCGGGCCGTGGTGGCGACATCGTCGAGGGTGCCCAGGCTCTGGGCCGAGGGCGGGGGCGCCGGGAAGCCGTACTTCTCTTTGAGGCGGGCCACCAGGCCGCCCTCCTGGTCGATGGAGATCAGCAGGGGTTCCGGGCCGGGGTTGGCGTCCTTCAAGGCGCGAACCAGGGCGCTGAGCTGCTCCGGGCTGGAGATGTTCCGGCTGGAGCTGCCGCTCGGCACATCCCGGTCGTAGAGCACGATGCCGCCGATCTCCTGCTCCCGGATGTCTGCGATCACGGGGTTGGCAGGCTCCAGCGCGGTGCCCCTGAAGCCGACCATCATCATCTGCCCCACCTTGTGCTTCAGGGTGGCCTCGCTCGGACGAGCGCCTCCGCAGGCCAACAGCAGGCCAGCCAGGCCTAGGACCATCGGGTAGAAAAGATGCTGGCGGCTGGTTTTCATGGGTGGTTTCAAGTTCCAGGGCAACAGGCTTGGGTGGGTTGGGCAGGGGACCTGGAAATGAAATGCGCCTTCTGGAAGGGGGACCTCTGTGGGGCATTTCCGATCGGGGGACTTTCTCGGGCGGCTGTTCTGGGTCCAGGCCAGACACCCTTCTGGGGATGCTAACCGGAGCGGAGCACCGGACCGAAAGCGGAAGAGGGCTGGATCGCTTCAGCACGCGAGGCGTGAACCAGAGGCTTCCCTGCGGAGCGTCACGAGCGCCCCTCGGTTGACTGGCGGCTGAGTGATGCCCTTCCCAAGGAAAGGGGCCTCGTCTTGTCCGAGACACATGCCTGGGGCAGCCCCACTCGGAGGCAGGCCGCTCTCTGTTCTCGGCGCCGACCCACCAAACCAGTGACTCGAACTGCGCCCGGCTTCGCCGTGTGCCGGCCTTATTCGGCGTGCCATCTAGGCACGCCTCGGGCGGTCCCACTCGGAGGTTGGCCGCTCTCTGTTCTCGGCGCCGACCCACCAAACCAGTGACTCGAACTGCGCCTGGCTTCGCCATTCGCCGGTCCCGCTTCGGCGTGCCATCTAGGCACGCCTCGGGCGGTCCCACTCGGAGGTT
>CAIOFF010000020.1 GCA_903857495.1 uncultured Holophagaceae bacterium | reverse complement strand
GATGCCGTTGTCCACGCTGCCGGACCCGTTGCTGAAGGTCGGCGTGATGCTGGTGGTGCCGCCGAAGGGCACGGGATTCGTCGCGGCCACCAGGCTCGTCGCCACGGGCGCCGGTGGCGGCGGGTTGGAGTGGCTGCCGCCGCAGGCGAATTGCAGGACCAGACCGGCGATGCCAAGGGCCGAAAGCATCCGGGTGGCGCGGCGAAGAAGACTCGGGAGGGACATGCAGGACTCCAGGCAAGACCTTGGGGGATCGGCGACAGCGGAACAGGTGCGGGATAGCTCTCTACAAGGCAAAGGGAGGGACGAGTCCCTCCCCTCACCAGGTCATGGCGGCAATGGCTTGGTGCGGAGAAGCGGGGTAACGGTGCCGGAACCCCACGGACGGATCACTCCGCCCGTGGGTGTGGGATCAGTTGCCCTGGAAGTTATCCGTCAGGTTGGTGAGGACGGGGGTGGTCGCGGTGTAGGTATAGGTGGGTGTCCAGGTGGTCAGGAGGCCCCCAGAGGCCTTCACGGTGCCCTGCCAACCCGTGGGGACCTGGAAGGTGTAGTTGCCATTGCCGCTGCTGGTGGCAGTACCGCTGGGGAACCCGGTGGCGCCGGTGAAGGTGATGGTGACGCCACCGACGCTGTTCCCGTTGGACAGGCGGGTGGTCCGGCCGTTAATGGTCTGGACCGTGATGAAGTCCTTGGTGACCGGCGCCGCCGCAGCGCTGACCGTGGCAGAGGCGGGGCTGAAGACGGTGTTGCGCGCCGTGGGGGTGATAGTGCCCGTATAGCCGGCATTGACGTTGAAGGTGTAGAAGCCGGCCGCATTGGTGGTGGCCGTGCCGCCGCCGTTGCCACTGAAGTTCACGGTGATGTTGTTCAGGGGGTTGCCATTCGAGGTGATGTGCCCCGAGATGGCATAGACCACGCGAGCCGCGAAGTTCTGGACGGTGGCATTGGTGACGTTGAATACGTTCCGGGTCGCCGGAGTGAAGGCATAGCCGACGAGGGACGGCGTCAGGGCCCCGGAATAGTTCGGGAAGACGTAGTAGGTGTAGATCCCCGAGGCATCCGTGAGCACCGAACCGGCGCCGCTGAAGGCAACCTTGACTCCAGGCAGCGGGGTGGCTCCGACACTGATTGTGCCGGAGACTCTGACGCCGGTGCTGGCGGTGAAGTTCTGGCTCGCCTGATCGGCAGTTGCGGCAGTGAGGGTCCGCAGGACGGGGGACAGGTAGAAGCCGGTCTTGAAGGCGGTGAAGGTGCCGGTGTAGGGGGCGGTGAGCACCACGCTGTAGTTGCCTTGGGCATCCGTGGTGGCGGTCTCGCCGGTGCTGAAGGTGATGGTGGCACCCGAGACTACGGTGCCGTTGCCCTGACGGATCCGACCCGCGACGGTGATGACCGGGGTGGCATTGAAGTTCTGGCCGGTCAGGTCAGCGCTCTGGGCCGAATAAGTGCGGGTCGTAGGCGCATAGAGGTAGTGCGCGGTGGTGGGGGTGATGCTGCCGCTGAAGGGGCTCAGGAGGTTGAAGAAGTAGTTGCCGCTGGCGTCGGTCAAGACAGCCTGCCCATCGCTGGCGGTGACCATGATTCCGGGCAGGGCGGTGGCGCCGTTGGCCACGTTCCCAGAGATCTTGGCCACGGGGACGTTGATGAAGCCCGAGTTGCTCGGCAGGGCCTCGCCCTTCTGGTTGTAAGCGACAACGCGGTACTCGTAGGGCGAACCAGGGGTGACCGTGAGGTCGCTGAAGCTGCGGACGTTGGGAACCACGCTGGCGATGGTGGCGAAGGGCGTGGCGCCGACCGGGCGGCGCTGGATGGCGAAGCCGGTCTCATCCGAGGAGTTGTCGAACCAGGCCAGGTCAGCGCGGGTGAGGCCGGCGCTGGAGACGGCAGCGGTCAGCCCGGAGGCCGAAGCCGGCACGGTGGTGGCGACGTTCAGGACCAGGGGCCGCATGAAGTCGTTCTCTTCGTGACCGAGGATGTGGCAGTGCCACACGTATTCCCAGCCGTAGTCCAGGGCTGTGTTGGTGATCACCAGCGGGTTGCCATCTGCGGGGTTAGTCACCGTGATGGAAGCGCTGGCCGGGGAGGTGATGTTCGGGGAGCGGCGGCTCAGGGGCAGCGTGAAGGGCAGCCGGGGAGACAGGGGCCGGAAGGCAACAATGATGTCTTCCAGCGGGTTCATCTTGACGGTTTCCTTCCAGCCGAGCTCATTGGGCTCGGGGAAACGCACCGCGCCATCCCAGCCTACGCGGTTGATGATCTGCACATCGAAGAGATGGAAGTGCACGGGGTGCGTGTCCACGCCGTTGTGGGTGATCTTCCAGAACTGGGTGGTGCCATCCGTGAGGACTTCGGTAGTGGGATCCTGGTAGCCAAGGGGGATGGTGGTCTGGATGTTGAAGTTGGTGAAGGGCAGCTCTACGCCGAGGGTGGCGTTCATGCGGCCATAGTCCAGCTCGAAGAGCTCCTGGATGGCCTTGGGCTCGAGGCCGGGCGTGATCAGGTCGCCGTTCTCCATGGAGGGGAATGACCTGATCGCGTTGTCCTGGATGCGGACGAACACATCCTTCGTGATGGTCTTATTCAGGGCGCCGCTGTAGGCAATCTGGGGCACGATGGGCAGGTGCTGGGCTTCGGCAAAGGCGCCGTTGGAGGTGGCCGTGGAGGTGAAGGCAGCGGTCAGGGCATCTACGTTAAAGGGTGCTGCAGGCGTGGACGTGGCCGTGGCCACCTCGAAGAGCATGATGGTCCGGGTGTTGGGGCCGTAACCAGGCAGTGTGGTGTCGGCGCCACCGGAGTCGCGCTGGTCAGGATCGCCCGTGTAGTAGTCGAGCCGGGCATCGAAGGCCGGAACGGGGGCTCCAGCATCGTTGTAGAGGATGAGTGTTTTGCCCGCGAATCCGGAGAAGTCCACGATCACGTCGGCGCGCTCGGCGGGTCCAAGGAAGAGGGACTTGTCCTGCACGTTGAGGACGACGATGTCGCGGCGGTTGTAGTTGTAGCTCACGGGCTGGGGCTTGATCACCACGGGGGCGGGCAGAAAGCCACTCTCATTGCCGATCTGAATGATGTCGGGACCAGCAGTGCCCGGGTCCGGCACGCCGCCGGCGCGCCCATCCGTCGGCCAAGTGGAGGGCCAAGCCGAATTCGGAGCCGAAGGCACCATGGCCACCTCCGTCCAGTTGGCAGGATCCGCCTTGAAAAAGCTCAGGTTCCAGAAACGGTCGTTGGCGGCGTTCAGGATGCGGAAGCGGTAGGCCTGGGGCAGGACAGTGATCTTGGGATAGGCGGTGCCGTTCACCACGGGGGTGTCCAGGAAGGCTTCGGGCACCAGTGAGGGATTGGGCGTGCCGGGGATCTCGGCGCCGTTGGGATCATTGGGAACAGGCTCGGCGCCATGCACCAGGCCTGCGGCGGCGGTCAGCGGGGGCCAGAACCACGGGCCGTAGTCCCACCGGCCCATGGCATTGGCACCGGACATGTCCGTGGGATTCTGGTTCACCATGTAGACGTGCGGATACCAAAGACTGCCATCACCCCCATACTTGGTGACGTCCCAGGTGGGATCCGTGGCGGGAGAGCCATCAGGCAGCAGGCTGCCGACGGTGCCCAGGGTGGTGGTATCGACGAAGGTCTTGTCCTGGATGATGAGGGGGATGCCGTAGTTGTAGACGCCACCGCCATTGTTGGGCAGAATCCCGGCGTTGATAAGCTTGTCATCGACCGGGTCCATGATGAGGTAGCCTGCGGCTTCACCGGCGTAGACGTTCAGGCGGGTGAGCCCGAAGGAGTGGTCGTGGTAGAACATGAACCGGCCACTCTGCTGGTTGGTGTAGTAGTAGGTGGCGGTGCCATCATTATCATTTGCGCTGCCAGCACCCATGTCGGGCACGTTCTGGAAGGCGACGCCCTTCTTGTAGCTGGTGATCTCACCCGCGGGAGTGATCCACTGGTGGGGCGTGCCGTCGCTGATCCAGGGATTGAGGCCGCCGTGGAGGTGGAGCTCGGCCCGGTTCTGGGTGTAGAGCTTCGTCCCGAGGGCACTGCTGCCCAGGGGGCCGTAGCCGGCGCCCATCATGGTGGTGTCCACGGGGATGAACAGATCGCCGGCGGCGCCAGTGGGCAGCGTGTTCCGAAGCTTCACCCGCACGGGGCGATCCCGGCGGGCGAGGATGACAGGGCCAAGGTAGTTGGAGGCACCGCCCGAGACCGTGTTGACCCCCGCCGCGCCATGCTGCACATAGCCGCGCAGCTTGGTGGGATTCAACTCGGTGTGAAACTTCTGGCTGTACTCAACGACGTCAATCTCGTAGTAGTCGGAGCCGGGAAATTTACCCGTGTCAGGTACGCCCACGGGGATGTAGTTCCCCAGGTTGTTCGCGTTGGTTGGACCCAGACCCGGCAGCGTATCCACGAACTTCTTGATCTTCATGGTGTAGTGCCAGTTGCTGGCGGTGCCGTTCAGGTAGTCAGGCTGCGCCAGCTGGAAGCCGGGGCCGGGCACGGCCAGAGAACCGACCGGGGCGCCGACCTTGGCGGCCAGGGCCGTATTCTTGACGGCGGGATTCACACCCAGCAGCTTGGGGTCGATCTTGCCCCCCTTGGCTGCCAAGGCCGCCTTGGTCCGCGCTGCCGCTGCCGCCCGGGCATTGTTCAGCACCGCCCGGCGGGTGGCCCGCTCGATGATGGCGGCCTGGTCGCCGCCGGGGGCGGGAGCCGCCGTGCGATTGGCCACCTCCTGCGCCTGCGTCTGCAGGCCAAAACCCGCAAACAGCGTGACTGCCAGACCTAGCAATTTCTTTAACCTGCTTTGCATGCTGCACCTCTTCCTGAAAAATGGGGAACTCAGGGGCTATAAAGGATGTCTCGGTGTGATAAACCGGAACTGGAATCATGAAACAAAAGCCCATCAGGTCGTCAGGACCCTGGGCCAAGTAAGTAGAAAAACTTAGTAGACACCATGCTCGATTGATTACCGGGTTCTGGGTATGGGTAGTTCTACCCATTGGCTAGGTAGGAACTACGTAATTTGGTGTGGGCGTACGCCTCGAGGCCCGGAAGGGGGGTTCCGGGCCTCGGAGCGTGCTCGCCTACTCGGGGCGCTGCGTCAGAAGTAGAGCTCGGCACTGGTGAGGTAGCCGGCGCCCGCGCCTCCCACCAGGAGGATCTTGCCCGTCGCCAGGGTCGTGGCGGTGTGGGCTTCCCGGCCCGTGGTCAGGCTGCCAGTGGAGGTGAAGAGTCCCGTGGCGGGATCGAAGAGTTCGGTCTCTGAAAGCAGCACTGCGGGGGTGCCTGTGCCAAGCCCGCCGGCGATGAGGACCTTGCCTGAGGGCAGGAGGGCTGCCGCGTGCCAGCTGGCCCGGGCGATGAGCAGGCTCCCCGTGGTGGCGAAGGTGCCCGCGGTCGGGTCGTAGAGCTCGGCGAGGCCCGTGGCAGCCCCGCCGACAACGAGCACCTTGCCGTTGGCGAGGGTGGTGGCGGTCTGGTAGGCCCGCGCGACGTTCAGGCTGCCCGTCGCCGTGAAGGTGCCAGCGGTCGGGTCGTAGAGTTCGGCCGTGGCCAGGGCGCTGGCGCGGTAGCCGCCGGCGAGGAGGACCTTGCCGCTGGCGAGGAGGCTGGCGGTGTGGGTGGCCCGGGGGCTGATGGGCGCTCCCGTGGTGGCGGTGAAGACGCCCGTGGCGGGGTCCCAAAGCTCGGCCGTGGCGGGATAAGCCGTGAGATCCCGGCCACCGACCACCAGCACCTTGCCGCTGCCAAGCAGGGTGGCGGTATGGTCCGAGCGGGCCGCCAGCAGGCTGCCTGTGGCCGTGAAGAGGCCCGTGGCGGGATCGTAGATCTCGGCACTGGCCAGGGTCGTGGCAAAGCTGACGCCGCCGATGATGAGGACCCTGCCGTCAGCCAGGAGGGTCGCAGTGTGGTTGTAGCGGGGGACGCTGAGGTTCCCTTCGGTGCTGAAGGTGCCCGCAGCGGTGTCGTAGTACTCGGCAGACGGGAGGGAGCTGGAGGCGTTCTTGCCCCCGGTGATGAGCACATCCCCGGTGCTGAGCAGGGTCGCAGTGTGGAAGGCCCGGGCAGCAACCAGGCTGCCGGTGGCGATGGAGGTGCCGGGACCGGCAGCAATGGAGGTCACGTTGAGCAGGGCGGAATTGCTGGTGACCGTGCCGCCATAGCTGTCCGAGACCTGCACGCTGTAGACGGTGCCATCGTCGGCGAGGACCGCGGCGGGGGTCGTGTAGGAGGAGGAGGTCGCGCCGGCAATGGCCACACCACCCTTCAGCCACTGGTAGCTGAGGGTTCCAGAACCTGCGGCCGTGACGCTGAAGAGGGCCGTCTGGCCCACCAGGATGGACTGGCTGGTCGGCTGGGTGGTGATGGTGAGGGCGGGGCCATCCACGGTGATGGTGAGGCTGGCCGAGGTGCTGCCGCCGCTGTTGCTGGCGGTTACGGTGTAGCTGGCCGTGGCCGTGACGGCGGTGGGCGTCCCGGAAAGCTCGCCCGTCGTGGTGTTCAGGCTCAGGCCCAACGGCAGGGTCGGGCTCACGCTGTAGGACAGCACGGCCCCGCCCGCACTGGTCGGGCTGTTGGCGGGAATGGCGGTGCCCTGCGAATAGACAGCCGGATTGGCGCTGTAGGTCAGGTCCGAGGGCGCCATGTCCGTGATCGTGATGGACAGGCTGGCGGTGGTGCTGCCCGTGACATTGGTGGCCGTCACGGTGTAGCTGGCGGTGGCCGTGATCGCGGAGGGGGTGCCGGAGATGATCCCGGTTTTGGTGTCCAGGCTCAGGCCCGTGGGCAGCGAGGGACTGACCGCGTAGGAATCAATGGCCCCACCGGAGGCGGTCGGCTTGTTCGGGATGATGGTGACACCGACCACGTGGCTGGCAGGGTTGGTGGCGTAGACCAGCGAGGTGGGTGCCTCGACCAGGTCCTTGCAGCCCAGGCCCAGCAGGGCCAGGCCGAGGACCACCACGCCAAGCAGCAACCGTGACCAGCCCTGGTTCATCGCACGCATGAGCACCTCATCCCGTTCACGATTCTAATGGATCACCCACTCGCTCTTCCGGATGAGCGAAGGGGAGGGACCGGGGCCCAGTTGCATGATGAAGCAGCCCTTGGAGGCATAGCGCTGGCCGGGGCCGAAGCTCAGCCGCAGGTAGTCCGGCAGGATCTGGTCCCGCTGCATGCCGATGCGGTCGAGGAGGTTGTCCCGGTAGAAGTGCCGGTCCATGTCCATGAGCGCCTGCCGGAGGATCTGGACCAGGGCATAGGTCCGGGTCGAGATCCGGGTCTCCGGGTGGCGCTGCGTCAGTCCACCCAGGAGGGTATCGGCATAGAGGGAGTGTTTGGGTTCCAGGTTGGGCTCCCGGTAGGGATAGGTGATCCAGACCTGGGTGCGGACCGGCTCGGGCAGGCTGGTCAGCTGGCTGCCAAGCAGGCGGGCCGACAGGAAGGCGCCCGTGGCGCCCTTGGTCAGCGCCGTCAGGGCGGGGAAGGCGCTGGCACCGGTCCAGAGGAGCACGGTGCTAGGCTTCTCCCGGGCCAGCAGTTCCTCCAGGGCCGCGGGGGCGAGGGGCTTGCCCTCGGGCAGTGTGATCTCCGGAACGGCGGCTTGGCCCAGCTCGGTCCAGGTGTCGCGGAAGCCCTGGGCCAGGGCCTTGCCCTCCGGGCTGTCCTGCACGACCTGAAGGAGCTTCCGGGCCGGGTTCGGGTCATCCAACCCATGCAGGTAGCGGGCGGCGGCCTGCCCCTCCTGGTAGTAGCCCCTGGAGAAGTATTGGGTATACCAGTCGCTGTCCGAGACGACGGGCAGGTCCGTGATGGGAAAGAGGCAGGGCAGCTGCGCACGCTCGCAGAAGGCGTGGATGGGCTTCCAGTCGCCCGGAGCGAGTCCTCCCAGCAGGGCGAAGGCCGGCTCCTTGACCAGGAAGGCGTCGAGCTGCGCTTCCCAGGTCTCCGGCGGACCGGTCAGGCGCCACACGGACAGGGCGAGCTTGCGGTATGCGCCGCTCATCTCGTTGCCGCCAACGCCCAAGTACATCCGGTTGCCAAAGCCCGCCGAGAACTGGTTGTGGCGGGCGACGTAGTTGTTCAGGGGCACCAGCATGGCCTGCTGGTCGTCCTCGCTCACCCCGGGCGCGATGACCGTGGCGAAGCGGAGGGTGTCGCCCACGACGCCCGGAGAGTGGCGCGCCGAGAGGTTGCGCAGGTAGTGGATGAGGATGGCCATGTCCGGGTCGCTGAGGTGGTAGCGGGGCATGACGGAGTGCATGTCGTAGCCGCTGGGATCCCGGCCGGTGCGCAGCAGGTGCGCCAGGGTCTCGTCGGTGTAGGCCGGGCGGGCGGCGGGGTTCTGGAGCTTGAGCTCGCGGCGCTCCTCGAGGCTCAGGTTCGGGAACTTCCAGTAGCGGGGGATGGCCAGCCGGGCACCGTTGGTGGGCAGGGTGACGATGCCCCCCTCCCAGGAGCCCAGCCCCCCGCGAAGGTGGCAGCTGCTGCAGGAGAAGGCGGTGCCTTCCACTGGCACATCGCCGTTCACCACCGAGGGCATGGACTCACCCGAGGGCAGGATGCCCAGGCGGTACATGCGCTCGCCCAAGGCAAGGGCCTTGTCGGCGGGCAGGCCCGCGACGGTCCCGGCCTTGGTCTTGTCCGGGGGAGCAGCCACGGCGGGCGCGGCTAGGAGCAGGAGCCCGAAGGCGCCTGCCAGGAGGCGCGAAAGCAAGGGGATCGATCGCCAGCCGCTCACAGGACACCCGCCTTCCGGCACTCAGCCACAAACTCGGAGGAGCTCATCATGCCGAAGATGCGGATCCACTTCCCGGTCTTGGGGTCCCGGATCAGCGTCAGGGGGTAGTGCGACATCTTGTTCGGGATGTAGGCGTTGAAGGCATTCATGACCTTGTCGATGTCCTCCCGGCGGCCCGTGAAGAACTCCCAGCCCGGCTTGGCCCGGTAGCGCTTGAGGTAGTCGCGCATCACCTTCGGCGTGTCGTTCTCGGGGTCGATGGAGACCGAGATGAGGTGGACCTTCGAGGGACCGGCCCCCAGCTTTGTCTGGAGGTTGGCATAGCCGGCGGACAGGACCGGGCAGATGGTGGTGCAGGTGCCGAAGATGAAGTCCAGGATGACGGGCTCGCCGGAGTCCAGCAGGGCCTTGAGCTTCACCTTGGCGCCGTCCTGGTTGACCAGCACCACATCCGGCACCGTGTAGGTCTCCAGAGTGCGGGTGTAGGGGGGCGGAGCCTGCGCGGTGAGGCATCCAGGTCCACTCAGCCAGAGACTGGCGGTCACCAAGAGGGTCGCCCAGTGATTTCGTCGCATGCGGTCACTCCTGGAATCCGAGCCGTCCGGAAACGAGCCTGGAAACGGCCCAGGCACTGACGGAGGCTCTCCATCACAGCACAATTCTAGCCATGCGGAAGGGGCGGGATCGCCCCTTCCTAGTAAAACGGCCCGCCGAAGCGGGCCGTTTTATCTTCGTATGACCTGCGCCTAAAGGTCTTCGCCATCGATCTCGGTCATGCCCTGCAGCTCTTCGACGTGCTGGGCCATGCGAGCGTATTCGTCGTCGAAGTCCTCGCCGCCCTGGAACTCGTTGAGGCTGGGCTCGGGATACTCGCCCTCCTCGATCTCCAGGTTGCGGTAGTGGGCCATGCCGGTGCCAGCCGGGATCAGGCGACCCAGGATGACGTTCTCCTTGAGCCCGCGCAGGTAGTCCACGCGGCCTTCAAGCGCGGCCTCGGTGAGGACGCGGGTGGTCTCCTGGAAGCTGGCGGCGGAGATGAAGCTCTCCGACGTCAGGGCGGCCTTGGTGATGCCGAGCAGGAGGGACTCGCAGGTGGCGGGCTGGCCGCCGTCCTTGAGCGCCTGCTCGTTGATCTCCTTGAACCGGTGCTTGTCGACCTTCTCCTCGACGATGAGCGGGGTGTCGCCCACGTCGGTGATCAGGACCCAGCGCATCATCTGGCGGATGATGACCTCGATGTGCTTGTCGTTGATGAACACACCCTGGGCCCGATAGACCTCCTGGACCTCGTTGACGAGGAAGGCCTGCAGGGCACGGTCGCCCTGGACCTTGAGCAGATCATGGGGGCTGACTGCGCCCTCGGTGAGCTTCTCGCCGGCGCGGATCTCGTCGCCGTCCTGGACCTGGATGTGCTTGCCGCGGGGGATCAGGTATTCACCCTTCTCGCCCGTCTCAGCCTCGACCGTGACCTTCTGGCTGCCGCGGACGCGGTTGCCATACTTCACGATGCCGGTGACCTCGCTGATGATCGCGGGATCCTTGGGCTTGCGGCCTTCGAACAGCTCGGTGACGCGCGGCAGGCCGCCCGTGATGTCGCTGGTCTTGGCCTGCTGGCGGCTGGTCTTGGCGATGATGTCGCCGGGCAGCAGCTCCTGGCCCTCGTCCACTTCGATGTAGGCGCCGGTGGGGATGTTGTAGCGCTTGAGCACCTTGTGGTTGTCCCCCTTGACGTTGATGTGGGGGTGGATCTTGTCGTCGGTGGGGTCGATGACCTTCTTGCGGAAGTTGCCGGAGATCGGATCCTTCTCTTCCTGGTAGGAAGCGTTGAGCTCGAATTCCTTGAAGTCCGCGACACCGCCCACTTCTGTGAGCAGCACGTCATTGTAGGGATCCCACTCGGCGAGCACGGTGCGGGGCTCGACCGCTTCCTTGTCCTTGACCTTGAGGATGGCGCCGGAGGTGACTTTGTACCGCTCGCGCTCGTTGCCGTCCTCGTCAGTGACCAAGACATAGCCGTTGCGGGTGAGGGCCACGGTCTCGCCCTTGCGGTTGACGACTGTCTTCTTCTGGTCCTTGGTGTTCTCCAGACCCTCGAACTTCACGACGCCCGCAATCTGGGCCTCGTGGGTGCTCTTCTCGGAAGCGCGACTGGCCGCACCACCGACGTGGAAGGTTCGCATGGTCAGCTGGGTGCCGGGTTCACCGATGGACTGGGCAGCGATGACGCCAACTGCCTCGCCGAGGTCCACGCGACGACCGCTGCTCAGGTTGAGACCGTAGCACTTGGCGCAGATGCCGCGCCGAGCTTCGCACGTGAGGGTGGAGCGGATCTTGACCTTGGCGATGCCGCTGGTCTCGATCTTGAACGCCAGCTCTTCGGAGATCAGGGTGCCCGCCGGAGCGATCGCCTTGGCGGCATCGTAGGGATCCACGATGTCCTCGAGGCATACGCGGCCCATGATGCGGTCGCGCAGGCGCGCCCGGATGGTGCCGTCGTTGTTCACGATGGCCTCGACCTCGATGCCGCTGATGGTCTCGCAGTCATCCTCGTTGACGATGACGTCCTGGGCCACATCCACCAGCTTGCGGGTGAGGTAGCCGGAATCGGCCGTCTTCAGCGCGGTGTCCGCGAGGCCCTTGCGGGCGCCGTGGGTCGAGATGAAGTAGTCGAGGACGGAGAGGCCTTCCTTGAAGTTGGCCGTGATCGGGGTCTCAATGATGTCGCCGCTGGGGCGAGCCATGAGGCCACGCATGCCGGCAACCTGGCGGATCTGGGTCTTGGAACCACGGGCGCCGGAGTCGGCGAGGATGTAGATGGAGTTGAGGAAGTTGCCGGTTTCGTTGCGCTTCTCCAGCTCCTTCATCATGTCGCCGGCGACCTTGTCGCTGGTCTCGCCCCACACCTGCAGGATCTTGTTGTAGCGGGTGGAGGAATCGAGGCGGCCCTCGTAGGCTTCCTTCTCGATGGCGCGGACTTCTTCCTGCGCCTTCTTGAGGAGCTTCCCCTTGGACTCAGGCACGACCAGATCGTCGATGCCCACGGACACACCCGCGCGCATCGCCCACTGGAAGCCGGTGTCCTTCATGGCGTCCAGCATGCGGATGGTGACTTCGGGTCCGTTCAGCTTGTAGGCGCGGTTCACGAGGGAGAGCAGGCCCTCCTTCTTGAGCAGGCCGTTGATGAAGGGCAGCTCGGCAGGCAGGGCGCGGTTAAAGAGCACGCGACCGACCGTGGTGGTCTTGATCTGGTCCTTCACGACCTCGGCGGGGGCCTCGAAGACTTCCTGCTCGGAGTTCTTCTTGGGGTCCTTCGCGTGCCAGGCCTCGGTGTCCACCCACTCGCCGGTGTAGCGAAGCTGGATGATGGTGTGGGTATCCACCACGCCAGCCTCATGGGCGGCGACCACGGCATTGACGTTCCCGAAGACCATGCCCTCGCCCTTGCGGCCGACGCGCTTCTTGGTCAGGTAGTAGCCGCCGAGCACGATGTCCTGGCTGGGCACGACGTTGGGTCGGCCGTTGGCGGGGTTGAGGATGTTCTGGGTGGACATCATCAGCACCTTGGCCTCGATCTGGGCCATGGGGCTGAGGGGCACGTGGACGGCCATCTGGTCACCGTCGAAGTCCGCGTTGAAGGCGGTGCAGACGAGGGGGTGCAGACGGATGGCCTTGCCTTCAACCAGGACCGGCTGGAAGGCCTGGATGCCGAGGCGGTGGAGGGTCGGGGCGCGGTTCAGCAGGACCGGGTGGTCCTTGATGACCTCTTCCAGCACGTCCCAGACCTCGGGACGGCCTTCCTCGACCATTTCCTTGGCCTGGCGGATGGTGGCGGCATAGCCTTTGTGCTCGAGCCGGTTGAAGATGAAGGGCTTGAACAGCTCCAGGGCCATCTTCTTGGGCAGGCCGCACTGGTGCAGCTTGAGGTCGGGACCCACGACGATGACGGAGCGGCCCGAGTAGTCCACGCGCTTGCCGAGCAGGTTCTGGCGGAACCGGCCCTGCTTGCCCTTGAGGGCGTCGCTGAGGGACTTCAGGGGGCGGTTGCTGACGCCGCGCAGGAGACGACCGCGCTTGCCGTTCTCGAAGAGCGCATCCGCGGCTTCCTGCAGCATGCGCTTCTCGTTGCGCACGATGACGTCGGGAGCCTTGAGTTCCAGGAGCTTCTTGAGGCGGTTGTTCCGGTTGATCACCCGGCGGTAGAGGTCATTCAGATCGGAGGTGGCGAAGCGGCCGCCGTCGAGGGGCACCAAGGGGCGCAGCTCGGGGGGCAGCACGGGAATCACGTCGAGGATCATCCACTCGGGCTTGTTGCCGGAGCGGACGAAGGACTCGGTGACCTTGAGGCGCTTGGCGATCTTGCTGCGCTTCTGGCTGGAGGTCTCGAGCAGCATCTGCCAGCGCAGCTTGTAGGCCAGCAGCTCGACGCCGATGAGCCGACCGCGGGAGAGCCCTTCCATGAGCTTGGTGAGGAGCGTGGCGCCCCGCTTGTCGTTGCCGAGCTTCTCGACCAGCTGGTCGACCTCGGGGGCAAAGGCCTCCTGAGAGAGAAGCTTGAGCAGTTCCTTGATCGCTTCGGCACCCATCTGGGCCTGGAAGTCGGCGGTCGGGTTCTGCAGCCGCAGGTCGCGGATGAGATCCTCGGCCAGGATGTCGCCGGGCAGCAGGGTCATGTAGCGCTGGACCCCGTCGTAGATGAACCGCTTGATGACGCTGCCGTCAGGGGCGGCATCCTGGTTGGCCCGGTTCAGGAGCAGGCCGCCGCCGGAGGTCGGCAGGATCTTCTCGTCGAGGCTGATCTTCCAGTAGCAGCTGTTGGTCTGCGGGTTGTGGTTGAAGCCGGTGCGGCCGCCGTTGGTGACCGCATAGGCCTCGAAGTAGAGCACCCGCTCGAGGTCCTTGAGGGGGATATCCAGCAGGTAGCCGATGCGGCTGGGCACGCCCTTGAAGAACCACACGTGGCTGACGGGGCTCGCCAGCTGGATGTGGCCCATGCGCTCGCGACGCACGGACTTCTTGGTGACTTCGACGCCGCACTTGTCGCAGGTGACGCCTTTGAACTTCTGCCGCTTGTACTTGCCGCAGAGGCATTCCCAGTCGTTCACGGGTCCGAAGATGCGGGCGCAGAAGAGACCATCCCGCTCGGGCTTCAGGCTGCGGTAGTTGATCGTCTCGGGCTTCGTGACCTCGCCCTTCGACCAGGACCGGATCTTGTCCGGGCTGGCCAGGGTCACGCGGATGCACTCGTAGGCGTTGATGTTTTGCTGCTCAGGATACATAGAGACCTCTCGGGATTCGTCGGAAACGGATGCGGAAGGAGATCAGCCTTCGATGGAGAAGGCAGCGGGTTCTTCCTCCGCCATGCCAGGGTCCAGCTCTTCGCGGGTGAGCATCTCGACATCGATGCAGAGCGCGTTGAGTTCCTTCTTCACCACGTTGAAGCTCTCGGGCAGGCCGGGCTCCTTGATGGTCTCGCCCTTGATGATGGCCTGGTAGATCTGGGTGCGGCCATGCATGTCGTCGGACTTGTAGGTGAGGAGCTCCTGCAGCACGTGCGCGGCGCCGTAGGCTTCGAGGGCCCAGACTTCCATCTCACCGAAGCGCTGGCCGCCGAACTGGGCCTTGCCGCCGAGGGGCTGCTGGGTGATGAGGCTGTAGGGTCCAATGCTCCGGGCGTGGATTTTGTTGTCCACAAGGTGGTGCAGCTTAAGCATATAGACACAGCCCACGTTTACGGGCTGCTCGAAGGCCTCGCCGGTCATGCCGTCGAAGAGCATGGTCTTGCCGGTGACATCAGGTCCCAGCTTGTTGTTCTTCTCCCAGGCCTGGACCAGGTACTTCTTGATGTCCGCTTCCCGGGCGCCGTCGAAAACGGGGGTGGAGAAGTGGACGCCGAGGGTCTTGCCGGCCCAGCCAAGGTGGCACTCGAGCACCTGGCCGATGTTCATACGGGAAGGCACGCCGAGGGGGTTCAGCACGATGTCGACGGGGCGGCCATCGGGCAGGTAGGGCATGTCCTCCACGGGGAGGATGCGGCTGACCACGCCCTTGTTGCCGTGGCGGCCGGCCATCTTGTCACCGACCTGCAGCTTGCGCTTCACGGCCACGTAGCACTTCACGGTCTTGAGGACGCCGGGCATCAGCTCGTCACCCTTGAGCAGGCGCTCCATGCGCTCGTTCAGGATGTCGCGCAGGACCTTGAGCTGGCTCTCGGTCTTGTCGAGGATGTCCAGCACCTCGGCGTTGATGCGGTTCTTGGCGGCGGCCACCGAGACCTGGCGGAAGCGGTGGTAAGGCACAGCCTCCAGCATGTTCTGGGTGAGCTTCTTGGCCTTGGGCAGCAGTTCCTTGCCCTTGTCGTCGGTGAGGATCTCGTCGAGCTCCTTGCCCTTCAGCAGCGTGACGACCTTCTTCTTGGCCTCGGCGCGGATGATGCGCTCTTCGTCGGAGAGATCCTTCTCCCACTTGGCCATCTGGTCGCGCTCGATCTGCTGGGTGCGGAGATCCTTCTCCTGGCCCTTGCGGGTGAAGACCTTGATGTCCACGACGGTGCCCTCGATGCCCGGGGGCACGGTGAGGCTGGCGTCCTTCACATCGCTGGCCTTCTCGCCGAAGATGGCGCGGAGCAGCTTCTCCTCGGGGGAGAGGATGGTCTCGCCCTTGGGGGTGACCTTGCCCACCAGGATGTCGCCGTGCTTGACGGTGGCACCGGTGCGGATGATGCCGCTGTCATCGAGGTTCTTGAGGGCTTCCTCGCGGACCTGGGGGATGTCGCGGGTGATCTCTTCAGGACCCAGCTTGGTGTCGCGGGCGTGGACCTCGAACTCCTCGATGTGAATGGTGGTGTAGAGGTCTTCCTTCACCACGCGCTCGGAGATCAGGATCGCGTCCTCGAAGTTGTAGCCGCGCCAGGGCATGTAGGCCACGACCAGGTTGCGACCCAGGGCCAGCTCGCCGTGGTCGGTGCAGGGACCGTCCGCGAGGATCTGGTTGGCGGTCACATACTCGCCCTTCTTCACGAGAGGGGTCTGGTTGAGGCAGGTGTTCTGGTTGCTGCGGGCGAACTTCACCAGGGTGTAGATGTCCACGCCGGATTCGATGCCCTCGGTCTCGGGATCGTCCTCGACGCGCACCACGATGCGGTTGGCGTCCACGGTCTCGACGATGCCGGAGCGGCGGCAGACCACGCAGGCGCCGGAGTCCTTGGCGGCCACGTACTCCATGCCGGTGCCCACGATGGGGGCCTCGGTGCGGATCAGGGGCACGGCCTGGCGCTGCATGTTCGCGCCCATGAGGGCACGGTTCGCGTCATCGTTCTCGAGGAAGGGAATCAGCGAGGCGGCCACGGAGACCACCTGCTTGGGGCTGACATCCATGAGAGTGACCTTGTCGCGGGAGACGATCTTGGTCTCGCCGGCGTAACGCACGGTCACGTCCTCGTCCTGGATCATCCCGTCCTGGTCCACCTTGACGTTGGCCTGGGCGATGACGTGGTTGTCCTCTTCCCACGCGGAGAGGTAGAAGGCGTGGTGCTCGTACTTGGCGGGGCGCTTGCCGGCCTTCTCGAGCTTCTTGTTCTCGGCGTCGAGGTCCTCGAGGCGGACCACTTCCATGTAGCCCAGCTTCGAGTCGCCCACGCTGGTGACCTTGGCGAAGTGGACGATGCGGCCGTTCTCGATCTTGAGGTAGGGGCTCTCGATGAAGCCGAACTCGTTGATGCGGGCATAGCAGGAGAGCGAGCTGATGAGGCCAATGTTCGGACCTTCAGGCGTCTCAATGGGGCAGATGCGGCCGTAGTGAGAGGTGTGCACGTCGCGCACCTCGAAGCCCGCGCGGTCGCGGCTGAGGCCGCCCGGTCCGAGGGCTGACAGGCGGCGCTTGTGGGTGATCTCGGACAGCGGGTTGGTCTGGTCCATGAACTGGGAGAGCTGGCTGCTGCCGAAGAACTCCTTCATGGCCGCGATCACCGGCTTGCTGTTGATCAGGTCGTGGGCCTGCAGGGGGCTGTTGGGGTCCTGCGCGATGCTGAACTTTTCCTTGATGGCCCGCTGCACGCGCACGAGACCGACCCGGAAGCCGTTCTCGAGCAATTCGCCCACGGACCGCACGCGGCGGTTGCCCAGGTGGTCGATGTCGTCCGCGCGGACGGGGGCGACCTCGCCGATGTCCTGACGGGTGGTGTCGTACTTCTTCAGGCGCAGCAGGTAGTGCACGGTGCGGACGAAGTCATCGGTGCCGAGGGTGCGGAAGTCGAGGTCCGTCTTCAGGTCCAGCTTGGCGTTGATCTTGTGGCGACCCACCTTGCTGAGGTCGTATTTCTGGGGATCGAAGAACATGCCGAAGAGCAGCTTCTTGCTGGACTCCAGGGTGGCGGGCTCGCCGGGCCGGATCTTCTTGAAGAGCTCCTTGGCGGCCTCTTCGCTGTCCTCAGTGTGATCCTTGGCCAGGGTCTCGGAGAAGACCTTGCCCGTGGCGTCCGCCTCGGGGAAGCAGACATCGAAGGAAGCGATGTCATTGGCCAGGAACATCTCGAGGTGGGTCTGGACGAAGGGCTCGTTCGCCTCCATGAGCACCTCGCCGGTGTTCATGTTGACGATGTCCTGCAGGAGCACGGCGCCGTCCAGCATCTCGCGGGGCACCGACACGTCCTTGACGCCGGCCTTCTCGAGCTGCTCGAGGAGGCGGCGGGTGATCTTCTTGTCCTTGGGCAGGAGCACTTCCTTGGTCTTGGGGTGCTTCACGTCCTCGTCGGTCTTCTTGCCCTGGAGGTGCTCGCCCACGGCGACGCTGAGCTTGCCCTTCTTGAGGAAGAAGGTGGCCGGGGTATAGAAGTGGCGGAGCATCTGCTCGTTGCCGTTGAGAGCCTCGCTGAACAGGCCCAGGGCGCGCATGAAGGTGGCGCCGAGGAACTTGCGCTTGCGGTCGATGCGGGCGTAGAGCAGGCCCTTGGCGTCCAGCTCGAACTCGATCCAGGAGCCGCGGTAGGGGATGATCTGGGCGCTGTAGAGGCTCTTGTCGGAAGAGATGCTGAAGAACACGCCGGGGCTGCGGTGCAGCTGGCTTACGATCACACGCTCGGTGCCGTTGATGATGAAGGTGCCGCGGTCGGTCATGATCGGCAGGTCGCCGAAGTAGACTTCGGAGTCCTGGCTCTGCTTGAAGCGGCGGTTGCCCTTGTCGTCACGGTCGAACTGGTTGAGGCGCACCCGGATCTTCAGGGGGGCGGCGAGGGTGGAGCCGCGCTCGACACACTCGTCCATGCCCATCTTCTGCTTCATGGAGACGGGTTCCTGGCACACGTCGCAGATGGTGGCGGCGTTCTTGTTGCGGGTGCCGCACTTGGGGCAGTCCACCGTGGGGTCCTTCGGGTGGTCCGACACGATGCTGTGGCTGCAGTGCTTGCACTGGGTGCGGAGGTGCTCCAGGCCCAGGTACTTCTCGCACTTGCAGGCCCAGTGGCCCACGGTGTAGTCGAGGAACTCGACCTCGAGGGTGGCGTCGGTGCCGTCGGGGTTCTTGCCGTTCTGCACGGGGAACATGGACTCGAACACGGCCTTGAGGCCGCGGGGCTCCCGCTCACTGTGCAGCAGGTTCATCTGCAGGAATTCGTCGTAGCTCCGCTTCTGGATATCGATCAGGTTCGGGATAGGAACCTTGGACGCGATCTTCGAGAAGTCAAGGCGCTGGCGGTAGATGTTCTGCTGAACACTCATGGTTCGCTCCAGATGAAGTTGGCGGAACCTTCTATGGACGGCACGCGGCGGGGTATTGCAGAGCTGCGGGCCTTGGGCAAAGACGGCTTTGTCCCAGGGCCGTGGCCCCGGGTCGGGATTTCAAATGCTGATACGCGAGACGCGCAGGTACGCACCGATGGCCACCCCGCCACCGGAAGGTGGAAGGACTGGCCCAGAAACGAGGAGTGCGCTACGACGGCGGGCGTTTGGCAACCAGGGGCCTTTGAAGGGTCGAGGTCCACCCGGGAATCCGGGCGGAAGGAATAATCGTACCATATCCAGACAAAGTCGCAAAGCGTAAGGTGTGGGACACACCCTACGCTTTGCGTTATTGCTGAAGAAAAAGCTACTTGACTTCGACCTTGGCGCCGGCCGCTTCGAGCTTTTCCTTGATCTTGGCAGCCTCGTCCTTCGCGATGCCTTCCTTGACGGCCTTGGGAGCGCCGTCAACGAGGTCCTTGGCTTCCTTCAAGCCGAGGCCCGCAACGATCTCGCGGACCGCCTTGATGACGTTCAGCTTGTTGGCGCCAGCCTCGAGGAGGATGACGTTGAACTCGGTCTGTTCCTCGACAGCGGCGGCAGGGGCGCCAGCGCCAGCGGCGGGGGCGGCCATGGCGGCGGCGGAAACGCCGAAGCGATCCTCAAGGGCCTTGACCAGGTTGGCCAGGTCGAGGACGGTCATGGTTTCGATTTCAGCGATGAGCTGATCGGCAGTGAGAGCCATGATGGTCTCCTAAAATTCGAAAATTGGGTTAAGGATTCGGGGTTGGGTACTACTCGCCGGCCTTCTGCTTGCGGATGCCCTCGAGGACGACCGCCAGACCGGAGATGGGGTACTTCATGAGGTAGAGCAGCTTGCTCAGCAGGACATCGCGGCTCGGGAGCTCGGCCAGGGCCTGCAGCTGCTTCGCGTCGATGGACTTGCCGTCCATGATGCCGGCCTTGAAGGTCGCGGCGGGATTGTCCTTCAGGAAGCCGTTGACAGCCTTCGCCAGGGCAATGACGTCAGCGCTGGTGGTGGCGATGGCGCTGGCGCCCTTGAAGGAGCCGCCCAGGGCTTCGAAGGAGGTGTCCTTCACGGCCAGGCGGAGCAGGGTGTTCTTGCTGACACGGTACTGGGCCTTGCTCTCGCGGACGCTCTTGCGGAAGGCGGTGTCCTTCCCGACCACGAGCCCCTTGAATTCGATCACGACCGCCGAGGTGGCGGACGCGAAGGTCTCCTTGAGCACGGCGACTTCGGCGTATTTCTTGGTCTTTTCCATGGTCAGCCTCCTACTTCTCAACGACTGTGGTGTTGAGGGTGACGGAGGGGCCCATCGTGGAGGCGATATACATCGTCTTCACATACTTGCCCTTCGCCGCAGGCGGCTTGGCCTTGTGCACGGCATCGATGAGCGCCTTGGCGTTCTCTTCGAGCTTCTGCACGCCAAAGGAGAGCTTGCCGACGGGCGCGTGGATGATGCCGGTCTTGTCGACGCGGTATTCCACCTTGCCAGCCTTGATCTCCTTGATGGCCTTCGTCACATCGAAGGTCACGGTGCCGGTCTTGGGGTTGGGCATGAGGCCTCGGGGTCCGAGCACTTTGCCCAGTCGACCGACGCCCTTCATCATGTCGGGGGTCGCGACGAGGGCATCGAAGTCGAGGAATCCGCCGGCGATCTTCTCGACCAGCTCATCCCCGCCCACGATCTCGGCGCCCGCAGCTTCCGCTTCCTTGATCTTCTCGCCGCCCGCGATCACCGCCACACGCATGGTCTTGCCCGTTCCGTGGGGCAGGACGATGGTGCCACGGACCATCTGGTCCGCATGCCGGGGATCCACTCCGAGTCGCATGTGGACTTCCACCGTCTCGTCGAACTTGGCAAAAGCCATGTCCTTCACGACGGTGAGCGCGTCCCGCAGCTCGTAGAGGCGATCTTCGATCTTGGCCGCGGCAGCCCGGTACTTCTTTCCAGGTTTGGCCATATTGGCTCCATTCGAACGATCTCCCGCGATGACGGTCGCGGTGGCCGGGATCGCCGCACGTCGCGGCTTTCCAATGAAGTGCAGCCCGCCCGGGCGCGAGGCCCGGGCGGGAAAGGGTAGTCTAGTCGATGACGTCGACGCCCATGGAGCGGGCGGAGCCGGCGATGGAGCGGACGGCGGCCTCGAGGCTGCCGGCGGTGAGGTCGGGCATCTTCACCTTGGCGATCTCGGCGAGCTCAGCCATGGTGATCTTGCCGACCTTCTCCTTGTTGGGGGTGGCGCTGCCCTTGGCCAGGCCAAGCTTCTTCTTGATCAGCACGGCGGCGGGCGGGGTCTTCAGGATGAAGCTGAAGCTGCGATCGGCGAAGACGGTGATGACGACGGGCAGGGTGGTGCCCTTCTCGACGGCGCTGACGGACTTCGCGTTGAACTGCTTCACGAACTCCATGATGTTGACGCCGTGCTGGCCGAGCGCAGGACCGACGGGAGGGGCCGGGGTGGCCTCGCCTGCGGGCAGCTGCAGCTTGATGTATCCAGTGATCTTCTTAGCCATGTCTTGTTCTCCCGCGACTGATTCCGGCGAATGCCGGCGACGGCCGCCTTAAAGGGTGCGAAAAGGGCGTCAGCGCTTTTCGACCTGGATGAAGTCGAGCTCCACGGGGGTGCTGCGACCGAACACCGTCACCATCACCTTGATGGTGGAGCGCTCTTCGTGGATCTCGTCCACATCCCCTTCGAAATTGGCGAAGGGGCCGTCTATGATACGGACCTTTTCGCCCTTCTCAAAGTGGTATTTAGGCTTGGGCTTCTCCTGGGTCTCTTCGGTGTGGTGCATGATCTGGCGGACTTCCTCGTCCGTCAGGGGCGTGGGCCGCTTCTTGTTGGCCCCCACGAAGCTGGTGACCTTCGGGGTGTTGCGCACCAGGTGCCAGTCGGCGTCGGCCATCTCCACGGAGCCATCGGGCTTGTGCTCGACCTGGATCTGGACCAGCAGGTAGCCGGGGAAGGACTTGCGCTTCTTGACGACGCGCTCCTTCTTGCCGGACTTCGCGTCGACCTTCATCTCCTCGTAGGTCTCCTCCGGGATCTGGATGTCCCCGAAGCTCTCCGAGCGCTCTTCCATCTTGATGCGCTGCCGGAGATGCTCCATCACCTTGGCTTCATAGCCTGAGTAGGTGTGGATGATGAACCACTTCAGCTCGCGGCCCTGGGGCTGCGGGGTGGTGTCCTGAGGGGTGTCTTGGGGGGTGCTCACGAGATCGGTCACGGATGCCTCCACTTAGCGCGTCTTCAGCCACAAGGCTGCGAAGCCCTTGGAGAGGACCCAGTCCACGGCCCAGAGGTAGACCCCAACGAAGACGGAGATGACCACCACCGTCCAGGCGGACGTCAGGACCTTCTCCTTGCTGGGCCAATCCACCCGGCTGAGTTCGGCCGAGAGATCCTTTGCCTGTTGCTTGATGGCACCGATCACGTGGGACCCCGTTGAATGGACATGGATCAGAAAAACCTGGCCCCGAGCGAGAGCGCCGGGGCCTGGGATGTGGCAGGGGAGACAGGCTTCGAACCCGCGACCTGCGGATTTGGAGTCCGCTGCTCTACCAACTGAGCTACTCCCCTGTGGGAACCGCCCGGACACCTGATGGTGCCGGGCGGGAACCCTCGGGACCGAAGGCTACTTCGCCTCGCGGTGAACCCGGTAACCGCCACAGAAACGGCAGAACTTGTTGAACTCAAGCTTGCCTGTGGTGGTCTTCTTGTTCTTGGTGGTGCTGTAGTTCTTGCGTTTGCATTCCTGGCACTGCAGGTGAATGATATCGCGCATCGTAACCTCCTAGTCGGAGGGCGGATCGGGCTTTAGGCCAGGATCTCGCCCACGTTGCCGGCGCCTACCGTACGGCCACCCTCGCGGATGGCGAACTTGAGACCCTTGACCATGGCGATGGGCTGGATCAGTTCGACGGTCAGGGTGACGTTGTCACCAGGCATCACCATCTCACGGCCCTCTTCGAGCTCGATGGAACCGGTCACGTCGGTGGTGCGGAAATAGAACTGGGGACGGTACTTGTTGAAGAAGGGGGTGTGGCGGCCACCCTCATCCTTGGTCAGCACGTACACCTGAGCGTTGAACTTGGTGTGGGGGGTGATGCTGCCGGGCTTGGCCAGCACCTGACCGCGCTCCACGTCCTTGCGCTCCACGCCGCGGAGCAGGATGCCGGCGTTGTCGCCAGCCTGGCCCTGGTCCAGGGACTTGCGGAACATCTCGACGCCGGTGACGACCTTCTTCACGGTGTCGCGGAGGCCGACGATCTCGATCTCCTCGCCAACCTTGACGATGCCGGCTTCGATGCGACCGGTCACCACGGTGCCGCGGCCGGTGATCGTGAACACGTCCTCGACGGGCATGATGAACGGCTTGTCGACGGCGCGGGCCGGATCGGGGATGTAGGAATCCACCGCAGCCATAAGCTCATGGATGCAGGCGCAGTCCGGGTGCTCCGGGGTCTCGGCGTGGTCCAGGGCCAGGCGGGCGGAACCCTTGATGATGGGGATGTCGTCGCCGGGGAACTGGTAGAGGGACAGCAGGTCACGGATCTCCATCTCGACCAGCTCGGTGAGCTCGGGATCGGCGATGTCGACCTTGTTCATGAAGACCACGATGTAAGGCACGCCGACCTGGCGGGCCAGGAGGATGTGCTCACGGGTCTGGGGCATGGGGCCGTCAGTCGCGGCAACCACCAGGATGGCGCCGTCCATCTGGGCAGCGCCCGTGATCATGTTCTTGATGTAGTCAGCGTGGCCGGGGCAGTCGACGTGCGCGTAGTGGCGCTTCTCGGTCTGGTACTCGACGTGGGCGGTGTTAATCGTGATCCCGCGGGCCTTCTCTTCGGGCGCGGAGTCAATCTGGTCGTAGGACTTCGTCTCGCCACCGAACTTCTTGGCCAGAACGTAGGTAATGGCCGCGGTCAGTGTGGTTTTGCCATGATCCACGTGGCCGATGGTGCCGATGTTGACGTGGGTCTTGGAACGGTCAAATTTCTCTTTGGCCACGGATACCTCCTGAAAGGTGGAGAGAGAAGGAAGGGAAAACAAAATAAGCAGGTGGAGCCCACAACCGGGCTTGAACCGGTGACCTCTTCCTTACCAAGGAAGTGCTCTACCACTGAGCTATGTGGGCTTTGAACCTTGACGCCAGCCGGACAGGTCCGGCAGACGGGGAGGGTGGAGCGGGAAACGGGGTTCGAACCCGCGACATTCAGCTTGGAAGGCTGACGCTCTACCAACTGAGCTATTCCCGCGGTGGAAACCCGGGGGACGCGATTCCAGAACTCCGATGGTGCAGGAGGACTGGTGCCGAGAGAAGGATTCGAACCTCCGTAACGCGATGCGTGGCAGATTTACAGTCTGCTGCCATTAACCACTCGGCCATCTCGGCATACTCGTCCGGTGCCCCTCCCGGGGCTTGTCAATGGTCTTCGGGAGAACCCGTAAACCATCCCATTGGAACCCCTGCCGGGGCTCCATGTCAGGGGACACTGCGAGGCAGGGCTTTCCTGACAGGGAACTCGAAAGGTATCACGGCAACCGAAGCGCCTCAAGTGGAAACTTCCGGAGTGCTGCTCGGCCGCGGCGTTTCCGCAACGCGCCGGGCCAGCACGCGGAAGAGCGTCACTGCCGCAGCGGCCGAAACGTTCAGGCTTTCGACCCCGCCGGGCATGGGAATGTGCAGCAGACCGTCGCAGTGCTCACGGATCTTCTGGTGCAGGCCCTCGCCTTCAGCGCCCATGACCAGGCCGGTCGGGCGATCGAACGCTTCCTGCAGGTAGTCGCGGCTGCCCTCGCCCAGAGCAAGCCCGTAGATCCACAGACCGGCTGCCTTGAGGTCTTCGAGGGTTCGGCTCAGGTTCACCACCCGGCACACCGGCACGCGCCCGGCAGTGCCCGCGCTGGCGCGGACCACGGTCTCGTTGACGGCGGCGGAGCGACGCTCGGGAAGGATCACGCCATCCACCCCGGCGGCGGCGGCAGAGCGCAGGATGGCGCCCAGGTTGTGGGGGTCGGTGATGCCATCCAGGATCAGCACCAGCGCGGCATTCCCCCGGTCGGCGATGCGGGCCAGCACGTCCTCAAGCTCCGCATAGGTGAAGGGGCCGCCTTCTCCCAGGATGCCCTGGTGACGCTGCCCGGGACTGCGGCGGTCGAGGCCCTCCATGGGTTCGCGGTGGATCACGACACCGGCCTGGCGGGCCGCGGCCACCAGCTTCGAGAGCCGTCCCCAGGCGGCGGGGGCGATCCAGAGGGTGTGGAGCTCACCTCGGGCAAGGGCCTCTTCACAGGCGTGGGGGCCGGGAAAACGCATGGCCTCAATCCTCTCTAGAACGACTTGCGGAAGCCGAGCGCCAGGAGGTGCCCCATGCCTTCCATCCGGGACCGCGTGCCGACACCACGGTAGCCCGTCGAGCTCCAGACCCCACCCAGCCGGGTGGTGTCCTGGTCCTCGCTCTGGCGGTACTGGTAGCCGAAGTTCAGCTCTCCGCCCCAGGTCTTGTAGCCGGCGCCGATCGAGAAGTCCGCCGTGCGCGAACCGCCCAGGAGGGGCTCGGTGGTGGAAGCCTGGACGCTGGGCTGGTCGAGGAAGAGGCCCGCCCGTAGGGTCCAGTACTTGCCCAGCTCCAGCTCCGAAGAGACGCCGATGCCGAGGTGCCCCTTGGTCGTCGGGAGCTCACTCGGGATTCGGGTGACGCCCGTCGGTGTCTTCACGCTGGCGAAGGTGGGCACGGTCAGGCTCGCCGAGGTCCAGCGAAGATCGGTCTCCAGGGTGAGGCCGGGGGTGATGCGGTGGCGCACCCCGATGGCTGTCTGCGAGGGCAGTTCCAGGGTGGAGCTGCCGGTCTGGGGCGTGGACGCCGCCAGCAGCGCCGCGGCGCGAGCGCCGGTGCCCTGCGCGGCACTGCTCAGGCCGTCGTTCGCGTAGAGCCCCAGGGCCGCACCCCGGTAGCCCGCCTTGAGGTCGAGGTCGCCCTTGAGGCCCGACTGGTGCGTGAAGCCGAGGGTCCAGCGCGGGTTCATGGCCCAGCGCAGCCCCAGGGAGTAGCTGGGCACGATCTTGTTGCCGCTCTCGCCCACGCGCTGCTCCACCAGGCCATCCACGACCGTGGCCACCGAGCCGGGCACGCCCAGGCGCAGCACCGTGCTGGCGTCGAAACCGAGACGCGCCACACCGAGGCCAAGCCCGAGGGAGAGGTTGGGACTGAGGGACCAGGCCAGCTGCCCTTCCAGGCGGCGGGCGGAGAAGTCGAGGCCGTCCCCGAGGAAGCGGCTCGGGGCCGTATCCACCAGCTGCCGGTGGAAGAGGTAGGGCTCGTCCAGCTTGAGGCCGAGCGTCAGGGTCGGAGACGTCCGCACGGCCAGCCCGAAGCCGCCGATGCTGCGGTTGCGGTTGATGCTGAACGCCGTCTGCTGGTTGGACTCCATGCTCTGCTGGATGCCCGACAGCTCCACGCCGAACGCCAGGTAGGCGCTGCTCTTGTCCCTCAGGGAGGACAGCAGCGCGGGGTTGGCGGTCGCGGCCTCCAGGCTGTAGCCGTAGGCCACCTGCACCCCACTGCGTGCGATGCCCACCGGGTCCACGGCCGAAAGGGCCACGCCCTGGGCCAAGGCCGGCAGGGCCCCCAGCAGCAGCCCCGCTCCGATCATTCCACGAACCACATGCACCATATCGCCCTGCCTCCGAGACACGCTTCTTAAATGGCTCGAACCCCCAAAGGGTTCAAGCCCAAGGCTCCAGGATCGCCAAAAGGGGCCATTTAACCAAGTGAAGGATTCCGCTCAGCGCTCTGATTCACCCATGAACCGCACCAGCAGGCGGTCCACCAGCTCCCACACTTCCAGGAGGGCCGCCAGGCACATCACCAGGCCGAAACCCAGGGCCACGGCCCGTCCCCAGGGCCCCATGAGGGTCCGGCAGAGGCCCGGCCACTGCCAGAACGGGGCCGGCAGACGCAGGCGCCCGTAAAAGGCCAGAGTGGACAGAAGCATCCCGCCCCACAGCAGGTAGAAGAACCTAAGCGCTCGGAAGAGGACGTCCCGGGAGAAGGGACGGGGTCGGGGGGCAGGCATCGAGGGACCAGCATAACCCGGGTCGGGGCTCACCCAGGCAGCTCGATGTGGAACCGGGTGCCTTCTTCCCAGTTGGTCGTGAAGCCGACCTTGCCGCCCAGGACGGTCTCGCCCAGGACCTTCATGGCGTAGGTTCCCAGACCCCGGCCGCGGGCCGCCTTGGTGCTGAAGGACCGCTGGAAGACCCGGTCAGCGATCTCCGGCGCCAGGCACCCGGGGTTCTGGACGAAGAAGGTCGGATGCCCGGCGCAGACCTGGTACCAGACCTTGGCCTGGCCCCCCTGGGGCAGCGCCTCCAGGGCGTTCTGGACCATGTTGCCGAGGACGCGGCACAGGATCGCCGGGTCCGTATGGACCGGCGCCGTCTGCGCGGGAGACGGCAGCCGGAGCATGCGCGCCACGGCCACCGGGCCCAGGGATTCCTCCAGCTGGTCCAGGATCTGCTCCGGTGAGACCAGCCGGAGGTCCACGACCACCTCCCCGCTCTCGGCCAGCAGCAGGCGGTGCTGGGACTCTACCTCGGCCTTCAGGTGGCCCGCGACCTCCAGCACCCGCTCAGCGACCACGGCAGGCTCGGCCCCGGCCCCCCGGAGCATGTCGGCCCAACCCTTCAGCCCCTCCAGGGAGTTCATGAGGTCATGGATGAAGACCCGCTCCAGCGCATCCCGCCGCTTCGTCGAGCTGATGTCCTGGAAGGTGACCAGCATGAGCCCCTGCCCCGCCACCGAGAGCGGCATCGCCCGCACGCTGAACTCCCGGGCCTCCCAGCGCCCCTCCCGGCGGATGCTGATGAGCCACTCGCTGGTGGCCGCTTTCCTGGTCTGCCAGGCGGCCGTCACAGCGTCCATCATGCCGCAGCGCCCACAGGCCCGGGCGGTGCCGCAGCCGTCGGGGCCTTCCGCCCGGTGGACGCACTCGATGGCCTCGCCCACCCGGATTCCCTGAGGGTCCGCGATGCCTTCGCGCACCAGCGCCTCGATCAGGGTCGGGTTCGCCGCCACGATCTGGCGCTGCTCGTTCATGATCACGGCGTAGGTATCCACGGCCTCGAGCACGGCCCTGGCCACGAGATCCCCGAGGCAGAGATCGGCCTGCCCAGCCACCTCCGTGGGCGTCGCCCTGCCCGGCGGAGCAGAGGACGATTCCTGCTCGCGCGGAAGCCTGTCCTCTTGCATGGGTGCCTCGTGCCGCAAGTATGCCCTGGAGTCACGAAGGAAAAAACCATTCTCTACCGGCAGGTCAGAGCTTCAGCAACTGCCACCCCAGACGAAGGATCAGGGCGGTCACGACGGCGATGAACACCCCCCGTACCCAGCCGCTCCCCTTGGTCAGGGCCACGTGAGCGCCCAGGTAGCCGCCCACCCCGTTGGCGGCGGCCATGCCCAGGGCCACCGAGGGCAACCAGCTCCCCTGCCCAACGAAGAGGACCATGGCCGTCAGGTTCGAGGCCCAGTTGACGCTCTTGGCCAGGGCCGAGGCCCGCAGGAAGTCCGAGCCCAGCACCGCCACGAAGAGAAAGATCAGCACCGACCCCGTCCCCGGCCCGAAGAACCCGTCGTAGAACCCCAGGGCCAGCGCGATGAGGGCCGCCAGCCCGCGCCGGTGGCTGAGGCCGAAGCGCGGGGCGTGCAGGTGGCCCAGGTCCGGTTTCAGCAGGGTGAAGGCCAGCATGGCCACCAGGAGACCCAGCATCACCGGCCGCAGGAAGTCCCCGTGCACCCGGTAGGTGAGCCAGACCCCGACGGAGGCGCCCAGCCCTGAGGCCAGGACCGGTCCCACCATCTCCCGCCAGGCAAGGGTTCCCGAGCGCAGAAACTTTCCCGCCGCCATGCTCGAGCCCGCCACGGCGACGACCTTGTTGGTGCCCAGCAGGGTGGGCAGCGGGGTTCCCACCGGCAGCGCGAGCATCAGCGCGGGCACCGTGATCAGCCCGCCGCCGCCCACAATGGCGTCGATGAAGCCCGCCAGCAGCGCGGCGAGCATGAGGAGGAGCAAGACCGGGAGGCTGGGCACCGGGGGCGATCAGACTTTGAGGATCTCCACTTCCTTGTGCTTCATGGCCTCATCAATCTCCTTGATGTGGGCGTCCGTGAGCTTCTGGATGTCCTCCAGGGTCTTCTTGGCCAGGTCCTCGGAGATGTGACCTTCCTTGAGCTTCTCCAGCTTCTTGACGTCCTCGTTGGCGTCGCGGCGGATGTTGCGCACGCCGGTCTTGATCTCCTCGCCCAGGCGATGCAGCACCTTCACCAGGTCCCGGCGACGCTCCTCTGTGAGCATGGGGATGGGCAGGCGGATCACGTTGCCGTCGTTGGATGGGTTGATCCCCAGGTCGGACTTGAGGATGGCGGTCTCACAGGCCTTGATGGCGCTCTTGTCGAAGGGCTGCACCACCAGCATGCCGGCCTCGGGCACGGAGACCGTGGCCATCTGGTTCAGGGGCACGGTGGAGCCGTAGTAGTCCACGTGGACATTGTCCAGGAGGCTGGCGTTGGCGCGGCCCGTCCGGATGGTGGCCATCTCCTTCTTGAGGGCCTCCACGGACGAGTGCATGCGGCGCTTGGTCTCCTGCAGGACGGCATCGGTTGTCTGGGCGGTCATGGGCACCTCGAAAGCTCGGGAAGGCTTCCTTTATACCTCAGGATGGCCCCGGTTCCATGCGTGCTAGAGTGATGGCCCATTCCGGAGGTTCCCGATGCGCACCTTCACCCTGCTGGCTCCCCTGGTCTCCCTGGCGCTGGCTGCGGCCCCTGCCACCACGGAGATGACCCTCACCAGCGCCGATGGCTATGCCCTGAAGGGCACCCTCACCCTGCCCGCAGCCAAGGGCAAGGTCCCGGTGGTGATCCTGGCCCACCAGTTCCGCGCGGATCGCACCGGCTGGGCACCGCTGGCGGAGCGGCTGGCGGCCCGGGGTATCGGCACCCTGGCCCTGGACCTCCGCGGCCACGGCGCCAGCACCCTGAAGGGCGGTGCCCAGATGACCGTCTCCAGTGACTTCATGGCCTCGGCGAAAGCTGTCGGCTTTGACAGCATCCCTGCGGATCTCGCCCAGGCCGCAACCTGGCTCCGCAGCCAGCCCGGCGTGGACGGCCGCCGCATCGGCCTGGCGGGCTCGAGCGTGGGCGCCTTCGCGGCGCTCCTGGCCGCTCCGCAGGTGAAGCCCGTGGCCATTCTAAGCCTCAGCCCTGCGGGCACCGGCGCCTTCGGCGAGGGCGCCCGCGAGAAGCTCAAGGGCGCCGTGCTGGGGGCGAAGGCCTCGACGCTGGTGCTGGCAGCCACCGACGACAAGGACGCCTACCAGAACGCCCTGGCCCTGGCGAACCAGCCCGGTGTGGCGCTCAGCCTCTGGGAGGGCAAGGACCACGGGTTCGCCTTCTTCAAGGACCACGCCGAGCTCATGGCCGTCTTCTTCGGCGAGTATCTGACCTATCACCACACCGGCAAGGCCTACGCCGCCAAGCCCGCCAAGTAGCCTCGATCCCACGGGAGGGCCCCATGACCCCTCGGGCCAAGACGATGTTTGCCGTGCTGCTCCTGGCGGGGTTCACCGCCTGCAGCGGCCCGCGGCAGCTGGAGACAAGCCTCGGAGGACGGCCCCTGGAGGAGCTGCGCGCCACGGCCACCAAGGCCGGGGACCGCTGGCTGTGCGAGCTGCAGCTGCCCCTCGGCGTGTGGCGCGTCGAGACCAGGGAAGCCCAGGACGCGGAGATCGTCCCGGACAGACCAAGGGCGACCCTCCGCTGGAAGGTCGCCCCGGATCGCTGGTCCCAGCAGGACCGGCCGTTCATGTTCGACTTGGTGGGCGAGGGCGGGCTGCGCCTCTCCCTGACTGTGCGCTATCCAAACTCCCTGCCGGGCCAGAACCTGGTGCTGAATGTGTTCCGGGCGCTGGCCGGCGGCTGACTAGTGGAACTGCTGGGACTCGGTGGAGCCCACCAGGGCCAGCGTCGAGGCCAGCCCGCCGCTGATGGCCTGGGCCACCTCGTCGAAGTAGCCGGTGCCGACTTCGCGCTGGTGCTTGGTGGCGGTGTAGCCCCGCTCCTCGGAAGCGAACTCCGCTTCCTGCAGCCGTGAGTAGGCGGTCATGTGCTCGGTGCGGTAGGCGTTGGCCAGCTCGAACATGCCGTGGTTGAGGCTGTGGAAGCCCGCCAGGGTGATGAACTGGAATTTGTAGCCCATGGCGCCCAGCTCCTGCTGGAAGGTGGCGATCTCCTCGTCCGACAGCTTCTTCTTCCAGTTGAAGGAAGGGGAGCAGTTGTAGGCGAGCAGCTTGCCCGGGAACTCGGCGTGGACGCCCTCGGCGAACTCGCGGGCCTCCTTGAGGTCGGGCGTGGAGGTCTCGCACCAGATCATGTCGGCATAGGGCGCGTAGGCCTTGGCACGGGCGATGGCCATCTGGACGCCGCCGGTGATGCGGTGGAAGCCTTCGGGCGTGCGCTCCCCCGTGAGGAAGGGCTTGTCACGATCGTCAATGTCCGAGGTGATCAGGCGGGCGGAGTCCGCGTCCGTGCGGGCGATGACCAGGGTCGGCACGTCCAGGACGTCCGCGGCCAGGCGGGCGGCGACGAGGGTGCGGATGAAGTGGCCCGTGGGGATGAGCACCTTGCCGCCCAGGTGGCCGCACTTCTTCTCACTGGAGAGCTGGTCCTCGAAGTGGACGCCCGCGGCGCCGGCCTCGATCATGCCCTTCATGAGCTCGAAGGCGTTGAGGGGACCGCCGAAGCCGGCCTCTGCATCGGCGATGATGGGCAGGAACCAGTCGCGGCTGACGCCGCCCTCGCCATGCTCCACCTGATCCGCCCGCTGGAGGGCGTTGTTCAGGCGCTTCACCAGGGTGGGAACGGAGTTGGCCGGATAGAGGCTCTGGTCAGGGTAGCTCTGGCCCGAGCTGTTGGCGTCGGCGGCCACCTGCCAGCCGGAGCAGTAGATGGCCTTGAGGCCAGCCTTGGCCATCTGGACTGCCTGGCCGCCGGTCATGGCACCCAGGGCGCGGGCGGGCTCCTCCTGCTGGACGAGCCTCCAGAGCTTGCGGGCGCCCATCTGAGCGAGGGTGTGGTCGATGCGGACGCTGCCGCGGAGCTTCTTCACGGTGTCGGCGCTGTAGGGCCGGACGATGCCTTCCCAGCGGTTGGCGGAGAAGTCGTCGTCGAGGGCGGGAATGGGGAAGCGGGGAGTCATGGGTCACCTCGAAAAGGGTTGTGGGTGGTGGTGCTATGTCAATGATTGACCTATACTGGACCAAGTCAATGAACCCCAGCATTGATAGGGGTTAAGTCGAAAATTTTTGTCAATTGTCATCATTGATTTTGTAAATTGATGTAAAGGATTGGCCATGCCCTCAGCCCCTCCCAGCAAGCCCGCGTCGCGCCTCGGCGCCAAGATCCGCCTCCTCCGCCGCCAGGAGGGGCTCAACCAGGTGCAGCTCGCCGAAGCCCTGGGCATCAGCCCCAGCTACCTGAACCTCATCGAGGGCAACAAGCGGCCGCTCACGGCCCCCCTGCTGATCCGACTGGCCCAGCGGTTCCACCTGGACCTCACAGCCCTGGCCCCCGAGGAGGACCAGCGCCTGTCGGATGACCTCATGGAGGTCTTCGGCGACCCGCTCTTCGAGACCCTGGGGCTCCAGGCCCAGGACGTGCGCGAGCTTGTGCAGAACAGCCCCCAGCTGGCCCGGGGTGTCTTCGAGCTCTACCGCGCCTACCAGCACACCCAGGACAGCCTCGGCACCCTCTCCACCAAGCTCAGTGATGGCCAGGGCTTCGACCCCGAGGCCACCCGGCTGCCCTCTGAAGAGGTCGGCGACTTCATCCAGCAGGCCATGAACCACTTCCCGGAGCTGGAGGCCGCCGCGGAGACGCTGTGGACCACCGCCGCCCTTGATCCGGACAACCCCTTCCCCGGCCTGGTGGCCACCTGCGAGGCCCGGGGCCTCCAGGTGCGCGTCCACCGCGTCTCCGAATACCCCGGCCTGCTGCGCCGCTACGACCCGGATCGGCGCACGATCAGCCTCTCGGAGCTACTGACCCAGCGCAGCCGCAGCTTCCAGCTGGCCCACCAGCTGGCTCTGCTGGAACACGGTGGCCTCCTGGACCGCCTCGCTGAGCATCCCCTGCTGCGCACGCAGGCCTCCCGGGCCCTGGCACGGGTGGCTCTGGCCAACTACTTCGCCAGCGCCGTGCTCATGCCCTACGAGCCCTTCCTGCGAGCCGCCCGAAACGAGCGCTACGACATTGACATCCTGGCCCGGCGCTTCCAGACCAGCTTCGAGCAGGTCTGTCACCGCCTCACCTCGATGCGCCGCCCGGGCCTGGAGGGCGTGCCCTTCCATTTCCTCCGCATCGACATCGCCGGCAACATCTCCAAGAGCTTCTCGGCCTCGGGCATCCGCTTCGCCCGATTCTCCGGCGCCTGCCCCCGCTGGAACGCCCACGCGGCCTTTCTCACGCCGGGCCTGATCCGCACCCAGATCAGCGAGATGCCGGACGGCCGCAAGTACTTCTGCATCGCCCGCACCCTCCAGAAAGACACGGGCGGCTACCGGGGCCAGCACGCCATGCAAGCCGTGGGCCTGGGCTGCGAGATGGGCTACGCCAAGGACCTGATCTACGCGGACGGCCTGCGCCTGGATCAGCCGCCGGTTCCCATCGGCGTCACCTGCCGCCTCTGCGAGCGCACGGACTGCGAGCAGCGCGCCTTCCCGCCCATGCAGCAGGCCTTCAAGATCGAGGAGAACCTGCGCCGGACCAGCTTCTACGCCCGGATTGAGGGCGACTCCTGACCAAAGATCCAGTCGGCTATAGAAAATCTAACTTTCAAAGTCAGATTTCCAACGGGCTCAGCCCCGCCCGAGCCGTCCGGCCGGCTCTTCGATCCAGCGGTGCACGGCCGCGGCGGCCACCAGGGCCAGACCCAAGGCGAGGCCGAAGCCCAGCTTCCCGCCGAAGTGGGGTTCCACCAGCTTCATGGTGAAGGGGTGCAGCAGGTACAGGCCGAAGCTCCAGGCGCCCAGCCGGGTGAGCACTTTGCCCAGCCAGCCTGGTTCCTGGTGGCGGGTGAAGGCTGCCAGGGCCACGAGGAGCGTGACCACCAGCAGGTAGCGGTAGCGCAGCCACCCGGTGAGGGCCGTGAGGTGGTCGAAGAACTGGGGTGCGGGCCGCAGCAGCAGCCAGAGCAGGGGCAGGGCCAGCAGCAGCGCGACCTTGGGCTCCAGCCGCGCCTCGGTGCGCTCGTGGAGCCCCGCGAGCAGGCCGCCCCAGGCCAGGAGGAACAGCTGGTTGGGCGCCAGCACATAGGTGTGGAAGCGGTTCCACTGGGGCTCGGCCATGATGCCGTGCAGGGTCGAGGGCAGGCTCCACAGCCAGAGGCCCAGGGCCAGCGCCACCAGGAAGGTCAGGCCGCCCTTGTCCCGCAGCCAGGCCAGCGCGGGGTAGACGAAGTAGAGCAGCGAGACCAGGCCCACGTACCAGCCGCCGGTCACCAGGGCGTGGTTGGGGTGGAAGGCGCCGAAGGTGAGGGTGACGTTCTCCAGCAGGAAGCGCGGCGTGGGATCCGGCCCCATGCCCAGGTGGAATGCGAGGTTCAGCCCGCAGGCCAGGTAGAAGACCGGCGCCAGGCGCAGGAACCGGCGCAGCCAGAAGCGGCCCAGCCCTTCTTTCTGGACGCGCTGCCAGGAGGCCGTGCGGAACAGCAGGAAGCCGCTGAGGACGAAGAAGGCCGACACACTGTAGTTGCCGATCTTGGCCGTGGCCATGTTCATGCCGGAACCGGACCGAGTCAGGTCGAACCACACGCTGAGGTGATAGACCGCCACGCTGAGCGCGAGGATGCCCCGCAGAGGATCCAGCAGGCCCAAGCGAGGGGATGAAGCTTTCCCTGGCATCGTTGCCAAAACCATCCTCCCCAGTCGTCAGGAGCCAGTGGAACATCGAACGGTCCTTCAGACCAGGGCTGGTGCCGGCCGATCCTCCCGGGCTCCACTCAGCGGCGCGGGATCTGCGGGCAGGTAGCTTGGGTTCCACATCGCCTCGGCAATGGTCTTCTCCAGGACGGTGTCGTCTAGAGGACGCTGGGCCACGCCGGAGTCCCGGGCCTCCCGCGCCACAGCTGCAGCGACATGGGCGGTGACTTCCCGGATCCGCCCCGTGCATGGGAACAGGCTCCCAGCTTCCAGATCCTCGGGAAGGACTTCCTCGGCCAGCTGCCGGGCCGCCGCCATGAACATGGCATCGGTCACCTCGCGGGCTTCGGAGACGAGCACGCCCAGGCCCACGCCAGGGAAGATGAAGACGTTGTTGCTCTGCCCGATGCGGTGTTCCTTGCCGCCGTAGGACACCGGTTCGAAGGGACTTCCGGTGGCCACCAGGGCCCGGCCCTCCGTCCAGGCCAGGATGTCCTTGGGCTTTGCTTCGCTCTTGCTCGTCGGATTGGACATGGGGAGCACCAGGGGTCGTTCGACATGGTGGGCCATCTCGCGGATGGCCTCTTCGGTGAAGGCGCCAGGACTGCCGGAGGTGCCGATCAGCATGGTCGGCCTGAAGGCGCGGACCACCGAGAGAAGATCTCGTTTCTGCCCTCGTCCCAGCCCCATGCGCTCTGCCAGCGCCACCGGCCAGGCGAAGGGCTTCTGCAGCGGATCGAGCGCCGGATCGTCGTCCACCAGGAGGCCCTGGATGTCCAGGCTGGCGGTGGCGGCAGTCAGCGCCTCACCCTCGAGGCCCTCCTGCCTCAGAACCCCGCGGATGAGCCGGGCGATCCCGATCCCGGCGGCCCCAGCGCCCAGGAAGAGGATGCGATGCTGCCGGAGCGGGATTCCCGTGGCCCGGGCCCCGGCCAGCAACCCAGCCACCCCCACAGCGGAGGTCCCCTGGATGTCATCGTTGAAGCTGGTGATGGCCTTGCGGTAGCGTTCCAGCAGGCGGAAGGCATTGAATTTTTTGAAGTCCTCCCACTGGAGCAGCGCCTTGGGGAAACAAGTCTTCACGGCCTGGACGAACTCCTCCACCAGCGAGTCATACTCGGGCCCCCGCAGCCGCGGGGCGCGCCAGCCGAGGTAGAACTCGTCTTCCAGCAGATCCAGGTTGTCCGTGCCCACATCCAGGCTGATGGGGAGGGTCTGCCAGGGCGGAATGCCCGCGGCCGCGGTGTAGAGCGCCAGCTTGCCAATGGGGATGCCCATGCCCCCCGCGCCCTGGTCGCCCAACCCCAGGATCCGCTCGTTATCGGTGACCACAATGAGCCGGACGTCCTCGAACGGCGCGTTCTTGAGCATTTCTGCGACGTGACCGCGGTGTTCCGGTGTGATCCATAGGCCTCGGGAACGGCGGAAGATGTGGCTGAACTCCTGGCAGGCGCGGCCCACTGTAGGCGTGTAGATGATCGGGAGGAGCTCCTGGATGTGGTCGATCAGGACCCGGTAGAAGAGGTATTCATTGCGGTCCTGGAGCCCGGCCAGGCCGATGTACTTCTCCAGGGGATCCTGCTTGCACTGGATGCTGGCGTAGACGCGCCTGGCCTGCTGATCCAACGTGGTCACCCCGTGCGGCAGCAGGCCCCCCAGACCAAGCGCCAGACGCTCTTCCTGGGTGAAGGCACTCCCCTTGGTATACATGGGATTCCTCAGGAGGCGGATGCCGCGGTAAGGCACCGCCACCCGCTTCTTGCCACTGGCTTCGCATTTCAGGCTGTAACGTTCCATGCGGACACTCCCTCAGCACGAAAGGCTCCCCGCGGTCTGATCCGCAGGAAGCGTTGACCACCTTCGCTCTGAGCCGTGATCTCACACTGGACAGGGAGATGGCCTCAAGAAGTAAGACTGCGGATCGAATATGTGCTCCCCGAGGGAGCTTGTCTAACAAAGCCTCTCAAAGCACACAGATCGTCGCGGAGAAGCCGACCTGGGGGCCCAGGAGCTTACACACCGGCAACTCGAACTTTGCTGGACCTACTCCGTCGCGAGGTGTCCATCGCCGCCAGGGGCCCCAATACCGCCCCAATCCCGTTCTCCCCGGAGCACACCCTTCTGCTACGAGTAGGTCACCCGGCCACGCCCCTGGACCAGACGTCCCAGGATCCAGGCAGGCTCTTCGCTCTCGTGGAGGCGGTCGAGCACCTCCGCCGCCAGGTCGGCCTTCGCCACCAGCACCATGCCCACGCCCAGGTTCAGGGCCTGGCGGGCGTCGTCGAGACCCAGGCCGCCCTTCTCCATGAGGAAGCGGAACAGGGCCGGGATCTGCCAGCTGGCGGTGTCGATCTCGGCATCCAGCGTCTTTGGCAGCACACGCGGCAGGTTGTCCGTCAGGCCGCCACCCGTGATGTGGGCCATGGCCACGAGCTTGCCCGCCTTCACCAGCGGCAGCACCGGCGCCAGGTAGCTGCGGTGGATGGCCAGCAGGGCCTGGCCCACGGTCAGGTCGGTGCCGGGCAGGAGATCGTTCACCTCGAGCTTCTCGAGCTCGAAGCAGACCTTGCGGGCCAGGGAGTAGCCGTTGGTGTGCAGGCCCGAGCTGGGCAGGCCGATGAGGACATCGCCTTCACCCATGGCCTCGAGACGGGGCAGCAGGTCCGCCTCGTCCACGACCCCCACGATGGTGCCCGCCACGTCCACCTCGCCCTCGGCATAGACGCCCGGCATCTCGGCCAGCTCTCCGCCGATGAGGGCCGCGCCCGCGGCCTGGCAGGCGGTGGCCATGCCCAGGACGATCTGCTCGATGACCTCGGGCTCCAGCTGCTGGGCGGCGATGTAGTCCAGGAAGAAGAGGGGCCGCGCCCCCTGGACCAGGATGTCGTTGATGCAGTGGTTCACCAGATCCTGGCCCACCGTGTCCCAGATGCCGGCCCGCCGGGCCACCTTCATCTTGGTGCCGACACCGTCCATGCTACTGACAAGGATGGGCTTGGCCTCTGGAAAGCGGGCGTCGAAGAGCCCGCCAAACAGGCCGATGTCGCTGCGGACGCCCGGGGTCTTGGTGGCCTTCACGTGGGGCTTGATGCGCTTGAGGGCCTCGTCCTGGCGGCTGATGTCGACGCCGCTGGACGCGTAACTGACCTTCTTTTCGCTCATCGCCACTCCCGGGTCCCCCATGATCCCATAGCCATCTCATGGGACCGGGGGCAAACCTTCTGTCCGAAAAGGCCTATGCTGGGAGTGTCATGGACGCCCTCGCCATCAGTCCCCTCGGCACCTACGCCCTCAAGCCGCCAGCCACCGTCCTGGCGACTCCAAAGGTCCAGGCCAACGCCCAGGATGCGACCGGCACGTCCGTCCAGCGTCTGGCGCAAGAGCTGGCCCAAGGGGCGTTCCGCCAGAGCCTCCAGGCGGTGGCCCTCGCCCCCATCGCCGAGCCTGACGCAGCCATCCCGAGCTTCGACTCCACGGCCACCGCCTCCCTGCTGGCGGCGCTGACCACCCCGCAGGCCACCGCAGACACCACCACGGCCACCCAGGCCACGGAGTCCATCCAGCCCACGACCACCGCCAGCCAGACTCTGCCGCAGGACCTCAGCGCGCTCCAGGACACCTTCCAGACCGGAGCCAGCGTGGACTTCGCCCTCCAGACGGCGCTGCGCTTCGGGGCCGGCGTGGTCACCCCGGCGGGCCAGACCAGCCTGACCGGAGAGCTGAGCGCGGGCCTGGTCCGGGACGCCGCGGCCGTCCCCCGGCTGAGGAACCTGCAGCCCAACGCCGGTGGACCGGGACCCGAGGCCTTCGGCCAGACCCAGGCCCAGCTCGATCGGGTGCTGCGGAACTACACCACCCCGCCGGCCGCCGAAGTGGCCACCCAGCTGGACCTCCTGGCCTAGGTTAGTGCTGCTCCAGGTGCTAGGATTCAGGCATGTTGTCCCGCGAAGTGACGCGCAGCCTGGGGGTTGGTCCATCGCTGGTCGTGGGTCTGCTCCTGCTGTCCGGCTGCTGGCGCACCCCGCGTCCGGCCCCGGAGCGCCAGTTCCCCACCCTGGAGCCCGCCCCGAAAGCCAAGCCCCTGCCCCGCCTGGGGTTCACCCTGCAGGCGGGCGCCTTCGCCAAGGCCGAAAATGCCGCCCGGTTCTCCGAGGCCCTGCAGGCCCAGGGGCTCGAGGCCACCTACTATGCCTCCGGGGATGGCCTCTACCGGGTCCGCTTCGGGGACTTCAGCACCCGCGAGAAGGCCCGGGACCGGGGCGCCACCCTGAAGGCCGCGGGGGTGATCGAAGCCTACTGGGTCGTGGCACCCGATGGCTCCGCACCCACGGCCCCCGGACCCAGTCGGTTCCGACCCACGGATGAGCGTGGCCTGCGCGGCAGCCTGGTGGAGACAGCGCGGGGCTACATGGGGGTGCCCTACCTCTTCGGCGGCACCACGGACCGGGGCTTTGACTGCAGTGGCCTCACCGGGGCGGTCTACCGGCTCAATGGCCTGCGCCTCCCCCGCAACTCCATGGCGCAGTTCGAGGCGGGAACACCGGTGGAGCTGGACCGGGCCCGCCCGGGAGATCTGCTCTTCTTTGCCACCAAAACCGCCGGCCGGGTCAGCCACGTCGGCCTCTACCTGGGCAATGGGACGTTCATCCACGCCCCCAGCCCAGGGCGCACCATTCGCCAGGACGAGCTCGCGGACCCCTACTTCCGGAAGGCCCTCCTGGGAGCGAGGACGTACCTCTAAGCCCTCCTTTTCCACAGGGGATCGGATTTTTTTCGAAATCAGATCGATTTTTTGAAATCTGGATCCCGAAATGGCCTACACTAGCAGTCTCCCGTCTGTCGTACGGGCCAAATAAGCGTTGCCACCTCGCCTGGAAGGGTCAGCGCATTTTCATCCAGGACGAAGAAAAGTAGGAAGTCATCATGGCTCAAGGCACAGTTAAGTGGTTCAACGCCGAAAAGGGTTTCGGATTCATCACCCCCGACGAGGGAGGTGCGGACCTGTTCGTGCATCACTCCGCGATCGAGACCACGGGTTTCCGTACCCTGGACGAGAATCAGCGCGTCAGCTTCCAGGTCGGCCAGGGCCAGAAGGGCCCCCAGGCTACCAACGTCCAGAAGATCTGAGCCCCACCGCTCGATCTGAATCGGCCTCCTCCGGGAGGCCGATTTTTTTGGCATCCCTTTGGCGGTAGTCCCCTCGTCCCCGCCGCTGGCTGGGCGAGAGGTGCCCAATGGATTCTGGATACTATGTCGCCGCTGGCAGCCTGAAGGCCCGGTCCTTCCAACTGGATGTGGTGGCGAACAACCTGGCGAACGCGGCCACGGTGGGCTACAAGCCCGATCAGGCCTTCTTCGCCGTGTTCAACAAGGCCGAGGGCAGCGCGCGGAAGCTGTCCCTGAGCGGCAGCCTGAACGACGGTGTGATCTTCGCCGGAACCGGCGTGGTCACCGAACAGGGAACCCTGCGCGCCACCGGCCGCCCCCTTGATGTGGCCATTGAGGGCAATGCTTTCCTGACCATCAAGACCCCAGCCGGGGACCGGGTCACCCGGGACGGGCGGCTCCAGCTGGGGAAGGACGGCCAGCTCCAGGCCATGGACGGCAACCCCGTACTCGGCAAAAACGGCCAGCCCATCGTGGTCGACCCCAAGAACGGGAATGTCTCCATCTCGGCCGACGGCTCCGTTTCTCAGAAGGAGCAGGTGCTGGGTCAGCTGGACCTGAAGGCCTTCGAGAAGGCCGGCAGCCTCAGGCGCACCGGCGCCCTGCGGTTTGATCCCACCGGGGCCACCGAGGCGCCCCTCAAGGGCACCGTCACCCAGGGGCACCTGGAGCAGAGCGGCGTGGATGCCGCCTCCACCATGGTGGAGATGATCCGGCTGAACCGGCTCTACGAGCTGAGCCTGAAGGTGGCCTCCACCCTCTCCAACGACCTGGACTCCAGGTCCATCAACGATGTGGCCATCTCGAGGTAGTGACCTGTCTTCCCAACACTTTTTCTGTCTTCAGTGATTCACCCAGGAGGTTCCCATGATGCGTGCGATGTGGTCGGCAGCGGCGGGCATGAATGTCCAGCAATACAACATGGACACCATTTCCAATAACTTGGCGAACGTGAACACCACAGGCTACAAGAAGGCCCGGGCCGAGTTCCAGGATCTGCTCTACCAGACCGTGAACCTGGCGGGCACCAGCTCCAGCAACAGCACGTCGATCCCCTCGGGCATCCAGATGGGCCACGGCGCCAAGTTGCAGAGCCTCATGCGGCAGTACAGCACGGGCAACCTGAGGCAGACGGGCAACCGCTTCGACATGGCGATCGAGGGGGACGGCTTCTTCAAGGTCACCATGCCGGACGGCACCATGGCCTATACCCGGGATGGCGGCTTCACCACCGACCAGAACGGGGCCCTCGTGAACTCGGCGGGCTTCCTGCTGGACCCCCAGATCACCATCCCCCAGGACGCCCTCAGCGTCACCGTGGCGCCGGATGGCACCGTGAGCGTGACCCAGACCGGCCAGACCCAGCCCCAGCAGGTGGGCCAGATCACCCTGTCGCACTTCATCAACCCCACGGGCCTGAATCAGCTGGGCCGCAACCTGCTGCAGCCCACCCTCGCCAGCGGCGACGCCATTGACGGCGTGCCCGGCGCCGACGGCCTGGGCACCCTCGCCCAGGGCTCCCTGGAAGTCTCCAACGTGGACGTCGCCGAGGAAATGGTGAACATGATCATCGGCCAGCGGGCCTATGAGGCCAACTCCAAGACCATCCAGACCGTGGACAACATGCTCAGCCTCGTGGCCAACCTCAAGCGCTCGTAGAGAAGCTCGACCATGCACACCGCCGCCTTCCTGCTCCTGGCCCTGCCGGCCCTCGTGGCCCAGGCGCCCTCCGCCTCGCCCTCCGAGAAGCTGGCGGACGCGGCCCTGGCCTTCGCCCAGCGCGAGGCCAAGGCCTTCGGCGGCGAGCACCAGTTCAAGGTGGCCCAGATGCCACGGGTGCCCACCGTCCGGGCCGGCACCCTGACCTTTGAGCCCACGCACCTGAGCAAGCGCGAGCCCCTGGGCCGGTTCTTCGTGGTGGTGACCCTGAAGGTGGACGGCGAGCGGGTCGGCATGGTCCGGGTGGACCTGGAAGGCCACTGGGTGGGCAACCTGCTGCGCGCCAAGCTCGACCTCAGCCGCAAGGCCGAGCTGACCGAAGACCAGGTGGAGTCCAGCCCCTTCGAGGGCGTGCCCCCTGAGGGTGCCCTGACCGAGCTCCCCACAGGCTACCGACTCATGCGCTCCGTGGTCTCGGGCAAGATCCTCACGCGGGGGGATCTGGAGGGCGTTCCCCTGGTGCAGATGGGCGACAAGGTCCGCCTGACGAGCTCCCACGAGGCCCTGACCATCAGCGTCGACACCACCGCCCGCAGCCGGGCAGGCCTCGGCGAGCGGGTTCGGCTGGAAGCCCCAGGCGCCCGGCGCACGGTCAGCGCCATCGTCACCGGCCCCGGGGAAGCCAAGCTCCCATAGCTTCCGGCAGTGTGCTTATTCCCTTGGCCGGACAGGCGTTCGACCGTATTCTTGACCCTTGCGCAAGGAGGAGCCCATGGCTCATGAAGGTCACGAACACGGACCAGACTGCAACCACGACCACGATGATTCCTTCGAGATCGAAGTGGTGGAACTCGAAGACGAGAACGGCGAAAAGGAAGAGTTCGCCATCCTCGAGGAACTCGAGTTCGAGGGCCGCAACTTCGCCATTCTCGCCCCCCTGGCCGAGCTGCAGGCTCAGGAAGAGGGCACCGCGGATCCCGAAGAGGGCCTGAGCCTCGAGATCTTCGAGGTCAAGGACGACATGTTCACGCCCCTGGACGACGAGCCCCTGGCCGAGCGCCTCATGAAGCACCTCGACGAGCAGGAAGCCAAGCTCAAGGCCGAGGAAGAGAAGGACTGACCTACTCCCAAACACACGAAGGCCCCCGTCCGGGGGCCTTCGTGTGTTTGGGAGAACGAAGTAGGCTGGAGAGATGCTGCCCGACTCGATCCGCTTTGCTGGCCGAATCCTTTTCCTCTCGGAGGATCCGGCCCGGATCCTCCGGCAGCTCGCTGGCGAGGACCTGACACTGGAAGCGGCCGGTCCGCTCCGGGACCAGATCAGCACCGACGAGATCACGCCCGCCCACATCTGCTACCACTACGACGAGAAGCTGGGTGACTTCCCGTACCTCGGCCTGCGTTGTGGTGGCATGTCTCCCATCGGGGAGGGCGCCGTGCGGGCCGGCGGCTTCGTGGTCAGCGTGGCCGGCAAGCGGCGGGGCAAGGGCAGCAGCCGCGAGGCCAGTCCCTACGCCGAGTGGTGCGCGGGCCTCCGCCTGGTGATCGCCGAGAGCTTCGAGCGCATCTACCGCCAGAACTGCCAGAACCTGGGCCTGCTCACCAGCACGGACTTCGGCCTGGTGTCGCGTCTGCGCCAGGGCGAGGCCATCCCCCTCGCCGAGTTCACAGATGGGCTCGATCCGGTCACCGCCGAGATCGTGCGGCGCGGGGGTCTCTTCGCCTACAACGCCGCGCGGCTGACGGGCGAGGTCGCGCCGCCCCTCCCGGCCCATGCAGCACGCCCCATGACCTACGCGGAGAAGCTGCTGGCCCGCCACGCCATCGCAGACGCGGCCGCCGGCAAGACCGGGCTTCCGGCGGTGCGGCCCGGCGACGGCCTCTTCGTGCGGGCGGACTGGCGCTTCAGCCACGAGTACGTGACCCCCATGGCCGCCCGGTTCCTGGAGCAGGCCCTGGGACCCGAGGCGGTACTCCGCGACCCGGCGTCCATCCTGGCCTTCCGCGACCACCTCACCTTCCTGCACCACAGCATCCACCCGGACCACCGAGCCCTGGGCCTGCTGGCGGTGGCCGAGGGCCTCAAGCCGGCCCAGGAGGCCTTCTGCGCCCGGCATGGCATCCGCCTCCACGGCGAGCTCGCCGATGGCTCCGGCAGCGAGGGCATCTGCCACGCCCTCATGACCGAGCGCTATGCCGGCCCCGGCCAGGTAGTCGTGGGCACCGACTCGCATACCCCCCACTCGGGCGCCCTGGGCTGCCTGGCCTTCGGCATCGGCACCACGGACATCGCTTGCGCCTGGGTCACCGGCGATGTCCGCGTCACGGTGCCGCCCACCCTGCGGGTGCGCCTCAACGGCCGGCTGCGGGCCGGTGTGTCCGCCAAGGATCTGGTCCTGCACCTGCTGGCCCAGCCCCTGATCCGCGAGGGCGGCGCCCTCGGCCATGTCATCGAGTATCAGGGCGAGGGCCTGCGGGATCTCGACACGGACGAGCGCGCCACCCTGACCAACATGGCCGCCGAGATCGGCGGCTTCACAGGCCTGGTGGCCCCGGACGCGGAGACCTGCCGCTTCCTCAAGGAGCGCCGCGGCCTGGACCTGGCTCTGGAGCCCTGGATGCGCGGCGACGAGGACGCCGACTACGCCCACACCCTGGACCTCGACTGCGCCGCGCTAGGCCCCATGCTGGCCCGCCCGGGCGACCCCGGCAACGGCCTGGCCCTGGCGGACCTCGCCGAGGCGGTGCCCATCGACATCGCCTACCTGGGCAGCTGCACCGGCGGCAAGCGCGAGGACCTCCGCCGGGCCTACGAGGCCATCCTCCCCGCAGTCCGGGCCGGTCGCCGCGTCCCCGAGGGGGTGCAGTTCTTCGTGCAGTGCGGCAGCGAGGACGTGCGCCGCTACGCCGAGGCCGAGGGCTGGCTCAAGGCCTTCGAGGCCGTCGGCGCGGTGGTGCTCGGCAGCTCCTGCGGGGCCTGCATCAACGCCGGTCCCGGCGTCTCCAGCCGGGCGGACCAGGTCACGGTCAGCGCCATCAACCGAAACTTCCCCGGCCGCAGCGGCCCGGGCCAGATGTGGCTGGCCAGCCCCGCCACCGTCGCCGCCAGCGCCCTCGCCGGGCGGATCGTCGGAGCCGACTCGTGATCGATCCTGTCCTGGCGGCGCGCTACCGGGCCATGGCGGTCGCCGCCCGCTCGCGCCCAGGCGCTCCCGACCCGGCCGGCGACCGGATCCTGGTGGTGGACGCCCAGGCCCAGCGCCTGGGCCTCCTGGAAGGCGGCCGGCTGGTCTTCGAGGCCGCCATCTCCACCGCCTTGAACGGACTGGGGTGCCAGGAGAATTCCTACCGCACGCCCACGGGCTGGCATCGCATCCAGGCCTGCCTCGGCGCCGGAGCGGAACCGGGCGCCGTCTTCCGCGCCAAGGTGCCCACGGGCGAGGTCTGGCATGGCGAGCCCCGCACGGAGGACCTCATCCTCACCCGGGTGCTGCCCCTGGAGGGCCTGGAGGAAGGCTGGAACCGTGGTCCCGGCCACGACTCCTTCGAGCGCTTCATCTACCTGCACGGCACCAACCAGGAGGGTCTGCTGGGCCAGCCCGTCTCCCACGGCTGCGTGCGGCTGGGCAACGCCGAGGTCGTGGACCTCTTCGACCGCGTGGCGGTGGGGGATCCCGTGCTCATCGCCGACGGGCTGTCGGGTGATGGCCTGGGGCTCGGCCGACTGCACTTCGCGGGTGTGGCGGGCAGCGGCATGAGCGCCCTGGCCCAGTTCGTGGCCATGAAGGGCGGCCGCGCCAGCGGCAGCGACCGCAGCTTCGACCGGGCCCAGCGCCCCGAGGACCGCGCCCGGCTGGAGGCCCTGGGCGTGACGATCTTCCCCCAGGACGGGGCGGGCCTCGCGGGTGACTGCGCGGCCCTGGTCGTGTCCACCGCCGTGGAGGAGGACGTGCCGGACGTGGCGGCGGCGCGTCGCCTGGGGGTCCCGGTGCTGCACCGCTCCGAGCTGCTGGCGCACCTGGTGGCGCGCTACCGCACCGTGGCGGTGACCGGCACCAGCGGCAAGTCCACCACCGCCGCCATGGTCTTCGCGATCCTCCGGGGCGCGGGCCGCGAGCCTTCGATCATCACCGGCGGCGAGCTGGTGGAGCTGCAGCGGGAGGGACTCTGGGGCAACGCCTGGGCGGGACCGTCCGACCTGCTGGTCATCGAGGCCGATGAGAGCGACGGCTCCGTGGTGCGCTACCACGCGGCCCTGGGCGTGCTGCTCAACCTCCAGCGGGACCACAAGGAGATGGACGCGGTGGCGGCGATGTTCCGCACCTTCTGTTCCCAGCTGCGCGAAGGCGCCCTCGTGGGCGAGGCCGACAACCTGCGGGAGTTCGCCGTTGGTGCCACGGTCTTCGGCTGCGGACCCGGGGCCGCCTTCCGGGCCGAGGCCATCCAGACCGGTCCCGAGGGCACCACCTTCACGGTGCGCGGTCAGCCCTTCCGGCTGCCGGTCCCGGGCCGGCACAACCTGGAGAACGCGCTTGCGGCCATGGCGGCCTGCGCCGCTCTGGGCGTGCCCCTGGCGGCCATGGGCGCGCCCCTGGCCGGTTTCCAGGGCGTGGCCCGCCGCTTCCAGGTGCTGGGCACCGCCCGAGGCGTCACCGTGGTGGACGACTTCGGCCACAACCCCGCGAAGGTCGCGGCCTCCATCCGGGCCGCGCACCTGCGGGTGGAGGGCACCGGCGGCAGGGTGCTGGCCATCTTCCAGCCTCACGGCTTCGGCCCCCTCAAGTTCCTGCGCGCGGACTTCGTGGAGACCTTCGCCACGGAGCTGCGGACTCAGGACCGGCTCTGGTTCCTGGATGTCTTCTACGCCGGCGGCACCGCCGCCCGGGACATCAGCAGCGCCGAGGTGATCGCCGACATCCTGCCGCGCCTCGGCACCGCCGAGCACGCCCCCTCTCGGGACTGGCTGGTGACGCGCCTGGCCGCAGAGGCCCTGCCCGGCGACCTGGTCCTGGTGATGGGCGCCCGGGATCCCTCCCTCACGGAGCTCTCCCGGCAGATCCTTACCCGGCTCGCGGAGCCTACTTGTCCAGCTCGAGCATGAGGGCGTAGCACCGCTCGAGGCGCACCTTCTGGATGCCTGCGGCGATCTTCTCGGCCTTCTCCTTCTCCCCCGCCAGGATGGCCGGCACCAGCTCGGTCTCGCGGGTGTGCTTGAAGGCCTCCCAGGTCTCCTTGAGCTCCTTGAACTGGGGCCCCCGGCCCGCCGGGGCCTTCATCTTCGCGAGGTGGGCGCTGACGGCGTTGGCCGTGTCCTTGACCAGCTTCTGCTGCTCGGGGGTGCGTTTGTCCCGGTAGAGCACCATGGTCACCAGCTCCTTGCGGGCGAGTTCCGTCTCGGACTTGAGCACAGCGAATTCTCCCGCGGCCAGGGGGAGCACGGCTCCCAGTAGCAGGGTGAGGACGGGCAGGAAACGGGGCACCTTCACGGGACCTCCAAGGGTTTAGCCGGGCCTCAGACCCGGGGGTAAGGCACTGATCGGCCCCGGCGCACCATTCTTGAGGACAGGAGGGTCGTCTGAATTTGAGCCAACCCGCGGGATCCGTTCATGCCCCCTGGAAGGCCGCTATACACTGAGGCCGTGAGGAGAGGCCATGGATGAGGCGCGAACCGCCCGAGCTGTGCGGGAGTTGCTGGCCAGCCTCGGCCAGGACCCGGACGCTCCGGAGTTGCAGGCCACGCCAGCCCGGGTGGCGGACTTCTGGCGGGAGCGCCTAGCGGGCTACGGCACGGACCTAGGCGCGGAGCTGAAGCCCCTGCCCGGGGTGCTCGCCCCGGTGCCCGTCATCCTGGAGCGCATCCCCTTCGTCAGCACCTGTGAGCACCACCTGGCCCCCTTCGAAGGCCACGCCACCGTGGGCTACCTGCCCGGAGCCGGCGGCACCGTCGGGCTCTCCAAGCTGGTCCGCGTGGTGCAGGCCTATGCCTGGCGCCTGCAGGTGCAGGAGCGCATGGCACAGCAGATCGCCGAGGCGCTCGAGACCCACCTCCGGCCCGCCGCCTGGGGTGTCCAGCTCGTGGCCGTGCACACCTGCATGAGCCACCGGGGCGTCCATACCCCCGGCGTGCCCGTCCGGACCACCCTGCTGGGCGGGACCTGGGCGACGCAACCCCCACCACCCTTCCAGGTCTAAGGCCAACCATGTTCGAAGTCCGCTCCGACCCTGAACGGAACCGGCTCTACCTCACCCTGGCCGGGAGCCTCGACAGCGCCGAGCGGCAGGCGATCATCAAGGCCATCCTTACGGAGGCCGGCAAGCTCGCCCCGGGCTTCGGCGTGGTCTCGGACATCTCCGGTCTCTATGCCTCCGACCAGGAGGGCTTCAAGGATTTCCTGCGCGCCAAATCGGGCCTCAAGCTCAAGGGCGCCGGCCCCGTGGTCCGGGTGGTGAAGATCCCCCTCAGCCGCATCCAGGCCCAGCGGATCAGCACCGAGGCCGGCTTCGAGGCCGTGGAAGTCTCCAGCGTGGAAGAGGCGGACCAGTGGCTGGATGCTGCGGGTGGGACGCCTTGACGGTGGCCCCTGCCACACCCGCCATCCGCATCTTCGTGGACGCCGACGCGTGCCCCGTGAAGGACGAGATCTTCCGCGTGGCGCTCCGCTGCGGGCTCCGGGTCTTCGTGGTCTCCAACTCGCTGCTGCGGATCCCGCGCAACCCGCTGTTCGAGGCCGTGGTGGTGGCCCGGGGCATCTTCGATGGGGCCGATGACTGGATCGCCGAGCGGGTCACCCCCACGGATATCGCCGTGACGGCGGACATCCCCCTCGCCGCCCGCTGCCTGGAGCAGGGCGCCCGGGTGCTGGACGCCAAGGGCCGCGTCTACTCACCTGAATCCATCGGTGACGCCCTGGCCAGCCGCGAGCTCATGGCCAACCTGAGGGCCATGGGCGAGATGGGTGGCGGTCCCGCGCCCTTCACCGCCCGGGACCGCTCCACGTTCCTGCAGCGGCTGGACGACCTGATCCAGGCCATCCGGCGTGGCTCGCGGTAGACTGACGCAAAGGCAGGAGTGGATCCAACCTTCGTGATGATCGGATAAGCCATGGCCAGGAAGCCCAACTACAACTTCGAGAAGCGTCAGAAGGATCTGGCCCGGATCAAGAAGAAGGAAGAAAAATTGCAGAAGAAGGCCCTCAAGAAGGACGCCCTCGGCAATGACATTCCCGAGGGCGACGAATCGGAAGACGAGGGGACCGAGACCCCTGCCGAAGCCGACCAGGCCTGAGCCAAGTCTCGGCATTTCGATAAAATCACTCACGGCCCGCCGATAAAAACCCCGGGCCTTGAGGCTTGTAAATTCTGAAAATCATTCAATGATTTGACTTATTGCGTTGGCACGCCAATGGCTCTACCTTGAGGCCGCCGCACTGCGGCCCCCCAAGGAGACACCATGTCCTTCACTGAGTCCAAGACCCATCAGAACCTCAAGGCCGCCTTTGCTGGCGAGAGCCAGGCGAATCGCCGCTACACCTGGATGGCCCAGGTGGCCGAGAAGGAGGGCCTGCCCGAGGTGGCCGCGCTCTTCAAGCACAGCGCCGACGGTGAGACCGGCCATGCCCTGAAGCACCTCATGTATCTGGCGGCCCAGGCCGGCGATCCCGCCACGGGCCTGCCCCTGGGTGACACGCTGACCAACCTGAAGTCCGCGGTGGCCGGCGAGACCTACGAATATACCGACATGTATCCCGAGTTCGCCCGCCTGGCTCGGGAAGAGGGCTTTGCCGAGATCGCCGCCTGGTTCGAGACCCTGGCCAAAGTCGAGCGCTTCCACGCCGGCCGCTTCCAGGATGCCCTCACGCGGCTGCAGACCGGCACCATGGCCGCCCCCGACGCGGACATCGCGAAGCACGTCTGAGGCCGCCATGAACCTGGTCTTCGACCCCGCCATCGAGCGTGAGCGCTTCCTTACCCGGAAGGACTTTCTCGCCCGCCAGGCCGAGCTTCGCCTGGATCTGGCCGAGGGCATCAGCTTTCAGCCCGAGACGGCCGAGAGTGTCGAAGACCAGGTGATCGAGACGCTCTGGGCCGAGGGCAAGACGATTGAAACCACAGATCCGGAGGAGCTGGCCGAAGCCCGGGCCTCCTTCGCCGTGCTCTCGCCCCGCCGAGAGTCCGGCGGCTGGTCCCTGGCCGCCACCTTGATGCTGGGGTTCCCGGACGCCGTCCGGGACCAGCGCCTGGCGGCTCTCCAGGACTTCCCGGACCGCCTGGTGCTGGAGCTGGGGGACGGCACCCGGATCGCCCCGCACGTGGACCGGGGCACCGCCGGCCCCGAGGACCGCCTCCCCGCCGTGCTGGCCCTGCGCTACCTGATTACGGACGGCAGCTCCATCGCCGCCCTTGTCTCCAGCCACGCCGAAGTCCCCGGCCGCTGGCCCGCGCCCGTCGCCTGGACCCTCTGGCCGTCCTGAGGGAAACGCCTGACGGTACCAGGCTGTTCTAATCCCGACTTTTTTGGTAAACTACTCATCCGCGCCCCGCGCACTCCAGGAGATCCCATGGCCTACACCGCTAAATCCTATGACCACTTGAAGGGCGGCGCCCTCAAAGGGCTGAGTGACGCCCAGCTGGACCAGCACTTCACGCTCTACAAGGGCTACGTCGCCAAGCTCAACGAGATCGAGGAGCGCCTGGCCACGGTGGACAACACCAAGCCGAACTACTCCTTCAACGAGTTCAGCGAGCTGAAGCGCCGCGAGGCCGTGGCCTTCAACGGCTCCTTCCTGCACGAGCTCTACTTCGAGAACCTCGGCGCCGACAGCACGGTCAGCGCGGGCCTGAAGGCCGCCTTCGACGCCGCCGGCGGCCAGGACAAGGTCGTCGCCGACCTCAAGGCCACGGCCATGGGCGGTCCCGGCTGGGCCCTGCTCACCCGCAACCGGCGCGACGGCAAGCTGCACACCTACTTCGTCGCCGAGCACCACCTAGGCCTGCCCATTGAGCAGGACCTGCTCGTGGTCCTCGACAGCTGGGAGCACGCCTTCATGGTCGATTACGGCATCGCCCGCGCCAAGTACCTCGAGACCTTCGTCGAGAACATCAAGTGGAGCGAAGTCTCCAAGCGCTTCGGCGCCTGATCGCGCGAGCGAGCCTCATCGCCCCCCGGATCGCAGGCCCCGCATGGGGCCTGCTCCCGTTCAGCCGGCGCTTCGCTTGGCTTCACGGACGGGGCCCCGCTGGCATCGCCCGCGCCAAGTACCTCGAGACCTTCGTCGAGAACATCAAGTGGAGCGAAGTCTCCAAGCGCTTCGGCGCCTAAAGATTTTTTTAACCACAAAGAGCACAAAGAGCACAAAGAGCACAAAGGAAGAGCCTGTCTTTTCTTTGTGGCCTTTGTGTTCTTTGTGGTTAATTTTTCCCTTTTTTCTTTGAGGTTCTAGTCTCTACTTCCCCTGGGCTGCCCGGCTGGCCCGAAGGACGGCGCGGAAGACATCCTCGACGCCCTGGATGTCCAGGCCTGCTTCCTGGGCCCAGGCGCGCCGGGCCTCAAGCTGGGCGCTCTCGCGCTCAGGATCGTGGATCGGCAGCCCCAGCTCGGCCTTGGCCCGGCCGGCCCGCAGGACCAGCTCCGTGCGTCTCGCCAGCAACGCGACCAGCTCCTGATCCAGCGAGTCGATGTGGTTGCGGGCCTCCTGCAGCATCGGCGACCGGGCTCCCAGGTCGGGGATGGCCAGCTGTTCCTCGCCTCCGCTGATCTGGGCTTCCGCCAGGGACTGGTGGATGGCGGACAGGGCCTCAAGCAGGCCCACCCGGGCGCCCTGGGCGAAGGGATTCTGGTTCTGGAGGACCGCGAAGAGGTGGCCAGCATCCTCCTGCACCGACTCCAGGGTGTGGGCGATGGCGTGGAAGGAGGGCGGGGTGAAGGGCAGCTCGGCCCCGGCGCCCACCGCCAGCAGGCCCTTGGCGATGAAAAACGTGAGGGCGTGGGTGGTGGCCATGACGCGGTCATGGTCCTCGGCGCTCTGCTGCAGCACCTCGCAGCCCAGGCGGCGGAACAGGGACTCCACCCGCGCTGCCGCGGCCGGATGCTGCGGCGCCGCGCAGAGCACCACCCGCAGGGGTCGCTCGGCCCGGGCTAGGCTCACGGGTCCAAACAGCGGGTGGGTGCCGACGTAGGGGATGGCCGAGCCCAGGTGCTGGGCCATCAAGGCGCAGGGACCCACCTTCACGCTGCCGACGTCGAACAGCAGGTGGTCGGGCCGCAGGTGGGGCCGCAGCTGCTTGAGGACACCCTCCAGGGCCGGAATGGGCACCGCCAGCACCAGGACCTCATGGCCCTCGACCAGGTCCAGTACGCTGGCCGCCCGGCACTCGGCCGGGACCGGGGCCACAGGATCCCAGGCGCGGTAGGGCAGCCCTGCTTCGCGGAGCAGCGAGCCCAGGGCCACCCCGAAGCGGCCGTATCCCAGGATGCCGATGCGCATGGAGCTCCCTCGCTAAGTGGTTTGATCCTACCGCAGCAGGTCCGGAATGGCCGCCCTGGGGACCCATGGCACCGGGATGCGCCCTCGCCCTGAGGTGGGATCAAAATGATATTTCGATAATTTCCGATATATACTGGAACCTGCCGCCCGACGCCCTGGCAGGTGCGAGGGAGGATCAGGAGGAGGTGCCCGCCATGGCCGAGGAGCTGCGAACCCTGGTGGAGCGATTGAAGGCGGTCTCCCACCCACTGCGCCTGCGGGTGCTGTCCCTCCTTGAGCTCGGCGAGCTGTGCAATTGCCAGATCGCCGAGACCCTGCAGGTGCCCGCGTCCTCGGTGTCCGAGGCCCTGCGGGAGCTGCGGCGGGCGGGCTTTGTTGCAGAGCGGAAGGACGGCCGCTGGGTCTTCATGTCCCTGGTCTCCCGGGAGCTCGCGTCCCCCTTCCTCAAGGGCCTCCTCGAGGAGGCGGCCGCGGTCCCCGAGCTTCAGCAGGACCGGGCCCGGGCCCAGGCGGTGAAAGCGCTGGCGATCCCCGTCGTCTGTTCCAAGGTCCAGCGGGATGCGCCGATCGCGCGCGAGGCCTCCCATGTCTGACGGATCGGTTCAGGCCTCCCCCTTCCGGCGGGGCGGCTGGCTCCTGCTCGCCCTTCCGCTCTGGGTGTTCCTCTACGCCGTCAATCACGCCGTATCGGAATGGATCGCCTTCCGCCTGCTGGGCCTCACCCCGAAGTCGCACCTGGGCGAGGCCGTTGCCTTCCTCTTCTACGACACGCCGAAGGTGCTGCTGCTTCTGACCCTGGTGGTGTTCATCGTCACCTTCATCCAGACCTTCGTGAACCCAGGCAGGGTGCGGGACGCCCTCTCCAAGCGGCGTCCGGGGCTCGGCAATGCGCTGGCATCTCTCTTCGGCATCGTCACCCCCTTCTGCTCCTGCTCGGCCGTGCCGCTGTTCATCGGCTTCCTGCGGGCAGGCGTGCCCCTCGGCGTGACGTTCAGCTTCCTGGTGGCCGCGCCCATGATCAACGAGGTCGCCCTGGGGATGCTCTTCGCGATGTTCGGCTGGAAGATCGCCGCCCTCTACGCCGGGACCGGCCTGGCCATCGCGTTCACCTCGGGTCTCATCCTCGGACAGCTCCACATGGAGCGGCACCTGGAGGGCTGGGTGCAGGACGCCTTGAAGGGCCCAGCCCTGGGTGAGTTCGAGGAGGAAACCCCCAACCTTCCCGCCCGCATTGAGCTCTCCGTTCAGGGCGTGAAGGAGATCGTGGGCAAGGTCTGGCCTTACATCCTGGCGGGCATCGCCGTGGGAGCCTTCATCCACGGCTACGTGCCCGAGAGCTTCATGGCGGGCCTGCTCGGCAAGAACCACTGGTACAGCGTGCCCTTGGCCGTGCTGATCGGCGTGCCCCTCTACTCCAACGCTGCGGGCGTCATGCCCATCGTGGAAGCACTGCTGGGCAAGGGCGCCGCCCTGGGTTCCACCCTGGCCTTCATGATGGCCGTCATCGGGCTGTCCCTGCCCGAGACCATCATCCTCAGCAAGGTGATGCGGCCCCGGCTCATCGCCACCTTCGTCTCCGTCGTCGCCCTCGGCATCCTGCTGGTGGGCTACCTCTTCAACGCCATCCTCTAGGAGATCCCATGCTCATCGAAGTCTTCGGTCCCGGTTGCATGAAGTGCCAGACCATGGAGAAGCACGCCAAGGAAGCCGCCGGTCAGTCCGGCGGGGAGCACCAGGTCGTCAAGGTCTCGGACTACGCCGCCATGGTGGCCCGGGGCGTCCTCAGCACCCCCGCGCTCGCGCTGGATGGTCAGCTGAAGTTCCAGGGCCGCGTGGCCAGCGCTGACGAGATCCTGGCCCTGCTCAAGGGCTGAGGTCACGCCCGGATCCACGCTCACTCTGCCAGCCCTCAGGAGCTCCCATGCCCTCCCCGCGCCTCGCCGCGTTCGTGTTCGCCCTCTCGGGTTCCCTCTTCGCACAAGGCCATGTCCCGGCGCTGGAGCCCGCGGGCCTCAGCCAGATCCTGACTTCGAAGAAGTGGACCGTCATCGAGTTCGGCGGTCCCACCTGTGTGCCCTGCGTGAAGATGCAGCCGGTCCTGGCCGAGCTCCAGCAGACCTTCGGGACCCGGGCCCAGATCCGGAACTTCTACGTCACCGAGCACCCCCGGGAAGCCCAGGCCCACAAGATCATGGTGATGCCCACCCAGGTGGTGTTCGATCCCTCCGGCAGGGAAGTGACCCGCCACCTCGGCTACTGGCCCAAGGACGAGTTCCTCGCCGCCCTGGCCAAGGCTGGACTGAAGTAATGGACACCTGGATTGGCCGCCTGGCGGATCTGGTGGCCCAGGCCCCGGCCTACCAGCAGCTGGGGCTCGTGTTCCTGGGCGGCCTGCTCACCTCGGCCAATCCCTGCGTCCTCGTGGCCGCACCCTTGGTGGTGGGCTTCACCGGAGGCACCCGGGAAGGCCGACACCATCCCATGGTGCTCTCGGCCGTTTTCGTCCTGGGTCTGGCTGCGGCCTTCACCCTCCTGGGCCTCGTCGCGGCCCTGACCGGCAGCCTCATGGGCGATGTGGGCTGGGGCTGGAAGGCGTTGCTGGGGCTGATCCTGCTGGCCATGGGCTTGCACCTCCTGGGACTGTTCGCGCTCCCCACGCCCTCCCACAGCCATCTGGCGCGCTTCCATGGCGCGGGGCTCTTGGGCGCCCTCGCCCTGGGTGGCCTCACCGGCACCCTCTCCGCCCCCTGTGCCACCCCGGCCCTGGCGGCCGTGCTCACCATCGTCGCCCTGCAGAAGAAGGTCCTCTGGGGCGGCGTGCTGCTGTTCACCTATGCGCTGGGCCATGTGCTCCTGCTGTTCCTGGCGGGTGCCTCCTCGGGGTGGGCGACTCGGTATGCCGAAAGCCACTTCTCCCGCGTCCTGGGCCGCTGGCTGCCCAAGGGCATGGGCCTGCTGCTGGCCAGCTGTGCGCTCTGGGTGCTGGCCCTGGCCTGGAAGACAAAGTTCCAGAACTGAACAAGGCCGCACGGCCTTCCTACCTCCAGGGATTGGCTTCCACCTGACACCGAGGAGCTCTTGCATGCGAACCGCACTCCCCCTGCTGATGCTGCTCTCGACGAGTGCGCCCCTCCTGGCCCAGGACGCCCCCCTGTTCACGCTCGAGCAGTACCTGCTCGACTTCGACTACGCGGAACGGCGCGACATGAAGATCGGCAGCAAGGAGCTCCTGAAGCTGCTGAAGGAGAAGAAGGCCGTCCTGGTCGACATCCGGTTCCAGGAGGAATACTCGGCCTGGCGCATGGGCTTCGGGCTGCACATTCCCTTGAATGAGTTGCCCAAGCGGCTCAAGGAGCTGGACCGGACGAAGCTCGTGGTGACCGCCTGCCCGCACAAGGACCGTTCGGCCCTGGCCATGGCCTACCTCAAGACCCGGGGCTTCGACGTGAAGTATCTGGAGGATGGGCTGCTGGGGCTGGCCGAGCTGCTGCGGGGCGACAAGGTCCTGGAGCTGTCCCGCTGACCCGGCTCCGAACCAGGGTCTGGATCAGAACCGCTCGGCCTTCAGCTGCTCCAGCCGCCGCCGGATCTCGTCGCGCCCCGCGCGGAAGCGCGCCCTCAGGTTGTCTGGGGTCAGGCTGGGGTCGTCACTGGCGGGGTCGGGGATGGGCCAGTGCAGGCGCTCAGCCTTGCCCAGAAACAGGGGACAGACTTCCTCGGCGCAGAGGGTGATCACCAGGTCCACGGTGGCGGGATCGATGCCCTGGACGCTCTTGGAGGTGTGGGTGCTGGCGTCGATGCCCTGCTCGGCGAGGACTTCGATGGCGTAGGGATTTACGTGGCTGGGGCGGCTGCCGGCGCTCTGGAGCCGCAGGTCGGGGAACAGCTGCCGCGCGAGGCCTTCACCCATCTGGGAGCGGGCGCTGTTGGCGACGCAGAGGAACAGGATGGAGCGGATCATGGGGCGCCTCTTCTTGCGGGAGGTCATCACACAGGCGCACTCGCCGTGGAGGATGGCCTCGGGATCGGTGACGAGGGGCAGGCCTTCCTGGTCCCAGGCGAGCATGCCGCCGTTCAGGCAGGCGACTTCGCCGAAGCCGTGGTCCAGGAGAAGGTGCGCGGCGTCCTTGGTGAACACCCCGGAGGTGTCCGCCAGCAGCAGGGGACGGTTGCCAGGCAGCTCCGAGAGCAGCCCAGGCAGCTCCAGGTGAGGGAGGTGGATGGCCTCCGGCACCCGGAACGCCTTCATCTCTGCGAGCTCATCGGTGCGGAGGTCCACCAGGAGCGCCCCGTCCTGCAGGGCGCAGAGGGCTTCCTTCGGGCCAAGGAACCGCAGTCCCTGGATGACCATGCCCTTGCCGTCAAAGACTCCCATGGCTCACCTCTTGTCGGGGTCGACCGCCGGGCAGCAGGTCGCACCCGCCGCCTGCTCAGGGCTGGCCGGATACCACCGGGCCTTCAGCCAGAAGGCGACGCTGACGAGGCTGATCAGCACGGGCACCTCCACCAGGGGCCCGATGACCGCGGCGAAGGCCGCGCCATGGGCGATGCCGAAGGTCGCCACCGCCACGGCGATGGCCAGCTCGAAGTTGTTCGAGGCGGCCGTGAAGCTCAGCGTGGCGCTCTGGGGGTAATCGGCCCCGGCCTTCCTGGACAGCCAGAAGCTCACCAGGAACATCACCACGAAGTAGATGAGCAGCGGCACCGCGATGCGCAGCACATCCAGGGGCAGCTTCACGATGGTGTCGCCCTTGAGGCTGAACATCACCACGATGGTGAAGAGCAGCGCGATCAGGGTGAGCGGGCTTATCCGCGGCACGAAGACCCGGTGATACCAGTCCAACCCCTTCAGCCTGCCGAGGCTGAAGCGGGTCAGGAACCCCGCGATGAAGGGAATTCCCAGGTAGATGAAGACGCTCTCGGCGATCTGCCCGATGGTGATGTTGACCACGGCGCCCTGAAGCCCCAGCTTGGCGGGCAGGATGGTGGCGAAGAACCAGGCGTAGACGCTGAAGAACAGCACCTGGAAGATCGAGTTGAAGGCCACCAGCCCGGCGCAGTATTCCGTGTCGCCCTTGGCGAGGTCGTTCCACACGATGACCATGGCGATGCAGCGGGCCAGGCCGATGAGGATGAGGCCCAGCATGTACTCCGGCCGGTCCCGCAGGAAGAGGACGGCCAGGCCGAACATGAGCAGGGGACCGATGACCCAGTTCTGCAGCAGGGACAGGCCCAGCACCTTCTTGTTCTGGAAGACCAGGTGCAGCTCCTCGTACTTCACCTTCGCCAGGGGCGGATACATCATGACGATGAGCCCGACGGCCAGGGGCACGCTGGTGGTGCCGACGTTCCAGGCATTGATGGCGCGGTTGAAGGCGGGCACGGCGTAGCCCAGGAACACCCCCAGCCCCATGGCCAGGAAGATCCACAGCGTGAGGTACCGGTCCAGGAAGGAGAGCCGCTTCGAGTCGCTCATGGGAGCCTCCGGCTAGGCCAATTTTCGGGCGGAGATGATCATGCTGGTGATGAAGTCCGACGGCTTCGTGCCCGCCGGGAGCAGGGCCAGCAGGTGATCGATCAGCGGGTCGTCCACGGGCAGCATCGCCTCGATGGCCTCGCCCTTGGGGGTGAAGGCCCGGTCCACCAGGCCTGCGGCGGCGGTCATGGCCTGCAGGTCCGTCAGGAGGGGCGCGCCGGCGATGCAGCCCACCAGGGCCTGGACGCTTTCCTGAACGGCCTCGGGCAGGGGCTGCAGCAGCACCATGTCCGAGATGGACACCCGTCCTCTGGGCTTCAGCACCCGGGCAATCTCGCGCCAGACCTTGGGCTGGTCCGGGCTCAGGTTCAGCACGCAGTTGGAGAGCACCACATCCACGGAGGCATCCGGCAAGGGGATGGCCTCGATCTGGCCTTGGTGGAAGGTCACGTTGCCCAGGCCCGTGCGGCGGCGGAACTCCGCGGCGTTGGCGCGGGCCTTGGCCAGCATCTCCCGCGTCATGTCGACGCCGTGCACGTGGCCCTCAGGCCCGACCCGCTGGGCCGCCAGGAACGCGTCCATGCCTGCCCCGCTGCCAAGGTCCAGCACGACCTCCCCGGCCTTCAGCTCAGCCAGGGCCGTGGGGTTGCCACAGGACAGCCCAAGGTTGGCCCCCTCGGGGAGAGAGGCCAGATCGTCAGCCGAGTAGCCGACACCCTGAGCAACCTCCCCGGCCCGGCCGCCCCCGCAGCAGCCCGACTGCGGGCCGCAGCAGCCGCCGCCGATGCTGGCGATCTTGCCGTAGGCGTCCTGGATCTTCAGGTGGGTGGGATGCGGGGTGGATTCCATCGGGGCTCCTTGGATCAAAGACAGTGGGGATCCCGACAGCCGCCGCCGCAGCAGTCCTGCCAGAGGTAGTCCGTCAGGGCTCGCAGCTGATCGAAGCAGGCGGCATAGCGGATGGTCGTGCCCTGCCGGCTGGCCCGGAGCAGCCCGGCCTCCGTGAGGTCCGCCAGGTGGTGGCTGAGGGTCGAGGCGGGCAGGCCCACCCTGGCCTGGATCTGCCCCGCCGGGGTGCCCTCCACGGGGCCCTGCACCACGGCGCGGACGATGGCCAGCCGGCCGCCATGGGCCAGGGCCTTCAGCTGTCGGGTGATGTGGGAGAGGACGAGGTCGGTGGAAGTCATGGGACTTAATTCTAAATTTCTAGAAATAAGAAATCAAGACCCCAATGTTGACCTGCCCGGGCTTTTCCAAGGTTCCGGGAAGCCTATTTCGAGCAGCCGCAGTCGTCGCCGCAGTCGCCCTTTTCCTTGCCCTCGGCTTCGCAGGCGCAGTCGTCGCCGCAGTCGCCCTTCTCTTTGCCCTCGGTCTCGCAGCAGCCGCCCCCGCCGCAGCAGCCGCCGCCCTCGGTGAGGGTGGTCTCCGCCAGGGCCAGCATCATCTGGTGGGGATCGCCCTTGACGCGCAGGGCCATGTTCACGGCCTGGATCATGTCGTCCTTGGAGACGCCCAGGGCCTCAAGGCGGGAGGTGTGGGCCCGGAAGGCCCGCTCGGCGTTGGCGCCCACCGCCGCGCCAAGGGCGACGAGGTTCAGGGTGATCTCGGCAAGCCCGGTGTCGGCCTGGGGGGCGGTCTGAGTGGTCATGGAGGCTCCTTGGAGGGGTTTAAGAAGGGGTCAGACAGGATCTGCGACCGGGTCGGAATAGGGGACGGGCGCAGTGGCAGAGCAACGAACTTCGCGGGCATGGACCTGGTCCCGGTCCAGCTCCGCAGCGGCCGAGGCCATGAGCGGCCAGAGGCTCTCGAGCACCGCGCGGGAGGCGGCGGCGTCGGTCAGGGCGACGTGCACCCAGCGGCCCACCTTGCGCTCCTGCACCAGGCCCGCGCGGCGCAGGTCCGTCAGGTGCTCGGAGACGGTGGAGGGGGCCAGCCGCAGGATCTCCGCCACCTGGCAGACGCAGAGCTCCCCGTCCCGCAGCAGGGCGAGGATGCGCAGGCGCACGGGATGCGCCAGGGCTTTCAGGAGTTCGACCAGAGGCCGGAGGGAGTTCATCGTCATTTCTCGTATTTGCGAACAGAACCAGTCTACCTCTGCGATAACTCCTTGTCATGCCTCACAACATGAGGTTTTCTGGAAAGACCTCACCCGGGAGTCCTCCACATGCGGCCCAATCCAGTCCTGCTGACCGTTGCCCTGACCGCTGCCCTCCAGGCCCAGTCCCCCTTCCAGCCCACCGCGCCAGCCCCTTCCCCGGTGCCTGTGCTGGCCAGCTACCCGGATACCCCCGCCGGCAAGCTGCTGCGGGAGATCAAGGAACGCTCCGCCGTGGTGGCGCGGGTGGAATACCTGGCGGACATGATCGGCCCCCGCCTCACGGGCTCGGAGCCGCTGCGGCGCGCCCAGGCCTGGGCCATGGCCGAGGCGAAGGCCCTTGGCGCCGTGAACGTCCACGAAGAGGCCTACGACTTCGGGCTGGCGTGGACCCGGGGTACGGACAGCGCCCGCCTGCTCACCCAGAACGGCCTCCGGTTCCGTGTGGATCAGCTGGCCTGGTCGCCGGCCACCAAGGGCCCCGTGCAGGGCGAGCTGCTGCTGGTGGACGCCCGCAACCTGGAGGAGCTGCAGGCCTTCAAGGGCCGCCTGAAGGGGCGGATCCTGCTGCGCAGCAACCCCGATGACAAGCGACCGCCCCTGGGGCGTCGCGGGGGTGGCGACATGGCGGCCTTCCAGGCTGAGCAGACCGCCATGACCCAGTTCCTCATCGACGAGGGCGCCCTGGCGACCCTGTCCATGTCCGGCCGGAAGAACGGCCTGAGCTTCACCACCAGTGGCGCGGGACGCGATCCCAAGAAGCCCGCCCTGCCCGCCGCCTACGTGCCGCAGGAGCCCTACCGCATGCTGCTGCGCCAGGTGGCGCGGCAGGAGCCGGTGCGGCTGGAGCTCTCTCTCGGCGGCTCCTTCTCGGCCAAGCCGGTCCAGGCCCACAACGTCGTCGCCGAGATCAAGGGCACGGACAAGGCGAACGAAGTGGTCATCGTCGGCGGCCACCTGGACAGCTGGGACCTGGGCACCGGCGCCACGGACAACGCCACCGGCAGCGCCGTGTGCCTGGAGGTGCTGCGAGCCCTGCAGGCCACGGGCCTCAAGCCCCGGCGCACCCTGCGCATCATCCTGTGGAGCGGCGAGGAGCAGGGCCTGCTGGGCTCCCGGGCCTACGTGGAAGCCCACAAGGCCGAGCTGGACGCCATCCAGGCGGTCATCGTGCACGACATGGGCACGGGCATGGTCAAGGGCTTCGAGCTCCAGGGCCGCGAGAACTGCCGGGGCCTCATGGCCCAGGCCATCGCCCCCCTCAATGACCTCGGCGTGCGCGAGCTGCCCCTGCGGACCATGAACGGCACCGACCACGCCTCCTACGACCGCGCCGGGGTGCCCGCCTTCGCGGCCATCCAGGAGCCCGTGGACTACTTCGATGGCACCCACCACAGCCAGATGGACTTCCCGGACCACCTGCGCCCGGACCAGCTGATCCAGGGCGCCCAGGCCATGGCCGTCACCGCCTGGGAACTGTTGAACATGGAGGGCCGCCTGCCCCACGGGATCGTGGCCCGGACCCCGGCCCCGCCGGCAACCGCAGCCGCCAAGCCCTGAGCGGGATTCCCGCCTAGACCTTGCCCTCGGCCAGCTTGGTCAGGATCTCCAGGGCCTCGGCTGGCCCCATGATCAGGATCTCGTCCCCCGCCTGGAAGCGCTCATCTCCGGAAGGATTGAAGCGGAGCCCCGCCCCAGGGTGGACAAGTCCCACCAGCAGCGCCCCCGTGGCGTGCCGGAGCCGCGCTTCCCGGAGGGTCTGGCCGACCAGGGGCGAGGCAGGCGCGATGGTGATGCGCTCGAGGCCCAGCTCCAGCTGCTCCTGCTGCAGCACCACGTCGAAGAAGTTCATCATCTCGGGCTTCAGGAGCAGGCCCGCCATGCGGCGCCCGCCGATCTCGTAGGGGCTGACGATGTGGTCGGCACCCGCGGCCCGCAGCTGCCGCTCGGTGCCCAGCTTCGCGCTGCGCGCCACCACGGGCATGTCGGGGCGGATCTGCTTCACCGTGAGGGTCACCAGCACGTTGTCCGCGTCCGTGGTGAGGGCGGTGATCAGCCCCCGCGCGTGGCGGACCCCGGCGCGCTCCAGGGTGAGGTCATCCATGGCGTTGCCGTAGAGGATCAGCTCGCCGGAGAAGCGGGGGCTGCGGCCCTTGGTCTCGTCCTGCTCGATGATCACGAAGGGGACACCCGCCTTCTTCAGCTCCCAGGCAGCCTGGAAGCCCATCTTGCCGAAGCCGCAGACAATGACGTGGTCCTTGAGGTCGTCCAGGCGCTTCAGCATGCGGCGCTCCATGAGGTAGCCCCGGAGGTCACCCTCGAGGAGCAGGGCCGTGAGGTTCGAGAGGGCGTAGGTGGCCACACCCAGGCCGACGATGAGGTAGAAGATCGTGAACACTTTGGTATAGGCATTGACGTCGCCCATCTCGCGGAAGCCCACCGTGAACAGGGTGGTGATCGCCATGTAGAAGGCGTCCAGGGTGCCCAGGTGGGCCAGGAGGTGATAGCCCAGCGCGCCCGCCAGGATGACCACGGCCAGCAGCACCAGGGTGTACCGCAGCCGCACCAGGGGAGCATCCGCATCAGGGTTCCGGGACGGCAGGGGAAAGGGCCCGTTCAGCCGCATCTTAGCCGCCCAGGCCATGCTTGATGGCGAAGTTGGCGGTGCATAGCGCGACCAGGCTGCCCCCGCAGGTGAGGCGGCACTCGACAATGGCGCCGCGACCCGAGAACCGGATCACCCTGCCCTCGCCCAGGACCTCGCCCTTGGCGGGCTCCAGGTAGCGGATGTGCAGGTCCGAGGTGGCGAAGGGCATGGCGCCGTCGAAGGCCGTGCTGAGGGCCATGGCCCCCACCATGTCGGCCATGGTGGCCAGCACCCCGCCGTTCACGATGCCCCTGGAGCTGTTCAGCACTGCCTTGGTCGGCAGCAGTCGCATGATGGCGCCGCCGGGCTCCGTGGACTCGACGGTAAGTCCCCAGTCCTTGATGAGCTCCCAGGGATGAAACCGCGCGCGGAGCCGCTCCGTAAGATCCGGAGCCAAGGTCTCGGGGATCAGCGGTCGGGGCATCGGTTGAGTCTACCTCAGAGTCCCAGGACGCTCTTCAGGGTGTCTGCCATTCCCTTGAAGACCAGGGTCTGGGGACTGTCCGGGTGTTCCACCACCAGCGGCTTGCCGCTGTCGCCGCCCTCGCGGATGGCGAGGTCGATGGGCACCTCGCCCAGGAAGGGCAGATCCATGCGCAGGGCCGCGGCCTTCACGCCGCCGTGGCCGAAGATCTGGGTCTCCTGGCCGCAGCCCGGGCAGATGAAGCTGCTCATGTTCTCGATGATGCCGAGGATCGGCACCTTCACCGTCCCGAACATGCCGATGGCCTTCCGCGCGTCGAGGAACGCCACGTCCTGGGGCGTGCTGACGATGACCGCGCCGTCCACCTGGGCGTTCTGGATCAGGGTGAGTTGCACATCGCCCGTGCCCGGGGGCAGGTCGATGAAGAGCACGTCGAGGTCGCCCCAGGCCACGTCCTTCAGGAACTGCTGCAGGGCCTTGTTCAGCATGGCGCCGCGCCAGATGACCGGGCGGTCCTCCTCGATGAGCACACCCATGGACATGACCTTCAGGCCGAAGGCGTCCAGGGGGAGGATCTGCCCCTCGGGGGTGGCCAGGGGCGAGTCCTTCAGCCCCAGCATCATCGGTACTGAGGGGCCATAGATGTCCGAGTCCAGCAGGCCCACCTTGAGGCCCAGCTGGGACATGGCCAGCGCCAGGTTGATGGTGACCGTGCTCTTACCGACGCCGCCCTTGCCGGAGCCGACCACCACGCAGCGCTTGATGCCGGGGATCAGGTTCTTGAACTCCACCTGGGCGGTCTTCTCCCAGCCGATCTCGATCTCGGCGGCTTCGACACCGGGCTGGCTGAGGATCAGCTCCTCCAGGGCCTGCTTGATTGCCTGGACCCGGTCCTGGTAGGACTCCATGAGCTGGAGCAGCACCGTGACCTTGCCTTCGGTGACATCAATGCCCTTCAGCGCCTTGAGGTTGGCGAGGGTGCCCGTGGTCCCGGGGACCACATAACCGTTGAGGGCTTCGAACAGGGCGGCGCGGCTGATCTTCGTCATGCGTGTCTCCAGCCCCCCAGTCTGCCACGGGCCGGATAGAAGTCGAAACAGGCATCAGGCCTCAGCCCGTTATAGTGGAGGGACGCTCCAAAACAATTAGGACGAGGACCTGCATGGAGTAGCCCATGGAATTCCTGACCGCCGACCCTGAACGCCTCCCTTCCAACGCCCTCCGCGCCCAGGCCGAGGACCTCGGCTACCTCTTTGTCCGGGAGCTGCTGCCTGTCGAGGACCTGAGGATGCTCCGGCGAATCCTGCTGCAGCAGGCGGCCGACCTGGATCTCCTCAACCCCGAGAGCGAGCTCATGGAAGGCATCGCCCGCCCTGGTCTGCAGACCCCGAGCTACGACGACCCGTGCTTTGTGGCCTTGCAGGTGGGCGTGCAGAGCCGAAGGGAGTTCGACGCCCTGCGAGAGCACCCGGCCCTGATCACGCTCCTCGAGCGCTGCCTGGGCGGACCGATCCAGTCCCGCTGCGGCGAGGTCTGCCGTCTGGCCTTCCCGGCTTCGGAAGCGCACACCACCCGCCCGCACCAGGACCAGGCCTACTACCACCAGGCCGGGTCCGGCTCCTGGACCGCCTGGATCCCCCTGGGCGACTGCCCCGGCAGCCTCGGCGCCCTGCGGCTGATTCCCGGCAGCCACCTCGCCGGGTTGCGGCCGCACGGACCCGGCGTCAGCGGCATGGCGGTGCCCGAGGGCACGGAGTGGGCTGGCTCGGATTTCCGCCTCGGGGACGTCCTGCTCTTCCACCCGCTGACCATCCACGCCGCCCAGCACAACCGGGATCCGAGGCGGCTCAGGGTGTCGGTGGACTGCCGGTATCGCAAGAAGGCGGACTGAGCAGCGGGCCGGGAGCATGCAATCGCCCACCTCCCCATGACCCAACTTAAGCCCGGCATCTCTGGCGAGCTGCACTAGACTTCCCGGATGGCACGCGTCTTCCTCCTGAATCCGGCCACGGATGAACCCATCCGGACCCCGCTGCTGGCCTTCGCTTACCTGGCGGCCGCGTTGCGCCGAGCCGGGCACGAGGTGGCCCTGCTGGATGCCTCTGCGCCCTTCGCGCCCAAGACTCCCGAGACCATCGCCCAGTTGGTCCGAGCCTTCGACCCCGCCCTCGTGGGCATCCACGCCAAGACCCTCTTCGTGCAGGACAGCTACGCCCTCGCCGCGGCCCTCCGCACTCATGGCCTGACCGCGCCGCTGGTCTGCGGTGGCCCCCATCCCACGGTGGTTCCCCGGGAACCCCTCGCCCACGGGTTCGACTTCGCCGTGGTCGGAGAGGGAGAGGAGACGCTCACGGAACTGGCAGACGCGCTGGATGGCCGACGCCCCCTCTCCAGTGTCCGGTCCCTGGTCTGGCGCGGACCCGACGGCTCACCGGAGGTCAATCCCGCCCGGGGCCTCCTGACCGACCTGGACGCGCTCGCCTCCCCTCTGGACGCGCTCGAGCTCTTCGACCCGGCCTGGTATGGCGCCTCCCACCCCGTCTCCCCGGCTGGCCTCCTCTCCAGCCGCGGCTGCCCCGCCGCCTGCACCTTCTGCAGCAACAACGTCACCGGCCGGGTCTTCCGCCACCGCTCGCCCGGGGCCATCTGCGCCGAGATCACGCGCCTGCAGGAGACGATCGGCCTGGTCTCCTTCAGCTTCTTCGATGATTCCTTCGCGGTCGGCCGTCGCCGGGTCGAGGACTTGTGCGAGGCCCTGGCTAGCCTGCCTCGCCGTGTGACCTGGAGCTGCACCGCCCACCCCGCCCACCTGCACCGGGATCTCCTGGTCCGCATGCGGGCCGCCGGTTGCACGTCGGTTGATATCGGCATGGAGAGTGGTGATCCCGACATGCTGCTGCGCATCGGCAAGGGAGTGACGGTGGAGCGGGTGCTGCAGGTCCTGCGGGACGCCCAGGCGATCGGGCTGCACTGCATGCTCAACCTCATGTTCGGCTGGCCGGACGAGACGGACCAGGAGCTGCGAACCACCCTTGCCTTCCTCCAGGAAGCGGCTCCCCTGGCGGCCTCCTTCAACGCCCGTGGGGTGCTCGTCCCGTATCCGGGCACGGAAGTCTACGAACGCCACCATGCGCACTTCGGGTTCACGGAGTGGTGGCTGCGGGAGCCCCCCCTGCGCTACGAGCCCTTCCCCGAGCAGTGGTCGCTCGAAGGGGTGCGGCGGGCCTACGCGGCAGACGCCGCCCTGGCGCGCAACTTCTTCCAGCTACCGTCCGCCAGCTTGGCGCTGATCCAGAGAGGCCTCGATCTCAAGGCCGAATTAACCTATTCCAAGATCGCGGCTGGATGCTATGGTTTTTCCTAATTTCACCAATGAAGGCCATGCATCATCCACGCGGAGGGCTCGCCCTACGCTCACCTGGGGGTAGTCGAGTGAAGCCATTGGGAGTGTTCCTCGCCGCCACGCTAGCGCCAGCGGCTATTGGGTCTGATCTGCTGGAGGAGGCGAAGGGCATCCTCCAGCGCCTTGGCAATCCGGGCGACTACGGCCGCTCGTTGGCAGAGAAGGGCGTGCGGGAGGCCCGGACGGCGGCGGAAGGTCTCTGGCCGAGCCTCGACCCCATCTATCGGCAGCGCTGGAACGAGGCCCAGGCGGGCCTCGCTGAGGCCCGCCGCCTCTGGAGCCTGCCCATGAGCCGACCAGCCCTGGCGCCCACCTGGAGCAGCCTCGAGGCCAACCTGACGGCCTACGGAAGTGCCATGGCCGCTGTAACCTCCGCCCGCTCTGCCTACACTGCAGCGGCCAACACCCGCTCCACAGACTCCCTCAACACGGCCATCGGGGACCTCCGCCGGCACGGCGACGAGGCCCTCAGTGCCCTTCGCGCCCTGCTGCCCAGCCCCGTGGGGAACCGGCCGGCCACGAAGAAGGGCCGCTGCCGGGATCCTCTGACCAAGATCGAGATCGATTGCCAGGTGCCGAACGGCCCCCCCAGCGAAACGGAGATCCGGGCAGCCATTGCGACGGGGAATGCCGTGCTCACGGGCATCGCGAAAGCCTCCACGGTGGGGCGCAACGAGTTCGAGAAGCGCCTGAAGAACGAGATGACGGCCATGCTGGAGAAGGTCACCCAGGCCACGACTGCCCTCACTCAGGTCACGAAGGCCGTCCAAGACGCGCAGATCCGCGCCATTCAGAACCTCAAGTGAGGCAGCCATGAGCCCGCATACCACCCCTCCCGACTACGGCATTCCCTCCGAAGACGCCCCCGAATCCATTGCCCGGCGGGAAGCCCTGGCCACTCTGGCCGCGCTGGCGGCCGGATTCATGGGAACCTCCCTGACCGCAGCCCAGGTCGTCGGTCCCCAGGTAAAAGCGGCCGGCACACCCGCCCCCCAGAAGCTCCCGACGGGTCCGCACACCGATGCCGATATCGCGGCGCGGGCCGTGAGCGATGGCATGGTCAACGCGCACAGCAGGTACAGACTTCAAGCCCGTCTCACCGGCGTCACGGTCATGGGGATCCAGGCCTTCGGGGGTCGTCTCGACGGTCCTCCGCTGGCGGGCCTGTTCGCCGTGCCGGCCCAGTCGCCCTCCGTGCAGCCCTTGATTGGGGCCTTCCAGAACGCCGCTGCCAGCGCCTGGGACCGCCTGGCCGCCAGTGTGAAGGTCCCTGGCCTGCCCTGGTATCCAGCCTTCGCGGCCTTCCCCGGACCTCAGGCCCCGCCGATGCCAAATGTTCCGTTTCCGTTTATCACGCTCTGGTTCGACCCCTCCCCGATCCTCCCCCAGAACCTCGCCGCTGCCATCCGTGCCGGTCTGGGTGCGCGCGCCAATGACCCTGGCGCTGCCCAGGCCATCGATCGGTTCTCGCGGGAATTTGCCGCCAAGTTTTATTATTGGGCATGTGCGGCCCAGGTGTTGACAGTGCTTGGCAAGGGACCCATTCCAACGTTCGCCCCACCCTTCGTACCTATCGGCCCGGTCATTGGCGGGACAGCGGAAGGTCCCGGCTGTCTTTTGGCTGCGCCTGCTTGGCCGGGTTGAGCACCCAACGGTAGGGATTCCAATTTTTTAGATATCCGAATCCAGCGGTCCCAGTTTCTGCGTCAGGTTGCCGACGCCACTGGCGAGCAGGGTGTGCTCGTAGATGCGGAGCTGGCTGCGCAGGGGCGGGTCCTGCAGGTCCAGGCCCCGGCGGATGACCGAGCCATCCGGGCCAATGACCCGGCCCTTGAGGGTGTCGTGGAGCTGCAGCTCCAGCATCTCCACCACCTGAGCCGCCAGGAGGGGGTCCGTCAGGGGGAAGGCCAGCTCCACCCGGCGCTCCAGGTTCCGCGGCATGAGGTCCGCGCTGGAGAGGAGCGTCTCCGGCTGGCCATCGTTGGCAAAGTGGTAGATGCGGGCGTGTTCCAGGAAGCGGTCGATGATCGAGATGGCGCGGATGTTCTCGGACAGGCCCGGGACGCCGGGACGCAGGCAGCAGGTGCCCCGCACGATGAGATCGACCTTCACACCCTCGCGGCTGGCCTCATAAAGCACCTGGATGATCTGGGGATCCACCAGGGCATTCATCTTGAGGACCATGCGGGCGGGCCGACCCTCCCGGGCATGGGCGATCTCCCGCTGGATGCGGACCTTGAGGGCCTTCTTCAGGTACTGGGGCGCCAGCAGCAGCCGGTGGAACCGGGGCGGCCGGGTGTAGCCCGTGAGCATATTGAACAGGTTGGAGAGGTCCTCGCCATACTCGGGGCGGGCCGTCAGCAGGCCCAGGTCCGAGTACAGACGGCTGGTGCGCTCGTTGTAGTTGCCCGTGCCGAGATGGCAGTAGCGCTTGATGACGCCACCTTCCTGGCGCACCACCAGGCAGGCCTTGCAGTGGATCTTGTGGTTGGGCAGGCCGTAGACCACATGCACGCCGGTCAGCTCCAGGCGGCGCGCCCAGGCGATGTTGGCGGCCTCGTCAAAGCGCGCCCGCAACTCCACGATGGCGGCCACCTGCTTGCCCCGCTCCGCGGCCCGCTCCAGGGCCGCTGCCACGGGGCTGTTGGCGGTCACCCGGTAGAGGGTCATCTTGATGGCAAGGACCTTGGGATCCTCCGCCGCCTCGCGCACGAAGCGCACGACGCTGTCGTCGAAGCTCTGGTAGGGGTGGTGCAGCAGGATGTCGTTCTTGGCGATGGCCTCGAAGATGCTGCCGCCATGATCCAGCTGGGGCGCGGGCAGCGGCGGCAGGGGCGAGTCCTTCAGCCGGGGGAAGTCCAGCTGGCCGTAGAGCTGCATCAGGTCCGAGAAGGCCGTCAGCCCCTTGGTGGGGTAGAGATCCTCCGGGCTCAGATCCATCTCGTCGATAAGCAGCTCAAGCACTTTGGCGGAGATGCCCTGCTCGTACTGCAGGCGCACCACCGCGCCGCGGCGGCGATCCCGGAGGCTCTCCTCCACGGTCTTGAGCAGGTCTTCGGAGGGATCCTCCTCCACCGGCAGGTCCGAGTCGCGGGTGACCCGGATGGCGTGGCAGCTCAGCACGGTGTAGCCCAGGAAGAGCCGGGAGAGGTGGTGCTGGACCACGTCCTCGAGCATCACGAAGCCCTGCATGCCCGGCGCCGAGGGCACCCGCAGGAAGCGGGAGGCCTGGCCCGTGGGCACATGGATGAAGGAAAGCTCCGAGGACGGCAGGTGCCCGTCCAGCTGGTCCTCATCCGGCTCCAGTTCCACCACCAGCACCAGGGCACGGTTGCCCAGGCGGGGGAAGGGATGGCCGGTGTCCACGGCCAGGGGCGTGATGAGGGGCAGGAGGCTCCGCTCGAAGTAGTCGAGCAGGAAGGCAGCCTGGGCCTCGTCCAGGTTCCGGGGGTTCAGGATCTGGATGCCCTGGGCCTCCAGCTGAGGCTCGAGGATGGTGTGAAACAGCTCATGCTGGCGGGCGGAGTAGGTGTGGATCTTGGAGGACACCCGCTCCAGCAACTGCCGGGGCGTCAGGCCGTCATGGCCCGGCTGGGTGATGCCCGCATCGATCTGCCGCCAGATACCAGCCACCCGCACCATGAAGAACTCGTCCCAGTTGCTGGAGACGATGCTGAGGAACTTCACCCGCTCCAGGAGGGGCACCGTGGGATCCTCGGCCTCTTCCATGACCCGGGCGTTGAAGTCCAGCCAGCTCAGCTCGCGGTTGAGCAGTTCCTCGGGGCGGGGGATGGGATGGAACACGGGTGTCCTCTTGGCCGAATGGTAACCACCTGCTGTAACAAACTGATGGTACGCCTTCCCCGGCGGTCGGCACGAAGATCTTCCTTTGATTCCAAGGGTTTTTCGGGCAGAATCAGGGGTTCGGTCCTCCATCGGGAGGGCACGACCGGTCCGCCCGGACCCATCCCAACGAGAGGGCAGCCGACGCTGCCAGGTAGGAGGAACCAAATGTCCCAGGAAACCCTGATCGTTCCCAAGCGCGAGTCTTTCGGCAAGGCTGCCATCCGCGACCTCAAGGCCAGCGGCATGATCCCCGCCGTGGTCTACGGCCTCAACGAGCCCCCCGTCGCCATCGCCATCAGCCCGAAGGTCGTGGCCCGCGTGCTGGCCAGCGACACCGGCATGAACTCCGTGATGTTCCTCCAGCGCGAGGGCACCGACATCAAGCGCCACGTCATCATCAAGGACCTGCAGCGCGACCCCATCACCTCCCGCCTGCGCCACGTGGACTTCATGCGCGTTGACATGACCCTCAAGGTCCGCGTGAAGGTGCCCGTGCGCCTCATCGGCACCTCCATCGGCGTCAAGGCCATGGGCGGCGTGCTTGACTTCGCCCACCGCGAGATCGAACTCGAGTGCCTGCCCAGCATGATCCCTGCCCACATCGACGTGGACATCACCAGCCTGGCCGTGGGTGAAAGCATCCGCTTCGAGCAGATCAACCTCGGTCCCAACGTCACCATCACCGGCGATGCCCATCAGGTCGTCTGCTCCGTCCACGGCAAGGCCGCCGAGGAAGAAGTGGCCGCTGTCGCTGCCGCCGAGCCCGAGGTTGCCAAGAAGGGCAAGAAGGAAGAGAAGAAGTAGGCTCTTCACCCTTCATTGTTCTATGCGAGAAACGCGGCCCCGGCCGCGTTTCTCATTAACGCGCAGGTGCAGCCTGCGCGTTTGGACGGAAGCCATGTGGACTCTGGTACCTCTCGGCAATCCCGGTCCTGAATACCAGGACACCCGGCACAATCTCGGACGGCTGCTGCTCCAGCGCTGGATGGCGGAGCAGGACTTGGTGCCGACTCCCCGGAAGCGCTTCCCCTCCGGCACGCTCTACCCGCTGGCGCCGAACCTGCAGGCGCTGGTGCCTAGCACCTACATGAACCTCTCGGGCGAGGTCTGCGCCCAGGCAGAGGCCACGGGCATCTACCCCCGCCGGCTGGTCCTGCTCCATGACGACAAGGACCTGCCCCTGGGTACCGGCCGCTTCCGCCTGAATGGCTCCGACGGCGGCCACAACGGGCTGCGCTCCATCTTCGACTGCCTCGGCACCCCGGAGGTCGCCCGCCTGCGCCTAGGCATCGGCCCCTTCCAGCGGCCCCTGGTGGACTTCGTCCTGGAGCCCTGGACCGAGCCCGAGTGGGCGGTCATAGGACAGATGGACTCCCCCTTCGCCCGGGTCCTGGAGCTGCTCGGCGCCGCGGATACCCTCGGCGGGATCGCGAATCAGGTCAATGGTGCGCAGTTCTGGGGCGATGAAAAAGGGCTTTGATACCCGGCTGTTCGGGGTGCGGGTGCTCACCTGAAGGGTTGGACCTAGGGCGCCGGGAGAGGCCGCCATGGCAGGGCTCTGGCCTTATTGGGCAAAAAATGCCAACAGTTGTCCGGTTGATCTGAAATACGAGATAAAAGCAACAAACGATCTACTTAAATCTATACAAGCAGAACTGGCATGTTCGCTGCTCCCCACTGATTCCCCCAGGGTGGTGTGAGCAGGAGCTACCAAATGCAATGACGGAGATGCGCCAGAGATACCCCACCGGAGGTCGGCCTGATCCGCCGCCGCTGAGGTGCAGTTGTAACGGTCGTCGGGGGATCGCTTTCCTCCCAGGCCTTGCCCGAACTTGGGGCCATAGGCGGGGAGTCCTTCTCTTCAGATGTAAGTAATTGAACATATTTATAACTTTGGACGGAAGGGCGATCTTCTAACAGTTCTCCTCTTCCCCTGAGACCGCCCGGCCTGAGTTCTCGACCAACGCGAGGGCTTTCAGCGGGTTGTCTGGCGTCCTTCCCCAATCCATCCCGCGAGGGCCCAACCAGGGCCAGCGGTTCACCTGTAGAAGCCCAGCATGGCCTCTGACTCCCGCAGCTGCACCCTTCTCTGGAGCGCCCTTTGCCTGCTTCCCACCGGCCAAGCCCTGCGCGCGCAGGCTCCCTTCGCCATCTCGCAGGGCGCTGCGCCGGGTGCCGGGCCCCACACTGAATACGCGATCATGCGCCCGGATGCCGCCACCCGAAAGCAGTGGTCGATTGAGCACGAGCACCTGCCGGTCTTCAAGAAGGGCCAGTCATCCACGCCCGATCTGCCGCTTGCGGCGTCGGTGCCCGTCGCCATGGATCTCTTCTCGGACCTGACCATCGAGCCCTCCCTGTGGAACCAGGGAGTGTGCGGAAGCTGCTGGATCTTCGCCTGCACGGCGATGCTTGAAGTGGCCATGTCTCACCACTACGGCATCAAGGACCTCCTCTCCGTCCAGTACGTCCTGTCCAACTTCCACCTCGCCTCGCCTGGGCAGAGTCTGAACGGCTGTGACGGCGCGTTCCCGGGTGTCTTTGCCAAGATCTACAACGCGACGGGCCTGGCTGTCCCCTGGCGGAACGCTCACGCGGAATACCTGGATGGGGCCGTCAGAACGGCCTACTGCACGAAGACCCTGATCGACCCTGCCACCATCAATTCGGCGACGAACTTTGGGATCGGCCAGCTCTCGTTCGCCCAAATCAACAGTGCCGCGCCTCAGGATCAGGTGATCCGGGACATCAAGGACGCCCTGAACCAGGGCCAGGCCGTTGGTTTCGTCTACGCCACCCTGTTCCTGGATGTCCCCAACCCTGACGGGAGCGAGACTCGCGGCTTCTTTGATTTCTGGAACAACCAGCCTGAAGCCGAGCTCTGGATCGACCCCAAGGCCGGGAGCGCGAGCAGCTGGGAGGACGGGTGGGGCTCCCACATGGCGACGATCATGGGCTACGACGAGAGTGACTCCGACCCCGCCAAGCACTACTGGGTGCTCCAGAACTCGTGGGGTACCCGCGCGAACCGGCCCAATGACCGCTTCCGGATGCCCATGCGGATGAACTACGGCAGCACGAACTACCAGTTCCATGTGCTCACCCTGACGATGACCCCGGCGACCCCCAAGGTCCCGACCGTCACCGTCTCCACCTCTCTGGTTAACCCAACCGTCGGCCAGTACCTGGAGCTGGAGGCAAAGGTTACCGGCAATCCGCCCTTCTCCTATCAATGGCGAAGGGACGGGGCGGACATCAGCGGGGCGACCTCGGCCCTCTACGTGATTCCCTACCTGAGCACCACCGATGGTGGTCATCCCTATGACGTGGTCGTCACCAACGGCTCGGGCAGCGATACCGCCCCCGCTGTGACCTTCACGGTCGGCGGCCAGCAGCTGCTTGCCAACACGGGCTTCGAGCAGGGGGACAACGGCGCCTGGCAGTGGCGTTCCACGCTCCCCTCAGCCAGCCATCCCAACCCCATCTGGTCGATGTCACCCGGAGCCGGACCTCACCTTGGGAGCACCTACGCCATCCTCAGCGGTTGGGCGGGCAACCTCAGCCAGGGCACCGAAGCGGGCAGCCTGGAGCAGCTCGTCACCCTCCCTGCGGCCGGGGGTTCCGTGTGGCTCAGCTACTGGCTCAGGCAATACACCAGCGGGACGCAGCTGACCCTGGACACCCCTTCCGCCACGCTCTCGATGCAGGTCCTGGGCGCCTCTGGCAACCTCCTGCGGACCCTGAAGACCTACACCAATCAGCAGGTGGACCACTTCCTCTGGACCCGGGACACCTTCGACCTCAGCGACTTCGCAGGGCAGACAATCAGGGTGCGGGCCCAGTGGAACCAGGCCGCCTTGAACGGGAGCGCCAGTGCCCTCACCCCAATCGCCCGGTGGGACCTGGACGACTTCGCCCTGACCTGGGTGCCCGCCCAGGCTGTCAACGAGGCGGCCAGCCTGGACCTCAACGGCGACGGTCTGGTGAGCCCGCTGGACCTGCTCAGCTTCGCCAAGTACTACGGAACGACCGATCCCAAGGCCACCTTCAGCGGGGGCACCACCGTGGGCGACGCCGACCTTGCCATCCTGCTTGCCGGGATGGCCGGGAGGTAACCGAACAGCCTTCCAAACAGGGGCAGGAAAAGAAGCGCGAGGCGCAGCTGCCGTTCGAAGGGAAAAATAGGCAAAGAAGGCCTATCATGGGGACCAGATCACCCTCCGATTCGCCACGACTCGCCGGAAAGGCCCTCGCGCAGGAGCTGTCATGCCGCGTACCAACCTGGTCTTTTTCCACGGCATGGGTGTGCAGGATCCCGGCTATCACCAGGCCGTCTGGGACTTCCTGGTGGAGAAGCACCAGGCCATTGCCGGCAGCGACCTCAGGGCCACCTGCACACCCAAGGCCTTCTTCTACCACGACATCTTCACGGAGCTGCGGCAGGCCGGGTCCCTGGACATCCTCAGGCCGCTCATCCAGGATGCGGGCGCACTCAAGGCCATCGAGGATCTCCAGGCTTCGAACGCCTTCCTCTACACCCATGTCCTGGATGTGCTGGCCTGGCGCTTCCACGCCCCAACCCGCAACCGCATCATCACGAAGCTGGCCGCGGAGCTGATGCCCTTCATCCAGACCCTGCCGAAGAGCCCGGACAACAACCTCGTCGTGGTCGGGCACAGCCTGGGCACGGCGGTCGCCACCGAGGTGATCCACTACCTCGGCACCCACGGCGTGTCGGAGTTCCAGCTGATTCCGGCGGTGCACATGCTGGCCGACGTGGCGAAGGTCCTGGAACAACCCGAGGTGCCGGCCTATCGTCCCCCGACGCCGAGCCTCTGCCGCCCCTGGACCCAGGACCCGGAGGACAGGGCCATGCTGCTGAACTATTTCAACCACCGGAATGAGCTGGACCCCATTCCCCTGGTGGACCGGTTCCGGCCCCCCGAGTGGCCCAAGACCTACCACGAGACGGTGTTCCGGTCCTGGGGCGAGCAGGTCCAGCCCCACGACCTGCTGACCTACGTCCGAGCACCGGCAGTCTATGTGAAGCTCCTCCGGAGCATCACGCAGGACGGGGCGACCTACAGCGCCGCCCGGGAGCAGCTGGAGCTCCAGGCCACGCCGCCGAGCAGTCCCCTGGGGGCGGAGCGCCAGGCAAAATTTGAACAGCTCGCCACCCAGTACGAGGACGCCTCCACCCTCGGCGACTTCATCCAGCTGGGAAGGGCCTTCTCCGATTCGAACCTCTGGTGAGGCGCCGATGCGACCCCTGGCTTCCCTGCTGCTCTGCACGGCCCTGCTCCTCGGCGGGCCAGGCCCCTGTTCCGCCCGGCCAAGCCCACCCGCTGCCGAGGCCCAGCAGCTGGATTTCCCGTCGAAGGCCTTGGCAACCCTCCAGGACAGCCTGACCCGCCTGCAGAACGCCCATGCGGCCGACCCCCAACGCGACCAGGTCAAGGCTCTCTACGACCAGGCTGTCAGGAACCTGCTCCGGTTGCAGAGCAGCCTGGAGGCCCTCCGGCAGCCCCCCCCGCCCCTGGACGCCGCCACAGGCCGCGCCTTGCTGGACCCCGCCAGGAGGGTCGCCCAGGAACACCGGGTGTGGATGCTCAACTTCGATGCGGACCCCAACCAGTTGTTCGGGATGGACCTCGCTCCCGAGGACTCGGCCACCATCCTTGCCCTCCGCGACCTCCAGAAGCAGGTCTACGGGGACATCACCGGCCCTCCAGCCGCCCAGTTCCTCGAGGCAAAGGCCAAGGAGCTCCAGGTCCTCGCCAGGCGGTGGGAGGACTTCTACACCCACGCCACCCTCCAGGAATACCCCTGGGAGAGCTTGGCCAATGCGGCCCTGGATCGGAAGCGTCCCATCGATGCCATCCCCACCCGGCAGGTCAAGCTCGGGCACCCCATCAGCGGCGTGGTGGCCTACCAGGGTCGCAGCTCCTCCTCGGGGCCGCCCCTCATGGGGGCCGAGCTCGTGGGCCTCCAGTGGTTCGACCCGGACCGGAGCTACAAGCCCTCGTGGGGGATCGGCGTGCTCGCCACAGTGAAGGCCGAGGGCGAGCGGCAGAGCGGGGTGGGCCTGGTGGTCTCCTACCGGGATTTCAAATTCGGGGCGCGCCAGAGCAGGCTGAGCGATGGACGCACTGTGACCCAGGCCCTCATCTCCATCAACCTGGCTCGCTACTTTGATTTCTCGCCGAACCAGTCCCTGGTGGAGGCGGTCAGCCGGCTGAAGACGAGTTCGACCCCGTAAGCGAAAGGTCCCATTAGAACGGAGGTCGTATACCGGCTGCCTGCGCGAGCCGAGGGGCGGGTGGATCCCTCGAGGCAGTACTTTGTGTTGATCTGTAAGCTCTTTCGCGCGAAACTGGTCCTTCGCGTCCTCCGCTGGAGGGCTCTTCCTTGCTCCCGGAATCCAATGGGGGCTTCACATCCACAAGGAGGACAGATGCGTCACTACGAGACCATCTTCATCGCCTCCCCTACGCTGACGGACGAGCAATCGGATGAGCTCGTCAAGCAGTACGAGGGGATCATCGCCGAGCAGGGTGGCGAGCTACTCAAGACCGACAAGTGGGGCCGCAAGAAGCTGGCCTACGAAGTCCAGAAGTTCAGCGAGGGCTACTACACCCTGTTCGAGATGAACGCGGGCCCCACCCTCATCGCCGAACTCGAGCGCCGCTTCCGTAACAACGACGCGGTCATCAAGTACATGAGCGTTCGCCTGGACGAGGCCGAGAAGTCCGCCGGTCGCACCAAGCAGCGCATCGAGCGTGAGGCCAAGCGCAAGGCCCAGGCCGGGATCAAGGAACGTTCCGCTGAAGAGGTGATGGGATGAAGCGCCGCGCCGATGCCAAGAAGGGCAAGCCCAAGAAGAAGAAGGCTTTTGGGGGACGACGCGCCAAGTTCTGCAAGTTCTGCGTCGAGAAGTCCCTCATGATCGACTACAAGGATGTGAAGACCCTCCAGGCCTTCACCCCCGAGCGCGGCAAGGTGCTGCCCCGCCGCACCAGTGGTGTCTGTGCCATCCACCAGCGCGAGCTCGTGGAAGCCATCAAGCGCGCCCGCAACATCGCGCTGCTGCCTTTCGCCACGGACTAGCTGTTCGGCAATTGCAGAAACAGAAAAGCCGCCTCCGGGCGGCTTTTCTGTTTTCAGGAAGAGCCACGGGTTCCCGGGGAGGGTCCAGCACCCGGTAGCGGGCCATTCGATTGTCATAATAATGTCACAAAATCTAGTATGACAGGATTTAGTGGACATTGATGACCCGTTTCTGTTCTATTACTCGGAGCCTCTGGCTCTTCCTGAAATCGAAAAGGAAGGACGCCGTTGATCGCTGATCAACGCCGACCGCTCTGCCGCTCTGCTCAACCTGACACCGACTTCACCCCCCAACCTGCGAGAGGATCATGCGCCGACACTCCACCCTTCCCGCCCTGCTCTCCGGCCTCGCCCTCGTGATGGCGTCCGCCGGCCTCCACGCCGAAGATCCCGCCCCCAAGAAGGCTGAACCGGCCCCCAAGAAAGCGGCCGAGAAAGCCAAGAAGCCCAAGAAGGAGGACATCCCCTCCGCCGTGGTCGTCGTCTCGGCCACCCGCACAGAGCGGGCCGAGAAGGAGACCACCACCACCGTGACCGTCTCCACGGAGAAGGAGCTGGAGCGGCAGCTGGTCGGCAACATCATCGACCTGACCCGCTTCGAGGCGGGCGTGGAAGTGGGCAATGATCCCAGCCGCAAGGGTGCCTCCACCTACAGCATCCGAGGCATCGGCGGCAACCGCGTGCTGATCCAGGTGGACGGCGTGACCCTGCCGGATGGCGCCGAGGCCGGGCGCGGCATGAGCCGGGACTATGTGGACGTGGATGCCCTCAAGCGGGTGGAGATCCTGCGTGGCGGCGGCTCCGCCCTCTACGGCAGCGACGCCCTGGCCGGCGTGGTGACCTACACCACCAAGGATGCCTCGGATGTGCTGAGCCCCGAGGGCCGCTTTGGCGGCGGCCTGAAGGTCGGCTACGCCAGCGTCGACAACCAGAAATCCACCACGGCAACCGTGGCCGGGCGATCCGGGAACCTGGACGGCATCGTGGTGGCCACGCGGCGTCTGGGCAATGAGTACACCCCGATCCTGGGGACCCCGAACCCCCTCAACCTCGAGACCAAGAGCGTGCTGGCCAAGCTGGGCTGGAAGCCCAATGAGGCCAACCAGCTGCGCCTGGGCTTCCAGAGCTATCGCCGCGACGCGGAGACCAACCTGCTGAACCTGCGTGCGCTGGCGCTGGGCAGCTCGACCACCTGGATCATCAATGACCGCGCCAAGGACAACAACCGACGCGACCAGATCAACCTCGAGCACGTCTTTGAGGATGACTCCGCCTTCCTGCAGCGGGTGGAGTGGCGCGCCTTCTACCAGACGGCCAAGAGCCTGGAGCACACCGATGAGTTCCGGGAAGCCCGCGCATCCTCCCCCTACCTGGAGACGGTGCGTTACAGCGACTACACCTTCGACCAGACCCAGTGGGGGCTCCGCTCCCAGGCGGAGCGGCGCTTCAGCCTGGGCGGCTGGGCCCACCGCCTGCTGTTCGGCTTTGACCTGAACCGCACGGAGGTCAAGGAGCCCTATGACCGCACCCAGGTGACCCTGAGCGGGTCCGCCGCTGGCACCAGCACCAAGACCGTCGTCGGGCAGCTCTATCCCATCAAGCTCATTCCGGATTCCACCACCTCCACCACCGGCGCCTTCCTGCAGGCCGAAGTCCTGAGCCCCGATGGCATGTGGTCCGTAGTACCCGGCTTGCGCTTCGATCGCTATTCCTTGAGCCCCCATCCGGATGCGGACTACCTGCGCGGCAACGCCCTCAACTCAACCCCTGCCCAGATCACCAACTCCGTGGTCACCCCCAAGCTGGGCGTGGTCGGCAAGTGGAATGACACCTGGAGCAGCTACGCGCAGTTCGCCCAGGGTTTCCGCAACCCTCCCTACGACTACACCAACTTCACCATGTTCTCCCCGTCCTCCGGCTACGTGATCATCCCCAATCCCAACCTGAAGCCGGAGCGCAGCACGAGCCTCGAGCTCGGGATGCGCGGCGAGGGCAGCTCCTGGAGCGCCAGCTTCGCGGCCTACCACAACCGCTACCGCAACTTCATCACCGACGTGATCCTGCCGGACCCGGACCCCGTCTACGGCCTGCAGCAGTTCCAGTACCAGAATGTGCAGGACGCCAAGGTGCAGGGCGCAGAGCTGCGCGCGGGCTGCGTGTTCCTGGAAGGCTGGCGCTCCAACGTGAGCATGGCCTACGCCAAGGGCGAGAACCTGAACACCGGGAAGCCCATCAACAGCATCGCGCCGCTCAAGAGCGTGCTGGGCATCGGCTACCACAAGGGTGATGCCTGGGGCGTGGATGCCACCATGACCGCCGTGACCGCCAAAGCCGGCAGCGCCGTGGACCAGGACCTGCTGGACAGCAGCTACAACCCCCGGCCTCACTTCCTGACTCCCGGCTTCAGCAAGCTGGATGTGCTGGCCTTCACGTCCCTGAAGTGGAAGGGGAGCTGGCGCCTGCAGGGTGGCGTGTTCAACGTGCTGAACCGCACCTACTGGCGCTGGGAAGAGGTGCGCAACCTCTACGAAGGTGACTCCTACCTCCCCCGCTTCTCCCAGCCCGGCCGCAACTTCAGCGTGAGCCTGACCTACAGCTGGAAGTAGGTCCAGCCCCTGTCACTCAAACGCGGAGGCTTCGGCCTCCGCGTTTTTCCTTTAAGCTGAAGGCATGCCCGATCCCACACCCACTCCCAGGCTCCCCCTGCCGCTGCGCAAGCAGAAGGCCGTCCAGGCAGCCTGGAAGCCGCTGCTGCTGCAGTGGCTGGTGCCCGGGGCCGGCTACTGGCTGATCGGCGAGAAGGGCCGGGCCAAGGCCTTCGTCGCCGTGTGGGCGGTGTTCTGCCTGCTGGGCGCGTTCCAGATGCAGTTCGGCGCCGTGGATGGCGTCAAGGGCGGCATCCTGGTGCCCGTGTTCGGGGCCTGGCTGCCCACCCTCGGGGCCCTGGCCACCGCGGGCATCGGCCCGGTCTACGGCATCTTCGCCTGGACCTTCGGCGGCACCGGCACCGAGCCCGTCCGGACCCTGACCCAGGAATACGGCGCCACCTATGTGATGGTGGCGGGCCTCCTGAACTGGCTCTGCTGCTTCGACCTCTGGGATCGCATCACCGGCCGCTGGGTCTTCCGGCTGCCGAAGGACGAGCAGGCTCAGCTGACCAAGGGCGAGTAGGTCATTGACCCCCACCGACGCCGAGGCCCCGAAGGTTCCCCTGGGGCTGGCCGCGGCCACCATCTTCCTCAGCGCCTTCCTGCTCTTCCAGGTGCAGCCCCTGGTGGGGAAGCTCACCCTGCCCTGGTTCGGCGGCAGCGCCGGGGTCTGGACCACCTGCCTGCTCTTCTTCCAGGTGCTGCTCCTGCTGGGCTACCTCTACGCGCACCTGGTGATCCGCCACCTGCCCCACCGCCGCCAGATCCAGCTGCACGGCACGCTCCTGGCACTGGCGGCCCTGGCCCTGCCCCTCCGCCTGCATGCGGCCTTCAAGCCCGGCGGCACGGGGGACCCGGTGCTTCAGCTGCTGGCGCTGCTGGGCAGCACGGTTGGGCTCCCCTACCTGCTGCTCTCCACCACCGGCCCCCTGGTGCAGGCCTGGGTGGCCCGCAAGGGGCACGTTCCCTACCGCCTCTTCGCGCTGTCCAATGCCGCCTCCATGGTGGCCCTGCTCTCCTACCCCCTGCTGGTGGAGCCCTGGCTCAGCCTGCGGGTGCAGTCCTGGAGCTGGTCGGCCGGGTTCCTGCTCTTCGGCGGGCTGATCCTCAGCCTGGCGCTGCGCAGCCACCCGGATCTGCCGACCGCCCCCGCGGAAGCGCTCGAGGAGGAGGGCCCCACCCTCGCCACCAAGGCACTCTGGATCCTCCTGGCAGCGGTGCCTTCGGTGCTGCTCATGGCGGTGACGAGCCACCTCAGCACCAATGTGGCCCCCATCCCGTTCCTCTGGGTGCTGCCCCTGGCCCTGTATCTGCTCACGTTCATCCTCTGCTTCGAGGCGGACCGCTGGTATCACCGCGGCGTCTTCCTGGGGCTGCTGCCCCTGGGTCTCGCGGCCATGACGTTCTTCCTCACTCCGGGCTACCGGCACCTGGCCGTGCAGCTCCAGATCCTGGTGTTCGCCGGCGGCCTCTTCCTTGGCTGCATGGTGGCCCATGGCGAGCTGGCGCGCCTGCGGCCCCACCCCCGCTTCCTCACGGGGTTCTACCTCCGCCTCAGCCTGGGCGGCGCCCTGGGCGGACTCTTCGTCGCCTGGGTGGCGCCGCGGATCTTCCGCAGCTACCTCGAGCTGCCCCTGGGGCTCGCGGCCTGCGCTGCCGCGGCGCTGCTGACCCTCAGCCGGAATCCAGGACCGCTGAAGCAGCTCCGGCTCAGAGTCGTCCAGACCCTGTTTCTGCTCCTGATCCTGGGCATCGGCGCCCACACCCTCTACCTGGGGATCTCTGCCAACGGTGTCGTGCTGGCCCAGGGCCGCAACTTCTACGGCACCCTGTCGGTCTTCGATGACGAGGGACGCCAGTGGCGCACCCTGGCCCACGGCACCATCACCCACGGCGGCCAGTTCCTGGACCCCGCGAAGGCCCGGAAGCCCGTGACCTACTACAGCCCGGATTCAGGCGTGGGCCTGGCCCTGGCGAGCCTGCCGGAGGGTCCCCGGAGAGTGGGCGTGGTGGGCCTGGGCACCGGGAGCCTCGCGGCCTACGGGCGCCCGGGGGACCTCATCCGGTATTACGACATCAACCCGCTGGTGGAGGACTATGCCCGCCGCTACTTCACCTTCCTGAAGGACTCCCCGGCCCGGGTCGAGGTGGTCATGGGGGACGCCCGCCTGAGCCTCGAGCGGGAAGTCCCGCAGGCCTATGACCTGCTGGCCATCGACGCCTTCTCTAGCGACGCCATCCCCGTGCACCTGTTGACCCGGGAGGCCTTCGGGGTCTACCTCCAGCACCTCCGGCCCGGCGGAGTCCTGGCGGTGCATGTCTCCAACCGCTACCTCAACCTGCACCCCGTGGTGAAGGCCGCCGCGGACCACTTCCACCAGGGCGCCCGGGTGGTGGACACGGAGTCCGACGAGGCCACCGGCGCCTACGGCTCCACCTGGCTCCTGCTCACGGCGGACCGCGCCTTCTTCGATCGGCCTGCCTTCCAGAACAACGGAGATGTGAGCCGCCTCGAAGGGTCCACACTCACCTGGACCGACGACTTCAGCAACCTGTTGCGCATCCTGAAGTGATCAGCCTTCGGGCTTGAGGCTCTTGGCCAGCAGCTGGGTCCGGATGAAGGCATCGATGTCGCCGTCGAGCACCTTCTGGGTCTGGCTGGTCTCTTCGCCGGTGCGGTGGTCCTTCACCATCTGGTAGGGCTGGAGCACGTAGCTGCGGATCTGGCTGCCCCAGGCCACGTCGGACTTCTCGCCACTGGCGGCGGCCACCTTGTCCTGGAACTTCCGCAGTTCCACTTCGTAGAGGCGGCCCTTCAGCACCTTCAGGGCCGTCGCGCGGTTCTTGATCTGGCTGCGCTCGTTCTGGCAGCTCACCACAATGCCGGTGGGGAGGTGGGTGAAGCGCACGGCGGACTCGGTGCGGTTCACGTGCTGGCCGCCAGCGCCGCTGGCGCGGAAGACGTCGATCTTCAGGTCCTTGTCAGGAATCTCAAGGTCGATGGTGTCGTCCAGCTCGGGGCTCACATAGACCGCCGCGAAGCTGGTGTGGCGCCGCTTGGCGGAGTCGAAGGGGCTGATGCGCACCAGCCGGTGGACCCCGGCCTCGGCCCGCAGGTAGCCGTAGGAGAAGGGGGCGTCGACGATGAAGGTGGCGCCCTTGATGCCCGCCTCCTCGCCGTCCTGGTAGTCGATCATCTCCGTGGCCCAGCCCTTGGCCTCGCAGAAGCGCAGATACATGCGCAGCAGCATGGCCGCCCAGTCCTGGCTCTCGGTGCCGCCGGCCCCGGGGGCGATGGCCACGATGGCATGGCTGCCGTCCAGGTCCCCGCTGAGCATCATCCGCAGCTCTGCATCCTCCAGGGCCTTGCGCAGGTCCCCTTCGACGTTCTCCACCTCAGCCAGCATCTCCGCGTCATCCCGGGCCAGCTCGAGGCCGGTCTCCAGATCCTCTATGGCACCGCTGAGGCGCTTGGCCAGGGCGATGTCGTTGCTGAGGGCGCCCCGCTTCTGCAGGAGGGGCTTGGCCGCCTCGGGGTCGTCCCAGAAGCCGGGGACCGTGGTGCGTTCCTCGATCTGTTCCAGTTCCAGGGCTTTGCGTTCGGGGTCGAGGTGGGCGACCAGCTGCTGGACCCGGGGTTCCAGCTCGTTCTTGGCCCGCACCAGGGTGTCGAAATCCATCGTCTGCCTCTCGAGCCCCGGCGCCGGGGGACCGGCAGGGGGAACCTTTGAGTTTAAAGCAAACCGGGAGGCCGAGTCCCCACGCTATTCTGATGGGATGCCCGGATTCGTCCCTGTGATCCCTGCCGACCTGGAGCCCACCACCCGTGGGGTCCTGACCGGTCATGGGGGCCTTCCCCTCGCCTGGGCCCGCTGGGAACACCCCCAGCCCAAGGGCCGGGTGGTCATCGCCCACGGCTATGGGGAGCACGGCGAGCGCTACCGCCACACCGCCCACTGGCTGAAGGGCCTCGGCTGGTCCGTGTCCAGCCTGGACCACAGCGGGTTCGGCCGGTCCGGGGGCATCCGGGGCGATGCCACGGGCATCCGGCCCTTCGTGGATGACCTCGCCCTCTTCCTTCGCCAGGAGCGCCGCTTTGATGCCGAGCGCATGGGCGCCACCGCCCGCCTCGTGGACGGCGTCCCCATGCCGCCCCTGCCGGTCTGCCCCCAGGTGGTGCTGGGCCACAGCTTCGGCGGGCTGGTCGCCCTGCTGACCTTGCTCTGGCATGCGGACACCCTCGACGGCCTGATCCTGTCGAGCCCCGCCGTGGCCCTGCACTCGAACTCCAAAGCCCTGGTGGTCATGGCCCGCCTGCTGCGCTGGCTGCTGCCCCACTGGCCCATCCACCTGCATGGCGACAAGAGCCGCGTCTGCTCGGATCCCGTCCTGGTCCAGCGCTATGAGCTGGACCCCCTCTGCCACCGCCTGGCCACCGCCGCCTTTGGCGCAGCGCTGGACGAGGGGCGCGCCGAGCTCCTGCCCCTGGGACAGGAACTGGACCGCCCCATCCTGCTGCTGGACTCGGGGATGGACACCGTCGTGGACCCGGATGCCTCGGAACAGTTGTGGTCCGCCGTGCGTCCGGAGATCCTGGAACGCCACCGACTGCCTGAGGTCTTCCACGAGATCTTCCATGACCGGCACCGGGCCCAGGCCCAGGCCCTCGTCGAGCCCTGGCTCGAGAAGCTGGCCCAGGCATGGAACCCTTCCCGCCGTCCCGCCATGACTGAAGTGCTGTCTATGGAGTCCGCATGAAGCGCATCCTCACCGCCCTCACCCTGACCGCCGTCCTGGCGGGTCTAGGCCTGGGCTGCCGCAAGCCGAAGGCCGTGGACAAGGGTATCTCGGCTGAAGAGCTGATGACCACCGCCGACAAGCAGATGAAGCAGGGCAACTTCAACGAGGCCCGCCAGACCCTGCGGCACCTGGAGCAGTACCTGCCGGGCTCCCCGGAGTTCCCCAAGGCCAAGCTCATGCTCGGCGACAGCTTCTTCTTCCAGCCGAGTCCGAGCTTCCCCGAGGCTGAGGTCGAATACGCCAGCTTCCTGAACTACTTCCCCCGCCACGAGCTGCGGGACTACGCCCTCTACCACCGCGCCCTCTGCCACTTCTCCTCCATCGAGAGCGCCGAGCGGGACCAGGCCGAGACCCGGAAAGCCCTCGAGGGCTTCCAGCAGCTGCTGACGGAAGCCCCCGGCAGCCCCTACGCCCGCGAGACCCGCGCCAAGATCCTGCAGTGCTGGCGCCGCATCGCCGAGCATGAGCTGGTCGTGGCAGTGTTCTACGTGAACACCTACTACTACATCGGCGCCGAGCGGAGGCTCAAGAACCTGCTGGAGACCTATCCCGACTACGTGGACCGGGAGCGCGCCTACTTCTACCTGGGGGAGGCCATGCGGCTGCGCCTCCTGTCCGAGGAGGAGCTGAACCAGTTCGCCAAGGATCATGCGGCCAAGCTCCAGAAGGAGGACCTGAAGAGCCTCAACAAGGAGGAGATCGCCCAGTACACCAAGGACGTCACCGCCTACAGCGCGGATCGGGTCAAGGTCTACCGCGGTGAAGCCAAGAGCTACTTCCAGAAGCTGGTGGAGAGCTATCCGGGCTCTGAGTGGTCCCGCCGCGCCGCGGACCGCCTGATCACCATGGGCACCAGCGGGGTCAAAGAAGAGCTGGACAGCTAGTCCCATGGAGCTCAGCAGCCTGGGGCTCGGCACCTATCTGGGTCCCACTTCCGACGGGGCCGACAGCGCCCTCCAGGAGGCGGCAGAGACCTTCCTCGCCGCCGGGGGAACCGTCTTCGACACCGCCGCCAACTACCGCGGCGGCCGCTCCGAGCGGGCCCTGGGCCAGGTCTTCCGCACGCAGTCCCGGGATGCCTTCTTCATCTCCACCAAGGCGGGCTACATCCCCATGCCCGAGCCCGACCCGGACGAGAACCCCCGCGCCTGGTTCCACCGGGTGCTGGAGGGACCCGGCATCCTCGCGGTGGAGGACCTGGTGGATGGCTGCCACGCCATGACACCGAAGTATCTGGCCCATCAGCTGGAGGTGAGCCTCACGGCCCTGGGCGTCGAGACCCTGGACCTGTTCCACCTGCACAACCCGGAGCACCAGCTCGTCCACCTGGGCGTCGATGCCTTCTACACCGCCGTGGGCCGCGCCTTCGAGGCCTGCGAGGGCTTCACCGCAGCCGGGAAGATCCGCAGCTATGGCCTGGCCACCTGGAACGGCTTCCGCGTGACCCCGGACCAGGCCGAGCACCTGAGCCTTGAGCGCCTGCTGGCCCTGGCCACCGCCGCTGGCGGGAAGGACCACCACTTCCGCTGGCTCCAGCTGCCCCTGAACCTGGCGCTGCCCGAGGCCTTCCTCTTGCGGACGCAGCCCTTCGGGGGCGAGCGCCTCACGGCCCTGCAGGCCTCCCAGGCGGCGGGCCTGTCCGTGCAGACCTCCGCCTCCCTCATGCAGGCCCGCATCCTGAACCAGCTGCCAGACGGTCTGGCCGAGGCCCTCGGCGGCGCCACTCCGGCCCAGGGGGCGCTGCAGTTCGTCCGCTCCTGTCCCGGCGTCACCGTGGCCCTCTGCGGCATGGGCCAGCGGGCCCACGTGCTGGAGAACGCCGCCGTGCTGCGTCTCCCCAAGGTGGATCCCGTGGCGCTGGCGAGTCTGTTCGGATGATCCTCCTGGCCATCACTCCGGGGACCGGCTTCGACGCCGGCCGCTGGAAGTCTGTCCTGCGCTCCGGCGTGGATGCCTTCCTCATCCGCGAGAAGGACCTGCCCACGCGGCAGCTGCTGGAGGCTGCCCGCTGGTGCCAGGACAACGCGCCCGAAGTGACGCTCTGGGTGGCCGGGCGGCTGGACGTGGCCTGGGCCGTCGGCTGCGGCCTCCACGCGCCCGAGGCCTACCCGGATCTGGGGGGCGGCCAGGTACCGCTCTCCCGGCCCCTGCACACCGAGAGCCAGTGGGCCGAACGCAGCGCCGTGGCGCAGCTGCTGGTGTCCCCGGTGTTCAGCAGCCCCGGCAAGGGCGTGCCCTGGGGCCCCGAGCGCCTGCGGCGGTTCCTGGACAGCCTGCCCGCCGGTGGTCCCCGGCTCCTCGCCCTGGGTGGCGTGAAGCCGGCGAACGCCGCTGCCATCAGCCACCCCCGCCTCGGCGGATTTGCCGCCATCCGGCCCTTCTGGGCAGGCGACCCCGAGCGGGCGGTCGCGGACTTCCACAGGGCTTGAGCGTATCCTTCCCCTATGTTCCGGGACTTGCGAGAGAAGGTGAGCACGCCGCGGCGGGTGGTGGCCTGGGCCGCCCTGGGTCTGCTCCTGGCGGCCACGGCCTTCCTCCTGCCCCGACTGTCGCCCCAGCCCCTGCTCCGGCTCACCCGGGATGCGCTCCTCTGGTCCCTCCTCTGCTATGGCGCCATTCGGCTGATCGCCTTCCTGCTGCTGGATCCGCTGCTGAGCCAGCGCAAGACCGCCACGCCGGGATTTGCGCGCGACCTGCTCATGGTGGCCCTCTACCTCCTGGCTGCTGGCGGCATCCTCCACGAGGTGCTGCAGGTGGGCCTGGGGCAGCTGCTGGGCACGGGCGCCATCGCCGCCGCGGTCGTCGGCCTCAGCCTTCAGGAAGTGCTGGGCAACCTGTTCGCCGGCATCTCCCTCCACCTGGACCCCGCCTTCCAGGAGGGGGACTGGGTGGAGATCACGGGCACCCTCCGCGGGGGCCCTGGCCGGGAGACCCTCATCGGTCAAGTGGAGGCGATGACCTGGCGGACCGTCCAGCTGCGCACCGAGAACGGCGACATGGATATCCTGCCGAACCGGCTCATCGCGCAGGCCGTGGTGACCAACCTCTACGTGCCCTCGGGTCTCCACCGCCGCACCACCCGAGTCGTGGTCGAGCCCCGCCCCGACCTGCACCGGGGCATGGAGAAACTCAGCCTGGCCTTGGCGGGCCTGCCCCACCTGCCCCAGCACGCCCCCGAGGTCGTGGTCCACAGCTCTGATCTGGGCGGTGCGGTCCTGGAGCTGCGCTTCTGGGCCCTGGGCTTCCGCCACGGGCGCCAGGGAGTCTTCCAGGCCACGCGGCTGGCGGCCACCGTCCTTACCCGGGAAGGTTTCCGGCTCATGGGGCCCCACGGTCCGACCCCCCTGGTGGTCACCCCCGAGCCCACCCCCAGTGCCTCGCTCATGGAGGAGCTCGTCCGCCAGTTCGGTCTACCGGACCACTGGGCTGGGGAGCTGCGCAGTCACCTTCAGCGGCGGACCCTGGCTCCGGGCGAAGGGGTCATCCGGGCGGGAGATCCCGGGGACTCTATCTTCGCCGTGCACCGCGGCACCCTGCAGGTGGTGCAGGCCGAGGAACGTCTGGAGCCCTACACCGGGCTGTTCTGGAAGCCGCTGGCAGAGCTTGGCCCCGGTCAGTGGTTCGGCGAGGCGAGCCTGCTCACGGGCGCGCCGCGCAGCGCCACCGTGGTCGCCCTCACGGAGGCCGAAGTGCTCGAGCTGCCCAAGGCAGCCTTCGAAGCCGCCCTCAAGCGAGAGCCCGAGTGGCTGGAGCGGCTGGTGGACCTCATGGAGCAGCGCGGCCAGCAGGTGCCTGAGGCTACCGCCCCGAGGGAGAGCCTCAGGGCCCACTGGACCCGTCAGGTCCGGACCTGGTTCGGGCTTGCCGAAGCCAACTGAACCCGCTGGTATCATGGGGCGCGGAGGCGCCATGGACTTGCCAGAGCACTTGCACAACCTGGTGAGCGAGCTGGGGGATTCCCTCGTGAAGGCTCTGTCCGAGGATGACCACTGCCGCGATCTCGCCTTCCAGATCCAGGCCAAGGGCTATGCGCTGATGCTGATCCTCGAAGCCGCGCCCCATAGCGCCGGGTCCCAGGAGACCTCCGAGCATGAGGACGCCGAGTCCGCCGCGCCCTTCTCCGAGGACGACCTGCGCCTGATGAAGTCCTTCAAGATCCGGGTGGACTGACCTTGGCCCCACGGTGGGATGCCCCGGCTCCCGAAGCCGGTCCCGCGTCGCGACCCAATGCAGCGGGCCTGACCCGGGCGGCCCTGGGGGACCTGCTCGTCAGCCTCGGGGAGCCGGCCTGGCGCGGCAAGCAGCTCTTCACGGGACTGCTGCGCCAGCGGTGGACCCGCTGGGAGGCCTTCTCGAACCTGTCCAAGCCCCTGCGGGCGCGGCTGGAAGCCGAGGTGGATCTTCACTGGCCGGCCATCGTCCAGAGCCAGGCGTCCGCAGACGGCTCCACCAAGCACCTCTTTGAGCTCGCTGATGGCCGCCAGGTCGAGGGCGTCCACATGCCGTACGAAGACCGCGTCACGCTCTGCCTGTCGAGCCAGGTGGGCTGCGCGATGGGGTGCACGTTCTGCGCGACGGGCCAGATGGGCATCCTCCGCAACCTCAGCGCCGCCGAGATCGTGGGCCAGGTGGTGGCCATGCTGAACCACCACGGGCACCCCGCCGAGCGCCCCGTCAACCTGGTGTTCATGGGCATGGGCGAGCCCCTGCACAACCTCGACCACCTCATGACCGCCTTCGAGGTGCTGACTGATCCCGAGGGCCTGGCCATCCCGCCCCGGCGCATCACGGTGTCCACCTCTGGTCTGGTGAGCGGCATCGACCGCCTGGCCGGCCATCCCCGTCGGCCCCGGCTGGCCCTCAGCCTGAACGCCACCACCGACGAGCACCGCTCGCGGATCATGCCCGTGAACCGGGTCTGGAACCTCGAGGCCCTGGCCGAGGCCCTGGGCCGCTTTCCCCTGCAGTCCGGCGAGCGCATCACCCTGGAGTACGTGCTGCTCAAGGGCGTCACCGACAGCCTGGAGGATGGCCGTCGCCTCGCGGCCTACGCCCGCCGCTTCCCCTCCAAGGTGAACCTCATCCCCTTCAACTCACACGAGGGCTCAGGCTTCCTGGCGCCCGACGAGGCCCGCATCCGGGCCCTCTGCGGCCTACTTGCCGACGCGGGCATCACCGTGAGTGTCCGGCGCAGCCGGGGTCAGGACGTGGCGGGCGCCTGCGGCCAGCTGGTCCGCCAGAAATCCCCGCAAACGGCCCCTTCCGGGGATGAAGACTGAGGCTCGGGGCCTGCTTTCAGTCATGCTTGAAGGGTGCAACCCTCCCCGAAGCCCTTTTTTGAGACCCTCCACGCCCTCCTGGACGCGGAAGGGGAGATCACGCTCGGCGAGTTGCTGGACGCCGCGGGCGAGCAGACCTATGGCCTCTTGGTGCTACTGCTGTCCCTGCCGAACCTCATCCCGGGCCTGAATGTGGGCCTGGCCCCGATCGGCGGCATCGGGCTCATCGGCCTCGGAGCCCAACTGGCCTGGGGCACGCCGCATCCCTGGATTCCCCGCAAGGTCCAGGCCCAGCCCATCCACAAGGGCCGGATCAAGGACGCCCTGGCCAAGCTTGAGACCCAGCTCGAGCGGTTCCGCCGGAGCAGGGCCGAGCGGCGCCCCCTGAACCGACGCTGGATCGGCGCCTGCATCTCCTGGACCGGCTTCCTGCTCGCCATTCCCGTGCCCCTGCCCTTCGGCAACCAGCTGCCCGCCGCCATCCTCTGCCTGCTGGGCGCGGCCCTGCTGGAGGAACGACCCACCTGGGCCTGGATCGGCGCGGCCGGCGCCCTGGCCAACACGATCTACTTCGCCTCCTCCTTCGGGTTCATCGCCAGGACGCTGGTGAAAGCGTTTCACGCCCTGGTGCGGTGATGCGCTTCGACGCCCTGACCCTCTTCCCCGAGTTCTTCGAGACCGCCCGACTGGGCGTCACGGGCCGGGCCTTCCGGGAGCTGGGCCACGCCCTGCATACCCATAGCTACCGGGCCTTCGCGGACAACACCTTCGGCCACGTGGACGACAGCCCCTTCGGCGGCGGCCCCGGCATGGTGCTCCGGCCTGAAGTCCTGCGGGACACCCTGGGGTCGGTGCCACGCACGGGTGCCACCCGCATCATCCACTTCAGCCCGGCCGCCCCGCCCCTCACCCACGCAAAGGTCCTGGAGCTGGCGCGGCTGGATCAGCTGATCCTGGTCTGCACCCGCTACGAGGGCCTGGACCAGCGGGCCGTGGAGCACTGCATCGACGAGGAACTCAGCGTGGGAGAGGCCGTCCTCAGCGGCGGCGAGCTGCCCGCCCTCTTCCTCATCGACGCGGTCTGCCGCTGGCTACCCGGGGTGCTGGGCAACGAGGCCTCCGCCGACCAGGACAGCTTCGCCACGGGCCTGCTGGATCACCTGCACTACACCCGGCCCGCGGTCTTCGAGGGGCTGGAGGTGCCGGCCGTGCTCCAGGGCGGCAACCACGGCGCCATCCGCCTCTGGCGTCTGCGGGAGGCCATGGCCCGCACCCAGCGCCTGCGCCCCAACCTCTGGGCGGTCTTCCTGCGGGACCGGCTGCCGGAGCTGGACCGCCCCGCCCAGTGGTGCGCCTGGCAGGTGGAGCACCCCCAGGACTGGGAGCGCCCCAAGCCCAAGGGCTGGCGGTGGGTCCCGTCCCGCTGAGCGGCGGGGGCCCCTCCCCGAAGGGCAGCTCAGGACTTTGGCCTTCCCTTTCCAGGCCTTTCCGCTAGACTGGTGGACTCCCCGTCTGGGGACCATCGTGCCATGTCCGCCGCTTCGGCTCGGGACCGCTGGCCCAGGAGCCCACCATGACCAGCATCATCGATCGTCTCGAAGCCACCCTGCTTCGCTCTGACCTCCCCCGCATCCAGCCGGGCGACACCGTCAAGGTGCACGTCAAGGTGAAGGAAGGCGAGAAGGAGCGCATCCAGCTCTTCCAGGGCATCGTCATCGGCATCAAGGGCGGCGGCATGCGCACCTCCTTCACCGTCCGCAAGGTCGCGAGCGGCATCGGCGTGGAGCGTATCTTCCCCCTCAACAGCCCCACCATCGACAAGCTGGAAGTCATCCGCCACGGCAAGGTCCGTCGCGCGAAGCTCTACTTCCTGCGCGACAAGCTCGGCAAGGCCGGTCGCCTCAAAGAGCGCCGCGTCGTCGAGTAGGCGCCAGCCCCAAGTCTCGAAAGCGCCCCGCGAGGGCGCTTTCTCATGTCCGGCCGAAGGCTCCGTCTGTGTGAAAATCAGGTCGGGCCTGCCGCCAACCTTCCTGAACCGGCAGCACCCGGGAGGCGCCATGCAGACGCGAGTCCTCACGACCCTGACCATCCTGGCCGCGGCCCTGTCCGTGCAGGCGCAGTCCTGGCACTACGGACTGCAGGGCGCGGTGAACCTCCCGCTCACGAGCCTCAAGGACTACGTGGACAGCAAGCCCGGCCCGGGTCTCGGCGTCCATGGGACCTATGACCTGGGGGACGGCCACATGCTGCGCCCCCGCCTGGACTTCACGGCCTACCCCGAAGCCGCCTTCGGCAGCATCAAGCGGAAGGCCTCCAGCCTCAGCCTGGGCGGAGACTACCTCTTCTTCATCGCCGGGAAGCCCGAGGGCCTCTACCTCACCCTCGGCGCGGCGGGCTCGCGCTGGTCCTTCGGCAACACCGGCGGCCCCGCCACGGTGACCAGCAGCACGGCCAAGATCGGCCTGACCGGCGGCGTTGGCTACCAGTGGAGCGCCACCCTGGGCACGGAGCTGCGCTTCACTCACACCCGCATCCAGAGCGACTTCAAGGGCGATGCCCTGCAGCTGGGCGTCACCGTCCGGCTCTGACCTGCGGTGCTGAGCGCCTAGAGTCCGTAGTCCTGCCAGCGCTTCCCGATGCACGCCAGGATCTCCTCGGGGAAGGCCAGGTCCCGCGGCCACTCGCGCGGGTAGCCGTCCCAGGGCTTGTTCTTGCGGGTGGCGTCGACGCCTACCTTGCTACCGTAGGAGAAGCGGTCTGCGGCGTGGTCGAGCACGTCCAGGGGGCCGTCTGTGAAGAGCATGTCGCGCTTCGGATCCACGTTGCTGGTGAGGCGGAAGAGCACCTCCGTGAGGTCATGGGGGTCTATGTCTTCGTCCACCACCACGATGCCCTTGGTGAACATGATCTGGCCCGTGCCCCAGATCGCGCTCATCACCTTCTGCGGGTGCCCCGGGTATTCCTTCTTCATGCTCAGGATCACCAGGTTGTGGAAGGCTCCGGCGGCGGGCAGGTGCATGTCGCGGATCTCGGGCAGCACCATGCGCAGCAGCGGCAGGAAGATGCGCTCCGTGGCCAGGCCCAGGTAGGCGTCCTCCTGGGGCGGGCGGCCCACGATGGTGGCCGGGAATACCGGGTGCTTCCGCATGGTGATGGCTTCCACGTGCAGCACCGGGTAGTCGTCCGCCAGGGAGTAGTAGCCCGTGTGGTCGCCGAAGGGACCCTCGCGGCGCAGCTCGCCGGGGTTCACATAGCCCTCGATGACGAGCTCCGAGTCCGCAGGGACTTCCAGATCGTTGGTGATGCAGCGGACGGTCTCGATGCCCTCGCCCCGCAGGAAGCCCGCGAACATGACCTCGCTGACGAAGGGTGGCAGGGGCGCCGTGGCGGCATAGGTCAGGGCCGGATCCCCGCCGAAGGTCACCGCCACGGGCATGCGCTCGCTGGCGTCGTAGCCGTGCCGGTTGCGGGCGCCGTCGTGGTGCAGCTGGGTGTGGAAGCCCAGGGTGCGGTCGTCGTAGACCTGCAGGCGGTAGAGGCCCATGTTGCGGTGGCCGGTCTCCTTGTTGCGGGTGTGGCTCATGCCCAGGGTGATGAAGGGACCGCCGTCCTCGGGCCAGGTGGTGAGCACCGGAAGGTCCGTGAGACGGATCTGATCGCCCGTCAGAATGACCTCCTGGCAGAGCCCCTTCCGCACGGTCTTGGGCAGCCAGGAGCCCACTTCCACCAGCGACATGAGCTTGGACAGCTTCTCGAAGAGGGTGGCGCCGGGCTTGGGCATGGCCTTCTGCACCAGAGCCTCGATGCGGTCAGCCAAGGCGTCCAGGCCCCGGGGCTCCTGGTCCACACCCAGAGCCAGCTCCATGCGCTTCAGGCTGCCGAACACATTCATGGCCACGGGGATGGTCTTGCCCGTGGGCCGCTCGAAGAGCAGGGCCTTGCCGCCCCCCGGCTGCTTGGAGACACGGTCGGCGATGGCGCCCATCTCCAGGACCGGGTCCACCTCGGGGGCCACGCGGCTCAGCTCGCCGAGGCTCTCAAGCTTCTTCAGGAAGGTCTGGAAGTCACGGCCCATGAGATTCTCCGAGCCTCGATCATCCCACCCCGGGCCGAGGCAGGGGAACGAATACCCCCCACTTGAGGGAATTTCCCTTGAGAGGACTGGGCTTCTGCGGCATACTGATGGGCCTTGCCCTGGCCGTGGGCTCCCAAGTGCGTCCGAATGGACTGCCGCCCATGCGCCCCAACCAATGAGGTTTTCATGTACGCAATCATCAAGACCGGCGGAAAGCAGTACCGCGTCGCCGAGGGCGATGTCCTCCGGGTCGAGACCCTGGAAGTGGAGCCCAAGCAGGTCTTCACCTTTGACCAGGTGCTGCTCATCGACAACGACGGGGACCTGAAGGTGGGTCAGCCCACCGTCGCCGGCGCCACGGTCGAGGCCGAGGTCATCACCCATGACCGCGCCAAGAAGGTCATCATCTTCAAGAAGAAGAAGACCACCACCTACCAGCGCACCCAGGGCCACCGCCAGTACTTCACTGAAGTCCGCATCAAGGCGATCAAGGCCTAGTTTTTTCGCTGCGCGAAAAAACTCAGGGAAAAGATTCTTACCGATCACTCGACATCCAGCTGAAGAGGTACTCCCATGGCACATAAAAAAGGCGTTGGTTCCAGCCGCAACGGTCGCGATTCCCACTCCCAGCGTCTCGGTGTGAAGGAGTTCGGCGGCGAGCTCGTCACCGGCGGCTCCATCCTCGTCCGCCAGCGCGGCACCAAGTTCAAGGCCGGCATCAACGTCGGCATGGGCAAGGACCACACCCTGTTCGCCCTCACCCTGGGCAAGGTGCGCTTTCAGGACAAGGGCCGCTCCGGCCGCTTCATCCACATCGATCCCGTCGAAGAGTAGCGACCGTGCGGGGGTTCCGCGCTGCGCGCATACCCCCGGAACCCCCGAGCACAGGCCGGGCAAAGCCCGGCCTGTGCTTATTCCTGCGCCCCATCGCGTGAAGGCCCTCCATGTTCCTTGACCACATCCAGCTCCGCATCGCCGCCGGCCATGGCGGCCCCGGTGCCATGAGCTTCCGGCGGGAGAAGTTCGCCGCCGAGGGCGGGCCGGACGGGGGCGATGGCGGCAAGGGCGGCTCCATCTTCCTGCGGGCCAACCGGGCCCTGAACACCCTCAACCCCTACCGCCACAAGCGTGACTTCGCCGCCGGGAACGGCCGTCAGGGCGAGGGCGGCATGCGCCAGGGCAAGGACGGCCCCGACGTGCTGCTGGAGGTGCCCCTGGGCACCGTGGTGAAGGATGCCGACTCCGGCGAGGTCCTGGCCGAGCTGCTCGAGGACGGCCTGAGCGTCTGCCTGGCCCGGGGTGGCCGCGGCGGCCTCGGCAACACCAACTTCAAGAGCTCCACCAACCGCACCCCCCGCCACCACCAGCCCGGCGAGGAGGGCGAGGAGCGCAGCCTCGACCTCGAGCTGAAGCTCATCGCGGATGTGGGTCTGGTGGGCTACCCCAATGCCGGCAAGAGCACCCTGGTGAGCCGCCTCAGCGCCGCCCGCCCCAAGATCGCCGACTATCCCTTCACCACCCTGGAGCCTCAGCTCGGCGTGGTCAGCCTGGACCGCTTCGGCGGCGACATCCTCGATAGCTGGGTCATTGCCGACATCCCGGGCCTCATCGAGGGCGCCGCGGGCGGCGCCGGCCTGGGCATCCAGTTCCTGCGCCACGTCGAGCGCACCCGCATGCTGCTGCACCTGGTGGACCTCTCGGACCCCGTCACGGAGCCGGAGGAAGCGATTCGCGTCATCGAAGCCGAGGTCAGCGGCTTCAGCCCCGTACTGGCCGCCAAGCCCCGCTGGCTGGTCGGCACCAAGCTCGACGCCCTGCAGGACGAGAGCCGCCGGGAGGCCTTCGAGGCCCTCTGCGCCGAGCGCGGCCAGCAGCCCATCTTCATCTCCGGCGTCACCGGCGAGGGCCTGCGCGAGCTCACCTTCGCCGTGGACGCGGCCCTGAAGGGTGGCCTTGGCTACACCATCGATCCGAACCCGGACACCTGGGACACCCCAGGACAGGGCCGGTAGTGCGCATCGGACTGCTCGGCGGAGCCTTCAATCCGCCGCATGACGGTCACCTCAAGCTCGCCCGCCTGGCCCTCGATCACCTGGAGCTCGACGAGCTGCGCTTCGTGCCCACGGCCCTGAGTCCCCACAAGCCGGATCCGGGCGGCCCCGCCCAGGAAGCCCGCTACCGGCTGCTGACCCAGGCCTTGGAAGGCTTCGACCTGCGCTGCCACGTGGAGACACTCGAGCTCGAGCGCGGCGGCTCAAGCTACACCGTGGAGACCCTGGAAGCCCTGGCCCTGCGGGAACCTGGCAACGCCTGGATCCTCATCATGGGCAGCGATCAGCTGCCGGGGCTGCCCGAGTGGCGCCGGGTCGAGCGCGTCTTCAAGCTGGCCTCCGCGGCCGTGGCTAAGCGTCCCGGAGCCCCCTTCGAGGTGCCCGGACTGCCGGGAATTTCCATCAAGGACCGCTGGAGCGGGGCGGCGGGCGAGGTCGTGGCCCTGCCCAGCACGGCCCTGGACCTGGCCTCCACGGACCTCCGCCACCGGCTCCAGGCCGCGCCCCAGGACGACCCCGGTGGTCTGCCCCCGCAAGTTCTCCGCACCATTTCCGCCGAAAAACTGTATCGTTAGCTGCTCTGGAGACCGCATGACCCTTGATTCCCGGCTCGCTACCGTCGTAGAGGCCGCCCGGTCCAAGAAAGCTTCCCGAATCCGCCTCGTGGACGTCGGGGCCATTGCCAGCTTTACGGACACCTTCGCCTTCATGAGCGGCGGCAGCGACCGCCAGAACCGCGCCATCGCTGAGGCCGTCGAGGACGCCCTCAAGGAGACCGGGGAGCGCCCCATCTCCCGCGAAGGCGAAGCGAACGGCAACTGGGTCCTCCTGGACTACGGCAACCTGGTCGTGCACGTCATGGATGAGGAGACTCGCCGCCACTACAACCTGGAAGGGCTGTGGAGCGCGGGCCAGGAGCTGGAACTGCCCGCTGAGACTCACCCCTAGGAGAAGCTGTCGATGTCGAATGCCCAGATCAACCCCTACGAGGCCATGCAGGCCAGCCTCCGCGTCGCCTCTGAGCTCTACGGCCTGGACGACGCCCTCTTCAAGGTGTTCATGGCGCCCACCCGCTCCATGATCGTGAGCCTGCCGGTGCTCATGGACAACGGCCAGTGGGAGGTCTTCACGGGCTACCGCGTCCAGCACAACCTCACCCGGGGCCCCGCCAAGGGCGGCATCCGCTACGACCTGAACGTCACCCTGGATGAAGTGAAGGCCATGGCCGCCTGGATGACCTGGAAGACTGCCGTGGTGGACGTGCCCTTCGGCGGCGGCAAGGGGGGCATCGTCTGCGACCCCAATTGCTTGAGTATGGGCGAGAAGGAGCGGCTCACCCGCCGCTACATCGCCGAGATCATGGACATCATCGGCCCCGACCGGGACGTGCCGGCCCAGGACATGGGCACGGACGCGCAGACCATGGCCTGGGTGCTCGACACCTACAACATGCACGTCCGCCGCACCGAGAATGCCGTCGTCACGGGCAAGCCCCTCAGCCTGGGCGGCAGCCTCGGCCGCAATGAAGCCACCGGCCGTGGCGTCCTCATCACCGCCCGCGAGGCCATGCAGCGCCTGGGCAAGCCCCTGGCTGGCGCCACTGTCGCCGTGCAGGGCTTCGGGAACGTGGGCAGCCAGGCCACCCGCCTCTTGCACGAGGCCGGAGCCCGCATCATCGCCGTCAGCGACTCCAAGGGCGCCATCAAGAATGACCGCGGCCTGGACATCCACGCGCTGCTCAAGCACGTGTCCGAAGCCAAGACCGTGACCGGATTCAAGGGCGCCGAAGCCATGGATCCCGCCGCCCTGCTCACCCATCCGGTGGACATCCTGGTGCCCGCCGCCACCGAGAACCAGATCACCGAGGACAACGCCCCCAAGGTGCGCGCCAAGATCATCGTCGAGGGCGCCAACGGACCCACCGCCCCCGCCGCCGACCCGATCCTGCAGGAGAACGGTGTCCTGGTGGTGCCGGACATCCTCGCCAACGCCGGCGGCGTCACCGTCAGCTACTTCGAGTGGGTGCAGAACCGCCAGGGTTTCTACTGGCGCGAGCGCGAGGTCAACGAGCGGCTGGTGGACTACATGACCCATGCCTTCCAGGCCACCTTCGCCACCACCGACAAGTACAAGACGAACCCCCGCATCGGCGCCTACATCCTGGCCCTCGACCGGGTCGCCCAGGCCATGAAGTACCGAGGGTTCTACGCCTAGCCAACCTTCAGTCCAAGGCTGCAAAACCGAAAGAGCCCCGCCTCAGCGGTAATGCGGTTCAGTTAAGGAACCCAAGGGCAGGGAACACCCCCCTGGAAAACAATCTAATGGCCCCTTAAGAGCCATTAGATTGACCGTCTCCACGGCCTCGCACTCTTGCTGGGTCACGTAGGTTCTGGCCCGTCTTGGATTCAGGTTGAAGGTCAACTCCTCTTGCCCTTGCCCAACCCTCGATGAATCGGAGGTTGTCCTTGGCGCGGCAGGTTAGGCATAGGTATCTACTTTCGTTTTCGCCTGCGTAGAACTCGTGTCTTGAGCCTGTTCCTGGGCCTTTGCACCATCTGAGTCCTTCTTTGTCACATCAGGATGTGTGATGGAGTAGATCAACTTTTCAGGGGCAGAAACCGTACCATCGCCATTCAAATCCATGGGGTCCGTGCTGATTGAAGAACTGGAGGATTTGCCTCCAGAAGCAGACGAGGTGGCTCCGGTCGAAGGCGGGGCACCGCCGCCAGCAGGAGGAGCGCCCTTGGGCCCTCCTTTGGGAGCGCTCTGCTGAATGGCGCTGTAGGCCGTTTTTGCGGCTGCAAGATCCCCTGAATCCAATGCCTGGCCAAGTTGATCGATCTTGCTCTTCATTTGGGCCATGGGGCCCTGATCACCCGCTCCCTGCGGAGCGTTTTGTTGAATGGCGCTGTAGGCTTGTTTGGCCGCCGTTAGGTCGCCCGAATCCAGCGCTTTGCCAAGCTGATCGAATTGGCTCTTCATCTGGGCCATCTTCGCCATCTGGCTCTGGTTGATCTGTGGCATCGAACGAGAATTAGCGGCAATGCTGAAACTGGACATATCTCCTCCATGAGATTGGGGAACAAGGCTCCATCCCTGATCAGGTTGATGTGCGTGAGTTTGTTCTTTCGGCAGAACTGGATCTGCTTGATGTCCCATCGGCAAAATCCATGGGACATATGAGTTTTTCTTGCGCACCTGAGCGCCGCGCCTAACGTTGGGTGCCAACCGCCGAATGTTGAATGGAGGCGGCTGAACGTGATCTGATGGCTTACCGCCTCACTGGGGCTCGTTCAGTTTTCCGAGCAGCCGCAGCAGCCCATCCAGGATGGTCAGCGGGTGGGGCGGACAGCCGGGGATGTAGAGGTCCACGGGCAGCACGCTGCCGACACCGCCCAGCTGCTCCTCCCGGTAGCAGTAGGGGCCGCCCTGGATGGCGCAGGCGCCCACGGCGATAACGATCTTGGGTCCGGGCACCGCGTCGTAGGTCTTCCGCAGGGCCAGCTCCATGTTGCGGGTGACCGGCCCCGTGACCAGCAGGCCATCGGCATGCCGCGGCGAGGCCACGTACTGGATCCCGAAGCGCCCCAGGTCCCAGGCCAGCGTCCCCAGAACGTTCACATCCACCTCGCAGCCGTTGCAGCCGCCCGCGCTCACCACCCGCAGTTTCAGGGACCGCCCCAGCACGCGCTTGAGCTCCGCGCCCAGGGCCTCGGCGCGGGCGTAGCGGTCGGCCCCGGTCGTGACCAGGGCCTCACGGGTGTTGGTGGCCAGGCGGTGGTCCCCGGTGAAGGCGAGGGCGCCCTCGGGGCAGGCCTCGACGCAGGCGGGACAGAACACGCAGCGGCCCAGGTCCAGGCTGGGTCCGCCAGGACCGAAGCCGATGGCTGCCACGGGACAGGCCTCCGCGCAGAGGCGACACGCCTCCGGACACTTCGCCGCCTCGATTCGGGGCAGGCCCTGGAAGCGGGCCGGGAGGTCTGGCAGCTCCTTGGGATAAGGGAGGGTGCGGTGGCCCTGACGCCAGCGGGAAAGCAGGATGTGCATCATGGCTTCCTCACAGGTCGTGGCCGCAGTAGGAGAGATTGAAGCTCTTGTTGCAGAGGGGGAAATCCGAGATCTGCTCGCCCCGCAGGGCCAGCGCCAGCCCGAACCAGTTGTGGAAGGAGGGGTCCACGATCTTGTAGCGCGCGAAGCGTCCCCCGCCATCCGTGATCGCCAGGTGCAGCACCTCGCCGCGCCAGCCTTCGATCAGGGAGACGCAGAGGCAGTCAGCCGCCAGCCCGGGCAGGGGTAACGGCTTCGGATCGCAGGGCGTGTGACCCAGGTCCTTCAGGGCCGCGGCCAGGTAGCGGTGACTCTCGGAGAGCTCGCGCCACCGCACCCAGGCCCGGCTGTGGACGTTGCCACTCTCGGCCAGCACCGACACCACCGCATGGTCCTTGTAGGGGCCGAAGGGATGGTCATGGCGCACGTCCAGGGAGATCCCGCAGGCCCGGGCCGGGACTCCCACCAGCCCGATCTCCCGGGCCTGGACCGGCGTCAGGTGCCCCGCCACCTCGAAGCGGATCATGGCCGAGGCCGCGCCCCAGAGCAGCTCCAGCGCGTCCTGGGTCTCGACCCAGGCCTTTTCAAGCCGGGGCAGCAGGCGTTCGGCCAGGGCGTGGTCCAGGTCGTGCTGGAGACCCCCGGGCCGCAGCCAGTTCCGGCCCAGGCGGCTGCCGCAGACCTCGGCGCTCAGGTTCAGCCAGTCGCCCCGGAGGCGGCCGCAGAAGGAAGCCGTGGGCAGGAAGCCCACATCTCCCGAGAGCGCACCCAGGTCGCCCACATGGTTGGCGGCCCGCTCCAGCTCCAGCGCCACGCCGCGCACCCGGTCCGCCCGGGTGGACACCTTAACCCCAGCCAGGCCCTCAAGGTTCCGGCAGTAGGCCCAGACATGGGCGATGCTGGTGTCCCCGGCAGCGGTCTCCGCCTGCTTGAGGCTGAGGGGGTGGGGCCCGCCCTCCAGGGCCTGCTCCACGCCGCGGTGCTGGTAGCCCAGGGCGATCTCCAGGTGGAAGACCGTCTCGCCGTGGCACTGGAAGCGGAAGTGCCCGGGTTCGATGACGCCCGCATGCACCGGACCCACGGCGACCTCATGCACCTCGTCGCCCTCCACCCGGTAGAAGTCCATCACCCCGGGCAGGGGCTGCGGCTGGGACTCGCCGCCCGTCCAGGGCCGGTGGTAGCGCACGGGCTTCAGCCAGGGATGCCCCTCGGGAACGATGCCGTACTGCTCCGCCAGCTCCCGCTCGAACAGGTGGGCCTGGGGGCAGGCCGGCGTCAGGGCCGGATACCTGGGCTGGTCCAGCTGGGTGCGGGCCACGCGCAGCGTCTTGCCCGCGTCATCCGCCAGCACCGCGAAGAGCCGGAGCTGCGCGTCCGCGCAGAGACAGGCCAGACGATCCCCCTCGTGCACCGCCGCGAGGATCGCGTCCCGGAAGTCGGCGACGGCCAGCGGGGCCAGCTCGGCCAGGGCCAGGGGCTGGCCGTTCTTCACGATCTTCAGGGCGCGGCGGGTCATGGGCGCACCTCCATCAAGGCCAGACCCCGCGGGGCCTCGGCCACCTTTGCGGACGTGGCGGGGGGACCTCCGTCAACGGTCTGGGAAGCCGCCTCCAGCATCGCCCGCAGGGGCGCGGGCAGGTGCAGACCGAGGCCCAGCGCCAGCACCATGGCGACCACCAGGGGCGCCGTGGTGGCGAAGGTGTCCTTGTAGGGGGTCCGCACCCGCTGGGGACTGGGGACGCCGAAGACCACCTGCATCACCGTGTCGCTCATGGTCAGGAAGATGCCGCCCAGCAGGAGCAGGAACAGGGTGCCGGCGAGGGGGTGTCCCAGGGTGAGGGCCGCGGAGGCGATGTTGAACTCGCTGATGAACGGCGCGAAGGGCGGCAGGCCGGTGATGGCGAGGAAGCCCAGGAAGAAGAGTCCCGCCGAGACCGGCGTGCGCCGGATGGCGCCGGTCACCTGGGGCAGCTGCTTGCTGGCATAGCTGCGGTGGATGTTGCCCGCGGACAGGAAGAGCACGCTCTTGACCAGGGCGTTCGCCGCCAGGTGGAACAGCGCGAAGCGCGCGGCCAGGCCGCCGATCCCGATGCCAAAGACCAGGATGCCCATGTGCTCGACGCTGGAGTAGGCCAGCAGCCGCTTGAAGTCCAGCTGCCCCACCATGAAGACCAGGGCCCAGGCCATGGAGAGGATGCCGAAGCCGAGGAAGAGCTCCCGGGCGAAGGCCCCCTCCCCCGCGGCGGCCACCACCCCATAGATGCGGAGCAGGGCCAGGAAGGCGCAGCTCGTGACCCCGCCCGCCAGCAGGGCCCCCACGATGCCCGGCGTCTCGCCGTAGGCATCGGGCTTCCAGCTGTGCAGCGGGGCCAGGCCCATCTTGGTGCCGTAGCCCACCAGGGTCAGGACAAAGCCTGCACGGAGCCAGGGCCGCGAGAGCCGCTCGCCCTCGGCCATGAGGCGGGTGTAGTGGAGGGGCTCCTCAAGGTTGCCCATGTGGGCCGCGTAGGCCACGAAGAGCGTGCCCAGCAGCGCCAGGGCGATGCCCACGGAGCCAAGGACCAGATACTTCCAGGTGGCCTCGACGGAGTGGCGATTGTGGTTGAAGTAGATCAGGGGGGCCGTCGTGAGCGTCATGGTCTCCAGGGCCACCCAGGCCACCCCGGGGTGCCGGGCCAGGCAGAGCAGCGAGGCCAGGCCCAGAAAGGCGAGGAGGCAGACGGTGAAGACCCGGTGGTCGCGGTCGGGCCGCAGGGCCAGGTAGGACGGCGCGTAGAGCGCGCAGATGGTAAACAGCACGCTGATCACCAGCAGCACCCAGCCCCCCAGGGCGTCCAGGCCGAGCCAGGCGTTGAGAGGCAGCTCCCGCCAGCCGCGCAGCACCACCAGCAGCAGCCCGAGGTGCACCAGGGCCGTCACCGGCAGCACCCGCACCCGGAGCGCGGGCACCTTGATGAACACGGCGACCGCGGCCGCCAGCAGAGGGAGAAGGATGAGGAGCAGGGCCATCGGTCAGTCCTTCAGCTCAGCCAGGAACCCCGTGTCCGTGGAGTCGAAGGTCATGTGGATGTGGTTGATCACGATCCCCATCACGAACACGCCCACGAAGAGGTCCAGCAGGATGCCCGTCTCTACCAGCACCGGCATCTCCTCCACCAGCAGCAGGCCGAAGAGGTAGATGCCGTTCTCCAACACCAGATAGCCCACCACCTGGGTGAGGGCCGTCCGCCGCGACACCAGCAGCAGGAACCCCGTGAACAGCGTGGCCAGGGCGGCGGGCACCAGGAAGGTCGGGGTCGTCCCGGCCTTGAGCGGCAGGGCGTGGGCCAGCACCAGGCTCAGCCCCGTCCCGGCGGCGCAGAGCATCAGGGACACGGTGTAGCCCACATAGGGATCCACCTCGCGGCGGATCTTCACCTGGCGCAGGGCACGCCGGAACAGGTAGGGGATGAACCCGCCCTTCACCGCGATGGCGACCAGGGCCAGCAGCAGGATGTGCGTGTGCTTCCCGAGGCCCATGGCCAGGGGGATGAGGCCCATGAGGATGCCCTGGAAGACCGCCAGCTGGATGGCCTTGTTGACGCGGCTGGTGGCCACCAGGGTGAAGTTGGTGAGCATGGTTAGGGCGATGAGGAAATCCGGGGACATCTGATCCTCCTAGACCAGCAGCAGCAGGAAGGCGAAGGCCGAGGCCAGCACCCCCGCCACCAGGAACTGGGGCACCTTGTTCATGCGGAAGCGGGCCGTGGTGCTCTCCACCAGGCCCACCACCACCGCCAGCAGGGTGATCCCGCCGAGGAAGGCCAGCCCGTTCAGCCAGCCCTTGCTGAGCACCGGCAGCAGGGGGTCCACCAGCAGGGCCCCCAGCACCACCAGCTTGAGGCTGGCTCCGTAGAGGATCAGCGCCAGGGGACGGCCCGAGTGGTCGAGCACCATGACCTCGTGGATCATGGTCAGCTCCAGGTGCGTGTTGGGATCATCCACCGGGATGCGGGAGTTCTCGGCGAGGAAGACGATGCCCCACCCGGCCAGGATCAGCATCAGCGGCCCCGAGAGATGCCCGGCGGTCCACATGCCGTGGGACTGCAGCATGGGCGTGAGCGACAGGCTGCCCGTGGCCCGGGCCAGGGCCGCGAAACCGAAGAAGAGCGCCGGCTCCGCCAGGGCGCTGAAGGAGACTTCCCGCGCGGCGCCCATGCCCTCGAAGGCAGATCCTGTGTCCAGGGCCGAAAGCACCGTGAGGAACCGACCGAGGCCAAGCAGGTAGGCGAAGAGGATCACGTCGCCCTCGAAGGCGAGCAGCGGCGCGGTGTGCCCCAGCGGGATCAGCAGCGAGGCCACCAGCAGCGCCGCCACGGTGCCCACGGGGCCCGCCAGGAAGACCCAGGTGGTGGTCCGGCTGAAGACCGCCTGCTTGCGGGCCAGCTTGGCCAGGTCGTAGTAGAGCTGCAGCACCGGCGGCCCGGAGCGGCCAGCCATCCAGGCCTTGATCTTGGTGATGAGGCCGGGAATGAGCGGCGGCAGCAGGAGCACCACAAAGGCGCGGAAGAGGAGGTTCAGCAGGGCGGGCACCAGGGCTTGGGACATCTCAGACCACCATCCAGATCAGCAGAAAGAGGAGCGTGAGCAGCACGTAGAGCAGGTAGACCGGGAGCTGGCCCGTCTGGAAGACGTGCAGGAGCGCCAAGCCCCGGGAGCCCAGGCGGAAGGCGGGATCCAGGACCCGGTCCAGCACGAGATCGGGCACATGGCTTTCAAAGCGGGCGGGCTCCGGGAAGGGACCCTGCACCTGGGCCTCATGGACCTTCGGGAACAGGGCCCAGCGGGCGCCGGTGACCAGACCATCCGCGAACGATGACGCCGTGTACTGGGCCCTGGGCAGCGCTTCCGCATAGCCGCAGTCCCAGGTGGGCAGCTCCGCCGGGACTGGCTCGGAGCGGCGCCCCGCCCAAGCCCAGCGGGCCAGCCCCAGGGCCAGCAGCGCCAGGGTCAGGGCCAGCACCGTCACCAGGGGCAGGTGCGCCAGCCGGGAGCTGGCCGGCAGAGCCTGGCCCAGCCCGGCGATGGCCCGGTCCAGGGCCGAGGCGATCACCATGGGGAACACGCCGATCAGGACACAGGCCCCGGCCAGCACCGCCATGGGCAGCAGCATCATGCGCGGGGCTTCGTGGGCGGCGGCGGCAGCGGGGGTGCGGGGCGTCCCCAGGAAGGCAGTCCCGTAGGCCTTGGCAAAGCAGGCCAGGGCCAATGCACCGATGAGCGCCAGCGCCGCCAGGACCCCCACGGACCAGGGCCAGCGGGCTCCCGCCATGGCGCGGAAGGCGCCCAGGTAGATGAACCACTCACTCACGAAGCCGTTGAGGGGCGGCAGGCCGCAGATGGCCCAGGAGCCGGTCAGGAAGGCCGCGGAGGTCCAGGGCATGGCCTTGGCGAGGCCGCCCATCCGCTCCAGGTTCCGCGTGCCCGTGGCGTGCACCACGGACCCGCCCGCCAGGAAGAGCAGCCCCTTGAAGAGGCTGTGGTTCAGCACGTGCAGCAGGGCCCCCGCGAAGCCCAGCGCGGCCAGGGCGGACTGGCTGGTGCTCTTGCCGATCAGCCCGAGGCCCAGGCCCAGGAGGATGATGCCGATGTTCTCGATGGAGTGGTAGGCCAGCAGGCGCTTCAGGTCGTGCTGCCCCAGGGCGAAGGCCACCCCCAGAATGCCGGACACCCCGCCCAGCCCCAGGAACAGCGCCCCCCACCAGAGGGGGGGATCCGGCACCCAGGCGATCAGCCGCACCATGCCCAGGATCCCCATCTTGATCAGCACACCGGACATCAGCGCGGACACGTGGCTCGGGGCTGCCGCGTGGGCCGGGGGCAGCCAGATGTGGATGGGCATCACACCCGCCTTCAGGCCGAACCCGACCATGAACAGCAGGAAGGTCTGCGTGCCCAGCCTCGATGAGGCGAAGCCCCGGGGCAGCGCACCCAGATCCCAGGTTCCGGCCACCCCCGCCAGGAGCGCGAAGGCGCCGATCAGACAGAGCGTCCCCGTGTGGGTGGACACCAGGTAGATCCAGGCCGCCCGGCGGGTCTCCGGCAGGCGGTCCTCGGTGCTCACCAGAAAGAAGGCCCCGATGGCCATGGCCTCCCAGGCCAGCAGGAACAGCCAGGTGTGGGCCGCGGCGACCAGCAGAATCAGGGCGGCGGTCAGGCCCCCGAAGACCAGGCGCACCCAGCGGGGGTGGCCATGCGCATCCTCCCAGTAGCGGACCCCATACCAGGCACCACAGGCGGCCAGCAGCAGCACGGGGATCAGAAACCAGGCGGCGATGGCATCGAGGACCAGCAGGCTGGGGGAGGTCAGGGCCAGGGCCGGCAGGCGGAGGCTAGGCACGGGTCCACCCGCCAGCACCCCCAGGGCCGCCCCGATTCCAGCGAGCGCCGAGGCCGTCATCAGGCCCGCCGCCACCTCCGCCCCGCGGCGCCGCAGGAACAGGCCCGGGATCCCGGAGCCCGCCGCCAGCAGCAGTGAGAGGAGGTAGAGGCTCACAGCGACAGCCTCGCGCGCAGCAGGAGCCAGAGGAAGACGCCCAGGAGGGTCACCAGCACGTAGAGGATGTAGACCGAGAGGTAGCCCGTCTGGAACCGGTGGAACCGGAACAGCCGGGCGGCCACCCGCTCCAGCCAGGGCGCCAGGAGGCCGTCGCCCACCGCGTCCTGGATGCGGGTGTGGAAGGAGTGGGCCCGCGGAAAGAGCGCCCGGATCGACCGCACCCGCTGGGTCAACCCCGGCAGGAATACCGACCATCCCTCCGCGAAGGAGCTGCCCGTGTACTGCATCCGGGCCGTGGGCGCCGCGTAGCCGCAGTCCCAGGTGGGCGGGGCCTCGGCGGTCTGGGCCCCCGGGCGCAGCCAGGCCAGGGCCAGCCCGCCGAAGACCAGCAGGAGCCCTTCCAGCAGCAGGAGCATCCGGAAGTCCCGACCCACCAGGGTGGCCAGAGGCAGCCCCCGGGCCAGAGCCTGCCCTGGAGCGACCACAGCGACGACCCGATCCAGGACCGGCAGCAGGGGGAGGCTGAGCAGGCCGATGCCCAGGGTCAGCGCGGCCAGGATCCCCATGGGCACCAGCATGAGCCGCGAGGGGTCATGGGCGTGGGCCCCGGCCTCAGAGCGCGGCGTCCCCAGGAAGATCACGCCGTAGAACCGGGCGAAGGCCACGGCGGCGAGGCCGCCCGTGAAGACCAGGGCCAGCAGCGCCAGACCCGAGGACCAGGCGTCGCCGCCCCGCAGGGAGGCGAAAAGCCCCCGGTAGAGGAACCACTCGCTGAGGAAGCCGTTGAAGGGCGGCAGGGCGGCGACGGCAAGCACTCCCGGCAGCAGGACCAGGGCCGTTCGGGGCATGCGAGCCGCGAGGCCCCCCAGGCCCTCCATGTCCCGGGTGCCCGTGGCGTGCAGCAGCGCGCCCGAGCCGAAGAAGAGCAGGCTCTTGAAGATCGCGTGGTTCCAGACGTGGAAGATCGCGCCGCCGAAGCCCAGGGCCGTGAGCCAGGGATCCCCGAGGGCACGGCCAGTCCAGCCCAGGCCCACGCCCATGGTGATGATCCCCAGGTTCTCGATGCTGGAGTAGGCCAGCAGCCGCTTGTAGTCCCGCTGCGCCAGGGCGTTCCAGACGCCGTAGACCGCGCTCATGGCCCCAAGGGTGAGCAGGCCTCCCCCCATCCAGGCAGGTACGCCGGGCAGCAGGCTGGAGACCCGGAGCAGGCCGTAGATGCCCGTCTTCAGCATGACGGCGGACAGGATGGCGGACACATGGCTGGGGGCGCTCGCATGGGCGGCAGGCAGCCAGAAGTGGAGGGGCAGCAGCCCCGCCTTGAAGGCAAAACCGAGGACCGCCAGCACCAGGATCCATACATCCAGGGACCCCTGGGCACCCGGCGGCAGCGGCGACCAGGCGAAGCCCCCCAGCCGGTGCGCCAGCAGAATCACCGAGGCGGTGATGGCCAGGGTGCCCGTGTGGGTGCAGACGAGGTAGACCCAGCTGGCCCGGCGGACCTCGGGCCGGTGGTGCTCCGTGTTCACCAGGAAGAAGGCCGAGATGGCCATGATCTCCCAGGCCACCAGGAAGAGCAGGCCGTTCTGCGTCACGAACAGCAGCGTCATCGCCGTGACCAGGAACCCGAAGAAGAACCGCAGGGACCGGCCGAAGCCCTTGCTGAGGGTGATGGGCCAGTAATCTGCCCCGTAGATGATCCCCAGCCCCGCCACGAGGTGCAGCGGCAGCAGGAAGGCCGCGGAGAGGGCGTCCAGCTCGAGGCGGGCGGGTCCCTGCCAGAAGTGGAAATCGAGGTGAGAAGGCACCCCGCCCAGCAGGGCGTGGGCAGCCGCGAGGAAGGCGAGCAGGGAGCCCAGGGCGCCCAGCAGGGTGCTGAACCGGCCCTCATTCAAAGGAGGGACCAGGGGTAGGAAGGCCGCAGCCATCCAGCACCCCGCCGCCGCGAGTATGAGGGTGATGTCTTGCATCTTCACCCGAGTGTAGCCCCTGGCGCTGGCCTCTGCTTAGAAGACCCGCAGCAGCGCCACGTAGCCGTTCACGCCCTTCACGCCCTCAATGTCGCTGTGGAGACCCACGCCGAGGTCCACCCGCACGGCGGTGAACCACCAAAAGCCGGGCAAGTCGCCGGTGATGCCCAGGCCGCTCACGCCATAGGTCTTCCGGTCATCCAGGCTGCGGGAGCGGGCGTATTCCAGGTCCAGGGACAGGCGCAGGCTCGGCCCCGTGGGGAAGGCCAGGCCGGTCTTGGCGTAGGTGACCTGGTCCGCGGCGAGGGCGTTGGCGCGGATGCCCGCGACCCGAACACTGCCCCCCATGCCACCCACATCCAGGGCCTTGAAGCGGTCGAAGGCGTGGCCTCCGGCCCACCCGGCCTCGCCCCGGAGCCAGACGCCCGGGACGGCCTCCCGGTCCAGGCTGAGGCTGCCGCCCCAGCGCCGGAAGTCGCCGTTCTCGGGCACCTGCTGGGGGTTCAGAGGAGTCCCGTAGCTGCCCTCGGGCCGCTTCCCCCAGCCGTGGTAGGCCCGCACCTGGAAGCCCCGGAACAGCCAGGAGCCCTGGAGCGTCCCCACCCGGGTGAGGCCCGAGGGCGGCAGGACGTAGCCCGGCGTGCGGTACTTGCTGTCACCCAGGCTGTAGTCGTCGAGCTCGAAGTCCCCCCGGCCCTCAAGCCGGAAGCCGAGACCCAGGTCGCGGCCCAGCTCCAGGCCCAGCTGGCCGAAGCGCCGGCCCACGCCGTCATGGTCCGAGAGCCCGCCCTTCACCACGGGCCGCTCGGTGGTCTTCAGCAGCAGGGCCGTGGCATTGGCGCCGAAATCGAAGCTGCCCAGCGCCCGCGGGATGGCGACGCTGGCCGTGTTGAACACCACCGCCGTGAGCGCGTTCAGCTGGATGCCCTTGCCGAAGGCGTCGTAGTCGAAGTAGAGCAGGCCCCCCAGAGGCATCACAGGCGGGGTCAGGCCCGGGTCCACCAGCACCACGCCCGCCAGGGCCCGGCCGCTGCTGCGGGGCTTCTCCTCGACCTTCCGGGTGCCGTCCTCCTGGCGGGTGTAGTAGCGCGCCCCCTCGGGGGTCACCTTGAGCATGGTGGCCTTCGAGGTCCGGGCCGCCCCCCGCTCGGCCTCGAAGCGCTCGCCATTGACCTCGAAGTCCCGGTAGGTGAAGCGGCGCTGGACCTGGATCACGCCCCCGGCGCTCACCCAGCGCTCGAAGGACTGCACCGTGACGGGCCGCCGCACCCCGGGGGCCACCTCGCCGTAGGTGAGGATCTCGCGCTCACTCTTGACGGTGCCCGGCATGTCCGAGCGCTCCCGGCGCTCGAGCAGGAGCTTGCCCGTGGCCTCCTCCACCTCCAGCTCGCCGCTGTAGGCCAAGGGATCAGGACTCACGGGCTCGAAGCGCAGGAGCCGCCGACCCGGTCCCGCCGGGCCGCCGTCGCGGTAGCGGTAGCCCTCGGTCAGGGCCAGCGCCACGGGCAGGGACACGGACCGGCGGCTCTCGATGAGGGGCAGCTGCACCTCGCCCTCGAGCTTGGCCTTCACGCCGTTCAGGCGGACCTCCTTCTGCAGCAGCTCGGGCCACTCCCCGGCCTGCTCGAAGTAGCGGAAGCTGAAGCCAAGATCCCCACCGCGCCCGCTCTGGCCCTGGATGTGCAGGTCCAGGTCCGCCCGGGCCTGCAGGGTGCGCACCCCGGCCCGGCCCCGGAGCTGGGCCACCCGGAGCCGGGCCAGCAGGGCGCCAACGTCGTAGGCCTCGGCGCCGGTCACGGCCACTTCCGTGCGCGGTCCCGGCAGGGCCGCCGCCGACCAGGCGCCCCCGGCGTAGGTCCAGCGACGGGCCTCGCCCCCCCGGTGCCGCACGGTCAGGTCTGCCAGGCCCCCCTCCACCTCCGTGAAGCCCGGAGGGAGCTGCCGGGCCAGCTCGGCCGCAGGTCCTCCCGCAGGCACCACCAGCCGTCCCCCGTCGCCCAGGAGCGCCGAGGCCAGGGGGCCCGGGTCCTTCGGCAGCCACAGGGTCCAGGGGCGCCCGGGGAAGGTGCCCTGGGCCTGGGCCAGCTGGGCGCGCCAGGCCCCGTCCAGGCTCAGGTCCGCGGGCAGCAGGGCCCCGCCATCCAGCGCCCCCCAGGCGGTCTCCGCCAGGAGGGGCGCCGCGCCGGGATCATGGGCCAGATAGAGACGCTGGCCCGGGGATTGGGCTTTCAGGGCCTGGGCGGCCGCCAGCAGCAGCGGCAGGCGGGACCCGCCGAGGGGCAGCCGCAGCCGCACGGCCGGAGCCTCCTTCAGGCCCGCGACCAGGCTGTTCCAGCGCTGGCGGGCGGCCTCGACCTGGGCCGCGTCCCGGTTGTCGCGGGGCAGCAGGGCCGCCGGCTCGGCCCCGGTCAGGTCCAGGTCCACGGGCAGGGGCGCTCCTACCCGAAGCAGCGGCGTCGGGGTTTCCTGGCCCACCAGGACCAGACAGAAAGCAGGGATCAGGACCAGGGCGCGCCGCAAGGAGCCTCCAATACTTCCCCGAGCCTAGCGCAGGGACCGAGTCGGCTGGGTTATCAGGTATTCTCAAGGTCTATGAGATTCACGGTCCGGCTCACCCATGCGAACGGCGACGTGCTGGTGCGCGAGTATGAGGCGGACAGCGCCGAGGCCCTCCAGGCCCGCGTCCTGGCCGAGGGCGGGTTCCCGCTGGAGGTCAAGCGCACGGACACGGCCTTCCGGAGCCGGAATCAGCTGAAGACCGAGTCCCTGGTGCTCTTCAACCAGGAGCTGCTGGCCCTGCTGAAGGCAGGCATCCCGCTGCTGCAGTCCCTCGAGCTGCTGGTCGGGCACGGCAAGGATCCCCAGCTGCGCCGCAGCCTCGCCCAGGTGGTGGAGCTGGTCCGCGAGGGCATGTCGTTCTCGGATGCCCTGGAACAGGCCGGCTCCTTCCCGCCGATCTACCGCAGCAACGTGGTGGCCGGTGAGCGCAGCGGCACCCTGCCGGAAGTGCTGGCCCGCTGGCTGGCCTTCCAGAAGTTCTCCCAGACCAGCCGCCGCCGCATCACCGAGGCCCTCTTCTACCCCGCCTTCCTGATGCTGGTGATGGTGCTGGCCCTGGGCGTGATCTTCAACGTCGTGCTGCCCCGCTTCGCCGAGTTCTACGCCGGTGGCGACGTCGAGATGCCCTTCTTCACCCGGATGCTCCTGGGCGCCGGGAAGGTGGTCAGCTCCACCCTCTGGCTGCAGGGCATCGCCTCCATCGGACTGATTGTTCTGATCCGCTGGATGGCCTCTTCCGAAGCCGGTCGCAAGCTGGCCGAGCGCCTGTTGCTGATGGTGCCCAAGGTCGGCACCCTCTACCGCATGTACCACTCCAGCGTCTTCGCCCGGACCCTGGGCGTGCTGCTCTCCGGCGGCCTGCCCGCCGTGCAGGCCCTGGAGGTGGTGCAGCGCACCAGTCCCAGCGAGCGCATGAAGGCCAGCCTGATCACCATCACCAACCAGGTGCGTGCGGGCAGCAGCCTGCACCTGGCCCTGGAGCAGGCCAAGGTCCTGGATCCCCTGGCGGTCGAGATGGTGCGCGTGGGCGAGCAGAGCAGCGCCCTGCCCGAGATGCTCAACCATGTGGCCGACTTCTTCGACCAGGAAGTAGAGAAGGCCACCACCGCCGTCACCAGCCTCATCGGGCCGGTCATGATCCTCTTCATGGGCGTGGTCGTCCTCGCCCTCCTCCTGGCCATCTACGTGCCTCTGTTCAACGCCAGCAGCGTGGTGCACTGAGCCGCGGTCAAGCTAGCGATAGCGCGCCTTCAGCCACTTCTGCGGGTCCTGGGGCTGGGCCTGATGGCGGATCTCGAAGCCGAGGCGGGGACCGTCCACGGTGTCGCCCACGGCACCCACCGCCTCCCCGGCCTTGAGCACCTGGCCCTTGCTGACGCCCAGCCCCAGCAGGTGGGTGTAGAGCGTGAACCAGCCGCCACCGTGGTCGAGGATCACCATGGAGCCATAGCTCTGGTAGTAGTCGGCGAAGGCCACCTTCCCCTCCGCAACGGCGCTGACCGGCGCTGCCCCGGCGGCGGCGATGAGCAGACCGCTCTGCACCGTCTTCGTGCGGAAGCGGGGGTGAAGGTGCTCGCCAAAGCCCTGGGCCAGACTGCCCTCCACGGGCTGGGGCAGCTCTCCGCGCAGGTTGGCGAAGGCCACGGCCGCCTCGTAAGCGTCCCCGCGGGGCTTGCTCAGCAGCCCCGCCAGCAGCCGCTCCAGCTGCACCGCCTCCTCGGCGAGCTCCGCCTGGGCCTGCTTCTGGGCGGTCTCATCCTTCTGGAGTCCCTCCAGAAAGGCATTGAGCCGGTCTTCCTGGATGCGCAGGGCCGCCTGGAGCTGGGCAGCCTCCCGCTCTTCCGAGGCCAGCCGCGCGAGCACTTCCTTCAGCGTCTGCTCCTTCGTGGCCAGGTCACCCTGCAGCTGGTGGATGAGGTCGAGGCGCTTGCGCTCCTGCAGGCGCGCCCACGCGAGCATGCGCCCACGCACCAGCCAGGCCTCCAGATCCCGGAACGTGGAATAGAAGCCCACGTCGCCCAGGGGGCCGAGCGCCTGCATCCAGCGCACCTGTCGGCGCAGGTCCCCCTGCAGGCGCAGCACCTCGCCATGGATCCGCGCCTGCTCGCGACCGATGCCCTGGACCTCGCTCTGGGCCTGGTCCCGGCGCAGGCGGGCGCCGTCCACCTGGGCCTTGGCCCGGTCCCGCTGCAGAGAGATGCCCTGGACCTCCACCAGCACGCCCTTGCGGCGCTTCTTCAGCGAGGCCAGCTGCTGGTCCACCTGGCCCAGCCGGCCCTGGATGGCCGCCAGCTTCTGGCGCAGCTCCGCGGGGTCCTGCGCGCCCTGGGCCAGGAGGACCAGCGGCAGCAACAGGCCCAGGCCGCGGCGCATGGCCTACTTCCGGCCGCCCGCCGGCAGCAGCATGGCCAGCGCACCCAGCAGCAGCGGTCCCCCGATGGACAGCGGCAGCGCCAGCGGCGAGAAGGGGTCCGAAGGCAGCTGCGCCATGGGCAGCAGGCGGACGAAGACCTCCAGCACCTTCACCTGGCCCGCGCTCCAGCCCAGGTCCTGGCCGAAGTCCAGGAAGAAGCTGAGGCGGGGTCCCATCTCCCGCAGCAGCAGCGTCACCAGCAGGGCCAGGCCCGCGCTGGACTTCAGCAGCCGGGAGAGCACCACCACCCAGAGCAGCATCTGCAGCCCCAGCAGCAGGCCATGCAGGTCCGCCCGCAGCAGCTCCGGGGGCCAGGCTTCCCCGATGAGCCGCCAGCTCAGGGCCCACACCGGAATCAGCGCCACCTGGGACAGGAACAGGCCATGGGCGAAGCCCAGCCCCGTGCCCGCGAAGAAGCCCCTGAGCCGCTCACCCCGGGCCGAGGCCGCAGTCCACTGCGTCACAGGACCGAAGGCTCCCAGCAGGATCACCAGGGACACCATCCAGTACATGATCCCCTGCAGGTTGCCCACCGCGTAGGAGCGCAGAGAGTCCGCGCCCAGGGGCACCGCTGTGCCAAAGATCAGGATCTGCGAGCCGCCGTCCCCCTGCTGGCCCCGGATGCCCATGAGCACCAGCCCCGTGAGGAACAGACAGACCAGCGCCCAGCCGATGCGCAGCTTCGAGCTTCCAAAACGATCCATGCAAGGCTCCGAGTTCGACCCCCCGATCATAACCCGGCCCCTCGGGAATCCAGGCCGTCCGGCGCTCCACGACTGTCCTTGCGGTTCTATCGTTCTGTCCCCTTCACCACGGCAGGCACTCCCAAGTAACGCTGGCCCTCCTTTGAAAGGAGCTCCCGGTAGTCCTGCAGCGGCAGCTCACCCTCCACCCCCAGACAACACCCTCCTGCGTGGCCTATGCCGGAGATGCAGAGCTGAAGCCTGCGATCATGCTCGAACTGCAGCGCCAGATAGTCCGGAAGTAGGGACCGACAATCCACCGAATCCGCATCTACCGGCGCCTTCCGCCTTCCGAGCCTGGCGATCAGCTGACCCTGCCATGCGGGTCGTCCTGTCTTCCTGTCGATCCTTCGGTTCTTGAACAGCCGGTTCCAGTCCAGATACCCGCCCTTGCGCAGGTCCAGGGTGTAGGGCTCGAAATGGTTGTCGGGATGGGCGCCGCCACAGAAGGTGCTCCCGCTTTCCACGACGCACATCAGGTCTGCCGAGAGGTATGGCACCGCGATCAGTTCCTCGCTGAAGCCGCCGAAGCCTCCCGCGGCGGATGAGGGCTCCGGGTCGTAGACGGTGGCGGCGCAACCCAGGGCACCCAGCACCAATCGGAAATGATGCTGCTCCAGGATGCGATTGGCGGCCGCCGCCGCGCCGGATCGGGGATGCCTCGACAGGCGCGGATAGGCGATCCTGGTGCGGGTCTCCTTCACCCAGCGCAAGGCGAGGCTCCCGCGCAACTCCTCCGGCCCTTCCTCCAGGTGCGAGGTGAGCTTCAGGTAGTCGTAGGGTGTGCTGGCCAGGGATATCTCAGCGTCATAGGCGATGCCGGGGCCGATGCCTGGCGTGATGGCTTCGGTGGTGGCCTGCACCGAATCGGGCTTTACGCGATCGGGATCGTAGCGGGCGATCTCATCCAGCCGAAACACCAGGGAGCGCTTGCCATGCCAGGTGCCCGAGTAGCGCTTGTTCAGGAGAGAACCCTTCCAGATCGCCGCCGGCGCGGGACCAGGCGCATCAGGCCGGGTCAGTGCTGGTTCCTGGAGCTGCTCCAGGGTGCCCTTCAGCGGGATGTCCACACCATATTGCTCGTAGCAATAGCGCCCTTCCCATTTCTTGTGGTGTTCAGAAAGCTCAAGCAACACGGGCTTTCCACCCAGATCGCCCCGGAAGACGCGCCGCTCTCCAGCCTCAAGGCACACCCCCATTCCCAGCACGACCAGGGTCAGCAGCACCTTCACCGTGCGGGTGGCACTCAAGCGCCCCATCGTGATTCCTTTGTGTGTTGGGTTTGCGGAAGCGGCGTGGGTCGGGGGCCCAGTGACGGTTGAGTATGGCACTTCCTTCCTGCCGCAGCGGGCCGCGCGCTAGGTGTCGTTCGGAACATGGAAATACCTACCGACCCGCCAGCACCCGCAGGAGGTGCGCCTTCACCTCGGCCAGGCGCTCGGGCAGCACAGCCACGAACACGGTGTCATCGCCGGCCAGGGTGCCCATCTGGCCCTCGACGGGGTCCGCGTCCAGGCTGAACCCCAGGGCCTGGGCGAAGCCCGGCGAGGTGCGCAGGACCAGCAGGTTCGGCGGGGCCTCGCGTAGGGTGACCTCGGGCAGGGCCTTGGGGGCCGTCTCCCCCCGGCGGTAGCGCCCCTGGACCTTCTGCACGCCCAGCCGCTTCAGGCGCCGGGACAGGGTGGACTGGGTGAGCTCGCAGCCCAGGGCAGCCAGCCGCGCCAGCAGATCCCCCTGGTCCGAGATGGGGGCGTCCGCCAGCAGCTGGAGGATGAGGGCGTCTGCGTTCATGCATGAATTATGCATAAAAACGCATAATTCATCAATTGAAATTCGAATTATTCAGGATCTGTCGCAAGAATTTCGCTTGAGCCCTGTTCTCATTGGTGCATAATATGCGTTCTGTCACGTGATAATGCACGCCTTTGTACAGGATGTCCGCATGGCCGCCACCACCCCGATTCCCGCCCTGCTCCCCACCTACGCCCCCTATCCCTTTCCCCTGGTGCGGGGCGAGGGCGACCGCGTCTTCGATGACGCGGGTCAGGCCTGGTGGGACTTCTACGGTGGCCACTGCGTGTGCGCCACGGGGCACAGCCACCCGGCCGTGGTGAAGGCCGTGGCGGACCAGGCGGCCAGCCTGCTCTTCTACTCGGCCGCCGCCGCCCTGCCCGTGCGCGACGAGGCCGCCGAGCGCATCACCGCCTTCTCCGGCATGGACTCTGTGTTCTTCTGCAACAGCGGCGCCGAGGCCAACGAGAACGCCCTGAAGCTGGCGCTGCTGCTCACGGGCCGCAAGCACCTGGGCGCCTTCGACGGCGGCTGGCACGGCCGCACCCTGCTGGCACTGTCCGTCACGGACGACCCCAAGATCACCCAGCCCTACGCGGACCAGCTGGTGCCGACCCTGCGCATCCCCTTCGGCGACCTTGCCGCCCTGGCCGCCGCCGACTTCTCGGATGTGGCCGGCGTGATCGTCGAGCCCATCCAGAGCATGGCCGGCATCAAGACCGCCGCCCGGGAGTGGTTCCAGGCCCTGCGCGCCAAGTGCGATGCCTCGGGCACCCTGCTCATCTTCGACGAGATCCAGACCGGCATGGGCCGCCTGGGCACCCCCTTCGCCGCCCAGTTCTACGGCGTCCGACCCGACTTCATGACCAGCGCCAAGGGCCTGGCCTCCGGCGTACCCATGGGCGCCCTGCTGATGACGGCGGGAGTGGCCGCGAAGCTCAAGGGCGGCGACCTGGGTAGCACCTTCGGCGGCGGGCCCCTGGCCTGCGCCGCGCTGATCGCCACGGTGGAGGCGATCATTACCGAAGGCATGCTGGCCAACGCGACCAACGCTGCCGCGCGCCTGCGCCGGGAGCTGGCCGGGTCCGTCGTCACCGAGGTCCTCGGCGAGGGCCTGCTGCTGGGCCTGCGCTGCGCCCACGCCGCCGCCCTGAAGAAGCACCTGTTGGCCAAGCACATACTGGTGGGCGGCTCCAGTGACCCCACGGTGCTGCGCCTGATGCCACCCCTCAACCTCAGCGACGAGGCCCTCGACGCCCTCATCGCCGCCATCCACGCCTTCGTGCCGGAGCAACCATGAAGCACTTCACCCGCATCTCCGACCTGGGCCCCGAAGGGGTCAAGCAGATCCTGGCCGTGGCCGCCGAGTGGAAGAAGACCCGGCCCGGCGCGATCTTCGCCGACCGCATCCTCGGCATGATCTTCTTCAACCCCAGCCTGCGCACCCGGGCCAGCTTCGAGGCGGCCATGCTGCGCCACGGCGGCCATGCCATCGTGCTCGAGGTGGGCGCCGGCACCTGGAAGCTGGAGGACCGCGACGGCGCCATCATGAACGCCGACCGCGCCGAGCATGTCCGCGAGGGCGTGCCCGTGCTGGGCCGCTACGCGGACCTCCTGGCCGTGCGCACCTTCAGCGGCGGCGAGGGCGATGCCACCGATGAGATCGATCCCGTCATCAGCGCCTTCCGGCGCTTCTCCACGGTGCCCGTGCTGAGCATGGAGAGCGCCCGGGAGCACCCCCACCAGGGGCTCGCGGACATGCTCACCATCCAGGAGGCCCATGGATCGACCAAGGTGCCGGTGACCCTCACCTGGGCGCCCCACATGAAGCCCCTGCCCAAGGCCGTGCCCAACTCCTTCCTGCTTACCGCCGCGGCCTGCGGCGCCGAGATCCGCGTGGCCCACCCCAAGGGCTATGAGCTGTCCGCCGAGGTCCGGGCCGAGGCCGAGCGCTACGCCGCCGCCACCGGCGGCAAGATCACCTACACCCATGACCAGGACGCCGCCCTCGAGGGCAGCGCCGCCGTCTACGCCAAGGCCTGGGGGCCCTCCACTAGCTCGGGCCTGGAGGCCGCGCCCATGACGGACCTGTCCGCCTGGATGCCCACCGCCGCCCACATGCAGAAGGCCGCAAAGGAGGCCATCTTCACCCACTGCCTGCCCGTGCGCCGCAACCTCGAGGTCCACGACAGCGTCCTCGACGGCCCCTGGAGCCGCGTGGTGGACGAGGCCGAGAACCGCTTCCACGTCCAGCGCGCCACCATCGCCAGCCTGCTGAACCAGTCCTGAGCCAAGCCCCGCCCTTCGCCCGCGAGAATCCCATGCCGCTGTCCCCGAATCCCTACGCCGCCCTCAAGGAAGCCTCCCAGTTCGTCCGCCTCTGGCGCGGGAAGACCTTCCTGATCAAGGTGGGCGGCGAAGTCATCGCCGAACCCAAGATGCGGAAGGCCCTCTGCGAGCAGATCGCTCTCCTCTGGAGCTTCTCCATCCGCGTGGTGCTGGTGCACGGCGGCGGCCCCGAGCTGGACGCCGTGTGCCGGGCCATGGACATCCCCATCCAAAAGGTGGCGGGGCGCCGGGTCACCACCCCTGAGGTCCTGGACGCCGCCAAGATGGTCTTCGCGGGCCAGGTGCACATGGACCTCCTCGCCGAGCTCCAGGCCAATGGCGTGCCCGCCGTGGGCCTCTCGGGCGTGGACGCGGGCCTGATCAAGGCCAGCAAGCGACCCCCGGTGTCCGTGGTGCCCGACGGCGCCACGGAGCCCGTGCTCGTGGACTTCGGCCTGGTGGGCGACATCGACTCCGTGGATCCCCGGGTGCTCACCCACCTGCTGGAAGGCGGCTTCGTGCCCGTGGTGGCGCCCCTCTCGGGCGGCACCGACGGCGCCATCTACAACACCAATGCCGACACCATCGCCGCCAGCCTGGCCTCGGCCCTGGCCGCCGAGAAGATCTTCTTCCTGCTCTCGGTCCCGGGCCTGCTCAAGGACGTGAACAAGAGCTCGTCCCTGATCCCCCACGCCACCCTGGACGAGTTGGCTGTCCTGGAAAGGGAGGGCGCCATCAGCGGCGGCATGCGGCCCAAGCTAACCGCCGTGCGGGCCGCCCTCGCCAGCGGCGTGGCCAGCGCCCACATCGTCAGCGGCCTCCTCCCAGACGCCCTGCTGGCCGAGGTCTTCACCAACGAGGGCAGCGGCACCATGATCATCCCCACCCCGGTCGCGGCGGTGGCCGGATGAACCCCGCCGAGCTCATCACCCTGCTGGTCGGCACCCCCAGCGTGTCCGGCGGCGAAGGCGCCATCGCGGACCTGCTCCAGGACCTGCTCACCGCCCGCGGCTTCCAGGTGCACCGGCAGGACCACAACCTGTGGTTCAGCTTCGGCGCCACCGGCGGCAAGCGGCTGCTCCTCAACTCCCACCTGGACACGGTCCCGCCCTGCGCGGGCTGGGAGGGGGATCCCTTCACGCCGATCTGGAACGGCACCCGCCTCCAGGGCCTGGGCGCCAACGATGCCAAGGCCTCGGTGGCTTCCATCCTGCTCGCGGCCTTCGAGCTGTCCGAGCAGTCCCTGGAGGGCGAAGTGACCGTGGCCCTCACCGCCGAGGAAGAGACCGGCGGCAACGGCATCGCCACCATCCTGGGCGAGCTGGGCCACTTCGACGGCGCTGTGGTGGGCGAGCCCACGGGCCTGCGCGTCTGCGCTGCCCAGCGGGGCCTCCTGGTGCTGAAGTGCACGGCCCGGGGCCAGAGCGGCCACGTGGCCAACGCCCAGATGCTGGGCGCGGAGAACGCCATCCACAAGGCCGCCCGGGACATCACCCGCGTGGCCGCCATGGAGTTCCCCCCCCACCAGCTCCTGGGCTCCCAGAAGGCCCAGGTCACGCAGATCCAGGGCGGGCTCTGGCGGAACCAGGTGCCCGACGCCTGCGAGTTCTTCATCGACCTGCGCACGGGCCCGGACCAGGACCACGACGAGCTGGCGGCGGACTTCCAGGGGCGCCTGGAGAGCCAGGTCGCCATCCACTCCAAGCGCTACCTGCCCAAGTCCACGGACCCCCGGCAGGCCATCGTCCGCGCCGCCCTCCAGGCCGCGGGCAAGGCCGGCCCTGTGGGCTCCGGCACCACCTCGGACTGGGCCTTCCTGGGCGACATCCCCACGGTCAAGGTGGGCCCCGGCGACACCTTCCGCAGCCACCGCCCCAACGAGCACATCACTCTGGCCGAGATCGAGGCCGGCGCCACCTTCTACCAACAGCTGGCCACGCTCTTCTTCGCCCTGCAGGTGCCCCATGAGTGAACCCGGTCGGCTCTGGGCCAAGGACGTGCCTCTGGACGAGGCCATCCACCGCTTCACCGTGGGCGAGGATCCGGACACGGACCTGGCCCTGGTGGCGTGGGACGCCCTGGGCAGCGCGGCCCACGCCAGGATGCTGGCCGCCAGGGGCCTGATCCCGGCGGCGGATGCCGAGACCCTGGTGGGCGGTCTGCGGGACATCGCCACGGCTGCCCGGACGGGGAGCTTCGCCATTCCGGTGGCCATGGAGGACTGCCACACCGCCATCGAGGCGGACCTCACGAAGCGCTTCGGCGCCGCGGGGGCCCGCATCCATCTGGGCCGGTCGCGCAACGACCAGGTCATCCTCGCCCTGCGGCTCTACATGCGGGACGCCCTGGTGCGCCTGGGCCTGCGGGTCGCGGACCTGGCCGAGGCCTTCCTGGCCTTCGCCATCACCCACCGCGACACGCCCCTGCCCGGCTACACCCACCTGCGACGCGCCATGCCGAGCACCTTCGGCCTCTGGGCCACGGCCTTTGCCGAGGGCCTGCTGGAGGAACTGGAGGCCCTGCAGGGCGTCTACGGCCGCCTGGACCGCTGCCCGCTGGGCTCGGCGGCGGGCTTCGGCGTACCCCTGCCCATCGACCGGGCCCTCACGGCGCAGTTGCTCGGCTTCTCGAAGGTTCAGCGCAGCCCCATCGACGTGCAGAACAGCCGGGGCCGCCACGAGGTCGCCCTGCTTCAGTGGGCCGCCTCCACCGGCGGTGTCCTGGAGAAGTTCCTGTGGGATGTCTCCCTCTACAGCACCGAGGAGTTCGGCTTCCTCAAGCTGCCCGATGCCTACACCACGGGCTCGAGCATCATGCCCCAGAAGAAGAACCCCGATGTCGTGGAGCTGGCCCGGGGCCGCTGCCGCGAGCTGCGGGGCGCCGCGGGCCTGCTCGAGCAGCTCGCCGCCGGCCTGCCCTCCAGCTACCACCGGGACCTGCAGCTGCTGAAGCGGCCCCTGGTCACCGCCCTGCGCAGCGCCGACGATCTCTTCGCGGTGCTCAAGCCCCTGCTGCCCGCATTGCAGGTGCAGGCGGACGCCACTGCCGCAGCCTCCTCCGATGAGCTCTACGCCGCCCACCAGGCCTACGTGCTGGTGCAGGGGGGCCTGCCCTTCCGCGACGCCTACCGCCAGGTGGCCCAGCAGCTCCAGGACGGCACCTTCGCCCCGGACCGCAGCGCCCTCACCGCCACCCACCTGGGCGGCGCCGGCAACCTGGCCCTGGACGACCTCGCCGCCGACCTCGCCGCCGCCCGCGCCTGGATCCAGGCCAAGGCCGACACCCACGCCCAGGCCGAGGAGGCGTTGTGGGCTTAGTGAACTCGATCGACGCTCTCTCCGTGAAAGGTCCCCTATGAGCAAGCTCGCTGTCCTCGCCTTCTCCGGCGGTCTCGATACGTCCTTCTGCGTGTTCTACCTGAAGGAGCAGGGCTACGACGTGGCCACGGTCACGGTGAACACCGGCGGGTTCTCCCCGGCGGAGCTGGCCCGCATCGAGGCCGCTTCCCCCAAGCTGGGCGCCCTCAGCCACACCACCGTGGATGCCCGGGCCGGCCTCTTCGACGGCTACCTGCGCTACCTGGTCTACGGCAACGTGCTGCGCGGCCAGATGTATCCCCTCTCGGTATCTGCCGAGCGGGTCTGCCAGGCCCGGGCCGTGGCGGAGCTGGCCAAGGACATGGGCGCCACCGCCATCGCCCACGGCTCCACGGGCGCCGGCAACGACCAGGTGCGCTTCGACGTGGCCTTCCGCGCCCTGGCGCCGGACCTGGAGATCCTCACCCCCATCCGCGACCTAAACCTGTCCCGGGCCGAGGAGATGGACTACTGCGCCCAGCGCGGCCTGGTGTTCCCCGAGAAGACCAAGGACTACTCCATCAACGAAGGCATGTGGGGCACCAGCGTGGGCGGCCGGGAGACCCTGGATCCCTGGAGCAGCCTGCCCGAGGCGGCCTTCCCGGGCGGCGTCATCGGCCACCCGGAGCCCACGGGCATGGTCATCGGCTTCGAACGGGGCGTGCCCGTGTCCCTGGACGGCCAGTCCCTGGACCCCGTCACCCTCATCGCCCGCCTCAACGACCTGGGCCGCCCCTACGGCATCGGCCGGGGCGTCCACCTGGGCGACACCATCCTCGGCATCAAGGGCCGCGTGGGCTACGAGGCCCCCGCCGCGCACCTGCTCATCGGCGCCCACCGGGAGCTGGAGAAGCTGGTGCTGTCCGGCAAGCAGCTCTTCTGGAAGGAGTCCCTGGGCAACCTCTACGGCGGCCTCCTGCACGAGGGCCACTTCTTTGATCCCCTGGCCCGGGACCTCGAAGCCTTCCTGGACTCCAGCCAGGACCGCGTCAGCGGCGAGGTGCGCGTCACCCTGCACCCCCGGGCCTTCGTGGTGGAGGGTGTGCAATCGCCCTACTCCCTCATGGATCCCCGCATCGCCACCTACGGCGAAGCCAACCGCCTGTGGACCGGCGCCGAAGCCGCCGGCTTCGCCAAGATCTTCGGCGTGCAGCAGACCCTCACGCTCAAGGCAAAGAACAACTGATCCGAAGGCACCCATGCGCATCCATGTCGACAAGCTCGCTTCGGTCACCCGCAACCTGCGGCTGGGGCGGACGCTCACCCTCGCGCCTGAGCTCCTGCTGGAGGAGGGCTCGGTCATCGCCTGCCGCGTGCGGGGCGAGAAGACCACCTACAACCAGCTGGAGGATCCCCACGGCCGCATGAGCACGCTGCATGACGGGGACATCCTGGTGGGGGCCCTGGGCCACCGCAACGCCCTCCAGGGCTACGAGGGCGTGCTGCCGACCTCCCTCAAGACCGGCGACACCGTGAACCTGCTGAACATGGGCGGGGTCATCGGCACCTGCCTGTCCTACAACCCGGACCTGGGCAAGCCCTTCGAGATGGAGGTGCTGGGCCAGGTGCAGGTCTTCCCCGAGTTCCAGAGCCGCGCGGGCCAGGCGGCCCACATCCGCATGGGCGCCCTCCAGGGCACCAGCCTGTCGCCCCACTGTCCCGTGGTCTACGTGGCGGGCACCTGCATGAACGCCGGCAAGACCGCCGCCGCCTGCGCCGCCATCCGCCAGCTGAGCCGCGCGGGCTACCGCGTGGGGGCCTGCAAGCTCACGGGCGTCTCGCTCATGCGCGACGCCCTGGCCATGCGGGACTACGGCGCCGAGGTGGCCCTCGACTTCACGGACGCGGGCTGCGTCTGCACCGACGCGGGCAGCGCCGCCAGCGTCTCCCGCATCATCTTCTCGGAGCTCGCGGCCCACGGCGTGGACGTCATCGTGGCCGAGACCGGCGATGGCATCATGGGCGAGTACGGCGTGCAGGCCATCCTGCAGGATCCTGAGTTGCGGGCCCTGGGCGGCGCCTTCGTCCTCTGCGCCAACGACCCCGTGGGCGTCGCGGGCGGCGTCCACCAGCTCATGAGCGCCTTCGGTATCCGGGCCGACCTGATCGCCGGCCCCGCCACGGACAACCGCGTGGGCGAGCGCTTCGTGGCCTCCCTGGGCCTGCCCGCCCGCAACGCCCGCGCCGACGCCGAGGCCCTCGGCAAGTTCGTCCTCGGCCTCGTCGAAGCCAAGCTCGCGGCGAAAGAGTGACAGGACTTTATAACCACAAAGGACACAAAGGGCACAAAGTGGCCACCCCGCGGCGCTGAGGCATCTCGCAAGGTTCCGCGGTTTCTATCCCCGTTCTTCACTGTTCATCACCGGTTCCCTTCTTTTTCTCTGCGTTCTCTGCGTTCTCTGCGGTTTGATTTTTTTAGGTGACCTTCCATGACCCAGGTTGATGTCCTTATCCTCGGCGCCTCGGGCTACGGCGGGGGCGAGCTGCTGCGCTGGCTCTCCACCCACCCGGCGGTGCAGACGCTGCGCGGCACGGCCCGCAGTCACGCGGGCAAGCCCTTCCACGCGCAGCACCCGAACCTGCGCGGCCTGGTGGACGGTGTATTCGAGGCCACCCCGGACTGGGAGGCCCTGGCCAGCAGCCCCGCGCCCGTGCTCTTCTCGGCCCTGCCCCACGGTGAGCTGGGCAAGCTCTGGCCCGAGCTGGAAGCCGCGGCCCAGGCCCACCCGGGCCTGCTGGAGCGGCTCATCGTCATCGACCTCTCCACGGACTTCCGCCTGGATCCCGCCTGGGTCTACGGCCTGGTGGACTGGCAGCCGGAGCGCATGGCAGGCGCCAAGCGCATCGCCAACCCCGGCTGTTTCGCCACAGCCCTGCAGCTGGCCCTGCTGCCCCTGGCCCAGTGGCAGCCCGCCTTCGTGGCGGTCACCGCGGCCACGGGCTCCAGCGGCTCCGGCGCCGCACTCTCCGAGACCACCCACCACCCCAGCCGCGCCCACGACTTCAAGGCCTACAAGATCCTGGGCCATCAGCACGAGGCCGAGGTGCTCCGCACCCTGGCCAGCCTGGGCTGGGAGGCGCCCCTCAGCTTCGTGCCGCAGAGTGCGCCCATGGTGCGGGGAATCTTTGCCACGGTTCAATTTCCGCTTCCTGCGGGAATTGAACTTGGGGCCCTGCGGGCCCGTTTTGAGGACTTCTATGCGGGACGGTTCTTTGTGCGCATCGTGGACGGGTCGCCGCGGGTGGCGGCGACGGTGGGCAGCGCCTTCGCGGAGGTGGCGGTCGCGGCCAAGGGCGGCCACGGCGCCATCCTGGTGGCCCTGGACAACCTGGGCAAGGGCATGGCCACCCAGGCCGTGCAGAACCTCAACCTCAGCCTGGGACTGCCCGAGTGGACCGGCCTGCGCGCCGCCGGAGGCTGGCCCGCCTGAGCCAACCCCTGCGCCTGTGCCACCCAAGGAATTAGGGATTCCCTTCGAACAACCAAAGCCCTGCCTGCGGCGGCATCCGTCGTCCTGGGGGTCCGAGTCTTAGGGGGCCGTGGCCTGCACCACGGCGTTGCGCAGGGTGATCACCAGATCGCCGTCCGGCGTGAGCGCGAGGCCCGCGGGACCATTGAGAACCCCTGGCAGCGGACCCGGCTGGAACCCGGTCGCGCCGGGGTGACCCACCAACGTGGTCACCACACCCGCCGGGGTGACCTTGCGAATGCTGCTGTTGTTCGAGTCCGCCACATAGACGTTTCCGGCGGCGTCCACGGCCACGCCCCAGGGGAAATTGAACCGGGCGTCAGTCCCCGTGCCGTCCGCAGACCCCGAAGTGCCGGCCAGACCTGCCACCGTGGTCACCACCCCCGCCGGGGTGACCTTGCGGAGGGTGTGATTATTCGAGTCCGTCACATAGACGTTCCCCGCCGCATCCACGGCCACACACACGGGGAAGGTGAACCGGGCAGCCGCCCCGGTGCCGTCCGCAGAACCATTCGTTCCTGCCAGACCTGCCAGGGTGCTCACCACCCCTGCCGGCGTGATCTTGCGGATGGTGTGGTTGTTGTTGTCCGCCACATAGAGGTTGCCGGCAGCATCCACGGCCAGGCCCTCGGGGACCCAGAACCGGGCGGTCGTGGGCGCACCACTGGTGCCGTCCGTGGATCCTGGAGCACCTGCCGCCCCCGCGAAGGTACTCACCACCCCTGCAGGGGTGATCTTGCGGAGGGTGTGGTTGGCGCTGTCCCCCACATAGACGTTCCCGGCAGCGTCCACGGCCATCCCGTAGGGCGTGTCGAACTGGGCAGCCGTGCCCGTGCCGTCCGCGGTACCGCGAGTTCCCGCCAGTCCCGCCAGGGTGCTCACCACCCCCGCCGGAGTGACCTTGCGGATGACGTAGTTCGACGTGTCCGCCAAATAGGCGTTCCCGGCAGCATCCACGGCCAGGCCCCGGATGCTGTTGAAGCTGGCCGCCGTGCCTGTGCCGTCCGTGGCACCCGAGGCGACCGCCAGCCCCGCCAGGGTGCTCACCTCGCCCGCTGGGGTGACCCGGCGGATGGTGGAGTTATCCATGTCCGCCACATACACGGTCCCGGCAGCGTCCACGGCCACGCCCTGGGGGGAACTGAACCGGGCGGCCGTGCCCGTACCATCTGCTGAACCCGAGGAGCCTGCCAGTCCCGCCAGGGTGGTCACCACCCCAGCTGAAGTGATCCTTCGGATGATCTGGTTACCGCCGTCCCCCACATGGAGATTACCGGCCGCGTCCACAGCCACGCCCCGGGGGAAATAAAACCGCGCGGCCGTGCCCGTCCCGTTCGCGGAACCCGAGGAGCCTGCCTGACCTGCCAGGGTACTCACCTCGCCCGCAGGAGTGATCTTCCGGATGGTGTAGTTGGAGGTATCTCCCACATAGACGTTCCCGGCGGGGTCCACGGCCACGCCCTTAGGGAAATTGAACCGAGCGGCCGTGCCCGTACCGTTCGTTGGCCCCGAAGTTCCTGCCAGACCCGCCAGGGTGCTCACCGCGCCTGAAGGCGTGACCTTGCGGATGGTGTGATTGCTGGTATCCGCCACATAGACGTTCCCGGCAGCATCCACGGCCACGCCCTCGGGGGAATTGAACTTGGCGGCCGTGCCCGTAAAGTCATCCGAACCAGACCCCCCAGCCAGGCCCGCCAGGGTGCTTACCCCGCCCAGAGGCGTGATCTTGCGGATGGTGTGGTTGCCATAGTCCGCCACATAGACGTTCCCGGCAGCGTCCGCGGCTACGCTCGCGGGATAGCAGAACCGGGCGCCCGTTCCCGTGCCATCCGCGGAACCGGCCTTGCCCGCCAGGCCTGCAAGGGTGCTTACCACGCCATCCTGTGTGATCTTGCGGATGGTGTGGTTGATTTTGTCTGCCACATAAGTGTTTCCGGCCAAGTCAATGGCCAGGCCCAAGGGGGAGTTGAACCTGGCGCCCCCGCCTGTGCCATCCACATTCCCAGCCCCGCCGGGACTTCCCGCGAGGAGGTCCAGGCCCTGGGCACCCACCCTGAGGGTCTTGGTGTCGGTGTTGCCGCTGGTGCCCGTCAGGGTGAAGGTCTGCCGATTGCGCGGCGCCACGGCGGCGCTGAGGTTGCCCAGCACGCTGGCGCCATCCAGGCTCAGGGCTGTGGGCGCCGGGCCGCTGAGGACCCAGGACAGCGCAGCGGAGCCGCCATAGGTCACCAGCTCCGTGTTCGACGTGAAGGACTCAATGGCGAAGGGTGGCGCAGGCGTCACCGTCACCGTCCTGGTCGCCACGGCCCCCAGTGCATTGGTGACTGTCAGCGTGTAGGTCCGAGCGCCCGCCCAGCTGGCCGTGAGCAGACCTGACGCCACGCCCGTGGCCGGGCAGGTGACGCCGTTGTCGAGGACGCCCGTGCCGCCGGAGTAGGTCGGCGTCAGGGTGAAGGTGGCGCCCTGGTTGGGTGCGGCGGGGGAGGCCACCAGACTGGTCGCCACAGGCGCCGCCACCACGGTGACCGTGGTCGTGGCGTTCTTGCTGGGATCATCCATGGACGTGGCCGTGATCGTATAGGGGCCGCCCGCCGTGGCCGGGGCCGTCCAGATGTTGCTGGACCAGCTGCCCACGCCGCCGCTGCTCCAGGTCGCCTTGCCGAGGTTGCCCCCGGTGACAGTGGCACTGAAGGCGGTGTTGGTGCCGGCGGTCACGGTGGCGGCGGCGGGCGAGATGGCGCGCACCCACACATCCTGCGTGGTCACGGTCACCGGGGCCGTGGCCGTGGTGCCATCCGGGTAGGTCACCGTCAGCGTGAAGGTCCGCGCCCCGGTCCAGTTCGCCGTGACCGTCTTGGCCTCCAGCGAACTCACGCCCCCCACGCCCTGGTCGATGCTGCCCGTGCCCGTGGCGAAGGTCGGCGTCAGGGTGAAGGTCGCCCCGCGGGCCACGGTGCTGCTGGAGACGGTCAGGGAGGGTTCCGCCGGGGCCACCGTCGGCGCCGTCACCTGCACCACGGCATTGGCCTGGGTGATCACCAGGTCGCCGTCCGGCGTGAGCGCCAGGCCCTGGGGAGCGTTGAGACCACCGGGCAGCGGACCTGGCTGGAATCCCTGCACGCCGGTGCGGCCGGCCACGGTGGTCACCACCCCCGCCGAGGTGACCTTGCGGATGGTGTGGTTGTCCGTGTCCGCCACGAAGAGGTTCCCGACCGCGTCCACGGCCACGTCCTTGGGGTTGTTGAACCGGGCGGCCGAGCCCGTGCCATCCGTGGCACCCGACAGTCCCGCTGAACCCGCCAGGGTGGTCACCACCCCCAAAGGGGTGATCTTGCGGATGGTGTGATAGTCCGCCACGTAAACCGTCCCGGTAGCGTCCACAGCCACGCCCTGAGGCCAGAAGAACCGGGCGGCCGTGCCCGTAGCGTCCGTGAATCCGGAATACCCTGCCCGACCCGCCAGGGTGGTCACCACCCCCAAGGGGGTGATCTTGCGGATCGTGGAATTGGAGGAATCCGCCACGTAGACGTTCCCGTCCTGATCCACCGCCAGACTGGAGAAGAGCTCAAACTGGGCGGCCGTGCCCGTGCCGTCCAGATAGCCACCAACAACCGAACCCGCCAGGGTCGTCACCACGCCCAGAGAGCTGATCTTGCGGATGGTGTAGTTGGCAGAGTCTGCCACATAGAGGTTCCCGGCAGTGTCCACGGCCACGCCGGAGGGCGAGTGGAACCGGGCGGTCCTGGGATCGCCACTGGTGCCGTTCGTGGTTCCCGCAGAGCCCGCCAGCCCCGCCAGGGTGCTTACCACCCCGGCAGGGGTGATCTTGCGGATGGTGTTGCTACCGGTGTCCGCCACATAGGCGTTCCCGGCCGCGTCCACACCCACGCCTTGGGGGTTTTTGAACTGGGCGGCCGCGCCCGTGCCATCCGCACTGCCGAAAGCTGCAACCAGCCCCGCCAGGGTGCTCACTTCGCCCGAGGAGATGACGATCCTGCGGAGGGTGTGGTTGAGGGAGTCCGTCACGTAGACCGTCCCGGCCCCGTCCGCGACAACCCCACGTGGATAAAGGAATCGGGCATTTATGCCGGGGCCATCCGCAGACCCAGACCAGCCCGCCCAACCCGCCAGGGTGGTCACCTGGCCCGAAGAGAGGGTGATCTTGCGGATGGTCATGTTGTAGGAATCCGCCACATAGAGGTATCCGGTCGGGTCCAGGGCCACGCCGGCGGGGCGATTGAACTTGGCAGCCGTGCCCACCGCGTCCGTGGAACCACTCGTGGCCTGACCCGCCAGGGTCTCCACCGCACCCGTGGAGAGGATGATCCTCCGGATTCGGTTGTTGCCAGAATCCACCACATAGACGTTGGCCATGGCCGCATCCACGGCCAGACCGGAAGGGGCCCAGAACTTGGCGGAAGCACCCGGTCCATCGGCATAGCCCGAACCTCCCGCCACACCTGCCAGGGTGGTCACAACCCCCCCGCTGATCTTCCGAATGACATTGTTGCCGTCATCCGCCACATAGACGGTCCCAGCCGCGTCCACGGCCACGGCGGAGGGGCCGTTGAATTGGGCGGATGTGCCCGTGTCGTCCTTGTATCCATAGGTGCCAGTTCCCGCCAGGGTGCTCACCAGCCCGGCTGCGCTGATCTTGCGGATGGTGTGGTTGGCGGAATCCGCCACATAGACGTTCCCGGCCGCGTCCACGGCCACGCCCGTGGGGTTATTGAACCGGGCGGCCGTGCCCATGCCATTCGCAGCACCGGAAGTTCCCGCCAGTCCCGCCAAGGTGCTCACCGCCCCGGCTGAGGTGATCTTGCGGATGGTGTGGTTGTTGGCGTCCGCCACATAGAGGCTTCCGGCCGCGTCCATGGCCAGGCCGGCGGGCGCATCGAACCGCGCGGCCGGGCCTGTGCCATCCACCGTCCCGGGCCCGCCCGGACTTCCCGCGAGGAGGTCCACGCCCTGGGCGCCGACCTTGAGGGTCTGGGTGGCGATGTTGCCGCCGGCGGTGCCCGTCAGGGTGAAGGCCTGCCGGTTGCGTGGCGCCACCAGGGCGCTGAGGTTGCCCAGGACATTGGCGCCGTCCAGGGTCAGGGCCGTGGGCGAGGGGCCGCTAAGGGTCCAGGACACCGTGGCAGAGCCGCCGAAGGTCACCAGCGACCGGTTTGCGGTGAAAGCATCGATGACGAAGGGGGCGGCCGGCGTCACGGTGACCGTCCTGGTCGCCACGGCCCCCAGCGCGTTGGTCACGGTCAGCGTGTAGGTCCGCGCGCCCACCCAGTCGGCGGTGATCGCCGCCGAGGCCACGCCCGTCGCCGGGCAGGTCAGGCTGCCACCCGCGTAGGTGAGGGTGCCAGGGCCGCCGGTGTAGGTCGGCGTCAAGGTGAAGGTGCTGCCCTGGGTGGGCGCCGCAGGGGCAACCACCAAGCCAGATGCCACGGGCGCGGCCACCACGGTGACCGTGGTCGTGGCGCTCTTGCTGGGATCATCCACGGACGTGGCCGTGATGGTGCAGGAACCCGCCGTGCCCGGGGCCGTCCAGGTGCTGCCGGACCAGCTGCCGCCGCCGCTGCTGCTCCAGGTCAGGGTGCCGAGGTGGCCCCCGGTGACGATGGCGCTGTAGGTGGTGCTGGTGCCGACGGCCACGTTGGCGGCGGCGGGTGTGATGGCGCGCACCCACACATCTTGCGTAGTCACCGTCACCGGGGCCGTGGCTGTGGTGCCATCCCCGTAGGCCACCGTCAGCGTGAACGTCTTCGCTCCGGTCCAGTCCGCCGTGACCGTCTTGGCCGTCCCCGAGCTCACGCCCCCCACGCCCTGGTCGATGGCGCCCGAGCCCGTGGAGAAGGTCGGCGTCAGGGTAAGGCTCGCCCCGCGGGCCACGGTGCTGCTGGAGGCGGTCAGGAATGGCTGTGCGGCCGCCGTCGGGGCCGTCACCTGCACCACGGCGTTGCTCGTGGTGACCACCAGATCGCCGTCCGCCGTGACCGCCAGGCCGTGGGGACTGCTCAGCCCGCCCGGCAGCGGACCTGGCTGGAATCCCTGCACGCCGGTGCGGCCGGCCACGGTGGTCACCACCCCGAGAGAGGTGACCTTGCGGAGGGTGTGGTTGCCCGTATCCGCCACATAGAGGTTACCGGTCGCGTCCAGGGCCACGGCCGAGGGCGTGTTGAACTGGGCCGCCGTGCCCGTGCCATCGGCGAAACCAGAACGGGTACCATAGCCCGCCAGGGTGGTCACCTCGCCCGCCGGGGTGATCTTGCGGATGGCGTGGTTGCCGGTGTCTGCCACATAGACGTGCCCGTCAGCGTCCACGACCACGCCTTGAGGGGCACTGAAGCGGGCGTTCGTGGCAGAAATGGGGTCGTCCAGATAGGCCGCAGTTCCAGCCCGACCCGCCAGGGTGCTCACCACCCCCGCCGGGGTGATCTTGCGGAGGAGGTGGTTGCCGGTGTCCGCCACATAGACGTTGCCCGCAGCATCCACGGCCACGCCTTGGGGGGAACTGAACTGGGCGTTGGTGGCCGGGCCTGGCGGGGCGTTTCCGGCCCCAGCCGTTCCCGAACCCGCCAGGGTGCTCACCGCGCCCGAAGAGAGGATGATCTTGCGGATTCTGTGGTTGGTGGTGTCCGCCACGTACAGGTTTCCGAGATCGTCCAGGGCCACGCCTTTGGGGGAGTTGAACTTGGCGGCTAGGCCTATTGTGCCGTCCGCCGTCCAACCCGAAGTCCCTGCCATCCCTGCCAGGGTGCTCACCACCCCCGCCGGCGTGATCTTGCGGATGGTGTGGTTGGCGCTGTCCGCCACATAGGCGTTCCCGGTTGCGTCCACAGCCGCACCGAGGGGGGTGCTGAACTGGGCCGCCGTCCCCGTGCCATTGGCCGAACCCGAGGTGGCCGCCAGCCCCGCCAGGGTGCTCACCGCGCCCCCACTGATCTTGCGGAGGGTGCTGTTGCCAGTGTCTCCCACATAGACGTTCCCGGCCGCATCCACGGCCACGCCGCGGGGCCTCTTGAACCGAGCGGCTGCGGTGGCTGCGCCATCTGCGGAACCCTGATTGCCTGCCAGGCCCGCCAGGGTGGTCACATCCCCACCCGGGGTGATCTTGCGGATGGTGGAGTTGTTGGTGTCTGCCACATAGACGTTCTTGTCAGCGCCCACGGCCACCCCGTAGGGCAAGGAGAACAGGGCGTTCGTGCCATTCGCATCCGTGGAACCCGAAGCTGTGTGTGAACCCGCCAGGGTGCTCACCACGCCTGCCGGAGTGATCTTGCGGATGGTGGAGTTGCCGGTGTCCGCCACATAGACAACCCCGTCCGCGTCCACGGCCACACCGAAGGCATTACTGAACTGGGCGGCTGTGCCAGTCGTGCCGTCCACCGTCCAACCCGAAGTTCCCGAACCCGCCAGGGTCGTCACATCCCCACCCGGGGTGATCCTGCGGATGGCGTAGTTGCCGGTGTCCGCCACGTAGACATTCCCGGCTGCATCCACGGCAATGCCTTGGGGGTTATTGAACCGAGCGGCCGTGCCATTGTCGTTGATGAAACCCGAATTCCATGGCGACCCCGCCAGGGTGGTCACATCCCCCGAGGGGGTGATCTTGCGGATGGTGTAGGAGTTGACCTCTGCCACATAGACATTCCCGGCGGTGTCCACAGCCGCATCCCAGGCGCCGTTGAACCGGGCGTCCGCGCCATTGGCATCCACATGACCGTAAGTTCCCGCCAGTCCCGCCAGGGTGCTCACCACCCCTAAGGGGGTGATCTTGCGGAGGGTCGTACCGTCCGCCACATAGGTATTCCCGGCGGCGTCCACGGCCACGTGTTGGACGTTGCTGAACCGGGCGGCGGTGCCCGTGCCGTCCGCAGTCCCAGTCCCCCCCGGATTGCCCGCGAGGAGGTCCAGGCCCTGGGCGGCCACCTTGAGGGTCTGCGTATCGGTGTTGCCGCTGGTGCCGGACAGGGTGTAGGTCTGCCGGTTTCGGGGCGCCACCAGGGCGCTGAGGCTGCCCAAGACACTGGCGCCATCCAGGGTCAGGGCCGTGGGCGCCGGGCCACTGAGCACCCAGGACAGCGTGGCTCCGCCGCCGTAGGTCACCAGACCCAGGTTCGCCGTGAAGGCGTCGATGGCGAAGGCATTGGGCTTCACCGTCACCGTTCGGGTCGCCACGGTCCCGGCGGCGTTGGTCACGGTCAGCGTGTAGGTCCGCGCGCCCGCCCAGCTGGCGGTGATGGGTGCCGACGCCACGCCCGAGGCCGGGCAGGCCACGCTGCCGCTGGTCGCGCCTGGACCCGTGTAGGTGAGACTCACCCCTCCGTCCGAATACACCGGCGTCAGGGTGAAGGTGGCCCCAAGCACCGGCGTCAGGGCGGATGCCGTGAGGCTGGCCGCCACCGGAGCCGCCACCACGGTCACCGTGGTCGTGGCGCTCTGGGTGGGATCCTCCACGGACGTGGCCGTGATTGTATAGGGGCCGCCGGCCGAGGCCGGGGCCGTCCAGGTGCTGCCGGACCAGGTTCCACCTCCGGTGCTGCTCCAGGTCAGGGTGCCGAGGTTGCCCCCGGTGACGGTGGCGCTGAAGGGGGTGGGGGTGCTGGCGGTCACGGTGGTGGCGGCGGGTGAGATGGACCCGACCGTCACAACCTGGGGGGTCACCGTCGCCGGGGCCGTGGCCGTGGTGCCGTTCGTGTAGGTCACCGTCAGCGTGAAGGTCCGCGCCCCGATCCAGTTCGCCGTGACTGTGACGGGAGTCCCGGAGCTCACGGCCCCCACGCCCTGGTCGATGCTGCCCGTACCCGTGGCGAAGGTCGGGGTCAGGGTAAAGGTCGCCCCGCGGGGCACGGTGCTGCTGGAGGCGGCCAGGGAAGGCTCCGCCGGAGACGCACCTGGTGCGGTCACCTGCACCACGGCGTTGCTCATGGTGATCACCAGATCGCCGTCCGCCGTGAGCGCCAGACCCTGGGGGCTGCTCAGCAGACCCGGCAGCGGACCCGCCTGGAAACTGGCCACGCCGGCGCGGCCGGCCACCGTGGTCACCGCCCCACCCGAGGTGATCTTGCGGATGGTGTGGTTGCCGCTGTCCGCCACATAGACGTTCTTGTCGGCGTCCACGGCCACGCCCGTGGGGCTGTTGAACCGGGCGTTTGTGCCCGTCGGGTCGTCGTTGTAACCCGAAGTTCCTGGCAACCCCGCCAGGGTGCTTACGACTCCCCCCGGGGTGATCGTGTAGATGGTGTGGTTGTTGGTGCTCGCCACATAGACGTTCAAGTCCTGGTCCACGGCCACGCCGGAGGGACCAGAGAACACCGCACCTGTCAGGGTGGTCACCGTGCCCACCCCCGCAGAGATGGTGATCTTGCGGATGGTGTTGTTGCCGGTGTCCGCCACATAGACGTCCCCGACCTTGTCCACGGCCACGCCTTGGGGGGCATTGAACCGGGCGGCCGTGCCCGTGGCGTTCGTGGTACCCGTAGCCATAGCTCCCGCTGAACCCGCCAGCGTGCTCACCTCGCCCGTAGCGAGGATGATCTTGCGGATGGCGTGGTTGCCGGCGTCCGCCACATAGACGGCCGTTCCGGTCGCGTCCCCGGCCACGCCTCGGGGGGAGCGGAACTGGGCGGCTGTGCCTATTGTGCCGTCCACCGTCCAACCCGCAGTTCCCGAACCCGCCAGGGTGCTCACCCCACCGGCAGGAGTGATCTTCCGGATGGTGTGGTTGGCGCTGTCCGCCACATAGGCGTTTCCGGTCGCGTCCACGGCCACGCCAACGGTGCTGATGGACGTGCCCGTGACGGCGGCACGCCCCGCCAGGGTGCTCACCTCGCCCACCCCCGCAGAGAGGGTGATCTTGCGGATGATGCCATTGCTGGTGTCCGCCACATAGACGTTCCCGGCTGGGTCCACGGCCAGGCCCCGGGGGAAATTGAACCGGGCGTTCGTGCCCGTGCCATCCGCTGAACCCGAACTCCCCGCCGAACCCGCCAGGGTAGTCACCTCGCCCGTAGAAAGGGTGATCTTGCGGATGGTGTTGTTGACGGTGTCTGCCACATAGACGCAGGTCCCGGCAGGGTCCACCGCCACACCGGAGGGTTGGTAGAACTGGGCGGCCGTGCCCGAACCGTCCGCAGTACCTGCGACACCCGAACCCGCCAGGGTGGTCACCACGCCCAATGAGGTGACCTTGCGGATGGCGTAGCTATAGGAGTCCGCCACGTAGACGTTGCCGTCCTTGTCCACGGCCACGCCCCAGGGCGCCTGGAACTGGGCGGCCGTGCCCGTAGCGTCCGTGAATCCGGAATACCCTGCCCGACCCGCCAGGGTGGTCACCACCCCCAAGGGGGTGATCTTGCGGATGGTGTGGTTGTCGCGGTCGGCCACATAGACGTTCCCGACCGCGTCCACGGCCACGCCGGTGGGGTAGCTGAACCGAGCGTCCCTGCCCTTGGCGTCGATGTTGCCGGACACCCCCGAAGCCAGCCCCGCCAGGGTGCTCACCTCGCCCAGAGCGGTGATCTTCCGGATGGTGTGGTTGGCGCTGTCCGCCACATAGACGTTCCCGGCCGTGTCCACGGCCACACCGGAGGGCTCGTAGAACTGGGCCTCCGTGCCGGTGCCATCCGCCGAGCCGGGACTTCCCGCCAGTCCCGCCAGGGTGCTTACCCCCCCCAAAGGGGTGATCTTGCGGATGGTGTTGTTGCCGGTGTCCGCCACATAGGTGTTCCCGGCCCCGTCCACGGCCACGCCGCTGGGCCAGGAGAACCGGGCTACGGTGCCCGTGCCATCCGCAGTCCCAGACCCGCCCGGGCTTCCCGCGAGGAGGTCCAGGCCCTGGGCGCCGACCTTGAGGGTCTGGGTGGAGGTGTTGAGGCCGTCGGTGCCGGTCAGGGTGTAGGTCTGCCGGTTGCGCGGCGCCACCAGGGCGCGGAGGTTGCCCAGCACACTCGCGCCGTCCAGGGTCAGGGTTGTGGGCGCAGAGCCGCCGAGGGTCCAGGACAACGTCGCTCCGCCACCATAGGACACCAGGGGCAAGTTCGGGGTGAAGGTGGTGATGGCGAAGGGGGCGGCCGGCGTCACGGTGACCGTCGCGGTCGAGGTGGCGCCAGCGGCGTTGGTCACGGTCAGCGTGTAGGTCCGCGCGCCCACCCAGTCGGCGGTGATCGCCGCCGAGGCCACGCCCGTCGCCGGGCAGGTCACGCTGCCACCCGCGTAGGTGAGGGTGCCAGGGCCGCCGGTGTAGGTCGGCGTCAGGGTGAAGGTGGCGCCAGAGGTCGGGGTGGTATTGCTGGCCACCAGGCTGGTCGCCACGGGTGCGGCCACGACGTTCACGGTGGCCTGAGTGGTGATAGTGGCTGGCACCGTCGCGGCGTTCGTCACGGTCAGGGTGTAGGTCGTGGTGCTCGCTGGCGTCACGGTCGTGGCGACCGTGGTGGTGACCGCACCCACGCTGTTGTCCACGGAGCCCGTGCCGCCCGTGAAGGTCCCGGTCAGGGTCGTGCTGCTCCCGGCTGTGATCGTCGCCGCACCAGGAACGAAGCTGGCTATGG
>CAIOFF010000019.1 GCA_903857495.1 uncultured Holophagaceae bacterium | reverse complement strand
CGTCCCCGTTCCACATGGCGACGATGCGGTAGCTGCCGGGCGCTGTGGAGGCCGTGAATAGGCCCGCGGGTGTAAAGGTGCCACCGGTGTCAGGCACCACGGACCAGGTGGCGGTGCCGCCCCAGGGGATGGTGGCCGTGACCTGCAGGCTCTGGCCCGGGCTCACGGTGGCCACGGCGGGACTGATCGTCATGACCTGATTGATGGTGGCGGCGCGGTCGCCGGTGACACGGCCGCCGCCGCAGGCCAGGAGCAGCAGCAGGGCCGTGGCCGGGAGCAGGGAGCGGAGGGCTGGGCGGGTCATGGGGATCCCCTAGAAGCGCCAGAGGAGGCCGCAGCTCGCGGCGTTCGCGGGCTGGTTCTCCTGGCCGTAGCGGCTGAAGGTGGTGCGGACCTCGGCCTCGAGGTGGCGCGACAGGCGGCAGGTGAGCACCGGACCCAGCCCCAGGCGCCACCAGTGGGCGGTGCCGCTGGCACTCACGGAGCTGCCGGGAACAGGGCTGACCCGGTTGGTGCTGGCCACGGACCAGCGCAGCTCCTGCACCCCCACGCCGACGGCCCAGCGGTCATCCAGGCGGTAGAGGTAGTCGGCGCCCAGGGCCAGCGTGCGCACCCGGGTGTCCAGGGACTGCGGCGTCACCGGGGCTGAAGTGGTCTGGTTCCGGCCCGGGAAGGTGGCGAGGTCCACCCGGGGCCGCAGCTCGTGGCCTCCCGCGAAGGTCCAGGTGCCATGCAGGCCCAGGGACAGCCCCGGTGAACCGGCCGTCAGCCGCAGCTGCGAGCTGACCGGGAAGACCAGCGCCGCCTGGGCGCCGAAGGCCTCAGCACCAAGGCGGTCTGCAGCACCCAGTCCAGCGCTCACGATCCCCGCAAACCCTGCAATCAGTCGCGCCGACAGCCTTGACATCAAACCCACCCCTGGAGAGACCAACGGGATGACAGTCGACCCGTTTTTCAATTATCGGAATGAGCTAAATGTTTATTAATGAATAAGTTCCATGCATAGGTGACAATTTTATATGAAATTCGGCCCGCCTTTTTCCATAGGCCACCCGTCTGGCATAGAATCTAGACATGAAGGACACCCCCTACAGCTTGCGCTTTCAATGGATGCTCGAGTCCGAGGATCCGGCGTTTGCCTACCGGGCCAAAGACGGGGACATCGAGGCGAAGTCCCTGCACTTTCCACCGGAATTGGGCGAGGGGTGCTTCAGGGTTTTCGGTTTAGCCCTGGGCATGACCCTCATCCAGAGCGAGCACCGCATGACGCCTGCGGCCGTGGGGCACTTCGTCCCCGTGGGCCAGACCGACATTGACTACGGCGCTCCCGCCTTCGTGGTCCACAGCGTGCGCGGGGGTCGGATCTGCCAGCAGGAGCGTCTCCCTGAGGCCAAGCTCATGTTCGAGGAGGGGCGCGACTTCTTCCTCCACACCCAGCAGCGGCGCACGCTGCCCCTGGTGGATGGCGCCACGGACTCCACCATGGTCGCCCTCGTCATGCAGGTCACCCTGCTGCAGACCCTGCTGGGCGAGGGCGAAGCGGCAGCCCTGCTGCAGGCGCTGAACCTGACGACCCTGCCCTCCCTGGCGGTCCACGCCATGCCGAAGCAGGTCAGCGCCCCGCTGCACCTGGCCATGGCCAAGCGCCTCACCGGCCCCACGCAGAAGCTCTTCGCGCAGGCCAAGGTGCTGGAGTATCTCTCGGGGCTGGAGGCCCACCTGCGGGTGCGGACGCCCCGTGAGGTGCTGTCGCCGCAGGTGAAGGCCAGGGTCAAGGCCTGCCGCGACTTCCTGCTGGAACAGGATGGGAAGCTGCCAACGCTGGAGTCCCTCGCCGGGACCTTCAACCTGCCCGCCAGGCGCCTCAATGCCGAGTTCAAGGAGGCCTACGGGCAGACGATCTTCGCCTTCATCACCGGCCATCGGCTGGACCAAGCCCGCCAGGCCCTTCTGGAGACAGAGCTGCCCCTGAAGGAGATCGCCCACAAGCTGGGTTACTCCCACGTGAACAACTTCACAGCGGCCTTCATCCACCGCTTCAGCGAGCCCCCGGGCAAGGTCCGCGCCCAGGCCCGCAAACAGACCAAGAGCCGGTCAGCGTAGGCGTCCGCGGCCACCCTCGGAGCCGGGTACCGACGTTGAGGGCAGCCTGCTCAGTCGATCCGCAGGCTGATGTCCGCCGCGGGTGCGCTGTGGGTGAGGGCGCCGACGCTGAGGAAGTCCACGCCGGTCTCGGCCACGGCCCGGGCCCGGTCCAGGGTCAGGTTGCCGCTGGCCTCCAGGAAGAGGCGCCGCCCGCTGCGGTCGCGCAGGGCCACGGCCTCGCGCAGCTGCTCGAGGCTCATGTTGTCCAGCAGCACACCGTCCACCTCGGGCAGCTCCAGGCAGGCCTTGAGCTGGCCCAGGTTCTCGGCCTCCACTTCGATCTTCACCAGGTTGGGCGCCACCCGCCGAGCGGCCTCCACCGCCGCGCGCACCCCGCCCGCCGCGGCCAGGTGGTTCTCCTTCAGCAGCACGCCATCCCCCAGGGTGAGCCGGTGGTTCACGCCGCCGCCGCAGCGCACCGCGTACTTCTCCAGCAGCTTCAGGCCCGGGGTGGTCTTGCGGGTGTCGAGGATCCGGGCGCCGGTGCCCTCGACCGCGTCCACGAACTGCCGGGTCAGGGTCGCCGTGCCCGAGAGCCGCTGCAGCAGGTTCAGCATCACCCGCTCCGCCAGCAGGATGCCGTGGCTCGAGCCCTCGATGGTGAACAGCTCCGCGCCCTTGGACACCCGCTGTCCGTCCCGGGCCGTAGCTCTGACGACCAGCGCAGGATCTGAGATGCGGAAGACCTCCAGCGCCATGGGCAGTCCGGCCAGCACCAGCTCGGCCTTGGCCACCACCCGGGCGGTCATGGGCCGGTCCGGCACGGCGGCCGTGGTCCAGTCCTGGGTGCCCCAGTCTTCGCGCAGGAAGGCGCGGAGGGCGTCGCGGTAGGTCTCGGGGTGCGGGGGTTGGTGCATCAGTCACTCCGCCTTCAGCGTACAATGATCGGAAACCAGGAGCCCCCATGACCTTCACCCTCGTCGAGAAAGCCGACCGCATCGCCTGGGTCACCCTCAACCGCCCGGAAAAGCTCAACGCCCTCAACAACGAGGTGCTGGAAGAGCTGGAGCAGATCTTCGCGGACCTGGAGCAGGACGCCGAAGTGGGCGTCGTGGTGCTCACCGGCGCTGGCGAAAAGGCCTTCGTGGCCGGCGCCGACATCGCCGAGCTCCGCACCCTCGACACCGCCGGCGCCCGGGTCCAGGCCCTGCGCGGTCAGGCCGTCTACCAGCGCATCGAGTCCCTGCCCAAGCCCGTCATCGCCGCCGTGAACGGCTTCGCCCTGGGCGGCGGCTGTGAGCTGGCCCTGGCCTGCCACATCCGCATCGCCAGCGAGACCGCCCGCTTCGGCCTGCCCGAGGTGAGCCTCGGCCTCATCCCCGGCTACGGCGGCACCCAGCGTCTGCCCCGGCTGGTGGGCAAGGGCGTGGCCCTGGACATGATCCTCAGCGGCGACATGGTGCCCGCCGCCGATGCCCTGCGCATGGGCCTCGTCAGCCGGGTGGTGCCCGCCGCTGACCTCAAGGCCGCCGCCACCAAGCTGGCCAAGACCATCCTGTCCCGGGGCCCCCTGGCCCTGCGCAGCGCCTTGGCCTGCGTGAACGAAGGCATCGAGATGCCCCAGGACCAGGGCCTGCAGTACGAGGCTGCCCTGTTCGGCCTGCTGGCCGCCACCCAGGACATGCAGGAGGGCACGGGCGCCTTCCTGGAGAAGCGGCCCGCGGCGTTCAAGGGGCTGTAGGCCTTCACTCGCTCCAGAACAAAGGCGGGCCAGCGGGCCCGCCTTTGTTCTGGAGATAGGAAAGGACAAGGGGGTCAAGGCGGACCTCCGGTCGGCCGATGGATGGGGGGGAGGTTCTCCATGATCCGTTTCCTTGTGGGCCAGGGTCTGCTCATCCTGGCGGTGATCCTGGGCATCACCCTGATCGGCGGCCGGCTGGTGACCTGGCTGCATCCCGCCACCATGGCGCTGGCCTTCGTGCTCGCGGTGCCGCTGCTGGCCGTGCTCTCGGCCCACTCCCACCAGGAGCTGCGCCAGGCCGTCGCGGACGCCCTCCAGTCCCCGGCGCCCTCCAGCACGCGGGTCGCCTCGCTGCAGGTCTGGCGGCTGCTGGAGTCCTGCCTCTACTTCGGCGGCGGCATCGCGTTCCTCACGGGGCTGATCATCACCTTCAGCTTCCTCAACGCCAACCTGCCCCTGCTGGGCGTGAAGCTCGCCGCCACCCTGGTGGCCCCCTTCTACGGCCTGCTGCTGGCCCTGACCTGCCGCATCCTCCGCGCTCGCGTCGAGCGTGCCGCCTGCGAAGACTGAACCCCGACAAGCTTTTCCAATCTCCAAAAAAGGGCGGGCCAGTCGGCCCGCCCTTTTTTGGAGCCGAGCACGGCTACCGCTTGGGCACCACCCCCAACGACACCGCCGCTGTCTGCTCGTTGAGGTGCTGGTCCACGACCTTGACGAGGACGCGGTCGCCGCGGACGACGTCGCGGGGCAGCAGCACGTCGAAGCGCTCCTCCTTCTGGTCGAAGACGCGGTCCTCGGGCACCAGCTGGAGCCAGCGCTCGCCGTCGGCGCTGACCGCGGCTTCCCGGAGGATGGAGGTCTCGTCCCGGGCCAGGAACTTCACGCGGATGCCCTCGCCCTCGGCCACGGCGCTCAGGTCCAGGATCACCGGCGGCGTGTGGTCCACCAGGAAGGGAGCCGTGCGCCAGGTGCTGGTGAGGGCCACGTTGAAGGGCGCGTTGGGGGCGTCCGAGGCGGTCACTTCCAGCCGGTATCGGCCGTCGGGTACCGGCAGGGTGTCGAAGCTGAAGAACTTCTCCTTCCAGGCCTTCTCGACCAGGATCGGCGCGCCCCGGTCGGGTACCAGGCGGATGCCGAACTGGAGGGTGTCGCCGTTGGGGTCGTTCACCCGGAACACGAAGCTCTGGCTGCCCCGGCGGAAGCTGCGTTTTTCGGCGCCCATGTAGCCCAGGGCGGGGATGAGCTTCTGGGTCTCCAGGGGGACCCGCTCGATGCCGATGTCATCCGGCGGCGCGGTGCGGGTGATGACCAGTCCCGGGGGCATGAGGTCCACGCCCTCCCAGACCGGGGCCAGGTTGCGGTGGGCCCAGTAGAGGCTCACGGACTCGACGATGGGGGTGGCGCCACCCCGGGTGCTGCTGAGGCGCAGGCGGAACTGGGCGAAGCGCGCCGGGGGCAGGGTCGGCCGCTCCCCGCTGCGCAGGGGCGGGGTCCAGGGACTCCAGGTGGCGTCGGGGGTCTCAGTGCTACCGATGCGGAACTGCAACTCCACGCCGGTGCCCGTGGGGGTCTCCGCGTCCAGGTAGGCCCGGCCCCAGTCGGCGATGGGGGCGCCCTTCAGGATGCGGGACTCCAGGGTGCCTTCCGTGGCCTGGGCCTCGGACAGCAGGTGCAGCTCGGCGGGGTTGGAGCCCACCACCAGCAGGTCCCCGCCCGAGGGCAGGAACGCGGTGGCCTGGGCGGTGCCCAGCTCCTGCACCACGGCAAAGGGATCGGCATCGCGGGCCTTGCCCAGGGGCAGCGCGAAGAGGCGGGAGCGATTGCCCGTGCCCACCAGGAGCTGGCCCTTCCAGGCGGTCAGCGCGTAGACCTGGCTCTGGGTGCTCTGCCAGAGCACTTCGGGGACGCGGTCCTTGTCCAGCCGGATGACGGCCGAGCGCGTGGCAGTGCTGGTGTCCGCCTGCAGGTAGCCCTCGCGGCGCTCGAGCAGGCCGGTGCTGAACTTGGGGGTGAGGCCGTTGTCGGCGCCGATGTAGAGCTGCCCCTCGGCGACGGCCAGGGCGCGGACCTCCTCAAAGGGCGTATCCATCAGGGTCTCCAGGCGGTCCCCCTGGCGGCTGTAGCGCAGCACCAGGCCGCGACCGTGACTGCCCAGGTACCAGCCCCCCTGCCCGTCCGAGGCCAGGGCGGTGAAGGCGGTCTCGTCGGCCAACTCCGTCAGCCGGCGGCTGGCGCCTTCCCGCGCCTGGACCAGCACGGCGCCCTTCTCGGCGCCGCCTGCCACGAGGACGGCATCGCCTTCCACGGCCATGGCCCAGACAATGCGGGCGTCGATGTCGGCGAAGGGCTTCACCTCGCCGGTGGGCGTCACCCGGAGCAGCTTGCCCTCCCCGGTGGGCGCGACGATCAGATCCTGGCCGAGCTTGGCCAGGGCGAAGACGATGCCGCCCTTCACCTGGCCCAGGGGCTTCATCTGGCCGCCGACGTAGTGGAACAGCTTGCCGTCGGTGCCTGCTGAGAGGTAGGCGCCGCCGGAGCCATCGGGCACCGCGGCCCAGATGACCCCTTCAGGCAGCTGGCCCACGCGCCGGAGGTTCGGCGCCAGGCGCAGCCGCCCGTCGGCGCCGATCCGCACGCCGCGGGTCTCCGAGCCCAGCCAGTCGTTGAAGCCCGAGAAGGTGGCCGAGGGTTGGTCCGCCAGGGCGGTCACTCCCAGGGCGGCGGCAAGCAGCAAGGTCATCCAGCGCATAGAACCTCTTCCTCGGGAAAGCATCTACTCGATCTCCACTTCCAGCTGGGCCAGACCGCGCACCTCGCGCTCCAGCGGCAGCACCGCGCGTCCGACGATGCGCCGCTGCAGCCGGTTGTCACTGCTGGCCCCATCGCCCCCGACGAGGCTGGCCACGGTGGGGGGAATGCCCTCGATGCGGCTGCCCCGCAGGCCCGCGCCAGGCTGGGACTGCACCAGCAGGGCGTAGGCGTGGTTGTTGCGCAGGGCGCCGTTCAGGATCCGCACGATGTCGCCCAGGGAGGCGATCTCGATCACCCGCTCGTCGGGATCCGCCGCCGTCAGGCTGTAGCCGTCCCCAACCATGAGGGTGGCCTTGCCCTTGGCCGCGGAGGAGGGCACCTGGATGTTGAAGGTGGCGGTCTCCCGAACACCCTGGATGTTCTGGAGGGTCACCAGCACCGGCAGCACCTCGCCCCGCTTGGCCCGGGCCTTCAGCAGGCGCACCGCCGCGATGGCGGTGAGGTCCAGGCGCTCCTCGGCCTTGATGGTGAGCGAGATGCCCTCGAAGGCGGGCTTCTCGAAGGGATTCAGGCAGACCGCCTGCAGCATGCCCCCCACGTATTGCGCCATGCGGCTGGGGTTCAGGTCGGCGATGACGTTCTCGATCTGGATGGCCGGATGGCCCGTGAGCTTGATGTTGCCCTGCATGGACAGGCTCTGGAGGCCGAAGCCCCGGGTGTGGGCCTCGAGCGTCTGCGCCACGGCCAGCGCCGCCAGGGAGGCCGTCGCCACGGGGTGGTCCATGACCTCGAAGCGGAAGTTCAGGGTGCGCTTGCCGCCCAGGTTCAGGCCGATGCGCAGGGGGACCATGTGGGCCTCGGCCCCGAGGATGCCCGCCACGCCGGAATTCCGGTCCAGCCGCAGGGCGCCCACGGGCGCCACGGGCATGGCCAGCTTGAAGGAGTTCTGGTAGCTGGCGACCGTGGTGGCGACCGTGGCGGACCAGAGCGGCAGGTCCACGGCCCCCAGGTTGAACAGCTGGTGGCCGAACAGCAGCACGCGCTTGCCCGAGACGTAGGTGATGGTGCCGGAGGCGGCCAGGTCGAGGTCCCCCTGCATCAGCATGATGGCGGCCATGCCGCCGGGTTCCAGGGGGCTGGCCTCCTCCCGGCCCCCGGACAGGGTCGGCACCGCCGCGAAGGTCACAGGCCAGCCCGCGAAGAGCCGCTGGGCCTCGGCGCCCAGGGGGCTGCCCACCAGGGTCATCGGCAGGGCCTGGGGGTCGGTCTCGCCCAGCAGGCTCCGGAAGTCCAGCATCTGGCCCTGCAGAGCGGCCTTCAGCACCCGGGGCGGCTCAAGCTTGGGCAGGATCAGTGGGGTGCGGCTGGGGGCCAGCTCGGGAATGTCCCGCAGCTGGTCCAGCATCTCGGCGATGGGCGTGATGCCGCCGATGGCGTCCTTCTCGAACACGATGCCCGTGCTGAGAGCCCCGATGAGCTTGCCGTCGATGTAGCAGGGGCTGCCGCTCATGCCCGCCAGGATGCCGGTGTCCGCCAGGGGCCCGCCGGCAGCCTTGACCATGATGCGGCTACGGCCGGGCGCAGCGTTCTTCTGCACGCCCAGCACCTCGAAGTCGAAGCGCTCGATCTTCCCCCCCTGGAACACCGTGCGGCCCTGGCCCTTCATGCCGGCGCGGATCTCGGCCACACCAAGCGTGGCAGGCGCCTGGGCCAGCAACGGCGCCACGGACAGCAGGGCGATGACAGAGGCCAGTTTCATGGGGTTCCCGGGAAAGATTGAGCCTAACAGACGGCCCCCTCGGACCTCCCTGTGACCATCATGTGCCGTGCGAGTGGCATACGTTTCAGTTCCCCCAAATTCACCTTATTTTTACAATTCACGAAAGGTTCCCAAATTTATTTTTATCGTGTAATTTGGCTGGGTGTCACGACATTGCTAGCCCTTCCCGCTAACCGGCCACGAGCCCCCTGGAGGACTTCATGTTCCACCGCCGCCTACCCGCCCTCACCCTGACGGCCCTCGCCCTCTCCGTCGTCGCCCACGCCCAGAGCAGCCAGACCTCGGGCGCCCTCCGCGGCGCCGTCCGGGACCGCGCCGGCCGCGCCGCCGCCGGGGCTTCCATCCGCGTCCAGAACCAGGAGACCGGGGTGAGCCGGAGCACCCGCAGCGGCGCCACCGGAGAGTTCTCGTTCCCCCTGCTGCCCTCGGGCGCCTACGACGTGAGTGTCACCGCCGTGGGCTACCTCCCCACCAAGACCGCGGGCGTCCGGGTCACCCTGGGCAACACCACCACGCTCAGCCCGAGCCTGGAGGCCACGGAGGTCGGCGCCACCGTGGAAGTCACTGGCTCCACCGGGGCCATCGACACCCAGCAGGTGAACACCGTGGCCACCATCGACCAGAGCCTGGTGGAGTCCATCCCCCTGGTCACCCGCAACTTCACGGACATCGCCAAGCTGGCCCCGGGCGTGACCGCCGGCTCCGGCAGCCCGGCCCGGCTGGTGGTGGAGGGCGGCCGCCAGATCTTCAATGCGATCCAGATCGACGGCGCCAGCAACAACTCCGCCTTCTTCAACGAGCAGCGCGGCGGGGTCTACACCCCCTTCATCTTCGGCGCGGACACCATCAAGGAGCTGCAGGTCATCACCAACGGCTTCGATGTCCAGTACGCCCAGGCCGGGGCCACCATCAACGCCATCACCCGGGGCGGCACCAACGAGGTCGGCGGCAGCGCCCTCTACCAGTTCCGCAAGACCGCCTGGACCGAGTCGGCCCAGCGGGTGCCCTATGACCCCACCGGGTCCTTCAACACCCCGGCGAACCTCAGCCGCTTCAACGACTCCACCAACGTGAACTTCAACATCAGCGGCCCGATCATCAAGGAGAAGCTCTTCTACTTCTTCGGAGTCGAGCGCTACAACCGGAAGATCACGGCCACGCCCAGCCCCACCACGGTGAGCACCAGCGCGGGCATGACCGCAACGGACCTGACGACCTTCCTGGCCTCGTCCCTGGGCGGCATCGTCACCAACCGCTCCGGCCTCACCCTGGCGCAGGAGTTTGGCAACCCCGGCGCGGGCATCCCCGCCAGCTCCTACCCCATGGAGAACACCAACACGGTCTACTTCGGCCGCCTCGACTGGGTGGCCAGCCCCAACCACCGCTTCGTCCTGCGCGGCAACTTCCAGGACATGACGGACACCCTGCAGAACACCAGCGCCAGCCCCAACAACGCCGAGAGCAACAACATCCCCACGAAGGTGCAGTCCATCAGCTGGGTGCTCGAGGCCAACGACATCTGGTCGAATGAGCTCTTCACCGAGAGCCGCCTGCAGCTGGCCCGGGAAGCCCGGCCCATGCGGAACAACGCGGCGCCCGGCGTGCCCGCCATCGCGATCCCGACCTCGGCGACCAACATGTCCTTCGGCACGAAGACCTCCACGCCCCGGGAGAGCAACGAGATCACCACCCAGTTCTTCAGCGCCACCACCTGGACCCACGGGGACCTCCAGGTGAAGGGCGGCGTGGACCTGCTCCGGGTGGATGAGGACAACCAGTTCTTCCAGAACAACGCCGGCTCCTGGCGCTTCGATACCTACGCCGGGGCCACCGCCTGGGCGGGGGGCACGGTCGCGGCGGGGACGCCCGGCAGCATCGTCTACGCGGGCGGCGTCAGCCCCTACTTCGGCCGCATTCCGATGTGGACCCACACGGATGGCTTCTTCGGCCAGGTCCAGTACTCGGGGCTCTTCGACAAGCGCCTGACCCTCACGGCCGGCCTGCGCAGCAACAAGCAGACTTTCTCCGACAACCCCCATCCGAATCCCAACTTCAAGGGGTTGGACCAGGGCTACGGTGGCAGCACCACGGATCCGCGCCTGGCCTTCAGCTTCGACCTCGATGGTCATGGCAAGACCGTGATCCGCGGCGGCTACGGCGTCTTCACCAGCCCGACCCCCCTGCTCCTGCACTCCAACACCATGACCGGCAACGGCCAGATCATCACCAACTACTCCTTCGCCCTCAACAAGACCAGTGCCGGCAACCTGGCCCTGTTCAACTCCGGCCTCCTCAGCGCCGCGAACCTGCTCAGCGGAACCAGCCTCCGGAAGGCCAACGATGCCGAGCTGGCTGCCATCGCCAGCAGCGGGCTCTTCACGGCTGGGGCCTCTCCCACCTCGCTGTGGGATCCCAACAACAAACTCTCCCAGTCCAAGAAGGTCAACCTCGGCGTTGAGCATGACCTGGGCAACCGGTTCGTGGTGGGCCTCAGCGGCACCTACGTGAAATACGAGCACCTGCAGCGCTTCGAGAACATCAACCTGGGCCAGAACGACGCCTCGGGCGCCCTCATCGCCGGCGGTCTCTACAACGATGGCTATGCCTCCGGCAGCAACTCCTGGAGCACCGCCAGCCGCCCGGGCCAGGCGATCGTCGCAGGCCGCCAGGTCAGCTTCGGTCCCCAGGCCACCGTGCCCGGGAATCCCGTCGGCGGCTTCAGTGATGTCTACCTGGTCAAGACCGATGGCTGGGGCTACTACCGGGGCGTCAGCATCACCGCCAAGAAGTCCTGGGATGACCGCACCGGCCTCATCGCCAACGCCACCTGGTCGAAGTCCCAGGACACCGGCTCCTTCGAGCGCGGCACCTACACCTCCGCCAGCACGGACTTCACCAGCGAGCTGGGCGCCTCTCAGACCTCCGACCCCCAGGGTCCCGCCTCCAACTTCGGCTACAGCGACAACGACCGGCGCTGGGTGGTCAACGCAGTCTTCTACTTCCCCATCGGCGACAGCGTGGATGTCGCCCTGCGCGGCCTCTACCAGTCGGGCCTGCCCTACACGGCCTACTACTCCAATGACCTGAACGGGGACAACATGGCCAACCATGTCCTCGCGGGCCACACCCGGAACGACCTGCGCCAGCCCGGCTACAGCCAGTTCGACCTGCGCATCAGCCGCGCGTTCAAGCTGGCCAAGCGCTTCCAGGTGGACGGAATTCTTGATATTTACAATATTTTAAACAAGGCGGACTACTTCGTACCCACCTCCAACTACAAGTGGGGAGCGAACACCGCCACGGCTCCTGCGGCCGCCTTCGGCCAGCTGGGCAACGTCGACAAGACCAAGACCCGGGAGGTCCAGCTGGGCCTTCGCCTCAAGTTCTGACCCCCTGCGCCCAGGGTGCCTCCAAGGGTTCCCTGACCGCCCGCCTAAGCCGCGGCTCCCACTCGGAGCCGCGGCTTTTCGTTATTGCGACTCAAAGATCATGTTTGCCTTGTTTTCCTTAGGTGCCTTCATATCTAGCTGATTTGATTGATGCACCACCTGAAAACCCTCCGAAAGCAAGCAGGTTCCTGACCCAGGTCCTGCCATCGGGCCTGGGTGGCCCCTTCCGCCACCCATCAGGACGCTGCCGTACCGGGAGTGTGACTTCGGTTGCTTAACCCCTCGGTCCCCTTTCAATGGTCTCCCCGGGCCGCTACCCTCAAAAGTGGAGGAACTTCCTATGCGTTCAAGGCACCTGAGCACCTCATCCCTTGCAGCCCTGCTTGTCGCCGCGGCCCCCCTCATGGCCCAGGGCGTCTCCACTCAGCTCGGTGGCCGAGTGCTGGATGCCAAGGGCGGCGCCGTTGCCGGCGCCACCGTGGTCATCCGCAATCAGGAGACCGGCCTGACCCGCACCCTGCAGACCAGCGCCGAAGGCCGCTACATGGCCACCCTGCTGCCCGTGGGCCCCTATGTCGTGACCGTCACCAAGGCTGGCTTCCAGACCGCCGGCAACATCAAGCTGAACCTGAACCTCGGTGATGCCGCCCCCCTGACCGTCAAGCTCGCGCCCGAGACCGGCGCCGTGGTTGAAGTGGTCGCCGCCGCCGCCCAGGTGGATAGTGAGCGCGCCAGCGCCGCCGCCATCATCTCCACAGACAACCTGTCCAGCCTGCCCGTCTTCAACCGCTCCTTCACCAACCTCGCCACCCTGGCGCCCCAGGTGGTGGTGGACAGCAGCCGCGGCAACCTCGCCATCGCCGGCCAGCGCGGTGTGAACACCTCCATCAACATTGACGGCGGCGACAACAACGAGCCCTTCTTCGGCGGCGCCATCGGTGCGGCGGAAGGCAAGACCCCGTTCACGGTCTCCATCGAAGCCATCCGCGAGTATCAGGTGGTCACCGACGGCGCCAGCGCCGAGTTCGGCCGCATGGGCGGCGGCTATGTGAACGCCATCACGAAGAACGGCACCAACGAGACCAGCGGCAGCCTCTTCTACTACACCCGCCCCAAGCTGTGGGTCGAGCCGGGTCCGACCCTGCGCCAGCCCTCGGGTTCCACGAGTGTCTATCCCGTGGGCGACTTCAGCCAGGAGCAGTTCGGCTTCAGCGTCGGCGGCCCCCTGGTCAAGGACAAGCTCTTCTACTTCGTGGCCTATGACGCCCAGCGCCAGAAGACCCCCTACAACATGGCTTGGGGTGGTACCAACCCCCCGACTGGTCTCTACCCCCTGGACACGACCCTCGCTGGCCATGCCAATGACGCGGCCCTCCTGGCCAAGGCCGGTGCCTACTCCAGCAAGGCCGACTCCGACACCATGTTTGCCCGCATCGACTGGAACATCACCACGGACCAGACCCTGCAGCTCCGCGTGAACCACTCCAAGTTCAACGGCGATGTCGGCGCCGGCATCACCGCCGCCTACGAGAACCTCGCCACGGACGTCGTCACCACCGACGCCTTCGTGATGCAGTGGAACTGGGTGATCAACGCCAACTGGATGAATGAAGCCCGCGTGAACTACACGAAGGACGACATGCCCCGGGCGCCCTACTCCACCATCCCCGAAGTGAGCATCAGCAACGTCGGCTACTACGGCGCCTACCCCTTCGATCGCACCTACAACACCAAGCGGACCCAGTTCCAGGAGAACCTCAGCTACGTCACGCCCACGCTGCAGGTGAAGGCGGGTCTCGACTACAACACCATGGACGTCTCCGAGTTCTTCGCCGGCAACTGGCGCGGCGTCTACTCCTTCAGCAACATCGCCAACTTCCGCTCGGGTGCCTGGTCCTACTACCGGCAGAACTTCGGCCTCAGCGGCCCCGTCTCCGAGGCGGGCCTCTTCAGCGCCACCATGAAGCAGGAAGCCGCCTTCATCCAGGCCGACTGGCGCGCCACCGATACCTTCAAGGTCGGGCTCGGCCTTCGCTGGGACAAGCAGCAGAACCCCGACTACCCGATCCTGGACATGAGCAACCGGCTGGCCACCTCCATGCCCGTGACCGCCAAGATCCCCAACGACAGCCAGTTCTCCCCCCGCCTCTCCTTCACCTGGACCCCCGCCGCCGATCAGGGCAAGACGGTCGTCCGTGGCAGCCTGGGCCGCTATGTCAGCACCACCCCGGCGGTGTTCCTCTACCAGGTCTTCGCCGCCAATGGTCGCCGGACGGGTTCCAAGGACTTCACCCCCGCCGAAGCAGCAACCTACGGGATCCCCATCGGTGCGGCCTTCAATGCCAGCAACCCCTACTGGGTCGCTTCCTTCCCCGCCGGCGTGTCCCTGCCCGCCTTCAACATCTGGACGTTCAGCCCGGACTTCAAGAACCCCTACACGGATCGCTTCAACCTCGGCTTCGAGCGGCCCATCCATGACGTGGTGGTCGGCCTGTCTGCCACCTACGCCAAGGGCAACCAGCTCGAGCGCACCGCTGACGTGAACCTCGGCACCCCCGTGGCCAACGCCTACGGCCGCCTGATCTATCCCAGCACCGCGGTCGGCGGCAGCTACACGCCGGTCCGCCCCAATGCCAGCTACGGCACCATGGGCATGTATCTGTCGGATGCCACCAGCATCTACCACGCCTACACCTTCAGCATGAAGTACCACAAGGAAGGTAGCGACTTCGACGCGCAGATGTTCTACACCTACTCCATCAACAAGGACAGTGACTCCAACGAGCGCAACTACTCGGGCGTCAGCATCCAGGACGTCAGCAACCTGGGCTCCCAGTGGGGCTTCGCCGATACGGACCGCCGTCAGGTCCTGACCGGCTACATGAGCTACCTCGACAGCCAGGTCAGCGGCATCCGCACCTCCCTGTCTGTGCGCTACCAGACCGGCACCCCCTACACGCTGACCTACACGGCCGACGTGAACGGCGATGGCAACAGCTCCAACGACCGCTACTATGCCAATGGCGTGGACACCGGCCGCAACACCCGGCGCGCGGGTTCCGTCCTCTACATGGATCTGGGCCTCCGCCGTGACTTCGCCATCACCAAGCGCGCCAAGATGACCCTGTCTGCGGACATCTTCAACGTCCTCAACCGCCAGGACACCTACCTCTCCACCCGAGTTTCCTACAGCTCTCCTGTCACCCCGGCCACGGTGGATGCGAACTCCGCCGCCAACCTGCAGCAGCAGCAGAACTGGCTGGGCTCCGCCCGCCAGATCCAGGTCGGCGCCCGCTTCGCGTTCTAGTTCCAACATCTCCAAGAAAAGGGCGGCGCCTCAGCGCCGCCCTTTTCTTGATATATACTCGTGCCCATCGAGGTTTCAATGCTGAGGGATGAGGCCATGCGGAGGATTCGGGAGGCGTTTCCAGCACTCCAGGATGCCTATGGTCTTGGATCCATCGATATCTTCGGCTCCGTGGCTCGGGGCGAAGCCCGGCCCGAAAGCGACATCGACCTCCTCGTGACCTTCCTGCCGGGAAGGACCTGCGGGTATTTCGGATTCTTCCGCCTCCAGAAGGAACTCGAGTGCCTCCTGGGAACCCGGGTCGACCTGGTCACGCCTGATGCGCTCAAGCCTCAACTCAGGGCCGCCATTCTGGCTGAGGCCGTCCATGCCGCCTAGCAGGGGCTGGGGGCTTCGGGTTGAGGACATCCTGGGATCCATCACTGCGATCCAGACCTACACGGAAGGCATGACCTTCGAATTGTTCGCCGCTGATGAACGTACGGTGGATGCGGTCCTCCGCAACTTTGGAGTGATCGGCGAGGCGGCCAATCACCTGCCCGAATCAATTCAGCTTGCCAACCCAAGTATCCCCATCGATGCCATGAGGGCCATGCGGAACTTCGTCATCCATGAATACTTTGGCGTGAGCAAGGAGATCCTCTGGAAGACGCTGCAGGAAGATCTTCCCCCGCTCGTCGCGCCGCTCAGAGCCCTTCTGGGAAAGGAACTTTGATCATGGAGAATCAATTGGTGGCTGTGGCCAAGGTTCAGGCATGAGCACGCAGCATGAGCGAAGTGCCACTTTGGCGCAGCCGAAGCCCGAAGGGTGCGGCACAGGGAGGCTCCGACGCCGCGAGCGCAGCGAGTGGGAGCGCGCGCAGCGTGCGTCCGGCGGAGGTGCCGGATGAGCACGCAGCACGAGCGAAGTGCCACTTTGGCGCAGCCGAAGCCCGAAGGGTGCGGCACAGGAGGTGCCGCATGAAGATCCTCGCCTTGGGCGATGTCGTAGGGGAACCCGGCCGGCGGCTGGTGGAGGCGTTCATTCCCAGCCTGCGCCGCGAGACCGGCGCCGATCTCGTCATCATCAACGGCGAGAACGCCGCGCACGGCCACGGCATCACGGAGCCCATCGCCCGCCAGTGGTTCGACAACCTGGGCGTGGACGTCATCACCACCGGCAACCACGCCTTCGACGTGAAGGGCATCGAGAGCACCTTCCGCCAGGAGCCGCGCCTGATCCGGCCCGCCAACCACCCGCCCGCCACCCCCGGCAACGGCTGGGTGAAGTTGCACACCCCTTCGGGGGCCGAGGTGTTGGTCATCAACCTCATGGGGCGGGTCCACATGTCACCCTGCGACTGCCCCTTCCGCTGCGTGGACAGCATCCTCCAGAAGGAGCGCGCGGACCTGGTGCTCGTGGACATGCACGCCGAGGCCACCAGCGAGGCCCAGGCCATGGGCTACCATCTGGCCGGCCGCGCGGCGGCGGTGCTGGGCACCCACACCCACGTGCCCACCCTGGATGCCAAGGTGCTGCCTGGCGGCACCGCCTACGTGACGGACATCGGCATGACCGGGCCCTACGACGGCGTCATCGGCATGAAGAAGGAGTGCAGCCTGGGCCGCTTCCTCAACGTCCAGCGGCCCCGCTACGAGGTCGCCCTCGGCGATGCCCAACTCCACGCCGTCCTCATCACCACCGACGGCCGCCAAGCCGTGTCCATCGAGCGGATTCTCCGCACGCTTTGATTTTTGTCTTTTCCCATCTGAAATCGCTGCGCGATTTCAGCGGCTATACCGCCTGAGCATCCGCATGTTCCTGCGGTAGGCGGTGCCGCGGGTGAAGTTGATGGCCACCTGGCGGGGGAAGCGGGTGATGGCGCTGGCCAGGGTGATGAAGGTTCGCACGGTCTGGGCGGGGCCCCGACCCTGCCGGCTGGCGTTGTCGTAGTAGACCATCAGGGCCTGGCGCATGGTCGCCTTGGGCAGGTTGAACAGGCCATAGCTCTCGATGACGTCGTGGTTGATCCGGCGGGTGCCATCCTGCTCGGTGACGATGAGGTCCTCGGGGCGGATCTCCTGGTTCATGGCGACTCCTAGGGTCAACAGTCTATCGGCCCAACCTTGGGTTTGCTCAATCTGTGCCAGTTTTATCCCGTTGCCCGCCAACCTTCCCGGTTTCAGGAAGCCAGCTGGCTCCAGCCGTCCAGGAACAGCTCGAAACAGGGGTCCGTGGCTGCCTTCTGGCGCACCAGGGCCCGGATCTGGGCCTCCTCGGCCTCCAGCTGCTCCGGGGTCAGGTGCCCCGCCAGGGTCATGCCCCGCAGCCAGACCAGGAAGGTGGTCAGGGCGTCGAACTGGTTGTAGCGGACGATGCCCGCCACATCCCCGGCCCGCCAGAGGTCGATGACGCTCTTGCCGTCGGTGCCCAGCTTCCCGGGAATGCCGCAGGCCGTCGCCAGCTCGTGCAGGGTGGAGGAGGCCTTGCCCCAGCTGCCCAGGGCCTCCCTGAGGTCGATGTGCTGGCTCCCGTAGCGGTCGAAGAAGTCGTCCTTCGCCCACTTCTCCGCGCTCCGGCCGAGGCCCGGGATGGAGAGCCGATGCACCATGGCCCGCTGGACCAGGATCGGCAGGTCTGCATCCCGGGAGTTGAAGCCCACCAGCTGCGGCTTCCGGTCCCCGACGGCCAGCAGGAAGCGCCGCAGCAGTTCGTCCTCGGGCAGCGCCTCCGGCCCGTCCGGCAGGGCGTAGAGCCGGTGCGAGACCTCGCCCCCCTTCACGGTGCGGACCACCGCGGCGATGGACACCACGCGGCAGAGGATGGTCTTCAGGTAGGGCCGTGGCTCGGCCTCCGTGGCGCCGCCATAGGCCCACATCCGGGTGATCACGTCCTCGTCCGGCAGGTCCCGGGGCAGGCCCAGCACCCGGCGGCCCGTGGCGGGATCCGGCACCCACTCGGCGTCGAAGGCGAAGATCTGGTGGTGGGGCGGGCGCAGCATGGGAGGGCTCCGGGCAGGGACAGGGAGAACCTACACTCGCAGGGATCGCGGGGGAAGCGGAGAATACCGGAAGAATTTAGCGGGGCCGGGACGCTAAGATTGAGGGAGTTAACCACCTCAGCATCAGCTTCGCAGGATCTGCCCCACCCCACCCAAGGAGAGACCTCCATGAGCATCCAGAGCATCGGCGTCATCGGCGCAGGCCAGATGGGCAACGGCATCGCCCACGTCTCCGCCCAGGCGGGCCTGACCGTGGTGATGCAGGACATCAGCGAGGCCTTCGCCGCCAAGGGCGTGGCCAACATCGACAAGAATCTGCAGCGCGGCGTGGACAAGGGCAAGATGACCGCCGAGGAGAAGGCCGCCATCCTGGGCCGCATCCGCACCACCACCAAGCTCGAGGACCTGGCCGACTGCGACATCGTGGTCGAGGCCGCCACCGAGAACTGGGTCATCAAGAAGCAGATCTTCGAGACCCTCGACAAGGTCTGCAAGCCCGGGGCCATCCTGGCCTCCAACACCAGCAGCATCTCCATCACCAAGCTGGCCGCCGTCACCAAGCGTCCCGAGGCGGTCATCGGCATGCACTTCATGAACCCCGTGCCCGTCATGCAGCTCATCGAGGTCATCCGCGGCCTGGCCACTGCCGACGGCATCTACCAGGCGGTGATGGACCTTGCCGTGCGCCTGGGCAAGACCCCCATCTCCTGCAATGACTTCCCGGGCTTCGTGGCCAACCGCATCCTCATGCCCATGATCAACGAGGCCATCTACACCCTCTTCGAAGGCGTGGCCACCGTGGAGAGCATCGACGGGATCATGAAGCTGGGCATGAACCACCCCATGGGCCCCCTGACCCTGGCAGACTTCATCGGCCTGGACACCTGCCTGGCCATCCTGAACGTCCTCTACGACGGCCTGGGCGATCCCAAGTATCGCCCTTGCCCCCTGCTCATCAAGTACGTGGACGCCGGCTGGCTGGGCAAGAAGAGCGGCCGCGGCTTCTACGACTACAACAAGGCTTGATTGCAACGAAAGTCTGGTATCGCTAGCCTGAGACCAGAGCCAAGGAGATCCCATGCCCGTCGTCAGCACCGCCCAATACGCCAAGATGCTCGAGGTCGCGAAGGGGGCTCACTATGCGTTCCCCGCCTTCAACGTCACCTCCACGGAGACCGCCAACGCGGTGCTGCTGGGGCTGAAGACGGCCAAGGCTGACGGCATCATCCAGATCTCCACCGGGGGCGCCGAGTTCATGTCGGGTCTGGGCGTGAAGAGCATGGCCCAGGGCGCCATCGCTCTGGCGGACTACGTGCGGTTCATGGCCGAGCAGTTCGACGTGAACGTTGCGCTGCACACCGACCACTGCCACCCCAAGTACCTCGAGACCTTCGTGCTGCCGCTGATCGCGGAGACCGAGCGCCGCCGCGCCCTCGGCCAGCCGAACCTCTACAACGCCCACATGTTTGACGGCAGCGAGCTGGCCCTCACCGAGAACATCGCCAAGTCAGCAGAGCTGCTGAAGCGCTGCGCGGCCAGCGACCTCATCCTGGAAGTGGAGATCGGTGTGGTGGGCGGCGAAGAGGACGGCCACGACACCAGCCACCTGGGCAAGGAGAAGCTCTACACCACGCCCGAGGACATGGTCGCCGTGCACAAGGCCCTGGCGCCCCTTGGCCGCTACATGCTGGCCGCCACCTTCGGCAACGTGCACGGCGTCTACAAGCCGGGCAACGTGGTGCTCAAGCCGGCCATCCTGCGGGACGGCCAGGCCGCCATCGCCAGCGCCTGCGGGGGCGAGAACTCCCTGCTGGTCTTCCACGGCGGCTCCGGCTCCAGCCTCCAGGAGATCCACGAGACCCTGGACTACGGCGTCATCAAGATGAACATCGACACCGACACCCAGTACGCCTTCACCCGCGCCATCGCCGATCACATGTTCAAGAACTACGACGGCGTCCTGAAGGTGGATGGCGAGGTGGGCAACAAGAAGACCTACGACCCCCGCCCCTACATGAAGAAGGCCGAGCAGAGCATGGCCGACCGCGTCATCCGCGCCTGCAGCGACCTCCGCTGCGCGGGCAAGGCTTTGGGCCGGATCTGAGGGTCGGACTGCCCGGAACGCTGCGCGTTCCGGGATAAAAAACGGCGCCAAGGCGCCGTTTTTTCTATTTCGGCGGGTGCTCCAGGAACCCCAGCCCGGGGCACTTCTCGGCGGTGGTACGGCGCTGCCAGTCGTTCTCGAAGAGGATGGCGGGGTTGCCCTCGACGTCCTCCACCAGCTCGCCCCAGTAGCGGCTGGGCTCGGGCCAGCCGCCCTGCAGCCAGCGGGCCATCTGGAAGCTCCGGGCCTCCAGCAGCACGGGACAGGCGTATTCCTCCTTCAGGCGGTGCTGCAGCACCTCGAACTGCAGGCGGCCGATGGCGCCGAGGATGGGCAGCGGCGCGCCCCCCTTGGGCCAGAAGACCTGCACCACGCCCTCCTCCGCGATCTGGGACAGGCCTTTGAGAAAGCCCTTGCGGGCGCCGGGATCCGCCAGGCGCACGGACACGAACTGCTCCGGGGAGAACCGCGGGACCGCGTGGAACTCCAGGGGGCCCGCGGAGCTCAGCACATCGCCGATGCGGAACAGGCCGGGGTTGATGAGCCCCAGGATGTCGCCCGGGTAGGCCTCATCCACGATCTGGCGCTCACGCCCGAAGAACATGTGGGGGTAGTTCAGCTTGATGGACTTTTTCTCCCGCACGTGGAGGGCGTCCATGCCCCGCTGGAAGCGGCCGGAGACGATGCGGGCGAAGGCCACGCGATCCCGGTGGGCCTTGTTCATGTTGGCCTGCACCTTGAAGACGAAGGCCGTGAAGGGCTGCTCGGGGTCCACCATGCCGCCGTTCATGAGAGGCCGCGGGCCGGGCGAGGGCGCCAGCTCCAGGAACTCCTCCAGGAACTCCGCCACGCCGAAGTTGTTCACCGCCGACCCGAAGAACATGGGGGACTGCTCGCCCCGCAGGAAGGCCTCGCGGTCGAAGGGCGGCAGCACGTGGACCATGAGATCCACGTCGTCCTTGAGCTGCTGCAGCTCCGCGGGGGTCAGCAGCGCCGCGATCTCCGGATCGTCCAGGCCACCCTGCCCCGCCACGCGGGCCTTCCGGCCGGCCTTCATGCGCTCGAAGACCTGGATCTGGCCCGTGGCGCGGACGTAGACCCCCTTGAAGTCCGTACCGCTGCCGATGGGCCAGGTCATGGGCACCGCGTGGAGGCCGAAGAGCTCCTCCACCTCGTCGATGAGCTCGATGGGATCCCGGCCCGGCCGGTCCAGCTTGTTCACGAAGGTGAAGATGGGCAGCTTCCTCTCGCTGGCCACCCGGAACAGCTTCTTGGTCTGCTCTTCCACGCCCTTGGCGCAGTCCAGCAGCATCACCACCGCATCGGCGGCCGTGAGGGCCCGGTAGGTGTCCTCGCTGAAGTCCTGGTGGCCCGGCGTGTCCAGCAGGTTGATGGCCTTGCCCAGGTATTCGAACTGCATGGCGGCCGAGGTGACGCTGATGCCGCGCTCCTGCTCGATGGTCATCCAGTCCGAGTGGGCCGCCGCGCCGCCCTCCCGGGCCTTCACGGAACCGGCCCGGTCGATGGCCCCGCCGTAGAGCAGCAGCTTCTCGGTCAGCGTGGTCTTGCCGGCGTCGGGGTGGCTGATGATGGCGAAGGTGCGCCGGCGCTGGATTTCTTCAACAAGGGACATGGGGTTCCATAGACAAGAAAGGCGCGGCTTAAGCCGCGCTTTTCTATTCTCAGGGTTGTGGCCCTAAGACTCAACCCTAGAGTCCCGAGGAAACGATCCGGGGCGCGGAGCCAGGGGAGGATGACGCGGCCTCCTCCGAGGTTACTGGCCCAGGTTCTGGAGACCCGGGGGCAGCGCAGGCCAGGATGTGCGCCAGTAGATGACCCAGTTCCTGTCGACCAGCACATGCAAAGTCCTCACAATCTCGACTCGCGGATCCGCGCCTGCCTTAGGCTTCACCTGCAAGGTGACCTCCCACCCATCCAGGTGGCGGATGGCCTCGAGGAGGGGCGCCCTGCCCGGCTCCTTTGGCCAGTGGTCCGTGTAGGCGGAGCTCCACTTGGCTCGCCCCGTGACCTCGAGTCGGGTGACGGTCCAGGCGTTCGCGTCCTCAAGCCGCTGAATGGCCTGCTGAATCTCGGGTCCGGGGAGTGGAGGGGGCTCGGGGGCGCCCTTGGGCACGGTGATCCCTGGTGCACAGGCCAGCAGGAGGCCAAGGACCACCGGAACACTGTGGAAGCAGCTACGCATGGATCCTCCCGGGTCGTCGGCCTGAAACGGAATCGAGGCAGCTGAGCGACTGAAGGCATGCTGGGTTCTTCCCTGCCCCCCGTCAATCAGACCAAAGTCCGGATTCGTGACTCCGGACCTTGCTCGTTGGGCATGCGCGTGGGCTGGAGGGGTCCATGGTCACACGAGTTCCCCATCACCCGCGGGTGGCCATCCTCCGCTGGATCTCCGCCGCGTCCACATCCTCGACATGGGTGGCGATCCACCAGTTGTTGCCCCAGAGATCCTGCACTCCGGCGTTGCGGTCGCCGTAGAACTGGTCCGCGGGCTCCATGAGGGTCAGGCCCCCTGCCTCCAGCGCCGCTGCATAGGTGGCATCGGTATCCGGCACGTAGAGGTAGAGCCCCGTGGGCATGGGCTTCCAGGGTTCCTTCGCCTGGGCCACCCGCACCCTGGAGTCGCCGATCTGCACCTCCGCATGGGCGATGGTCCCATCCGGACGCAGGACCCGGCTCTGCTCCACCGCGGCGAAGGCCTTCTCGACAAAGGCCACAAAGGCCAGGGCATTCGGCACGACCAGATAGGGCGTGACCGTGTGGTATCCAGCGGGGACGGGTTGCACCATCCTTTCCTCCTTTCCTATCTCAAAAAGGGCGCCTTAGCGCCCTTTTTGAGCTGTGAGCGGCTACTTGAAGATCCCGACCTGCCTCAGCATCCAGGCGGTCTCGAAGGCCTTATCCCTGAGAGCGTCGTAGCGGCCGGAGGCGCCACCGTGCCCGGCGGGCTCCATCTTCATCTTCAGCAGCAGGGGCGTGGTGTCGGTCTTGAGGGTGCGCAGCTTCGCCACATACTTCGCCGGCTCCCAGTACATCACCTGGCTGTCGTTGAAGCTGCTGGTGACCAGGATGGCCGGGTAGGCCTTCTTCGTCAGGTTGTCGTAGGGGCTGTAGGCCCGCATGGCGTCGAAGGCGGGCTTCTCGTTGGGATTGCCCCACTCGAGATACTCGCCCACGGTGAGCGGCAGGCTGGCGTCCATCATGGTGTTCATGACGTCCACGAAAGGCACGGCGCTGTGGACGGCCTTGAAGAGGTCCGGGCGCAGGTTGGTGACGGCGCCCATGAGCAGGCCCCCGGCGCTGCCGCCCTCGATGACGAGGCGGTCCTTGGCGGTCCACTTCTCCCTCACCAGGAACTCTGCGGCATCGATGAAGTCCGTGAAGGTGTTCATCTTCTTCAGGAGCATGCCGTCGTCGTGCCAGGCCTCGCCCAGCTCGTTGCCGCCGCGGATGTGGGCGATGGCGTAGACCATGCCCCGGTCCAGCAGGCTGAGGCGGGTGCTGGAGAACGCGGGGGGCGTCCCATAGCCGTAGGAGCCATAGGCATAGAGGAAGAGCGGCGCGCTGCCGTCGCGCTTGACGCCCTTGCGGTAGACCACGGAGAGCGGCACCTTCACCCCGTCCCGGGCCGTGGCCCACAGGCGCTCCGTGGCGTACTGGGCCTTGTCGTAGCCGCCCAGGACCTCGGTCTCCTTCAGGAGGGTCTGCTTGCCCGTGGCCAGGTCGCAGTCGTAGATGCTCTGAGGGGTCACCAGGGACTGGTAGTTCAGGCGGTAGGTCTTGGAGGTGTACTCGGGCGTCCCGCCGGGGAAGGCCGCGTAGACAGCCTCGGGAAAGGCCACCTCGCGCCAGGCGCCGGTCTTGAGGTCCTGGATGCGGAACTGGGCCAGGCCCTCGCGCTGCTGCACCACCACCAGGAAGTCGCGGAAGAGATCGACCCCTTCGATCAGCACGCCTGGGCGATGCGCCACGAAGGGCTTCCAGTGGGAGGGATCCGGCGTCGCCGCGGGGGCGGTGACCAGGCGGAAGTTCTTGGCATCCCGGTTGGTGCGGATGTAGAAGGTGCCCTCGCGGTGCTCGAAGTCGTACTTGTGGCCCTTCTGCCGGGGCAGCAGCACCTTGAAGGCGCCGAGGGGCTGGGCGGCCGCCAGGTAGCGTGACTCCCAGGTGTCCGTGGACTGCACCTCCACCTGCAGGAACTTGTGGTCCCGGGTGCGCCCCAGGCTCATGCGGTAGAGCTCGTCCTTCTCCTCGAAGACCAGGACAGGCTTGCCGGCTTTCAGGTCCAGGCGCCAGAGCTGGTTCGAGCGCTTGGTGACGTCATCCTCGGTGACGAAGAAGACGTGCCGAGCATCCGCCGCCCAGGTGAAGGAGGTCACCCGCTCCGCCAGGGGGGCGCTCACCTTGCCCGTGACCAGGTCCTTGGTGAAGAGGCGGTACTGGCGGAAGCCGGTGTCATCGGTGCTGTAGAGCAGGGTGCGGTCGTCGTCGCTGACCGCCATGCCGCCGAGGCTCAGGAACTTCAGGCCCTTGGCCAGCTCGTTCTGGTCCAGCAGGAGTTCCTCGGCGGCCTTGGGGTCGTCGGCGCCGCCCTTGGCGGCCTTCCGGCGGCACTGGATGGGATACTGCTTCCCCTCCTCCGTTCGGGAGTAGTAGTAGTAGGCGCCGCGCCGGACCGGGACGCTCAGGTCCGTCTGCTTGATGCGCCCCAGCATCTCCTTGTAGAGCGCTTCGGAGAAGGGCTTGAGGTCCTTGGTCATGGCCTCGGTGTAGGCGTTTTCCGCGTTGAGGTAGGCCACCACCTCGGGGCTGCTCTTCTCCCGGAGCCAGAACCAGGGGTCACTGACCTTTTCGCCATGCCACAGGCTCACGTGAGGGCGCTGGGGAGCGACGGGGGGCTGGGGTGCAGGATCGGTAGCCATGAGACTCACACAGGCGAGGAGGGCGGCTGAGAAGGGAAAGAAACGATGCAGCATGGGGACCTCACGGCCCCCAAGGTAGCACACGAAGAAGGGCCCCGAAGGGCCCCTCTTGTGTTCGGAAAAGACCTTCTCGCGGGCAGTCTAGTCGACGGCCACGGTGGGGATGCGCATGCCGTAGAAAGAGCGCCACACGAAGACCGTGGAGATGATGAAGAAGATCAGCGCGGCCACGTGGGCCGTGGTCGGGTTCAGCTCGATGGCCAGTTCCACGGCCAGGAGGCCGAAGAGGGTGGTGAACTTGATGACAGGGTTCAGGGCCACCGAAGAGGTGTCCTTGAAGGGGTCGCCGACGGTGTCGCCCACGACGCAGGCGTCATGGAGCTCGGTGCCCTTGGCCTTCAGCTCGGTCTCCACGAGCTTCTTCGCGTTGTCCCAGGCGCCGCCGGCATTGGCCATGAAGATGGCCTGGTAGAGCCCGAAGACGGCGATGGAGATCAGGTAGCCGATGAAGAAGTAGTGGTTGGCGCAGGCGAAGGCGAGGGTGGAGAAGAACACCGCCAGGAAGATGTTGAGCATGCCCTTCTGGGCGTACTGGGTGCAGATCTCCACGACCTTCTTGGAGTCTTCCACGGAGGCCTTGGTGGCGTCCGAGTCGAGGTTGATGTTCTGCTTGATGAACTCCACCGCCCGGTAGGCGCCCGTGGCCACGGCCTGGCAGGCCGCGCCGGAGAACCAGAAGATGATGGCGCCGCCGGTGATGAGACCGAGCAGGAACAGGGGGTTGATGATGGAGAGGCCCTGCTGGACGGGCATCTGGCCGGGGATCTTGGCGATCACCTCACCGAACTTGCCGTTGAGCAGCTGGATGATGGAGAAGATCAGGGTGGTGGCGCCCACGACCGCGGTGCCGATGAGCACGGGCTTGGCCGTGGCCTTGAAGGTGTTGCCGGCGCCATCGTTCTCTTCGAGGTACATCTTGCCGTTCTCGAAGTCGGGTTTGAAGCCGAAGTCCTTCTGGATCTCCGCCTCGATGCCGGGGATGTTCTCGATGGTGGAGAGCTCATAGACGGACTGGGCGTTGTCGGTCACGGGGCCGTAGGAGTCCACCGCGATGGTGACGGGGCCCATACCCAGGAAGCCGAAGGCCACGAGGCCGAAGGAGAAGATCGCAGGAGCGGCCATGAAGCCGGCCAGCCCGAAGGTGGACACGTAGTAGGCAGCGCCCATGAGGCCCACGATGGTGAGGCCCATCCAGTAGGCGGAGAAGTAGCCCGCGACCAGACCGGAGATGATGTTGAGCGAGGCGCCGCCCTCCTTGGAGGCCGTCACCACTTCGCGCACGTGGCCGGAGTTGGTGGAAGTGAAGGCCTTCACCAGCTCGGGGATCAGGGCGCCGGCGAGGGTGCCGCAGGTGATGATCGTGGAGAGCTTGCACCACAGGTGGTCAGGCAGGTTGCCGATCAGCAGCCAGGACAGGACGTAGGTGATCACGATGGAGAGGATCGAGGTCAGCCAGACCAGGGTGGTCAGGGGAGTCTCGAAGTCGAACTTGAGGAGGGCGCCGAACTTGGCCTTCGAATACAGACCGTTGATCCAGTAGGAAGCCGCGGAAGTCACGACCATGCCCACGCGCATGACGAAGATCCACACCAGCAGGGCCACCTGGATCTTGGGATCCGTGACGGCCAGCAGGATGAAGGTGATCAGCGCGACGCCGGTGACGCCGTAGGTCTCGAAGCCGTCCGCCGTGGGGCCGACGGAATCGCCTGCGTTGTCGCCCACGCAGTCGGCGATGACGCCGGGGTTGCGGGCATCGTCTTCCTTGATCTTGAAGACGATCTTCATGAGGTCGGAGCCGATGTCGGCGATCTTGGTGAAGATGCCACCCGCGATGCGGAGGGCGGCGGCGCCCAGGGACTCGCCGATGGCGAAGCCGATGAAGCAGGGGCCCGCGGCGTCACCGGGGATGAAGAGCAGGATCGCGAGCATGAGGAACAGCTCGACGGAGATCAGCAGCATGCCGATGGACATGCCGGCCTTGAGGGGGATCTCCATGGTGGGGTAGGGCTTGCCACCCAGGCTGGCGAAGGCCGTCCGGGAGTTGGCAAAGGTGTTGATGCGGATGCCGAACCAGGCCACCGCCACGGAACCCAGGATGCCGATGATCGAGAAGAGCAGCACCACGATCACCTGGCCCCAGCCCATGGGCGTGTGGGAGAGGTACTTGAAGTAGGCGATCATGATGACCGCGATGAAGGCCCAGAGCAGCGAGATGAACTTGATCTGGGTGATCAGATAGGTCTTGCAGGTCTCGTAGATCAGCTCGGAGATCTCGAGCATGGACTTGTGCACCGGGAGGTCCCGGATCTGGGCGTACTGCACGAGGCCGAAGCCCACGCCGAGCAGGCAGATGAACAGCCCGATCAGCAGCAGGTTGTGGCCCGTCATGCCCAGAAAGCTGCCCGCCAAGGCAGGAATTTTCAGGTCTGCCTCTCCGGCGAAGGCCGGGGTGGCCAGGAGGAGGGCGAACACCGCAGTCAGCGCCCCCTTGAAGATTCTCGTCGACGCCAGCGTGTCGAAGAGGCGTTTGATCGTCACCATGGTTTTTCCTCCGGATGGTTCCAAAAAAAGGGGGACTCAGGGGGGTAGAAGATGATGGGGAAGCAGTCTCAGGATTCCAGGCGGTCTGCGTGCACAGCGCAGGAGGCCCGCGCAGGGAGTTTCCACCAAAGATCAAGCATGGCTCTGAGGCGACTTTACCGTAAAAAGGCCTTCCCGCGCAAGGTCGGGTCTTGGGAGACACAACACTGGCAACCCCCTCCCGAGAGGGCCTGGACACACTGTGACGAGGGTCCGCCACCTAGGGCTTGGGATTCCCTCCCCCCAGGAAGATAATCAGGTCATATATGGCCCCGCTCTATGAACCCGGTCCCACCCCTTCGGGACCCCTGTTCCACTTATTCGTCCTTTTCAAGGAGTCCATCTATGTCTGTTGCTGAGCAGAGCATCGCGGGCGCGGAAGCACGCGGCCACGGTTTCCTGGCCTCGTCGGTCGGCCGCAAGATCGTCATGGCCGCCTCCGGCATCGTCCTCTTCGGGTTCGTCACGGTCCACATGATCGGGAACACCCAGGCCTACATGGGCGCCGAGGCCTTCAACGGCTACGCCAAGTTCCTGCACAGCATGCTGCACGGCGGCGGCATCTGGATCTTCCGCGCCGTCCTGCTGCTGGCTACCGGACTCCACGTCTGGTCCGCCACCACCCTCACCCTCGACAACCTGGCCGCCCGCCCCGTGGGCTACCGGGCCCAGCAGAACGTGGCCTCCACCTGGGCCTCCCGCACCATGCGCTGGAGCGGCGTCATCCTGGCGGCCTTCATCGTCTTCCACCTGATGCACCTGACCACCGGCCAGGCCCACCCGGCCTTCGACCACGCCAACCCCTATGCGAACTTCGTCAGCGGCTTCAAGGTCCCTGCCGCCGCCGCCTTCTACATCGTCGCCCAGCTCTGCCTGGGTCTGCACATGTGGCATGGCGTGTGGAGCTTCACCCAGACCCTGGGCCTGTCCCACCCCCGCTACGAGAGCCTCCGCCGGAACTTCGCCACGGGCCTCACGCTGCTCGTGGTCGGCGTCAACATCTCGTATCCCGTCGCCGTCATCACCGGCTTCATTCACTGATCCCAGGGAGCCAACCATGGAACTCAAATCCCAAATCCCAGACGGTCCGATCGAGAAGAAGTGGGACAAGCACAAGTTCGACCTCAAGCTCGTCAACCCGGCCAATAAGCGCAAGTACAAGGTGATCGTCGTGGGTTCCGGCCTGGCCGGCGGCGCCGCCGCGGCCTCCCTGGCGGAGCTCGGCTACGAAGTCGAGTGCTACTGCTACCAGGACAGCCCGCGCCGCGCGCACTCCATCGCCGCCCAGGGTGGCATCAACGGCGCCAAGAACTACCACGGTGACGGCGACAGTGTCCGCCGCCTCTTCTACGACACGGTCAAGGGCGGCGACTTCCGCGCCCGCGAGGCCAACGTGCATCGCCTGGCCGAGGTCAGCAACAACATCATCGACCAGTGCGTGGGCCAGGGCGTGCCCTTCGCCCGCGAATACGGTGGCCTCCTCGACAACCGCTCCTTCGGCGGCGCCCAGGTGAGCCGCACCTTCTACGCCCGCGGGCAGACCGGCCAGCAGCTGCTGCTGGGCGCCTACCAGGCCCTGGAGCGGCAAATCGGCCTCGGTGCCGTCAAGATGTTCTCCCGGCACGAGATGCTGGAAGTCATCGTGGTGGACGGCGTGGCCAAGGGCATCGTGACCCGCAACATGGTGACGGGGAAGATCGAATCCCACGTGGCCGACGCGGTCTGCCTGGCCACCGGCGGCTACGGCAACGTCTTCTACCTGTCCACCAATGCCAAGGGCTGCAACGGCACCGCCATCTGGCGCGCCTACAAGAAGGGGGCGGCCTTCGCCAATCCCTGCTTCACGCAGATCCACCCCACCTGCATCCCGGTCACCGGCGACCACCAGAGCAAGCTCACGCTGATGTCCGAGTCCCTGCGCAACGACGGCCGCATCTGGGTGCCGAAGCGCAAAGAGGACTGCGGCAAGCCCGCCAGCCAGATCCCCGAGGACGACCGCGACTACTACCTGGAGCGGAAGTATCCCTCCTTCGGCAACCTGGCGCCCCGGGACATCTCCAGCCGCGCCGCCAAGCAGGCCTGCGACGAGGGCCGTGGCATCGGCGCCACGGGCCGCGGCGTCTACCTCGACTTTGACGACTCCATCAAGCGCCTCGGGCAGCCCAAGATTGAAGAGCGCTACGGCAACCTCTTCGAGATGTATGAGCGCATCACCGACGAGAACCCCTACAAGACGCCCATGCGCATCTACCCGGCTTCCCACTACACCATGGGCGGCCTGTGGGTCGACTACAACCTGCAGAGCACCATCCCCGGCCTCTTCGTGCTGGGTGAGGCCAACTTCTCCGATCACGGCGCCAACCGCCTGGGGGCCTCCGCCCTCATGCAGGGTCTGGCCGACGGCTACTTCGTGATTCCCTACACCATCGGGGGCTACCTGGCCGGCATCAAGCCCGGCAGCCGCATCAAGCTGGACGATCCCGCCGTCAAGGCCACGGAACAGACCGTGACCGACCAGATCGGCCGCCTCTTCGCCATCAAGGGCAAGCAGACGCCGGACCACTTCCACCGGGAGCTGGGCAAGGTCATGTGGGAATACTCCGGCATGGGCCGCAACGAGGCCGGCCTCAAGAAGGCCCTGGAGCTGATCCCGCAGATCCGCGAGGAGTTCTGGAACAACCTGTGCATTCCCGGTACCGGCGAGGAGGTCAACCAGTCCCTCGAGATGGCAGGCCGCGTCGCGGACTTCCTGGAGCTGGGCGAGCTGCTCTGCCTCGACGCCCTCAACCGCCGGGAGTCGTGTGGCGCCCACTTCCGCGAGGAGTGGCAGACGGGCGAGGGCGAGGCCATGCGCGATGACGAGAGCTTCTGCCACGTCGCGGCATGGGAATACCAGGGTGAAGGGAACGCGCCGGTCCGACACACCGAGCAGCTCGCCTTCGAGAGCCTCCACCTTGCCACCCGCAACTACAAGTGAGGAACTGAGCCATGTCGAAGCACCTCAATCTCACCCTCCACGTATGGCGGCAGAAGAACACGAACTGCGATGGCAAGTTCGTCGAGTATCCCGCCGAGAACGTCAGTCCTGACATGTCCTTCCTGGAGATGCTGGACGTCGTCAACGAAGGCCTCATCCGCAAGGGCGAGGACCCCATCACCTTCGACCACGACTGCCGCGAAGGCATCTGCGGCACCTGCAGCATGGTCATCAACGGCCGCCCCCACGGCCCCAAGGAGCGCACCACCACCTGCCAGCTGCACATGCGCAGCTTCCAGGACGGCGAGAGCATCACCCTCGAGCCCTGGCGCGCGGAAGCCTTCCCCGTGCTGCGGGACCTGATGGTGGACCGGACCGCCTTCGACCGCATCATCGCCGCCGGCGGCTTCATCAGTGTGCCCACGGGCTCCCCCCAGGACGCCAACGCCCTGCCGATCCCCAAGGTGAATGCCGAGCTCGCCATGGATGCCGCCGCCTGCATCGGCTGCGGCGCCTGCGTGGCCGCCTGCCCCAACGCCAGCGCCATGCTCTTCGTCTCCGCGAAGATCAACCACCTGGGCCAGCTGCCCCAGGGCCAGCCCGAGCGCTACAGCCGCGTCCGCGACATGATCGCCCAGATGGACGCCGAGGAGTTCGGCACCTGCACCAACCACGGCGAGTGCGAGATCGCCTGCCCCAAGGGCATCAAGATGGAAAACATCGCCCGCATGAACCGCGACTTCCTGAAGGCCAGCATCACCTACCGTCCCGCCGTTGTTGGCGGCGGCGCCGGCTGAGGAAGGTCGTTCCCCGAAGAAAACGCCCGGCTGTCGCCGGGCGTTTTCTTATATGAACGGCAAAGGCTAGGCCACTCCTGCCAGGTAAGCGGCGGGTGACAGAACCAGCACCCCGCCCCTGATCGTTTCGGGGAAATGGGCCAGGTTCCCGGAGACCAGCACCGCCCCGGAGGCCTTGGCCAGCGAGAGAAACACCAGATCGTCCTTGTCGGGCCCACCCAATGACCAACTCGCTGGCTCGGGTTCGTGGAACGCCACCTGGAGTAACCGCGGGAACCAAGTCGGGGGGAATCCCATTGGGCGGAACTTGGGCCGGTTCAGGACCTCGCGGTACTCCAGCACGATCGAGGGGCAGACATAAATGGGGATCCGCTTGAGCAGTACCTGCTCGACGATTCGCGCGAGGTCGCTCTCGGGTTTCAGCGCAGCAGAGACAAGGACATTGGTGTCCAGCACAAGGGCTCGGCTCATGCCGATTGCTTCCGGCGACGGAGGGCCTTCCTCGCATCCCGGATCTCCTCGTCAATCTCTTCGATGCTGAGCTGACTCAGGCCCTCCTCAACGGATCGCGTCTGATCCTGGCGCAGGGCCAAGACAGCCGCGAGACCCTCAGCCAGATCCATGATGGAGGAACGATTTTCGGGGGTCACCGGCAACAGGACGAAATCCTGATCGCGCCCGGCAAGCAGCCAAGGCTCAATCGATGAGGTAACCCCGAAGGCCTTGGCACCTTCACGCTGAAAGTCTCGAAGCGGAATGGTCTTCATGGCGGTCCCCCCGTTACATTGTCGTCGTTATGGCGACAAAAACAAGACCCGCGCCCCCTTCACTCGAGGCCATCAACCCAAACGCGCCATGGGTTCACCCCAATGGATTCTGATCGCCGTCGAGCAGGTCCCGGGCGAGGATGGCCAGTCGCTCGGGTGTGTTGGCCTCGGGGTGGTCCAGCACGGCCTCGAGGAGGTGGCGCTGGAGCTCGCCCAGCCAGGGGCCGCCGCGCCGCCCGGTCAGCCGCATGAGGGCCGCGCCGTCCAGGGCCAGGGCGCGCACGGAGAGCGGCGGCGCGGCGGCGGCCAGGGCCTCCAGGCGCGCCATCAGGGCTTGGTGCTCGTCCTCCTGGCGCTCGGCGTCGAGCCGTTTGCCCAGATTGTCCGCCCGGCGGAAGGCGCCCCACTGGGCCAGCGGCAGGCTGTCCTCCTGGAGGTGGCGCAGGAAGCGGCGGCAGGCGGCGTCGCCCCAGGCCGCCGAGGGATGGGTCCCGTGGTGGCGGATGAGGGCGGCCACCTCCTGCCGCAGGACATGACTGGCCTTGAGCCGCGCCAGGAGGCCGTCGGCCAGCTCCAGCGACCGCGCCTCGTGGCCGTAGAAGTGGACCTGGCCATCCGGCCCCGTGGACCGGGTGTCCGGCTTGCCGACATCGTGCAGCAGGGCCGCCCAGCGGAGGCCAGGCTCGGCGGGCGTCAGACCCACCACCGCCAGCGTGTGTGCCCACACATCGTGCCGGTGGTGCCGGTTCTGGCCGCAGCCCAGTAGCGGGCGCAGCTCCGGCAGCCAGAGATCCAGGAGGCCGCTCCCGGCCAGCAGGTTCAGGCCCTTGGCCGGATCGCGGCCGCGCAGCAGCTTGTCGAGCTCCGTGAAGACCCGCTCCACCGAGACCTTGCGGGCCACCTCCAGGCGCTGGGGGATGGCGGCCAGGGTCACGGCCTCCACCTCGAAGCCCAGCTGGGCGGCGAAGCGGCAGGCCCGCAGGGTCCGCAGGCCATCCTCGCCGAACCGCTGCAGGGGATCCCCCACGGCGCGGATCAGGCGCAGGGCCAGGTCCGCCTGGCCGCCGAAGGGATCCACCAGGTCGCCGCCACCCACGGGCAGGGCCATGGCGTTGATGGTGAAGTCCCGACGGGAGAGGTCCTCCTGCAGGTCCACGCCCAGCTTGACGGAATCCGGGTGGCGGCCGTCCCGGTAGTCGCCGTCGCTGCGGAAGGTGGTCACCTCCACGGGCCGGCCCTCCAGGAGCACGGTCACCGTGCCGTGCTGCAGGCCCGTGGGAATCACCTTCAGGCCCGCGGCCCGGGCCTTCGCCATCACCACCTCGGGCAGCAGCCGCGTGGCCAGATCCCAGTCCGCGTGCGGCCGGCCCAGCAGCTCGTCGCGCACCGCGCCGCCCACCACCGCCAGTTCCGCGCCAGGGCCCAGGGCCTCCTTCAGGCGGAGCAGCGGGGGCCAGGTCATACAAACACCGGAGATTGGCGTCTTGCCGGTGGGTCGTTTTCCTTCCTGGTTATCGGCCTTGCTCCGCTCATTTGGACCTTCAAATCGCTCCACGAAGGGCACGAAGAACCTGCCCAGAGGGACACGAAGGCGCAGCCATCGCCTCGGAAGGGCATCTGGGCCTGCGGCCCCCGGTCGCGTGCGACCGGCCAAGGGGGCGGCGGCTGGAACGGCTTTTGGGGGCCGCAGCCAGCCGCCGCCCCCTTGGGGATGCCCGGGGTGAGCCAGGGCGCATTCGTGTGCTTCCTGCGCCCGCAGGGCGTCTTCGTGAACTTCGTGGAGATCCTTTCCTGCGGGGTCTGGCCGATAACCAGGTCTTCCTTTGAGATCATCCGCCTCACTCCCCTGATCCGGCGAGTTCCCGTAGCGCCTCACCTTCCACCCGGCAGGTCAGCCACTCACGCATCACCTTGGCCCCGTGGGCCTCGTAGAACTCAATGGCGGGCGTGTTCCAGTCCAGCACCTGCCACACGAAGCGGGTCCAGCCCTCCTTCACGGCGGTGGCCGCCAGGTCCTGCAGGAGGGCCTTGCCGATACCCTTGCCCCGCAGCGCCGGGCGCACGAAGAGGTCCTCGAGGTAGATGCCGGGCTTGCCCTCCCAGGTGCTGAAGTTGAGGAACCACAGGGCGAAGCCCGCGGGATTGCCCTCCCAGTCGGCCATGGTCACGTGCACCAGGGGGTACTCCGAGAAGGCGTAGCGCAGGATGTCGGCCTCGGTGGCGACGGCGGCCTGGGGCTCGCGCTCGTAGTCGGCCAGCTCGCGGATGAACTGGAGGATGAGGGGCGCATCGGCAGGAACGGCGGGGCGAAGGGTCAGCATTCGTCTATGCTAACCGGATGGATCAGGCCACTGCCCTCCGCCTTCACGAGGCCATGCTGCTCACCCGGCTCACGGAGGAGCGGATCGTGAAGCTGTTCCGGCAGGGAAAGACCCTCGGCAGCGTCTATCGCAGCCTGGGCCAGGAGGCCACGGCCTGCGGCACGGCTCTGGCCCTGGGTCCCGACGATGTGATCGGTCCCCTGATCCGCGACCTGGGCGCCATGCTGGTGCGCGGCGCGACCCCCACGGAGGTCTTCCTGCAGTATCTCGGCCGGGCCACGGGCCCCAGCGGCGGCCGGGAGCACAACAACCACTTCGGCTCGGTGGCGCGGGGCATCATCGCACCTACGTCCATGCTGGGCGCGCTCATCCCGGTCATGGCAGGCGTGGCCCTGTCGTTCCGGCAGAAGGGCGAGCGCCGGGTGGCCATGACTTGGATCGGCGACGGCGGCAGCTCCACGGGCGCCTTCTACGAGGGCCTCAACTTCGCTGTGGTCCAGCAGCTGCCCCTGATCCTGGTGGGCGAGGCCAACGGCTTCGCGTTCTCCACCCCACCCGAGCGCCAGATGGCGGGTCGGATGTCCCAGCGGTCCCAGGGCGCCTTCACCCTCACCGTGGATGGCAACGATGCCGCGGCGGTCTATGCCGCCGCCGCCGAGGCCCGGCAGCACTGCCTCGATGGCAAGGGGCCGGTATTCCTGGTCTGCGAGACCTTCCGCATGAAGGGCCACGCCGAGCACGACAACCAGCGCTACGTGGACAAGGACCTGCTCGCTCAGTGGGCCGCCAAGGACCCCCTGCCCCGCTTCGAGGCCTGGCTGGCCCAGCGGGGCTGGACCCCGGACCCGGGCCTCGCCCCCCGGCTGGAGGTCGAGCTCGAGGCCGCCGCCGAGGCCGCCCTCGAAGCCCCCTGGCCGGACCCGGCAACGCTCGCCCGGGGCGTCTTCACGCCGTAGGGGCGCCCTTTCGGGATGATGACCCCTCAGTAAAGAATGCGGCCTTGGTCACTCCCAGTGTGGTCTAGACTGGTCCCTGTCATGGGGGAAACCGTGCTTGTACTCGTCCTGAATGCCGGCTCATCGAGCCTGAAGTTCAATCTTTTCGACATGGGGAAGGAGACCTCCATCGCCGAAGGCAATGCCGAGCGGATCGGCCTGGGCGAGGCTAACCTGGCCTGCACCATCGACGGCGAGAAGCGGAAGGAGGCCATGCCGCTGCCGACCCACCGGGAGGCCCTGGAGGCCATCCTGGACCGCCTCCGCGCCACGGTCCTGCACGACACGCCAATCCACGCCGTAGGCCACCGGGTGGTGCACGGCGGGCCGAAGTACGGCGATAGCGTGCTGATCACCGAAGAGGTCATCCGCGACGTCGAGCACTTCGCGATGTATGCGCCTCTGCACAACCCCGCCAACGCCATGGGCATCCGCACCGCCCTCGCGGCCTTCCCGGACGTGCCCCACGTGGCGGTCTTCGACACGGCCTTCCACCACAACATCCCTGATCATGCCCGGACCTACGGCATCCCCTACGAGCTGAGCCAGAAGTACGGCATCCGGCGCTACGGCTTCCATGGCACCAGCCACGCCTACGTGGCCGCCCGCACGGCCATCCTGCTCTGCCGCCCCCTGCGCTCCCTGCGCGTCGTCACTTGCCACATCGGGAACGGCACCAGCATCTGCGCCGTGGACCACGGCAAGAGCGTGGACACCAGCATGGGCATGACCCCGCTCCAGGGCGTGATCATGGGCACCCGCTGTGGCACCATCGATCCCAGCGTGGTGGAGATGCTCATGGAATACGAGCACCTGGACTACAACGCCATCACGGACCTGCTGAACAAGAAGTCCGGCCTGCTGGGCATCTCCGGCGTGTCCTCCGACTTCCGCGAGATCGAGCTGGCCGCGGACGCCGGCAACGACCGGGCCCGCCTGGCCCGGGACCTCCTGACCTACAACGTCCGGCAGTACATCGGCGCCTACGCCACGGTGCTCAACGGCGTGGATGCCATCACCTTCACTGCGGGCATCGGCACCCACAGCACCTACGTCCGGTCCAAGGTCTGCAGCAAGCTGGGCTTCCTCGGCGTGGAGCTGGACCATGAGGCCAACGAGCAGGGCACGGGCGAGCGCATCATCACCACCCCCAGCTCGCGCGTGGTGGTCACCGTGGTGCCGACCAACGAAGAGCTCATGATCGCCCGGGAGACCATCCGCTAGTCCCCCGTCCCAGACAGGCGCGGAGAATCCGACGACAGGCCTTTCACCTACTGGCGCAGCCCCTAGCGAGCGAGGCGAATCCAGAACGTGGTGCCTTCGGCGCTGGTCTCGAAGCCCACCTGGCCCCCCAGCACGCTCTCGCCAAAGAGCTTCATGGCGTAGGTGCCCAGGCCCCTGCCGGTGCTGCCCTTGGTGCTGAAGGAGCGCTGGAAGATCCGGCTGCGATGCGCCTCGGGGATCTCTCCCTGGTTGTGGACCTGGAACCGGATCGCCTGCTCCTCAAGCACAGCGGACAGGCTGACCGTCTCCCCCGGGGCCGAGGCCTCGACAGCGTTGACCGCAATGTTCAGCACCACCCTTGAGAGCAGCTCCGGGTCGGTATGGATGAGCAGCTCCGGCGCCGGGAGCAGCCGCACCTTGCGGTCCCCGGCCAACGTGTGGCGGGCCACCAGATCCGCCGCGTCCCGGAGGATCTCCAGGGGCAGGATGGCCCGCGTCTGGGGCTGGAGGCCACCCTGCTCCGCCCTGGCCATGGCCCGGTGGGAGCGCAGCTCCCGGTCCAGCAGGTCCGTGAGGTGCGCGACCTTCTGGGCCGCGCCCGGCGTAACGGTGGAGTCCGAGGCCAGCAGCTCCGCCCAGGCCCGAATGCCCTGCATGAGATTGGCGACGTCATGGAAGAACAGCCGCTCCAGGGCCTCACGTCGTTTCAGGGCGCTCTGGTCATGCAGCACCACCACGATGAAGGTATGGAGCCCCACCTGCAGGGGGCTGGCCGCCAGCTCGAACTCCGCGCTCTGGGTCAGCTCGCCGCTGCGCAGGGTGAGCAGGCACTCGCCTTCCACAGCATGCCCAGAGCGCTGGACCTCGAGGATGGTCGCCACGGCTCCGCAGTGGGCACAGGCTGAGCTGGTGCCGCACCCGCTGGGACCCTGGTCATGGTGGATGCAGCCGAAGAGCTCTCCAGGCCGATGGCCCATGGCCTCTACGGCACGGCCGACCACATCCCGCACCCGGTCATTGGTGGCGAGCACCTGCCGGTTGCCATCCAGGATCAGGACCAGTCCGTCCATGGATTCCAGGAGGAAGCAGACCACGGGATTGGCCAGGCAAAGCTCGGCCTCCAGGCGCAGCTCTAGCTCAGAGCTTCGCTCCGGGGGGGCGAAGAACGTGCTCAGCGGCCCGACCCGAGTGGAACCGACCTCGAACACCATGGGGACTCCCTGGCTCATTGGACCGATGGGTCCTTGATTCCTCTATCGGGTTTCCCCTCTGCCAGGTTGAATCCAATGAGAAATATCAGGCACAGGGCACCCTCGAGGAAAGTTCTGAAGTTCGGCAGTCCTTCCCTCAAGCCAACGGCCCCCACCCGGGGGCCGTTGGCTTCCTCAGCAAAGGCCTACAAGCCCTTCTTCTCCAGGCGCTCGCCGCGGGCCTCCTTCCTCTCGCCCTTGCGCTCGTTCCTGGCGCCGCGGACTTCCTGCCTGACACCCTTCTTCTCCTGGGCCGCGCCCACCCGCTCCTTGCGCTCGCCCTGCTTCTCGAGGGCCTCGCCCTGCTTCACCTTGCCCTGGGCCTCCAGGGCCTCGCCGCGCTTCTCCATGCGGGCGCCCTTCGCCACCTTGGCCTCGCCCTTGGCGACGTTCTTCGCGCCGCGGGCCTCCTGGCGCTCGCCCTTCCTCTCCTGGGCCGCGCCGCGCTGCTCGACGCGCTCGCCCTTCTTCTCCACCTGCGGGCCGGTGGGGGCCTGGGCCATGAGGGAGGCGCCGATGAGTCCGGCCGCCACGATGAGGGCCACACGCTTGGATAGGTTGATCATGGTTGCTCCTGGTGCGGCCGGGCCGCAAAGGGGATTCGTCCCACTGGCCAGGTAGCGCAGGCTGTGCCAGTTCGGTTACCCAAGCCATTCCTGCTTATGGAAAAGGTTTAAGGGTCCGATACGTGGATAGTCGCCACTGGGGTGTGGTGAGTTGCAACGGCGGGTCTTGCCGGCCCCCATAGGCCCCTCGCCGACCCGGAGCCCCCTCTGGCCGATTGCCCACTCAGCTGTCTGCTAAACGGCCCCAGACTCTGCCTCGTAGTTCATTCAGCATCCCGGCTCGCCCGGCATCTTTTCCATCAGGGGGTTCCATGAAGAAGCGATGGATCATCGCATCGGTCGCCGGGGTGGCCCTGGCTGCGGGCATGTTCCTCACCCTGAAGGGGAGCGACGGCAAGGGCAAGAAGGCCGAGGCCAGCACCCCCTTCCGGCTCGGGAAGGTGCAGGCCGAGGACCTCCAGGTGAGCGTCCGCGAGGTGGGCGTGGTGGATCCCCTCACCAAGGTGGACGTGAAGTCCACGGTGTCCGGGCGCATCGTCGGCCTGAAGGTCCGGGAGGGCGCCACGGTCCGGGCGGGCGAGGTCCTGGCCGAGGTGGAGCCCGACGTGAACCAGGCCCAGACCCTCTCCGATGTGAAGGGCAGCGTGTCCCAGGCCAAGGTGAGCTTCAAGAATGCCGAGCGGGACTTCGCCCAGCAGGCCGAGCTCTTCCGCCTGGGCCTCATCTCGGACCAGGTCTACCGGGCCGCCCGGACCACGCGGGACCTGGCCGAGGAGTCCTACAAGAGCGCCCAGACGCGCTACCAGATCGTCGAGGACCGCGGCATTCCCATCAGCGGCAATGCCTCCACCCAGCTGGCCCGGGTCACGGCCCCCCTGAATGGCGTCGTCATCAAGAAGGGCGTGGAGCTGGGCGACACCATCACCTCCGGCGTCAGCTCCTTCAGCGCCGGCACCGTGGTCTTCACCGTCGCGGACCTGGCCTCGCTCATCGTCCGGGTGAACCTCAACGAGGTGGACATCGCCAAGGTCCGCGTCGGCCAGCCCGTGCGCATCAGCCTGGATGCCTATCCCCAGCGGGCCTTCACCGGCAAGGTGCGCTTCGTGGCTCCCGCGGCCGACCTGGTCGAGAAGATCAAGGTCTTCAAGGTCGAGGTGGCCCTGGACGAGCTCACGGAGTCCTTCCGCACCGGCATGAGCGCCAATGTGGAGATCCTGGGCGAGAAGCGGGACAAGGCCGTGAGCGTGCCCCTGGAGGCCCTGCAGCGCCGCAATGGCCAGACCGTGGTCTACCGGCTGAAGGCGGACCTGCCGCCCAAGGACCTGGCCAAGGCCAAGGAGGGTCTCACGGGCCGCGGCAAGTTCATCTGGCTGGCGGACCACTGGCAGGAATACTTCGACGTGGTCCAGGTCACGGCAGGCATCGCCACCCTGGAGCGGGTGGAAATCCTGGCCGGTCTCAAGGCCGGCGACCAGGTCAGCCTCGAGGATCCCAGCAAGAAGAAGGTCGAGAAGGACGATGAGAACAACTAGGGACGCCAGCGCCCCCATCATCGAGACCCTGGGCCTGACGAAGGTCTATGGCGCCAACGGCGCGGCCGTCCACGCGCTGCGTGGCGTGGACCTCAGCGTCCAGCAGGGCGAGTTCGTGGCTCTGGTCGGCCCCTCCGGCTCCGGCAAGTCCACCCTCATGGCCATCCTCGGCTGCCTGGACCTGCCCACGGCTGGCACCTACACCCTGGACGGGCACGCGGTCCAGGGCCTCAGCGGCGGTGAGCTGGCCCGCATCCGCAACGAGAAGGTCGGCTTCGTGTTCCAGAGCTACAACCTGCTGCCCAAGGCGAGCATCGTCCGCAACGTGGAGCTGCCCATGCTCTACGCGGGCGTGGGCCGCAAAGAACGCCGCGAGCGCGCCCTGGCCCTGCTCGAGAAGGTGGGCATCGCCGACAAGGCCGACAAGCTGCCCGCGACGCTCTCCGGGGGCCAGAAGCAGCGGGTGGCCGTGGCCCGGGCCCTGGCTAACGGCCCTGCCCTGCTGCTGGCGGACGAGCCCACCGGCGCCCTGGACTCCAAGACCGGCGCCGAGGTGCTGGAGCTCTTCCAGGAGCTGCACCGCCAGGGGAACACCCTGCTATTGGTCACCCACGACCCCCACATCGCCGCCCTGGCCGAGCGCCGGGTTGAGATTCGGGATGGCGTGGTCGCGGCGGGTGGCGAGTGGGAGGCCTCGATGGCCTCCCAAGAGCCGGGCACCCGCCTGACCGCGCATCACCAGGGAGCGGCGGGTGGCGAGTGGGAGGCGTCCCACGCCGAAGCCGGATCCCGGACGGCGCCATGAAGGCCTCCGGCGCCTTCCGCGAGCGGCTGCTGGGAGCCTGGACCGAGCTGAGGGAGAACCTTGGCCGCTCGGTCCTCCAGGCCCTCGGGGTGCTGCTCGGCGTGGCGTCGGTGCTGGGCGGCTTCTCCATCTCCGACAGCCAGCGCAAGCGGGCCGACGAGATGTTCATCAAGATGGGTGGCCTCGACAAGCTCAACGTCATGCCCCGGACCGCCATGAAGGACGGCCAGCCGTCGGCGCTGCAGCAGGCCAACCTGGGCCTCCGCGATGCGGACGCCCTCGGCGGCGAGGCGCTCAAGGCTGACGCCATCCAGGGGGTCAGCCGCCAGAAGGGCGCCCGGGCCCGCATCGTCTCGGCCTTCGCGGACCAGGACCGGTCGGTCAGCGGCATCGGCGGCGACTACATCCCGGCCAACGGCTACGGCCTCGCCGAGGGCCGCGGCTTCTCTCTTTCTGAAATGGAAGGCGGCGCACCCGTGGTCATCCTCGGCACCGAGGCCGCCGCCACCTTCTTCCCCAAAGGCGATGCCCTCGGCCAGTCCCTGCGCATCGGCGACATCCCCGTCACGGTCATCGGCACCTTCCAGGAGCGGGTGTTCCACTTCCGCGAAGGGGGCGGCAACCAGTTCTGGTGGCGCAACCGCATCATCGCCGTGCCCGCCAACCTGGTGCAGCGCCGCATGAACGGCGACGCCTACCGGCGGGTGGACCGCGTCACCTTCCGCATCCCCGACATGGCTGCCATGAGCGGCTTCGCCCAGCAGCTGAAGAGCCTGGTGTCCGCCAATCACCGGCTTCAGGACGACTTCCGCCTGGACGATGTGGCCGCCCGCATGCGCCGCCGCCAGAGCCAGGGCAGCGTCTACGACATCGTCTTCCTGTTGTCCGGCGTGCTGGCCCTGGTGGGCGGCGGCATCGTCAACGTCAACATCCAGATGGCCAGCCTCAAGGAGCGGGTCCGGGAGGTGGGCGTGAAGATGGCCATCGGCGCCTCCGGCCGGGAGATCTTCAAGAGCTTCATGACCGAGGCCCTGCTCATCACAGCCCTGGGCGGAGCCGCAGGCCTGGTGCTCGGCGTGGGCTTCTCCTGGGGCATCACCCGCAGCATCGGCGTGCCGCTGCACATGACCCCCGCCAGCTTCTTCTGGGCCTATGGCATGGCCGGTGCCTTCGGGTTCCTGTTCGCCCTCTACCCGGCCTGGAAGGCCAGCAGGCTCTCGCCCATGGAAGCCCTGCGTTATGAGTGAGAGAGCCGCCCTCCGCCCCGCGGCCCGCGGCTTCAGCCTGGGCATGTTCTGGGAGGTGATCCGCACCGGCCTGGTCGAGCTCTGGGCCCACAAGCTGCGCAGCCTCCTGACCCTCACCCTGCTCATGCTCGGCGTCTTCGCGCTGGTGGTCATGACCTCGGTGCTGGACGGCCTCATGGACAAGATCAGCACGGGCTTCGCCGGCATGAGCTGGGATGGCACCGTCCGCATCGCCCCCAAGACCCCCGAGACCGGCGAGGACCGCAAGCGCTTCGCCATGAGCCCCGGGCTCCGCTACGAGGACCTCAGCCGCCTGAACGCGCCCAACGCCAAGGTGCTGGCCTTCCTGCCCCGGGCCCAGAAATCCAGCACGGTGCGGACCCCCGGCGGCGCCGAGCGTATGTACGTGATGGGCGTGAGCCCCGACTACGCCCAGTGGATGAACCGCCCCATCGCCCTCGGCCGCGGCCTCACGGAGGACGACCAGCGCCGCCGCTCCACCGTGGCCGTGGTGGGCGCCAGCCTGGCGGCGAAGCTCTTCGGCGGCGCGGATCCCGTGGGCCGCGACCTGGTGGTGGACGGCGTGCCCTTCCGCCTGGTGGGCGTGCAGGCGCCCGGCCAGATCTTCAACGACGAGAACTACTACGACGCCAACGGGATCCTCATCCCCCTGGAGACCTACATGGACCGCATGGACCCGAGCCACCGGCTGGCCCAGGTCACGGTCAAGCTGCGGAACCCCCAGGAGGCGGGCGAGATCTCGGCCATGCTGCTGGGCCGCGTGCGCCAGGCCCACCACGGCATCGAGGATGCCGAGGTAATGGACCTCGACGCCGAAGCCGCCAAGGGCTACCGGAACTTCCTGGAGCAGATGCACGGCTGGAAGGTCGTGCTCCTGAGCCTGGCCGGGACCGTGCTGCTGGTGGGCGGCGTGGGCGTGCTGTCGGTGATGCTCATCAGCTTCAGCGACCGCCGCTTCGAGATCGGCCTGCGGAAGGCGCTGGGGGCCTCGGACCACGAGATCTTCATCCAGTTCCTGCTCGAGGCGCTGGTGCTGGCGGCCCTGGGGGCGCTGCTCGGGACCCTGTCCGGCGCCCTGCTCTGCGAGGCCCTCTCGTCCAACTTCCCCTTCGGCCTCATGGTCAATCCCGTGGGTCTCATCACGGCCTGGATCGTGGCCCTGACCCTCGCCCTGCTGTTCGGGCTCTACCCCGCCTTCCGCGCCATGCGGCTGAGCCCCATGGAGGCGATGCGCTAGGCTGTTGGCATGGCCGATCCCATCCCTGTCACCGCCTCCGTCCGGGTCCCCGGCGAGGCCATCCGGTTCAAGGCGGTCCGCGCCGGCGGCGCCGGGGGCCAGAACGTCAACAAGGTGTCCTCCAAGGTGGAGCTGCGCATCGACCTCACGGCCATCGAAGGCCTCCCCGAGGACGCCCTGCTGCGACTCCGCGCGGCCCAGCGCAACCGGCTCGACGCCGAGGGCCTGTGGATGGTGGTCAGCGACCGCACCCGGGACCAGCTCAAGAACCTCGACGACGCCCGGGAGAAGGTCGCCGAAGGCATCCGGGCCGCCCTGGTGCGCCCCATTCCCCGCCGGGCCACCCGCCCCACCCGAGCCTCCAAGGAGCGCCGCCTGGACGCCAAAAAGAAAGCCTCCGACCTGAAGCGAAGGCGCAGCGGGCCGCTGGACTAGTGAAACAAGCTTTTTTTACCACCGATGAACACCGATGAACACCGATGAACACCGATGAACACCGATAAAAAGCTGATAAAGAAGAAACTATATAGATAATTCTTTTTGTTTTTATCATGTTTTATCGGTGTTCATCGGTGTTCATCGGTGGCTGATTTGTCCTTTGCTTGAACAGCAACCAGCAGGTGCCCCTTAGGGATTTCAGCGGCACACATTGACACTTTTTTGAGTATCATTGACTGTTTTTTCTTCTTCAAGGCCCTACCTGAGTGTCCAGTGCTGTAATCTTCACCTTTGCCGAGGAGCCTCCATGTCTGAACAACAGTCCTACGCGCACCACCGTCGCTTCGATCCCCTGATGCACTTCATCGTGCTCCCGGTGCTCCTGGTCAGCTGGTTCACCAGCGTCTGGCACGTCATCAAGTATCCGAGCCTCCACGCGGCCTGGGCCATGGTGCTCTGCCTGATCCTGGTGCTCCTGGCCCTGGTGACTCGCGGCTCGGCCCTCAAGGTCCAGGACCGGCTGATCCGCCTGGAGGAGACCCTCCGCATGCAGCGCCTGCTGCCTTCCGATCTGCAGGGCCGCATCGCCGAACTGACACCGAAGCAGTTCGTGGGCCTGCGCTTCGCCGCCGACGCCGAACTCGCCGACCGCGTCCGCGAAGCCCTCGACCAGAAGCTCGACGGCGAAGCCATCAAGAAGCGCATCCAGACCTGGCGCCCCGACAACTTCCGGGTGTGAGGGCTGAAAAACCCTTCCGGATTATCGGCCAGCTTCAGCCTGAAAAGCGGTCCACAGATGACGCAGATGCCGCGCCTCCACCCTAGGCCTTGCTGCCCTGGGCACCCGGTCCCTGCCGGTGATCAAGGCGATTGCACAGATGGGTGCCGACACCACCCGCAGGGACCCGCCGGAGGCGGCTTCCGGCGGCGCCGGAAGTCATCCAGGGGCGCCCCGGCCGCGCTCTCAAGGGCGCGGCTGCGGCGCCCCTGGATGGAGCCCCATGCTGACGCTGCGGCCCTCTCCCTGCCGTCAGGGACATCACTGGCAATGGTTCTGGTTTCGCGGCACTGCCCCGAAGCGTACCCGGCACCAGGCCGGTGGGTCGGCGCCGATCTGCGGAATCTGCGTCATCTGTGGTTCCGCTTTTGATCTTGAATGGCTGGGGCTGAGCTTGGCCGATAATCGGGAAACCCTTAACTACGAAGACCACAAAGACCACGAAGGAAGACAAGCTATTCCTACTTTTTCCTGGTCTTCCCGTCTTCTCGGTATCGGCTACGTCGATACGCGAGACAAGCTGAAATCTCGTGGTGAATCCGTCTTCACAAGAAAATAGGAACCACAAAGAACACAAAGGGCACAAAGAAGAGCCTATCTATCCAGCTCCTTCTTTTCTTTGTGGCCTTTGTGTTCTTTGTGGTTAAACCATCTTTTCCTGAAAACCAGAACGACGAAGAAAGACACTATCTGCGGCCACCTTTGTGGTGGAGCGAGTTGCGTTCGCTCAGTCCCGGACCCAGTGGCAGGTGTAGCCACCGGGGTGCTTGATGAGGTAGTCCTGGTGGTACTCCTCGGCGCGCCACCAGGGGCCGGCGGCGGTGAGCTCGGTGACGATCGGGCGCTTCCACTTGCCGCTGGCGTCCACCTCGGCCTTCACCTTCTCCGCAGCCTGCCGCTGGGCCTCGGAGTGGAAGAAGATCGCGCTGCGGTAGGAGCTGCCTGTGTCATTGCCCTGGCGGTTCAGGGTGGTGGGGTCGTGCATGCGGAAGAAGAAGCGCAGCAGCGCCTCATAGGTGGTCTTCGAGGGATCGAAGCGGATCTGCACCGCCTCCGCATGGCCCTCGTGATGCTCGTAGGTGGCCTTGGCCACGGTGCCGCCGGTGTAGCCCACCTCGGTGCCCAGCACACCTGGCTGCTTGCGCAGCAGGTCCTCCATGCCCCAGAAGCAGCCGCCGGCCAGGGTGGCCAGCTCTTCCTTCGCGGCCGCAGCAGCCTTGCCGAAGAGGGGCAGGAAGCTACCCAGGCCTTCCTTCTCCAGATCGGCCACGGACACGAAGCGCAGGGCGGCGCTGTTGATGCAGTAGCGGAGGCCGCCGCGGTCCGCGGGGCCGTCCTCGAAGACGTGGCCCAGGTGGCTGTCCACGGCCCGGGAGCGCACCTCGGTCCGGACCATGCCCAGGGTGATGTCGCGCTTCTCGACCACGTCCTGCCCCTCCAGGGGCTTGGTGAAGCTCGGCCACCCACAGCCCGAGTCGAACTTGTCCTTCGAGCTGAAGAGGGGCTTCCCGCTCACCACATCAACGTAGACGCCCTCCCGGTGCTCGTTCCAGAACTCATTGCGGAAGGGCGGCTCGGTGCCCGCCTCCTGGGTCACGTGGTACTGCATGGGCGTGAGCTTCTGCTTCAGCTCAGTCTGGGATGGCTTCGGAGTGTCGGTCACCTTGAAATCCTCGCGAGGGGCTGGAGCCGCCGCAGGGGCGCTCCGGGGGGTTGATACGGCAAAGCCAAAGCCCGCCAGGGCTCCGGCCAGGACGAGGACGCCCAGAATCGTGCGTGGTCTCATGCCGAGCCTCCTGAATGGAGGTTGGATGCAGCGAACCGACCGGTTGGTACAGCGAAGGATCTAGGGTGCCGCGAGGTGCCGGCTCCCGTCCGCACAAGTGCCGGAAAAATCCAGGAACGAACGTCCTGCTATGGGCATCCTAGGAGGAAGCCAGTCCAAACACCTTCTTCCACCCGCCGGAACCGCATTGGAGGATCCATGCCACCGGGAAACGTCCTGTCCAAGCCCCCCGTCAAAGTCATCGAGAAGACCACCGCCGAGGCCTGCCTCGCCATCGCCCGCCGCATCCAGCAGGCCCACCAGCTCTCCGGGGACGACTCCGGCTCCGAGGCGGTCCGCCAGGTGGCCGAGTCCATCCGTCGCGAGCTGCTCCGCACCTGAGCTGTTGCCTAGGCAGACCTCAAGTCCCGGGGGCGGGAGCCGGCTTCCAGTTCGACCCACCGTTGGCCATGTCCACCTCGGCGAGGTGGTGGGCGAACCACTCGGCGAAAAACAGGGCCACGTCAGCGGACACCAGGCCACCATGGCTGTGCTTGGCCTGGAGCTCCTGCAGCTTGGCGTTGAGGGCGCGGTGCTCCTCCAGGTGGGAGCGGAGCTGCCGATTGCCGGACTCGGTCAGAAACTGCTCCTCTGTGGTGAAGTGCTCTTTCGTCTGGGTAGCCAGCATCTCGAGGTAGCCGCCCACGCGCGGAGACGCATTGTTCACCTTGACCGCATCAGCAAGGGTGTTCACGGTCTGGAAGAGCGCCTCATGCTGGGTATCGATGATCTCGATACCGGTCAGAAAGCGGGAATTCCAGCTTGCGATGGGCACCGACAATCTCCTGGGGTCGAGGAGAGGATACCCCACGGACTGATCTTGAAACTTAGCATCAGACAAATCCGTGACAAAAATCCAGCCCACGGAGCGGAGTGGAAGTGCCCCGAGGTCTCGACTTTCCTAGGGCCGGACCACATATTGGGGGCGTTCATCTCGGGGTTGCTGTCTGGGTTCGGCCTGAGGCCGTTTCCCGAGGGGTGGTGTATGGCTCTGCAGCTGAGTGCCCCTGACTGGCTGCGCCTGGGCAGGCGGTTGGTGACTTGTGCCTGTGGGTGCAGGGCGACGTCCACCGCCTTGGGAAGGAGTTGACATGGAACGCTTCAGCCTGAAGTTCGACAAGCACGGAAATCCCCATCTGGCGGTCCCCTACCGCGGCACGCGGCTGCTGAGGCACCCCATGTACACCAAGGGCACCGCCTTCACCCAGGAAGAGCGCGTCGCCTTCGGGCTGGAGGGCCTGCTGCCCCACACCGTGAGCACCCAGGACCAGCAGTGCGCCCGGGCCTACGCCAACATCAGCCGCAAGCAGGATCCCCTGGAGAAATACATCGGGCTGGCGGCCCTGCAGGACCGGAATGAGCACCTCTTCTACCGGGTGCTGCTGGACCACATCCAGGAGTTCCTGCCCATCGTCTACACACCCACGGTGGGTCAGGCCTGCCAGGAGTTCAGCCACATCTTCCGGCGCGCCCGGGGCATCTGGATCACTCCGGAGCACCGGGGCCGGATCTTCGAGGTGCTTGGCAACGCGCCCTTCGATGAGGTGCGCCTCATCGTCGTCACCGACAACGAGCGGATCTTGGGCCTGGGCGACCAGGGCGCTGGCGGCATGGGCATCCCCATCGGCAAGCTTGCCCTCTACACCGCCGCGGCGGGCATCCCGCCCTGGCAGACTCTGCCCATCAGCCTGGACGTGGGCACCGACAACCAGGACCTCCTGGCCGACGAGCTGTATCTGGGCTGGCGGGCGCCGCGCCTCCGGGGGCCGGAATACGACTCCCTGGTGGAGGAGTTCGTCTTCGCGGTGAAGCGGCGCTTCCCCCGGGTCCTCCTGCAGTGGGAGGACTTCAAGAAAGCCAACGCCTTCCGCCTCCTCGACCGCTATCAGAAGGTCATCACCAGCTTCAATGACGACATCCAGGGTACGGCGGCAGTGGTTGTCTCGGGTCTGCTCGCCGGCAGCCGGGCGACAGGCGTCCCCCTCCAGGAACAGCGGGTGCTGTTCTTCGGCTCCGGCGCCGCCGGCATCGGCATCGCGCGGCTGGTGCGGGCCACCCTGCAGCAGGCGGGGCTCGAGGGGGATCAGCTTCTCCAGGCCACAGCCAACCTCGACCTCAACGGCCTGCTGACTCAGGACGACCCCAGCCTCGAGCCGCACGCCCGGGACTTCGCCTGGCCTGCAGCGCTGGCCGAGCGGTTCGGCCTGGGCCTGGGTCAGCCCCGGGACCTGCTCGCGGTGGTGCGGGCCTAGCACCCCACCCTGCTCATTGGCACCTCCGGCGACCCCGGCACCTTCACGGAGGAGGCCATCCGCGAGATGGCCAGGCACGTGGAGCGTCCCCTGGTCTTCCCGATGTCCAACCCCACCAGCAAGTGCGAGGCGAAGCCCGAGGACCTCCTGCGCTGGACCGAGGGCCGGGCCCTGGTGGCCACGGGCAGCCCCTTCGAGCCCGTGCACTTCGGCGGCCGCGTGCACGTCATCGGCCAGAGCAACAACGTCTTCATCTTCCCCGGCATGGGCCTGGGCATCCTGGTCGCGGAAGCGACGGAGGTGACCACGGGCATGTTCACCGCAGCTGCGCGGCGCCTCGCCGAGAACGTGCACCCCGGAGAGCTGGAAGTCGGCAGCCTCTTTCCGCCCACCGCCCGGATCCGGGAGGTGACCGCCTCGGTGGCCGAGGCCGTGGTGAGGGAGGCGCGAAACGCTGGCGTGGCCAGGAGGTCCATCGCCGACGAGGACATCCCGGCGGCCATCGCCCAGGCCATGTGGCACCCGGGCTACCTGCGCGAGGAGGTGGCCCCTATCGAGGCTGGCAACCTCTCGGGCGGGGCCCTGTTCCGCTGAAGCGAGGTCAATCTCACGCTGCCGTTGGGCATTGGTGATGCTAGAGTCGATAACATAGGTAAATTTACGTATGATCATTACCCATGAAAAACGCACCAGTCCCCGCAGGCCCATGAGCCAGCTGGTGAATTACGAGTCTGCCTCGGCACTGGCTAGCGCCTCCTCCCTGGCCGTCGCCCACGGCGTGGCCCGCAACATCAGCGAAGGCGGCCTGAGCCTGCGGACCGCCATGCCGCTGCGCCGGGGCGAGATCCTGCGGCTCCACGTTCCCCTGCCGGGCGGGCCCACCAGTGTGCCTGTTTCCTCCGAAGTGCTCTGGACCAAGGAAGAAGAAGGCGGCTTCTCCAGCGGCCTCCAGTTCCTGGCCTGAGGCCTGGCTCCAGCGCCCTGCAAAGGCCCACCGTTGGCTCACGGTGTCGTCCTGCGCGGATGGCGATGCGCACCCTGGTCGCCCCCCTTCCAGCACGACAGAAGGGGCTCCGAATGTTAGAGTTCAATACGCATGACTACTTACATCAACTCGCGAGGCTATCTCCGAACGCCCATGAACCTGACGGTGTGCTTCGATCACATCGCAGAGTCGGGCTGTGCCGCGGTCGAGGACGCCACCCAGGGCCAGTGCCACGACCTCAGCGAAGGCGGCTTGAACCTTGTGACCACCATGGCTCTGCGGGTGGGTGAGGTGTTGCGGCTGCACCTCCCTCTGCTCGGAGGGGACTCCAGCCTGCCTGTTTCAGCTGAGGTCCGCTGGACGCATGAGATTGAAGGCGGCTTCTCCAGCGGCCTCCAGTTCCTGGCCTGAGGGCCTACCGCTCCGCAAAGGCCCGCAGCCGCCGCGCGGCCTCCTCCAGCAGGTCATCGGTCTTGCAAAAGGCGAAGCGCACCATGCGCGGCGGATTGGGCTCCGTCGTGAAGCTCGACAGGGGCACCGTGGCCACGCCCGCCTCCCGCACCAGGCGCGCGGCGAAGGCGGTGTCGGGCTCGCTGGCCAGGGCCGAGTAGTCCGCCAGCACGTAGTAGGCGCCCTGGGGCGGCTGCAGGGAGAAGCCCGCCCGGGTGAGCGCGCCGCAGAGCAGGTCGCGCCGGTGGCGGTAGGCCTCGGCCATGTCGGTGTAGTAGGCCGGAGGCAGCGTCTCCATGGCGAAGGCGACCGCCTCCTGCAGCGGTGCAGGGGCCCCCACGGTGAGGAAGTCGTGGACCTTGCGGATGGCGGCGGTCAGCTCCGCCGGGGCCAGGATGGTGCCGATGCGCCAGCCGGTGATGGCGTAGGTCTTGGAGGCCCCGGAGATGGTCACCGTGCGCTCGGCCATGCCAGGCAGGGTGGCCAGCGGAATGTGCCGGCCCTCGTAGACGATGTGCTCGTAGATCTCGTCGGTGATGGCATAGGCCCCGTGCCGCTGGCAGAGGGCGGCGATGCCCGCCAGCTCGTCGGCGCTGAAGACCTTCCCCGTGGGGTTGTTGGGCGTGTTCAGGATGAGGGCCCGGGTTCGCGGTCCGAAGGCCCGGGCCAGCCGGTCCAGGTCCAGGGGCTGGCCCACGGGCAGGGGCACAGTGATTGGCCGAGCGCCGCAGAGCACTGCGTCCGGGCCGTAGTTCTCGTACCAGGGCTCGAAGACAATCACTTCCTCCCCCGGATCCACCAGGGCCAGCAGCACCGCCGCCATGGCCTCCGTGGCGCCGCAGGTGACCGTGATCTCGGTCTCGGGGTCCACGGTCAGGCCGTAGCAGTCCTGCATCCTGCGGGCCAGGGCCTCGCGCAGCCGCTTCGCGCCCCAGGTGATGGCGTACTGGTTCACGTCCGCGCGGATGGCCGCGATGGCGGCTTCCTTCAGCGCCTCGGGCGCCGGGAAGTTGGGGAAACCCTGGGCCAGGTTGATGGCGCCATGCTCGTTGGCGAGCCGCGTCATCCCCCGGATGACCGACTCGGTGAAGCCGTGCGTGCGCGCCGCCGTGTGCATGAGCCTCCAGATCAGGGACCGCCCCAGGGTACCCGAGACCTCGCGACCACCCGAAGTCAGCCTATCTCGCGTATCGGCGAAGCCGCTACGTGAGCGGACACCAGGAATGGGTAGTCCAGACTCACCCCCGCGTGGCAGGGTCCAGCTGGCGGCGCAGCTCTTCGAGGGTGAAGGGCTTGGCCAGGAGGGTGACCCCCGGTTGCGAGGCGACCAGGTCCTCGGCCCCCTGGTTGGAGCGGCCCGTGGCCAGCAGCACGGGCACCTCGGGCAGCAGGCGGCGGATCTCAGGCAGCGTGCCCGCGCCGCCGAGGCCCGGCATGTTCATGTCGAGGATGATGAGGTCCGGCCGGAGGCCCGCCTCCAGGCGCGCCAGGGCCTCCTCGCCGCTGGAGACAGTGGTGACGGTGTGGCCCAGGATCTCCAGCAGGCCCTGGATGGCCATCTGGATCAGCTCGTCATCGTCCACCAGCAGCAGGTTCAGCGCGGGCTGGCCGGGCTTCGGGGGAGTCTCCGGGGCCGGGTGCGCGGGCAGCGTCGAGCCTTCGCAGGCCGGGAGCTCGATGCGGACGGTGGTCCCCTGCCCCGGTGCACTCTGGATGTCGATCCGGCCGTGGTGGGCCTTGACGGTGCCGTAGACGATGGGCAGGCCCAGCCCCGTCCCCTTGCCCTGGGGCTTGGTGGTGAAGAAGGGATCCAGGGCCTTCTCGAGCACCTCCCGGGGCATGCCGAGGCCCGTGTCGGCCACCTCCAGCACCGCCTTGACGCCCTCGCGCCGGGTCCGGAGCAGCAGCGTACCGGCCTCCGGCATGGCGTCCACGGCGTTCACGCAGAGGTTCATGAGGGCATGGCTCAGGGAGGCGGGATCACCCTTCACACAGCAGGGCGAAGGTTCCAGATCAGTCACCAGCCGCACATGCTGGAGCGTGGTCTGCGCCAGCAGGGAGACCCCCTCCCGGACCACGGTGTTGAGGTCCACCTCGCACTCCTCGCTGAGGTTCTTCCGGGCGAAGCCCAGCAGGCCCTTGGCCAGGCTGCCCCCGCGCTGGCAGGCCTGGATGATGGTGCCCATGTCCCGGTGCAGCGCGCTCTCCTCCGCCGCCTTCTGCTGGTGCACGGTGGCCATGGCCAGGATGGCCCCCAGGACGTTGTTCATGTCGTGGGCCACGCCCCCCGCCAGGATGCCCAGGCTCTCCAGCTTCTGGGCCTGCTGGAGCTGGGCCTGGAGCTTCTCATGCTCCGCCTCAGCCCGCTTGCGCTCCGAGATGTCACGAGCCGTGACCACGGCCCCGACGATGTGGCCTTCCGGGTCCCGGATGGGGCCGAAGCTGAAGCTGCCCACCCAGGTCTCCCCGGTGTCCTTGCGGCGCAGGGTGAACTCGGCGTTGGAGCCGGACTCGCCCCGCAGCGCCCGGAGGGTGACCCACTGGTCGAGGGGCCGGGGCCGCCCGTCAGCCCCGTAGGCCTCCAGCAGGTCCGGGTAGTCCGCGAAGGTGCGGGAGCAGGCGGCCTTGTTCGGGAAGCGGTGGAAGGTGGCGAAGGCCTCATTGAACTCGAGGAACCGGCCCTGGGTATCCGAGATGAAGACCGCGTCGGTCATGCTCTCCATTGCTGCATCCAGCTGGGCGCGGCTGGCCCGGGAGCGGGCCTCGGCCTGCTTGCGCTCCGTGATGTCCAGGACGATGCCAAGGTAGCGGGTGACGCTGCCATCGGCAGCGCTCAGAGGTTGGCCCCGGGACAGGAGCCAGCGCACCTCGCCACTGGGGTGAACCGCCCGCCACTCGAACTCCAGGTCGGCCCCCTTCGCGACCCCTTCCTTCAGATAGGCCTGCGCGGCGCTGCGGTCAGCGGGATGGAGGAGCTTGACCCAGGCCTCGTAGCTGGGCGTCACCTGGCCCGGCTCCAGCCCGTAGACCCCCCAGAGCGTGTCAAACCAGTGGTTCTCACCAGTATTCAGGTCCCACTCCCAGGCCCCGGCTTTGGCCGCCTGATGCACGAGTCGCAGGTGCTCCAGCGTGCGCTTGAGGCGCCCCTCTGCCTGCTTGCGCTGGGTGATGTCCACGAAGGTGGCGCACACCTGGAAGGGGCTCTCCTGGCCCGGCAGAAAGAGGGGCGTCGTGTCGATGCTGATCCAGGTCGCCGCTGCCTGGTCCTGGCTGAGGATGCCCATGATCGTGTTCTCGATGGCGTGGCCGGTGCGCAGGGTCTCCATGGCCGGGTGGGTGTCCCCGGGAAAGGGGGTGCCATCCTCGTGGATGGCCCGCCAGCCGGGATCCAGGGAGGTGCGACCCTGCATCTGCGCCAGGCTCAGCCCCAGGATGCGCTCGGCGGCTGGGTTGGCGCTCAGGATCCGGCCCTGGGCGTCCTGGAATACGATCCCGTGGGGCGCCGCGACGAAGAGCACCCGCTCCCGCTCCCGGGCAGCCAACGGCGACCCGTCGGGGTCGAACCCAGTCCGCTGACCTTGCTGGTTCACGGGGCCCACTCTCTGTTTGGTTGGGGAGGCATACCTCGCCAGGTAGCGATTCCATCGGACGGTCGGGTCAGAAGAATGAACTCTGATACGGAGGGGCTGAAGGCGCTCGGCAAGTGTCTTCCTTCCATCCGCTCCAACCTCATCCAAGCGGACGCGTCATTGTTAAATAGAGGCACGACAATATCAATATATGTATTCTTTTATAGCGACTGCCTTGATGCGCTCGCTACCCCTGCCAGGACAGGTGGACGCACAGGAGGACCCCATGCTGCATGTCAAGCGAATCCGAGACCTGGATGAGCTGCGCAGGCAGACCTTTCAGGCGCCCCTCGCGCTGGTCGAACTCCTTGAGGAGGTCGAGGCCCGGGGAGAGGCCTGGTGGGTCCTCCTGGCTTTCAGCAGTGGCGCGGGCAACGCCCGGTGGGTGGCCGTCCTCCCGGGCGAGGGCGAGTCCCAGTTCTTCGCAGATGACGAGCGCCACCGCGGGCGCTGGGATGAGGAGCACGCCCTGTTCATCCCTGACGAAGGGCAGCCGCTGGACCTGAACGGCCGCACCACCACCCTGTCGGCCCTTGAGGACGAGGCCCTCGAGCTGGAGAGCGCCGAAGCCGCGCGCAAACAGCAGGGAGGCTCGAGGCGAATCTGAGGGCTGCTCCGGGGTTCTGGGCCAGGGATGGGGCTCGACGCACTCGGGCGGGATTCGAACCGCATTCGGCTTCCCTGCGTGCCTGGGGGTTATGGCGACACATCGCGTGCCATGGGGAGTGCCCTTGAAGGTTTGAGTCTCTGGCTCCATTGCAGAGGCCCCCGCACGCGGAGGCCTCTGCAATGGAGCCAACAACAGGATCTGGACCTGCGACCTGCTGATTACGTGCCCATTCCATCTAGGTCTAAGTGGCACTGCGGCGCTCGGATGATCGTGATGGCATTCAGGCCCGGGACTCCGTGCCCATTCCATCTAGGTCTTAGTGGCACTGCGGCAACCATGACGTGTAGGTCGTCCCTGCCGTGACCGGCCCACGTGCCCATTCCATCTAGGTCTAAGTGGCACTGCGGCAGCAGGGCCACTTCGACAGGGTCAGAGATGCGGACCTCGTGCCCATTCCATCTAGGTCTAAGTGGCACTGCGGCACGCCGAGAAGGCGACCAAGGCCCTGGGCAAGATGCTGTGCCCATTCCATCTAGGTCTAAGTGGCACTGCGGCGACCCCACCGGGGCCACTTCTTCCACTGCTGCCATCGCGTGCCCATTCCATCTAGGTCTAAGTGGCACTGCGGCCTACAACCGCTACACCACGGACCAGACCAACCTCTAGTGCCCATTCCATCTAGGTCTAAGTGGCACTGCGGCGCCTGGAGGCCACAGACGCCCGCATCGAGACGCAGCAGTGCCCATTCCATCTAGGTCTAAGTGGCACTGCGGCACGGCAAGCGGGTCCAGGTGTCCCTGCATACTGAGATGTGCCCATTCCATCTAGGTCTAAGTGGCACTGCGGCCGCAGTGATTGGCACCCTGATCGTCTCCAGGGACGCATGGTGCCCATTCCATCTAGGTCTAAGTGGCACTGCGGCCATGGAAGGCCGGAGCGGTCGCGCTCGGGGTCGTCCTGTGCCCATTCCATCTAGGTCTAAGTGGCACTGCGGCCAGCAAAGCCGGCTACGCGACCCTCGTAGACTTCTCGTGCCCATTCCATCTAGGTCTAAGTGGCACTGCGGCGATCTAGGCACGACCCTGGGAACCCTTCGGCAGTGGCTGTGCCCATTCCATCTAGGTCTAAGTGGCACTGCGGCTAGCTAGACAGGGCCTTCTTGCGGCTGAAGATACCCATGTGCCCATTCCATCTAGGTCTAAGTGGCACTGCGGCCCTGCTCCTCCTGCGGATACAGGTGGTCTCCGAATGAGTTCGTGCCCATTCCATCTAGGTCTAAGTGGCACTGCGGCGGGCGATCCCTGGGCCGGGTTCCTTTCTGCCCATTCCGTGCCCATTCCATCTAGGTCTAAGTGGCACTGCGGCAGCGGTGCGTTGAAATATTGGTAACAGTGGCCTTGGTTGGCCAGTTTCGAGCACCCCCTGAGTTTTGTCCGCTAAGTAAAAGAAACGGACGAAACGCAAGGGGTAGCCCTGGCTTACCGCAGAGGCGCTGTGCGTTATGGCATTCGAGCGGCCCCAGGGGAAAACAACCGAAGGCACCGCTCGCCGCAGCGTGCTGAGAAATACCTATTCAGGAATGTCCTTCGGGGATTCGCGGGAGCGATCGAGGCACAGCGAAGGAATGAGTGAATTCTGACGCAGCCTTCTAGAAGATCAAGCAGGATCTTTCTTTTGGGGTCCATGGCCTCCCAAGATGCTCGACGCCAAGATCCGTGGCCTCGTCATCTAGACCGTGGACTGCGCCCAAGTCCAGGAAAAGGACCTGATCCTGATCCTGGTTCATGACCTTCCGTAACCGATCCTTGAGAATGACCAGATCCTTCTTGCTGAACTGTCCGCAGTAAACGCTGAACTGGACGCGATCTGCCACATCGCTCACTACCTTTTGAACCTTCTTGACTCGTTTTTCATCCGAGATGTCATAGGAGACGAGGACATGTCTTCGGCTCATCGGGTCACCAGGGGCTTCCAGGCCCCCAGGTCGCCCTCCAGCCAGCGAGCGAGAAGGCGGGCCTCCATTTCTAGGATCCGCCTGTAGCTCAGGCGGTATTCGAAAGCCGGATGCGTGACGAGTTCCTGCATTCGTTGTTCGTAGGCACCGATGAGCCTGTTTCTACCAGGGTCCGAGAGGAAGACACCAGCCTGAGTTGTAACCGTATCAGCAGGCTCCAAGACCCCCGTATTGAGGGACCTCAGCACTGCACTCTCAGCGATGAGGGGCCGAAATGGTTCGGCTAGGTCTAGTGCCAAGGCTGGGCGGCCAGGTTTCAAGGTGTGATACCCGCCGAACATCGGATCAAGTCCGACTTCCGCCAATACGATCGTGCAGTCTCTGACCAGCAACATATAGAGGAAGCTCAAGCAGGCATTCACGCCATCACGCGGCGGGCGGCGACTCCTTCCGTGCATGTGGGGCCGCCAGACTTCATTAAGCATCCCAGGGAATGCCGCGAAGTAGTTCTTGGCAGCCTCGCCCTCGATACCAAGAAGTTGCTCTGTGGAGTCAGCCTCTTCTGCTCGCCTTGCCGACTGCGCCATAGCTTCCAGGCAAGGTGGATCCACATGATTCCGTCTGAGCAGGGTCCTCTGGTTCCGGATCTTCGATGCCACCAGGTCCCTAGCCATGGAAAGGCGCAGTTCCGGAAGGTTGAACTTCAGATACTGCGCCTGGCGGAGGTGGACATTCTGCGTCACCAGGGGTTGTGTGATTCCTAATAAGCGTCCCCCTCTGGTCAGGTGACAGATGCTTCGACCGTTGTCCAACAGCCAGTGCAGGGCTGGCGTTGTGATGGAAACGCCCTGCCCAAAGGTCACAACCTGAATGACATCTTTCAGCGGCACGGCGTCGAGCAGCACACCCTTCTCGCGCACGGCGATCTGTTCACCATCCTTGCCAAGACTCAACCCGGGTGTGGCCAGATACAGCACCCCGCCATCGGGGCGAGCGGGAAGAATTCGGCGGGGAGGTTCGGTGGTCCGCGCTTTAAGTAGGTTGGTCTCATCAGGAAGGCAGACCGGAGCCAGACTGCACCGCACACACTTTGGGCTATCCATCAACGGTTCGGGGAGGGCCTCCTCTGCGAGGGTCCTTGCTTGTGCCATTGCTGCGCGAAGTGCAGATTCCAAGTGCGTTGTGGGATCCACGCGAACGTGCTTTCTGTTCGCACGGTAATACAGTTCGCCATGCCCCACGGGGTAGCCATTGGTTCTCAAGAGCATGATCTGGCCCATGACCTGGACCTGATCCCCAGACCATGCACCGCTCGCAAATTCCGTCCCATTCCATGTGATGGGCCGTCCAGAGTCCGGGGCTGCGCCACGCTTGACTTCTACTGGAACCAAGCTGCCATCTTCAGCCTTCACAACATCCAGGCGGCCAGTTAGTTCTTCTTCCTGCCATTCCAGATGTAGGTTCTTGGGAAGGACCCATGGCGGTTCGTCATCTCCTGCCTCAATTGCCCCCTTCTTCCGCCTGGCTTCAGCCCTTGCATGTTGGGATGTCCCCTCAACGACCTCGGCGTTCTTTACCATGACGCCCTGAACTGCCATGAAGTGGTAGAGCCTTGGGCAGTAGACGAGTTCTGTGAGCATGCGGAGTTGCAGCGTTGGTGGGGTCTCCATATCAGAAAGGCTGCTGGGCCTCATGCAGCTGGCGCATGGCCTTAGTGATGCTCTTCCGCACAGACCCCCAGAACACATCACCCGGTAGCCAGTGGTTGGCGGGGAAGAAGGTGCCAGAGGGATCCCGGAAGAAGACCACTTTCTTGCCAGCCCCTACGCCCTCCACGCTTTCGGACTCGGCCTCGGCCTGCTCCATGGCCTCCTCTAGGGCATCCGCGTCATCCTCTGGCACGGCCTGTGACTCATCTTGCTTGGCGACCTTTGCCCCTGCCAGTTTCTCCCACTGAGACTGGGTCAACGGCTCCCAGGCGAAGGCCGGGGCACCCGTGCAGGGCACCAGGTGACCGTAGCCCTTGTCCTTGGGGTCCGCCCCACGCAGGCCACCAAGAAGCCGCTTGCCTAGGTTGGACGGGACGAAGGTTCCATCCTTCATCCCAGTGCAGACCAGACGAATGGGTTCTCCGTTCCGGTTGGCAAACCTTCGCGCCAGACTCAGTGCCGCGTTGTGGTCGGCATCCAGTGACTCCAACTTTCCATGTGCATCCAGGGTGAAGAAGGTCTTCCCACCGTCCCAGGGGAGTGGGACGCCTGGGGCCGGTTGCCAGGACTCCTTCCAGCGGTTCTGGAACCAGTCGGCGCGAAGTTCGTTCTCCGTGAAGACCTTGGCGCGAAGCCCAGGCGTGCCGCTCAGGCCATGGAAGCGACTGCTGAAGGCAGCACCCGTATCCAGGACACCGATCCCGAAGAGTTGCGCCATCTGCTGCACCACCTTGGTGAGTTCTCGGTGGGTCCAGCGCATGAGCTGGCTGTTCTCGAACCGGGGACGGTCCGTGAAGAATCGGTACCGGGTCAAGTCCTCGAACAGGATCAGGTGGGCAGGCTCGAACTGTTTGGTCCACTGGTGGGAGGAAGGATCGTAAACAAGCCCTCTCGCGGTGTTCGTCAGGAGGTTGGCGCCCTCCTTGGTGCGGTCGTCCTTTAGCTGGTTGATGTGTTCCAGCAGGGTCTTGGCGAAGTCGCGGCCCGGTCGGTTGATCTCGCCGCTCATCTGCCCCCGGCGATGCCAGCCCTTCAGGAAGTCCCGCACGGAACCAAGATGCTCGATGGCCCAGAGGCTCTTGCCGTGCAGCCCAGATTTGCGCGGATCTCGCCTTCGGGTCCTCGCCCTCCAGGTCTGAACCAACTCAGCGATGGCTTCGTCCCAGGCGCCGAGGGTGGCCTGAGCTGCGGGGACGGTCGAGATGTCTGGCATGGGATCAAGCCCGGCGGCCTGTTGCAGTGGAGCACGGAAGGCTGCATTGACATTGGCTGGTCGGGTAGCCTGCTTGCGCTCGGAAGCTCTGTCTCCCCTGGCCTGGGGCGGGTCATCGTCAGCCAGCAATAGAGCAAGGGCAGTCGCGTGACGGTTCTGGTCCTCCCTGGCCCGAGCCTGGGCAGCGGGATCCTTGACCTTGCGCATTAGCCCATCCAGGGCCTTGCTCCGCGCCGAAGCAGGGGTGGCAGGGTGCGCCAGGGCCAGCAGGCGGGTGCGTCGGATCTTCAGGAATTTCATGAGCCGCAGGGCATCCTCTGCTTCGCGGCGGCGGGATAAGGTGTCGGCATCAATGTCTGCCAGTTCCCCAGGGAGGCTGAGGGTTCTTATGGACCCTTCGACCAGCAGTGCCTTCCAGGGTGACGAGGCCGGAATGGCGAAGCCTTCCTCGCCGGACTTCAGCCTGCCCTTGTGGAGTTCAAAGAGGGCCACTGCAGCAAGGTCCCGGACCCCTAGATCCACCGACAGGAACCGGTGGCCTTCTGCCAGTTCTGCCTCATGCTTGCTTGCCTCGGCAAGGGAACTCTGGAGGTGGTAGGCCCACTTGGGCGCGGGTATGCGTGACCACCGGGTGCCCGAAGGGGTGACCGTGGCGATCCCCTGCCCCTCCACCAACTGCGGCTCAAGGTCCAGCACCAGCTTCAGGTTGGCGCGGAGGTGGGCCGGATCGAAGGCAGCGTCAGGATTCGCTTCCAGGATTGCCCGGTCCAACAGAATGTCTGGGCTTTGCATCGTCGCAGTCCAGGTCTCCGTGCCCCGCCTGTCCTCCACTCGACCCCGGCTGGGTGCCTGAATGAAGGTGATGACGGGAGTCTTGCCTGGGCCGCCCTCCTTCTTGTTCAGCTTCTCCACTGACTGGATGGCAAGCTGCGCCGAGGGCCGGAGGGGGATCTTGAATGCCTTCTCCTCTCGCGGTCCACCGTCTTGCTGGTGGATGAGGTCCAGGGCTGCGAACCAGTCACCTTCGGCGTTTCGGACGAGATTCAGGTTCTTCAAGTTGCTCCCGCTGGGTTCCTCAAACTGAAGCCAGATGGGATGTAGACGCGCATCGGGAGGGGTCATGGCCGTGCGTTCCCGGCTCTTCCTTGCGATGAATTCCAGTCGGTTCGCCTTCGCCAGAAGTTGCACAGCACGGACACCCTCATCGGTTGCCCATAGGTCCTGTCTGGCTGGGCTGGCAAGCACCCACTCTGAGAAATAGGGGTCTGGAGATTCCCGTGGGTTGATGGCCTGGAACTCGGCGACCACCTGAAGGAGGTCCGTCCCCACCGTGGCCCTACGCAGTGCGCGGGACAGGGCTTCCCACTTGCGGATCTGCCTGCCACCCAGCCTGAAGTCGGTGTCATCCTTCGCCAGCTGGTTGGTGGCCCTGAGGTCGCGGGTCCGCTCCAGTTCGTAGGCCCGTAGCTGTGTGACCGTGCCAGGGAAGGCCGAGAGGGCATCCAGGGCGCTGCTCAAGGCTAGTTGCCTAGTCTCATGTTCCTTCCGCGCCCGGTGGTTCCAGGACTCCCAGGACAGCAACCGGGACACCGCCAGCTTGAAGGCAAGACGATCCCACTTGGAAAGGTATCCACGCTCCTCGCCCCCGATCATGGCCTTAACAGTCTGGTAGGCAGGCCAGACCGGTAGCAGTCCATCCTTCTTCAACTGGGCCAGGAGGGTCGCCTCACCTCCGGCACCGGCCTTCTTCTGGTTCTTCTCCAGGTCTTCCAGGTAGGCCAGGAGCCACTCAGGGTCTGCCTTCTCTGCAAGACCCCGCCACCGGGGTTGCCGACCTGTTGGACGGGTTGCGGCCAAAGTCGTAACCCGCCACGCTTCTGCTGCCGCCTCCCAGCCAGCGGCCTCCTTGGACATCGCATCAACCCAAGTGGGAGCCTCTGCCTTGGCAATGGCACCCAGGCCACCCTCTGAGCCTGGATCTAGCAGAATGCCCATGAGACGGTTGGCTGATTGGGCATCGCCCTCTTCACCATCCAGGTGGCTGGGGATGACCAGATCGTAGAGTGCAGCCAGTCCCTGTGCGGCCTTCCCGATAGCTTCAGGTGTGAGTGTTGGCTTGAGCAGCTTGATGCGTTCCCGCAGACGCTCCTGTGCCATGGGCTTCGACACAACGAACAACCCGTGTTCGTTCTTTTCCTGGCCGGGGTGACCCATGGACCTGGCCAGCACCACATCCTCGGTCCAGACCTCATCCCCTCTCAGCACCAGCAGCTCCTGGAGGAACCAGCGTGCCTTCTCATTCATTAGACGATGCGTCTGCCAGAGGGCAGAAGCATGCACTGGATCCGTGAGGTCCAGTTGGAGTGCAATCGACCTCGTGGGCATGTCATCCCCCGGATGAAGACCCTATGGTAATCGGGGATGAATAGACAAAATATGTCTAAAGCATTCCTTTGTTTAACTTAAATGACATCCTGGAGAACGGTTATGGCCCGTTTGTCTAAGCTGAATTTCAGGCAATTCCAGGAGCCACCCAGCCAGATCCCGGGAAACCCTCCCGAAGGGTCTCCCGCAACCTTACGCAAAAAAACCCAAGACGGTCCGTCTTGGGTTCCTTCCGAGCCGAAGACAGGAATTGAACCTGCGACCTGCGCATTACGAGTGCGCTGCTCTACCCCTGAGCTACTTCGGCTTGCACTGGCGAGTTTATCCGGCAGACCGGAGAGGGTCAACCGGCGCAGGGCTTCGAAGAGCCGCTGCGCTGGGATCTGGTCGCGCCAGACTGGGCTGACGCGGGCGGCTGATGGCAACTACTGGCCGAAGCCCACAGGCAGCTTGAGGGCGAGGCTCTTGAGGAGGAAGGCCCACTGGTCGGCGCGCTCGGCGATCTGCTTGGCGGTGGGCTTGCCGGCGCCGTGGCCCGCGTTGGTCTCGATGCGGGTGAGGACGGGCGCGGGGCCAGCCTGGGCGGCCTGCAGGGTGGCGATGAACTTGTGGCTGTGGGCGGGCACCACGCGGTCGTCATGGTCGCCGGTGGTGACCAGGGTGGGCGGATACTTGGTGCCGGGCTTCAGGGTGTGGAGGGGGCTGTAGGTCATGAGGTAATTGAACCCATCCGCGTCGTCGGAGCAGTCGTAGTCGCTCTTCCACATCCAGCCGATGGTGAACTTGTGGTAGCGCAGCATGTCCATGACGCCCACGGCGGGCAGGGCCGCGCCGAAGAGCTCGGGCCGCTGGGCCAGGCACGCGCCCACCAGCAGGCCGCCGTTGGAGCCGCCGTGGATGGCGAGCTTCGGGGTGGAGGTGTATTTCTGCTGGATGAGCCACTCGGCGGCGGCGATGAAGTCGTCAAAGACATTCTGCTTGGTCTTCAGGCGGCCCGCCTCGTACCAGGCGCGGCCGTACTCGCTGCCGCCCCGCAGGCCTGCGAAGGCGTAGACGCCGCCCATCTCCAGCCAGGCCAGGTTGGCGGGGCTGTAGCCCGGGGCGGCGGGGATGTTGAAGCCGCCGTAGCCGTAGAGCAGCGTGGGGTTGGTGCCGTCGAGCTTGAGGCCCTTTTTGTGGGCCAGGAACATCGGGATGCGGGTGCCGTCCTTGCTGGGGTAGAAGACCCGGGACACCTCGAAGGCGGCGGGATCAAAGGCCAGCTTGGGCTGGCGGAAGACCTCGCTCTTCCCAGTGGCGAAGTCGTAGTGGTAGAGGGTGGTGGGGAGGTTGAAGCTGGTGAAGCCGTAGAAGGCCTCGGTGTGGTTCCGGCGGCCGCCGAAGCCCGCCAGCGAGCCCACGCCCGGCAGGGCGATCTCGCGCTCGAGCTTGCCCTGCAGGTCATAGAGCCGCACGGTATTCAGCGCGTCGATGCGCCAGGTGGCGGCGAAGCGGTTGGCCACCAGGTGGACGCTGCCCAGCACGTCCCGGCCCGGCCCCTCGGCCAGGAGGGTCTTCCAGGCTACGGGCTCGGGATGAGCCTTCTGGATGGCCACCAGGCGGCTGCGGGGGGCGCCCTGGTCGGTCTGGACGTAGAAGGTGTCGCCGTCGCTGCCGACGATGCGGTAGGTGGCGTCGAACTTGTCGAGGAAGGGCTCCACCTTGGCCCCGGGCTTGCTCAGGTCCTTGAGGAAGACCCGGCTGCGGCGGTCCGTGCCCTGGTTCTGGTAGACCACCAGCCAGCGGCCATCGTCCGTGGGCCCGGCGCCGAAGCCCCAGTCCGGCTGATCCGGCCGCTCGTAGATGACTTCGTCCTTGTCCACGGCGGTGCCGAGGCGGTGGAAGAAGAGCTGCTGGTTCTTGAAGACGCCGGTGAGGGCGCTGCGATCCTTGGGCAGGGGGTAGCGGGTGTAGTAGAAGCCGCTGCCGTCCAGGGCCCAGCCGCCCACGCTGTTGCGGCCCAGGGGCAGCTCATCGGCCAGATCCTTGCCGGTCTCGACGTCGCGCACCTTCCAGATGTTCAGGTCGGCGCCGCCCTTGGAGAGCGAGTAGGCCATGTAGCGGCCGTCTTCCGTGAACACGGTGTTGCCCAGGGACACGATGCCGTCGCTGCTCAGCGTGTTGGGATCCAGCAGCACCCTGCCCTTCTGCTTGAGGTCGGTGGTCACGTAGAGCACGCCCTGGTTCTGCAGGCCGGTGTTGTGGGTGTAGATGTAGGCCTTCCCGTGGCGGCTGGGGGCGCCGAACTTCTCGTAGTCCCAGAGTCGCGTGAGGCGGCCCTCGATGGCCTTCCGCTCGGGGATCTGCCCCAGGTAGGCCTCGGTCACCTTGTTCTGGGCCTCCACCCAGGCGGCGGTCTCGGCGCTGCGGTCATCCTCCAGCCAGCGGTAGGGATCGGCCACCTGGGTGCCGTGGTAGTTGTCCACCACGTCGGCCTTGCGGGTGGTCGGATAGGCCAGGGGTGTCTGGGCCGGCAGGGCCAGCGTGGCGCAGGCCAGCAGGCCGACGAGGGAAGCGCGAGGGGTCATGGAGGGTCTCCGGAAAGGGCGTCGGAATAGCATACCTCGTCTTACAAGGCTAATCGGTACCCTTCATGCCCAGGCTCTGCACCAGGAAGGCCAGGACATCGGCACGCTCGGCGATGGCCTTGGCCGTGGGCTTGCCGGCGCCGTGGCCCGCGCTGGTCTCGATGCGGGTGAGCACCGGGGCCGGACCGGCCTGGCAGGCCTGGAGGGTGGCGGTGAACTTGTGGCTGTGGGCGGGCACCACGCGGTCGTCATGGTCGCCGGTGGTGACCAGGGTCGGCGGGTACTTCGTGCCTGGCTTCAGGGTGTGCAGAGGCGAGTAGGTCATCAGGGTGGCAAACCCCTCCCGGGTCTCGCTGCTGCCGTAGTCGCTCTTCCAGCCCCAGCCCAGGGTGAACTTGTGGAAGCGCAGCATGTCCATGACGCCCACCTCGGGCACCGCCGCGCCGAAGAGCTCGGGCCGCTGGGTCAGGCAGGCCCCCACCAGCAGGCCGCCGTTGGAGCCGCCGTTGATGGCCAGCTTCGGGGTGGAGGTGAGCTTGTGGGCGATGAGCCACTCCGCCGCGGCGATGAAGTCGTCAAAGACGTTCTGCTTCTTCTCCTTGCGGCCGGCGTCGTACCAGGCCAGGCCGTATTCGCCGCCGCCCCGCAGGTTGGGCATGGCGAAGACACCGCCCCGCTCCAGCCAGACCATGCGCGACACCGAGAAGGCCGGAGTCAGCGAGACGTTGAAGCCGCCATAGCCATAGAGCAGCGTGGGGTTCTGGCCATCCAGCTTGAGGCCCTTGCGGTGCACCAGGAACATGGGGATCTTGGTGCCGTCCTTGCTGGGGTAGAAGACCTGCTTCACCTCGTAGTCCGCCGGCTGGAAGGCCACCTTGGGCTCCCGGAAGACGGTGCTCTGGCGGGTCTTGAGGTCCAGCCGATAGACGGTGCCGGGGTAGGTGAAGCTGCCGAAGGTGTAGAAGGTCTCGCGGTCCTCGCGCCGGCCGCCGAAGCCGCCCACGGTGCCCAGCGACGGCAGGGCGAGCTCCCCCTGCTTCCGGCCGGCGAGGCTGTGGAAGGTCACGGCGGAGTGGGCATCGCGCATCCAGGTGGCGACGAAGCGCCCGCCCACCAGGGACACGGCCTCCAGCACATCCCCGCCCTTGGCCTGGGGGATGACGCTGGTCCAGGCGGAGGGCTCGGCGTGGCCCCGCCGGATCGCCACCAGCCGGTTGCGTGGCGCGGCCTGGTTGGTGAGCACGAAGAACCGGTCGCCTTCGCTGTCCACCACGGTGTAGCTCGCGTCCATGCGGTCCAGGAAGGGCTCCACGGACGCGCCGGGGCGGGTCAGGTCCTTGAGGAACACGCTGGTCTCGGGGTTGGTGCCCTTGCTGCCGTAGATGACCAGCCAGCGGCCGTCCTCGGTGACCGAGCCGCCCAGATACCACTCAGGCTGGTCGGGCCGCTGGTAGACGAGCACATCATCCGCCTGGGCCGTGCCCAGCTTGTGGAAACAGAGCAGGTGGTTCTGGTTCACGCCGGTGAGGGTCCCGCCGGTCTTGGGCGCCTCGTAGCGGCTGTAGAAGAAGCCGGTGCCGTCCTTCAGCCAGGAGGCGCCGCTGGCCTTGGACCAGCGGACCTCGTCCGCCAGGTCCTTGCCCGTGGCCACGTCCCGAACTTTCCAGGTCTGCCAGTCGGACCCGGCCTCGGCCACGGCGTAGGCCATGAGCCGGCCATCCAGGGTGACGCTCAGGCCGCTGAGGGCCACGGTGCCGTCCTTGCTGAGGGTGTTGGGATCCAGCAGCACCCGGCCCCGGGCCGAGGCCTCCTCGGTGACGAAGAGGACCGCCTGATTCTGCAGGCCCGTGTTGTGGGAGTAGAAGTAGCGGTCACCCCGCTTGAAGGGGGCGCTGAACTTCTCGAAGTCCCAGAGCCGGGTCATGCGCTCCCGCAGCTGCTGGCGCGCGGGGATGGCCTCCAGGTAGGCGCTGGTGACCTTGTTCTGGGCCTCGACCCAGGCCTTGGTCTCCGCCGAGTTGTCATCCTCCAGCCAGCGGTAGGGATCCGCCACCTGGGTACCGAAGAAGTCCTCCACCACCTCCCCCTTGCGGGTCGGCGGATAGGTCAGGGGTCCGTGGGCGGCGAGCAGGGTGCCGGTGAGGGCGATGGCCATGGTGAGGGTCCTCATAAGCAGCGATCTCCAGGAAGCCGCCATTCTCCCACCGTACCGCCGTGGAATCCCAGCCGTGCAAGCGGGGGGGCTTGGTGGTAGGCTCGGCACGTCCTGGAGGTTTCTTTGGTCCCGCCATCCAGCAAGAAGGTCTTCGTCCTCGATACGAATGTCCTGTTGCATGATCCGAACTCGATCCTCCACTTCCAGGAACACGATGTGGTGCTGCCCATCGTCGTCATCGAGGAGATCGACCACTTCAAGAAGGACCAGACCGAGGTGGGCCGCAATGCCCGCGCCGTGTCGCGCCTGCTGGACCGGCTGCGCACCAGCGGCACCCTCAGCCGGGGCGTGCCCCTGGAGGGCGGCGGCACCCTGAAGGTGGACGTGGCCGCGCACAACCTGGACCTGGGCATCCTCTCCGCGGACAAGCACAAGGCCGACAATCAGATCCTGGCCTGCGTCCGGGAGCTGCTGCACACCTCCAAGAACAAAGTGGTCCTCGTGACCAAGGACACGAACCTGCGCATCAAGGCCGACGCCATCGGCGTGGACGCCGAGGACTACACCACCGACATGGTGGAGATGGACGAGCTCTACACCGGCCACAAGAGCTGGGAGGTGGACTCGGTCCAGGTGGACCAGCTCTACGACGGCGGCCTCAAGCCGGACCCCGAGCTGTCCCTCTACCCCAACCAGTTCCTGACCCTGGTGGACAAGGCCAACCCCAGCCACACAGCCCTGGCCCGCTTCCAGACCGCCGAGGGCCTCCTGCGCCCCCTGAAGCGCGTGGAGTCCTACCCCTGGGGCATCAAGCCCCGCAACCGCGAGCAGCAGTTCGCCCTGGAGCTGCTGCTGGATCCCGCCGTCCAGATCGTCACGCTGCTGGGCAAGGCCGGCACCGGCAAGACCCTGCTGGCCATCGCCGCGGGCCTGCAGCAGGTGGTGGATGACGAGGCCTACGACAAGATCCTGGTGAGCCGGCCCGTCATGCCCATGGGCCGGGACCTGGGCTACCTGCCCGGCGACATCAGCGAGAAGCTGCGGCCCTACATGCAGCCCATCTACGACAACCTCGAGTTCATCGTGGCCGCCAACACCGAGGCCCGGCGCCGCAGCACCATGACCGCGGGCCAGCTGGAAGAGGCGGGCTACCTCAGCGTCGAGCCCCTCACCTACATCCGGGGCCGCAGCATCCCCAAGCAGTATTTGGTGGTGGACGAGGCCCAGAACCTCACGCCCCACGAGGTCAAGACGATCCTCACCCGCGCCGGCGAGGGCACCAAGGTGATCTTCACGGGCGATCCGCACCAGATCGACAACCCCTACGTGGATGCCAGCACCAACGGCCTGAGCTTCCTGGCCGAGCACTTCAAGCACCTCGACATCTCCGGCCACGTCACCCTCCAGAAGGGTGAGCGCAGCAAGCTGGCCGAGCTGGCGAGCAACCTCCTCTAGGAACTCCCCATGGTCGACTCCTCCTGGGACAACAGCGGCCAGGGCGCCCCCGCGAAGACCGGCCTGCCGCTCTGGGGCAAGCTCGGCCTCGGCTGCGGCGTGGCCGTCCTCATCCTGATGGGCACCTGCGTGGGCGGAGCGGCCTTCGTCCGCCACAAGCTCAAGCAGGATCCCGAGGGCTTCAAGAACAAGGTCATGGGCTTCGCCCTCGACAAGATGAAGCCGGACTGGGACGACTTCCGGGCGGTGGTGGCGCAGCTGCGCACCCCGGAGGGCTGTCGGGGGCTCTATGCCGCCAGCCCCGAGCTGGCCAAGACCTGGCCCACGGAAGCGGACTTCCTGGCCGCCGCGGCCAGGTGGCAGGAGGAGCTGGCCCCGACCCCGGAGCTGACGCCGGACCTCATGGAGCGCCACGGCCTGCACATCAACCGTGAGCTGGGCGGCAAGGTGACCGTGGGCTGGAGCCCCCGACCCGGCCCGGCGGTCTATGTGACCTTTGCCGGGGCGCGGAAGCGGGGCGAGACGGGTCCCCGGCAGGTCGTGGATCTCGACGTTCGCAGATAAGGCTTGACCACCCTGTGATCAGCATTGAGCCGGCGGGGATTTTCCGCCAAGATTCAGGCATGACTGCTGCTTCCGGATCCGTATCTGATGCCCTGGCCCTGCTCACCAAAGGCACGGTGACCTGCCACAAGCTCGAGCAGCTGGAGGCCAAGCTCAAGGAAGGGCGGCCTTTGCGCATCAAGGCCGGGTTCGATCCCACCGCCCCGGACCTGCACCTGGGTCACGGCGTGCTCATCCGCAAGATGGCCCAGTTCCAGAAACTTGGCCACGAGGTCACCTTCCTGATCGGGGACTTCACGGGCCTCATCGGCGATCCCACCGGCAAGAAGGCCACCCGCCCGCCCCTGTCGCGGGAGGAGGTCCTGGCCAATGCCGAGACCTACAAGCACCAGGTCTTCAAGATCCTGGACCCCGAGAAGACCAGGGTCCGCTTCAACAGCGAGTGGTTCGGCGACTTCCGGGGGGACCAGTGGATCCGCCTCGCCTCCCGCTTCACCCTGGCGCAGATGCTGGAGCGCAACGACTTCGCCAAGCGCCTGGAGGCCCGCGAGCCCATCTCCATGCACGAACTGCTCTACCCCATGTCCCAGGCCTACGACAGTGTGGCCCTGGAGGCCGATGTGGAGCTGGGTGGCAACGACCAGCTGTTCAACCTGATGCAGGGCCGGATCCTCATGGAGGCCTCGGGCCAGAAGCCCCAGGTGGTGCTGACGGTGCCCCTGCTGGTGGGACTGGACGGTGTGGAGAAGATGTCCAAGTCCATGGGCAACTACATCGGCTTCCTGGAGGACCCGGACACGCAGTTCGGCAAGGCCATGAGCGTCAGCGACAACCTGATGTGGGACTGGTACCTGCTGCTCACGGACCTGCTGCCCACGGAGATCGCCGCCCTGAGGCAGGGCCACCCCATGGATGCCAAGAAGGGCCTGGCCCGGCGCATCGTGGCCGACTTCCACGGCGAGGCCGCCGGCCAGGAGGCCCAGGACCGCTGGGTGCGCCGCTTCTCGGAGCGCAGCCAGGAGCAGGCCCCGGAGGTCCCCATGCCCCCCACGGAAGGGGCGGTGGCCCTGACCCGCCTGCTGGTGGACCGGGGTCTGGCCGCCAGCCGCAAGGAGGCCGAGCGCCTCATCGGCCAGGGCGCCGTCAGCCTGGACGGCATCAAGGCCGGGGATCCCGCCCTGCGCCTGACCTTGGTGCCGGGCCAGTCTCTGCTGGTCAAGGTCGGCAAACTCAAGCTGGAACGGTGGGTGGTGTCATGAGTCTTCCTGCCCTCAAGGATCTCTTCGAGCGCCAGCGGTCCCGGGCCACCGGGCTCTGGGTCCTGGGCGAGGAGCCCAAGCGCACCATCTATATGGAGGCCGGAGACATCGTCTTCGCCACCAGCACGGACCCCCTGGACCGCCTCACCCACCTGCTGGTGGAGCGGGGCAAGATCACCCAGGCCCAGCTCGACTACGCCATGGCCAACCTCAATCCCGCCATGTCCATCGGCAAGAACCTGATCGAGATGGGCTTCATCACCCAGCGGGACCTGCTGGCGGTGGCCAAGGGCCAGGTAGAGCGGGTGGTTTGCACCTGCCTGGCGGCCACCACGGAGAGCCCGGCCTTCGAGGCCCGGGAGCTCGACGCCCGCACCGTGCGCCTGCCCTTCGACACGCCGGCCATGCTGCTGGCCGGGGTGCTGGACCTCCGCGACCGGGAGCTCATGCTGGAAGAGCTGGGCCCCCTCAACCAGGTCGTGGTCCTGGAGACCCGCCGCCTGCAGGACTTCACCCTGCCCGCGGACCTGGCCAAGCTGCCGGGCCTGCTGGACGGCACCCGGACCCTCCTGGAGCTGAGCCGGGAGACCAGTGTGGAGCCCTTCCGCCTGGGCGCCTTCATCCTGTTCCTCCGGGAGATGGGCTGGGCCCGCCTCCACGAGCTGCCCCCCCTGGACCGGAGTGCCCTGGAGCGGGCCCTGGAGCCTGCGGAGACGACCATCTCACCGGCCCTGCCCGAGCCGGAGTCCGCCCCCGAGCCCCTGCTGGCGGAGGAGCCACCCACCAGCCCCTACTCCACCCATGAGATCAGACCGGCGCCAGAGCAACTCCCGAGTCTGGGTCCCGAGGATGAGCTGGAGGAGCCCCTCCTGACCGTGCCGGAGCCTTTCCTTTCCGTGCCGGAGCCGCTCCCGACCGTGCCGGAGCCGCTCCTGACCGCGCCGGAGCCACTCCTGACCGCGCCGGAGCCGCTCCTGACCGTGCCGCCGGAACCTCTGCCGCTGCCAGAGCCCGCCCTGCCCATCCAGCACGAAGCCGAGGTCGATGCGGACGTATCCCCTGCCGAAGCCCCCGAGCCTGAGGCCGAGTCCACCCCTCCGACCCGGCGGAGCTGGCTGCTGCCGCTGCTCCTGATCCCGCTGGTCGGCCTGGGCCTCTGGGGCGGGCTCAAGTGGGCCCGGCGCTCCCGGACCGCAGCGGCCCCCGCACCCAAGATGGGCCCAGCCCCCGCCCCCAAGCCCGCGGCACCAGCTCCGGCCCCCGAAGCCGCAGTTCCCGTCCCGGCCCCGGCCGCCGAACCCAAGGCTGCCCCGGAACCCACCAAGGTCGTCCCCGAACCGGCCAAGCCGGCCCCGCCCCCCGTGGCTGCGGGCCCTGCCTCCAAGGCCCAGCGCCTCGCGACCATCGCCCAGGGCAACTGGAAGCAGGCCATCGCGGAAGGCGCCGCCCAGCGGGAGCTTCTGCAGAGCCGGTGGACCCTCCGGCTGGAGATCGCCTGCCAGGGAGCCACCGTCCAGCAGGCAGCGGAGCTGCTGAACAAGCAGGACCCGGATCTGTTCATCGTGCCCATGGTCCTGCGGGATGGGAAGACCTGCTACCAGATCTTCCTGGGCTCCTACGGCTCCGAAGCCGCGGCCAAGGCGGCGGCCCAGGGCCTGCCGGCCCCCTTCCTGGTGGAAGGGAACCGCCCGAAGCCCTTCCGGGTGGCCCAGATCCCCGATCGGCAGTAAATCTAAACTCCACCATCGCTGGATATACAGCTATTGAAATTACCAGTCCTTTACAAACGGGGCCGGTTAGCGATACTGTGTATGTATACGAGTCGGACCTATAATTTTTGGCCGACTGATCTTTGTGGAGTCCGATGCTGTCCCTCTTCCATCCAACCAATTGGAGTCAGGCGTGCGTGTCGTGGATCCACGAGATCCAGGTCGCCTTCGACCCTCCAACGCCGGTGGAACCTGGCAAGGGTGGCTTCCTCAGGATCATGCGCCTGCCCGCGCGGGGCCTGGCAGCCCTGGTGGCGCTCAGCTTCACCCTGCACTGCACCCGGCCTCCTGTGGCCTGGGCGCCCACGCCCGCGGGTTCCCGCAGCCCCGGCGCAGCCGAGGGACAGCCCTACATGGAGGAGGGCCTCGCCAGCTGGTATGGCGGGGCTGACGACGGCTTTGCCGGCCGGCCCACCGCCAATGGGGACATCTTCGACCCCGAGCAGTTCACCTGCGCCCACCGCACCCTGCCCCTGGGCAGCTTTGTTGAAGTGGAGAACCTGGAGAACCGCAAGCGCACCGTGCTGCGGGTGAACGACCGAGGTCCCTTCCTGAAGGGCCGCATCCTCGACCTCTCCAGGCGCGGCGCGAAGGAGCTCGGCTTCCTGGGCGTCGGCACCACCCACATCCGCCTCCGCACCGTGGACGCCATGGGTCTGCCCGTGGCGCTGGACCCGGCCTTCGACAAGGCAAACCCCTACGTCGTACAGGTGGCAGCACTTTCAAATCCCAAGAATATCGAGGCACTTAGACACGAACTTGAAAACACCTTCGGCGAGGTCTCCCTTCAGGGGGCCGCCACCCGGGGGGGGCTGACCGTGAAGCGCGTCCGGGTGGGCAGCTACACCACCCGCCAGGATGCCGAGCAGTCCGCCGAGCAGATCGCCAAGCTCCTCAAGGATCGTGGTGTCGAGCCCTTCATCACCCGCCAGCGCTGAGGCCCTCCGGCCCTTCCTGGTCATTCCCGCCGGTGGCCGGGGGGTGCGCATGGGGGGCGGCCTACCCAAGCAGTTCCGGGACTGGGATGGCCGGCCCCTGCTCCAGGTGACGGTGGAGGCCTTCCTGGCCCCGGGCATGCCGCCCCTGGCGGGTATTGCCCTGGCCGTGCCCGAGTCCCATCTCGAGGAGGCCCGCAGCTGGCCCTTCCGCGTGCCCTGCACGGTGGTTCCCGGCGGGGACACCCGCCAGCAGTCCGTGTGGGCCGCGCTCCTGACCCTGCCGGACCGACCCCTCGCGCCCGTGATGATCCATGACGCCGTCCGTCCGTTCCCTCCTGCAGCCCAGCTCTGGGAGGCCCTGGAGGCCCTGAACCAGTTCGATGGGACCTTGCTGGGGGAGCCCTCCACGGACACCCTAAAGCGGGTGGACCCCAGCGGCCGAGTGCTCGGCACGGAACCCCGGGAGGAGTTCTTCCGGGCCCAGACCCCCCAGATCGCCCGCCTCGCCACCTGGCTGAGAGCCTTCGAGGCCGCGGAGCGGGATCAGTTCACGGGCACCGACGACGTGGCCCTGCTGGAGCGCCTGGGACTGGCCGTGAAGCTGATCCCCAGCCCCAGCTCCAACCTGAAGCTCACCACCCCCGAAGACTGGGAGCGGGCCAAGCCGCGCTGAGAGCTGGGCCCTGACCACAGGGTGTGGTTCAAAACCCACAAGCATTACTTCACGAATTTAAATTAAATCATGCAATGATTTAATTTAAATATTGGCACAGTATTGGCAATGGAACCCCCAGAGGTTCCCATGCCCCGCAGTGCCACGCCCCAGACCCTGAGCCGCGAGATCACGATCTCGGGCCACGGCCTGCACGGCAACCGGCCCTGCACGGTGCGCCTGGTGCCCGTGACCGTGCCCTCGGGCCTGGTGTTCGTCCACCTCCCCACCGGCACCGAGATCCCCGCCAAGGCCGAGCTGGCCGGCGACCTGGTCCTGGCCACCACCCTGGTCAAGGACGGCGTGCGCCTCCAGACCGTGGAGCACCTCCTCTCCGCCCTGATGGGTCTGGAGGTCGAGCACCTCCGCATCGAGGTGGACGCCGAAGAACTCCCCATCCTTGACGGCAGCGCCGCCCCCTGGGTGGACGCCATCCTGCGGGCCGGTTCCAGCGCCCTGGAAGGCCGCCGCCGCTTCCTGAAGATCACCCAGCCCATCGAGGTCCGCAACGGCGACCGCTGGATTCGCGCCCTGCCCTTCGACGGCTTCCGCCTGCGCTATGTCATCGACTTCCCCGTGCCGGCCCTGGGCCGCCAGAGCCGGGAGCTGACCCTCACCCCGGAGAAGTACCGCCGGGAACTGGGCGCCGCCCGCACCTTCTGCCTGGAGCAGGAGATTGACATGATGCGCGCCCGCGGCCTCGCCCTGGGCGGCAGCCTCGACAACGCCGTGGTCTTCGGCGCCGACGGCCCCCTGAACGAGTCTCTGCGCTTCGAAGATGAAGCCGTCCGCCACAAGATGCTGGACCTCGTCGGCGACTTGGCCCTGCTGGGTGCGCCGCTGCTGGGCCTTGTCGAAGCCCATGCCGCCGGCCACGCCCTGCACGTCGCCCTCTCCCAGGCCATCCTGGCCAATCCCGCCTGCTGGGAGTGGACCGAAGACGCCAAGCCCGCCAACGTGCGCCGCTTCTTCCAGCCCCTGGTCGCCCAGCCCGCCTGAGCCGGACCCACGGTATTTCCGGTTGTGCTTCCAGCGTGACTCGGGCAGACTTAGCTCTTCGCCTCCGAGGTGCATAGGTGTTACTTCATCCCAATCACTGACCTGAACGACCGGGACCAAGTCCCCGGGTGGGTGGCCGCACTGGGCCGGAATGCAGGGATGGAAGAAGACACGCGGAAGGCCGTCGCGGCCATCCTGGCGGACGTGCGCACCGAGGGGCTGCCCGCCGTGCTGGCCTGGACCCGGAAGCTGGATGGCGTCAGCCTTGATCCATCGGCCCTGCAGATCCCGGGCTCGGCCCTGACAGCGGCTCGCGCGGACCTGGATCAGCGCCAGCCGGACCTCATGGCCGCCCTGCGGGAGATGATCGGCAACGTGCGGCGCTTCGCCGAGGGCCAGCGAGGCTGCCTGCGCGACCTGGAGCTGCCCCTGCCCCTGGGCGGCACCGTGGGCGAGCGCTGGTGCCCCATGCAGGCGGCCGGCGTCTACATCCCCGGCGGGCGGGCCTTCTATCCCTCCACCCTGGCCATGACGGTCATCCCCGCTCAGGTGGCCGGCGTGCGCCGCATCGTGGGAGTCACGCCACCCAAGGCCCAGGCCACCCTGCCCGGCGCCTGGGGCGTGGATCCCCTGGTCCTGGCCTGCGCGGCGGAGCTGGGCCTCACGGAGCTCTATCCCTTCGGTGGAGCCCAGGCCCTGGGCTGGCTGGCCTATGGTGAGCCCGCCGTGGACCTCATTGCTGGGCCCGGCAACCGCTTCGTGGCCGAGGCCAAGCGGCAGCTCATCGGCACCTGCGGCATCGACGCGCTGGCAGGCCCCACGGAACTGTTGGTGCTGGCCGACGCCAGCGCCGACCCCGCCTGGCTGGCCGAGGACCTGCTGGCCCAGGCGGAGCACGACCCGGACGCCGCCGCGGTCCTCATCAGCGCCGACCGGCCCCTGCTGGAGGCCGTGGCCCTGGAACTGCAGGCCCGGGTGGCCGCTTCGCCCCGGCGGGCGATCCTCGAGCAGAGCCTCGCGGCCCACGGCCGGCTGGTCTGCGCGGCCCGGGAGTTGGCCGTGGCCGTGGCCCAGGCCTGGGCCCCCGAGCACCTCGAGCTCTGCGTGGCCGATCCCGAGGCCTGGCTGCCGGACCTCACCACCGCGGGCGCCGTCTTCATCGGCGCCGCCAGCGCGGAGGCCTTCGGCGACTATGGCGCCGGGCCCAACCACGTGCTGCCCACGGACCGCAGCGCCCGCTACACCAGCCCCCTGGGCGTGGCTACCTTCCTCAAGCGCCAGAGCCTGCTGCGACTCTCCGCGGGCGACGCGGCCGCCATGGCCCCCTGGGTCGAGCGCCTCGCCGAGGCCGAGGGCCTCACCCACCACGGTCGCAGCGCGGGCCTCCGCGCCCACCGCCGCCCCTAGGAAGCCCCAGGACAGCTGGCGCTCCGCTTCGCTGCTCCCGGCAGGAAAGCCGGTCATCCTCTTACCCTCTAACCTTGAGCCTCCATGCCGCTCCTCCGCCCTGATCTCGCCGACCTGCCCGCCTACCAGCGGCCGCTGGAGCCGTCGGCGGGCCTGCGCCTGCACATGAACGAGCTGCCCACGGACTGGCCCGAGGCCGCCCGGGAGGCCCTCCTGGCCCGGCTCCAGACCCTGCCCTTCAACGTCTACCCCGAGCGCCAGGCCGAGCTCACCGAGCGGCTCCGCCAGCGCCTGGGCGCCCCCGCGGGCGGGCTGCTGCTGGGTCCCTCCAGCGGTGCCCTGCTGGACCTGGTGGCCCTGGCGGGCCTGGCCCCGGGGGACACCGTCGCCATTCCCGACCCCGGCTTCAGCCTCTATCCCCTGCTGGCGCGGCGCCACGGCGGTCGGGTGCGCCTGGTGCCCCAGGGCACGGCCTTTCCCCTGGCGCCCTGGTTCCAGGCCCTGGACTGCCGCCAGCTCTGGCTCACCCTGCCCAACAACCCAACCGGTGCCTGGCTCTCCCCGGCAGAGCTGGAGCCCCTGCTGGAGGCGGCCGCGGCCCGGCCGGAGCCCCCGCTGGTGGTGCTGGACGAGGCCTACGCGGAGTTCGCCCCCGCCACCCACCGCCTGGCCGTGGACCGCTACCCGAACCTGGTGCTGCTGCGGACCTTCAGCAAGGCCCTGGCCTCCGCCGCCTGGCGCCTGGGCTACCTGGTGGGCGACCCCGCCCTCATCGGGCGCCTCGCCGCCCTGCAGCTGCCCTATTCCATCCCCTCCGCCAGCCTCGAGGCCCTGGACGTGGCCCTGGACTTCGCCCCGGCCTTCGAGCCGGCGGTGCGGGCCCTGCCCGAGCGCCGCGACCGCTTCGCCGCCGCCCTGACCACCCACCGCGCGGCCCCCAGCGCCGGCAATTTTCTGCACCTGACCCCGGACCCCAGCCCCCTGCTGGCGCCCGCCGGCATCAAGGTGCGCCGCCTGCCCGGCGCCGACGCGGCCCGGGTGAGCCTGGGCACCGAAGTCGACACCGTGCGGGTGGCGACGGCGCTGGGAGCGGCCCTGCCCGCCCCCGCCCCCCGGCCCCGGCGGCGCCTGCTGGTGTTGGACATCGACGGCGTGCTCATCGACGCGGACCGCAGCTTCCTGGAAGCCGTGGCCCGGGCCCTGGCCGAGCTCCGACCGGCCCTGCCCTGGACGGATGGCTGCTACCGCGCCTTCAAGCGGGCGGGGGGCTTCAACAACGACTTCCGCCTCGCGGCCGGCGCCCTGGCCCTGGCCGAGGCCCACGGGGACGTGGACCTGCAGGGCCTGGTGGAAGCTGCCACCGGCCGGGGCTTCCCGGAGCTGGAGTCCCGCATCCAGGCCCTGGAGCCCGCGGCCCAGGTAGTGGTGCAGAAGCACTACGCCGACACCATCTCCCTGGAACGGCCCCTGGCCAGCCTGACCCAGCTGCGGGCCCCGGGCTGGGAGCTGGCCGTGCTCACGGGCCGCCCGCCCGAGGAGCTGGTGCTGGCCTGGCAGGTGCTGGGCTACAGCCTGCCCGCGGTGTGCGACGCCGCGCCGCACCTCCGCAAGCCGGAGCCCGCAGGGCTGCTGCAGCTGGCGGACGCCTTCCGCGCCGAAGAGATCGTCTTCGTGGGCGACACCGTGGACGACGCCCGCTGCCTCCGGTCAGCCGCTGCGCTCCGTCCCGAAGTATCCTGGCGCTTCGGGGCCGTGGGTCCTGACCGCGCCCGCTTTGCCGCCCCGGAAGACCTGCAATGCGAAACCCTGCTTCACCTGCTCCAGGAGCTGCCATGAGGTCCACGTCCCTCTACCGCGTCACCGGCGAGACCAGCATCCAGCTGAGCCTGGACCTGGATGGTGGAGAAGTCCGCATCCGCACAGGCCTGGGCTACTTCGACCACATGCTGATGCAGATCGCCAAGCACGGCGGCTTCGGCCTGCAGGTCGAGGCCTCTGGGGACCTGCCCGTGGACAGCCACCACCTGGTGGAGGACGTGGGCCTCTGCCTGGGCGACGCGCTCAAGGAGGCCCTGGGCGACCACGCGGGCCTGGCCCGCTTCGCCCACGCCTACGTGCCCCTGGATGAGGCCCTGGCCCGGGTGGTCATCGACCTGTCCGGCCGCCCCTGGTGTGAGTTCCACGCGGACCTGCCGCCCATCATTCTGGGGGACGGCTTCCAGGTGGAGATGGTCCGCGAGTTCTTCGTGGCCCTGGCCATGCGCGGCGGGCTCTGCATCCAGGCGGACCTGCTCCGGGGCGTGAACACCCACCACAAGGTCGAGGCGCTGTTCAAGGCCCTGGCCCGGGCCCTGCGCGAGGCCACCCGGATCACCGGCGGCGGCGTGCCGTCCACCAAGGGGACCCTTTCGGAATGAGCGCCGCGCCGACCATCACCCTCATCGACTACGACGCCGGCAACCTGGCTTCGCTGGAAGGGGCCCTGGATCGCATGGGCCTCGTCCACCTGCGGGCCGCCACGCCCGAGCAGGCCGCGGCCACGGGTCCCATCGTCCTGCCCGGCGTGGGCCACTTCGACGCGGCGCAGCGCTCCCTGGCCGAGCGGGGCTGGTGGCGCGCGCTGCCGGAGCTGGTGGCCGAGGGCCGCCCCCTGCTGGGCATCTGCCTGGGCCTGCAGCTGCTGGCCGAGGGCAGCGAGGAGGCCCCCCGGGCCGCGGGCCTGGGCCTCATCCCGGGCATCGTCCGGCGCCTCGGCCCCGGCGTGAAGGTGCCGCACATGGGCTGGAGCCAGGTGCGCCAGCACATGCCTCACCCGGCCCTGCCCGATCCCAAGGGCGCCTGGCTCTACTTCGTCCACAGCTATGCCCTGGAACCCTCCACCGAGTCGGTCTACCTGGCCGACCACGGCCGCCCCTTCGCCGCCATCGAGGCCCGGGGCATGGTCATGGGCTTCCAGCCCCACCCTGAGAAGTCGGGCCGTCCCGGCCTGCTGCTGCTCCAGTCCGCCCTCACCTGGATGGGCGCCCGCACGCCCGTGCCGGAGGAACCATGCAACTGATCCCCAGCCTCGACCTGATGCAGGGCCGCCTGGTGCGGCTGCGCCACGGCGATCCCCGCCAGGCCACCTTCTATGACCTCGAACCTGAGGCCTGGATCGAGCGCCTCATGGAAGCCGGCGCCCGCCGCATCCATCTGGTGGACCTGGACGGCGCCTTCGGCAAGCCCCGGCAGGGCGACTTCCTGTCCTTCCCCGCGCGGTTCCCAGAGGTCCGCTTCCAGCTGGGCGGCGGCCTGCGCGACCGCCGCACCGTGGAGTCGACCCTGGCCCTGGGCTTCGACGCGGTGGTGGGCACCCTGGCCGTGGAAAACCCCACGGCCCTGGCCGGACTCTCCAAAAACCACGTCATCGCCGCCCTGGATCTCAAGGGCGAGCGCATCGTCACCCGAGGCTGGCAGTCGCCCAGCGCCATCGCCTCCGTGGATGCCTTCAAGGCCCTGCTCAGCCTCGGCTTCCGGCGCGCCCTGGTCACGGACGTGAGCCGGGACGGCACCCTGGAGGGCCCCGGCCTGGCAGCCGCAGCCTTCGTCGCCAAGGAGGGCTTCCTGGTGCAGGCCTCCGGCGGCCTCAAGGAGATCTCAGACCTGGAGCCGCTGAAAGGCATTCCCGGTGTGGTGGGCACCATCAGTGGCAAGGCCCTGCTGGAAGGCTTCGTGTCGCTCGAGGACCCGCGCACCCGCACGGCCCTGGAAGGAACCGCCTGATGCCCGCCAAGCGCGTCATCCCCTGCCTGGACGTCAAGCAGGGCCGCGTCGTGAAGGGTGTCCAGTTCAAGGGGCTCCGCGACATCGGGCACCCCGTGGAGCTGGCCCGCCGCTATGACGCCGAGAGCGCCGACGAGCTGGTCTTCCTGGATATCTCCGCCTCCCTCGAAGCCCGCGGCACCCGCGAGTCCTGGGTGCGCGACGTGGCCCACGAGCTGAGCATCCCCTTCACTGTGGGCGGCGGCGTCTCGAAGGTGGAGGACGCCCGCAGCCTGCTCCGGGCCGGGGCCGACAAGGTGGCTGTGAACAGCGCCGCATCCCTGCGCCCAGCCCTGGTCACGGAGCTGGCCGATGCCTTCGGCCGCCAGTGCGTGGTGGCCGCCGTGGACGTGAAGCGCGACCCCGTGCTGGGCTGGCGCGTGTATCTCAAGGGCGGCACCGAGCCCACGGAGCGGTCCGCCCAGGACTGGCTCTGGGAGCTGAACGAGCTGGGCGCCGGCGAGATCCTGCTCACCTCCATGGACCGGGACGGCACCGGTGACGGCTTCGACCTGCCGCTGCTGGACTGGGCCTCGGAGCTGCCCATCCCCCTCATCGCCTCCGGCGGGGCGGGCCGCGAGGTCCACTTCCTCGAGGCCCTCGAGCACGGCGCCGACGCGGTCCTGGCCGCCACCCTCTTCCACGAGAATCTCCTGCCGATTCCCCGCCTGAAGGCCTACCTGGCCGAGCACGACCTTTCCATACGGATCTGACATGGACCTCAACAGCCTCACCTTCGGCCCCGACGGCCTCATTCCCGGCATCGTGCAGAGCCCCAGCGGCGAGGTGCGCATGGTGGCCTGGCTCAACCGCGAGGCCCTGCAGCTCACCCTCGACACCGGCTTCGTCACCTTCTGGAGCCGCTCCCGACAGGCTCTGTGGGTGAAGGGCGAGAGCAGCGGCAACCGGCTCAGGCTCCTCCAGATTCGTCCGGACTGCGATGCGGACGTCCTGCTCATCCTCGCCGAACCCGATGGCCCCACCTGCCACCGCGGCACCGGCAGCTGCTTCGACGGCGAGGCCTGGCCCGCCACCCTGCCCTGGCTCGGCCGCCTCGAAGAGCTGCTGCGCTCGCGCCAGGCCGCGGCGGATCTGAAGGGCAGCTACACGCAGAAGCTCTTCGCCCAGGGCCTCGACCGCATCGCCAAGAAGGTGGTCGAAGAGGCTGGCGAGGTGGTCATCGCCGCCAAGAACGACGACCGGGAGGACTTCCTGGGCGAGGCCGCCGATCTGATCTTCCACCTGGACATGCTGCTGCTGGCCAAGGGCGCGAGCCTCCTCGACGTGGTCGAGGTGCTCCAGCAGCGCCACGCGGACCGCACCGGAGGGCCGGCCTGATGCCCGTCCGCACCCCACACTTCCCTGACCTGCTCTTCGGTCCAGCCGAGCGGCTCCGCCGCTGGGAGGACGCCCTCATGGGTCTGCTCGCTGCCCACGGCTACCGCGAGCTGCATCCCTCGCTGGTGCTGCGGGACACGGTGCCCGACGGCGCCCTGCGCTTCTTCGACGGCGACGAGCTGGTGGCCCTGCGCTGGGACTTCACCATGGCGCTGGCGGGCCTGCTGGCCCGGCGCTTCCCGGAGCCGCCGGAGCGCGTCTCCTACGCGGGCGCGGTCTTCCGCCGGCCTGTGCAGCCCTGGGAGGCCGTGGAGCGCTTCGAGGTGGGCTGCGAGCGCATCACCACCGAAGGCCAGTCCTCCACCGAAGCCGACGTGGAGCTGGCCCGCCTGCTCATGGCCATCCCCGGTGTGCTGGGCCTGAAGAGCGCCATCCTGCACATGGGCAACGCGGCCCTGGTGCGGCGCCCCCTGGAAGCCGAGGGACTCTCGCCCGAGCTGGCTGCCGAGGTGGTGGCAGCCCTCTCCCGCCGCGCCCCGCACCGCGTGGCCCAGGCCCTCGAAGGCCACCCCTCCGCCGCGCGGCTGTCGGCCCACGCCCAGGCCCTGCTGTCCGAACTGGACGGCCCCGCCAGCCTCGCCGCCCTCAGCGCCAGCCCCTATGCCGAGCTGCTGCAGGAGGAAGTGGACCACATGGACCGTGCCCTCCAGGCCCTGCTACCCATCCTCCCGCCCAACCTGGAGCTGCGGGTGGACCTGGCCGATGTGGCCGGCCTGGGCTTCTATACCGGGCCCACCCTGCGCCTCTGGGCGCCCGGAGCCCAGCAAGAGCTGGCCGCCGGCGGCCGCTACGACCGCCTCTTTCCCGGCCTTGGCCGCCCCTGGAAGGCCGCGGGCTTCTGCGTGCGCCTGTCCCGCCTCCTGGACCTGGCCGAGACCCGGCCCGACCTCTTCGAGCAGCCCTGATGAACGCACCGGCCATCCTCATCGCCTTCCCCAAGGGCCGCCTCGGCGACGAACTCGTCCCCCTGCTCGCCGGCACGCCCCTGGCCCTGGACGCCCAGGCCCTGAAGTCCCGGGTGCTGCGCATTCCCACGGCCACGCCCGGCGTCTCGGCCCTGCTGCTCAAGGGCGCGGACCTGCCCCGCTACGTGGCCGCCGGCGTCGCCTCCCTGGGCATCGTGGGCTCCGATACCCTGGACGAGATGGACATGGACCTGCTGGAGCTGGCGGACCTGGGCTTTGGCGCCTGCCGCCTGTCGCTCTGCGCCCTGGCCGGAGTCTCCCTCGACGAGCTGCGCGCCAAGCCGCACCTGCGCCTGGCCACGAAGTTCCCCCGGGCCACCGAGGCCTGGCTCACCCGCGAGGGCCTCACCGCCGAGCTGGTGCCCCTCAGCAGCAGCGCCGAGCTGGCGCCCCTCCTTGGCCTGGCCGACGCCATCGTGGACCTGGTGCAGACCGGCGGCACCCTCAAGGCCCACGGCCTCGTAGAGACCGCCGTCCTGGGCCGCTCCAGCGCCCGCCTCGTCGCCGCCCGCGGCGCCTACCTCAGCGAGCCCGGCCGCATCCGCCCCCTCGCCGACACCCTCATCGCAGCACTCAAAGGGTGCGGCTAGGCACCCAGGAAAATCAACAAAACTGATTCACCACGAAGGCACGAAGGCACGAAGAAAAGCATGAAGGAAATAAGCGGTTATCTCCTTCCCCTTTTTTTGTCTTTCTTCGTGCCTTCGTGCCTTCGTGGTGATCCTTTTTTTCTTTTCTACCGAACGACTACCTTCGTCGGATCTGGTTGACGTCGCGGACGGCGCCGCGGTCGGCGCTGGTGGCCATGAGGGCGTAGGCCTGCAGGGCCGCGGACACCTTGCGGGCGCGGGGCTTGGCGGGCTGCCAGGCGGCGTCGCCCTTGGCCTCCATGGCCGCACGGCGGCGGGCCAGCTCGTCGTCAGCCACGGCCAGGCGGATGCTGCGGGCGGGGATGTCGATCTCGATGGTGTCGCCCTCCTCCACCAGGCCGATGGCACCGCCGTCGGCTGCCTCGGGGGAGGCGTGGCCGATCGACAGGCCCGAGGTGCCGCCGGAGAAGCGGCCGTCCGTCAGCAGGGCGCAGGCCTTGCCGAGCCCCTTGGACTTCAGATACGAGGTCGGGTAGAGCATCTCCTGCATGCCCGGCCCGCCCTTGGGGCCTTCGTAGCGGATGACCAGCACGTCCCCCGCCACGATGGTGTCGCCGAGGATGCCCATGACCGCCGCATCCTGGCTCTCGAAGACGCGGGCGCGGCCCGAGAACTGCCAGACGCTGGCGTCCACACCGGCGGTCTTCACGATGCAGCCGTCCGCGGCGATGTTGCCGTAGAGCACCGCCAGGCCGCCCTCGCGGGTGTAGGCGTTGGCGGAGTCGCGGATACAGCCCTTGGCGCGGTCCAGGTCCAGCTCGGGGTAGCGCCGGTCCTGGGAGAAGGCCTCCTGGGTCGGCACCCCGCCCGGTGCGGCGCGGAAGAAGTCATGGACCTCCGAGACCGTGGTACGCAGGACATCCCAGCGGTCGATGGCCGCGCCGAGGGTCGGCGCATGCACGGTCGAGGCCTCGCGGTGCAGCAGCCCCGCCCGGTCCAACTCGCCCAGGATGCCGAAGATCCCGCCCGCGTGGTGCACGTCCTCCACGTGGTAGTCCTGGGTGGCCGGAGCCACCTTGCAGAGGCAGGGCACCTGGCGCGAGATGCGGTCCAGGTCGGCCATCTTGAAGTCCACGCCGGCCTCCTGGGCCGCGGCCAGCAGGTGCAGCACGGTGTTGGTGGAGCCGCCCATGGCCACGTCCAGGGCCATGGCGTTCTCGAAGGCGGCGAGGGTGGCGATGCCACGGGGCAGCACCGAGCCGTCGTTCTGTTCGTACCAGCGGCGGCACAGGTCCACGATGCCGCGGCCAGCATCCAGGAAGAGCCGCTTGCGGTCCGCGTGGGTGGCGACCACGGTGCCGTTGCCGGGTAGCGCCAGGCCCAGGGCCTCCGTGAGGCAGTTCATGGAGTTGGCGGTGAACATGCCCGAGCAGGAGCCGCAGGTGGGACAGGCCGAGCGCTCGAAGCTGTCCACTTCCGCGTCCGTGACCTTGCTGTCGCCGGCCTTGATCATGGCGTCGATGAGGTCCACGGCGATGGTCTTGCCCTGCCACTGGACCTTGCCCGCCTCCATGGGTCCGCCGGACACGAAGATGGTGGGGATGTTCACCCGCAGCGAGGCCATGAGCATGCCCGGCGTGATCTTGTCGCAGTTGGAGATGCACACCATGGCGTCGGCGCAGTGGGCGTTGACCATGTACTCGACCGAGTCGGCGATGAGGTCCCGGGAGGGCAGCGAGTAGAGCATGCCATCATGGCCCATGGCGATGCCGTCATCGATGGCGATGGTGTTGAACTCCTTGGCGATGCCGCCGGCGGCCTCGATCTCGCGCGCCACCAGCTGCCCCAGCTCCATCAGGTGTACGTGCCCCGGCACGAACTGCGTGAAGGAATTGACCACGGCGATGATGGGCTTGCCGAAGTCGCCTTCCTTGACGCCCGTGGCCCGCCACAGGGCGCGGGCCCCTGCCATGTTGCGGCCATGGGTCGAAGTCAGCGAGCGGTAGGCGGGCATGGAAGCTCCAGGAAAGATTGGCTACCGCAGGGCGAACCACAGGGAACCAGAGTGAATTCTACCGAAGACAGGCCTAGGCCATCCCCTTCATCCCTGTCGAAACCGCAAATCCGGGCAGAAAAGAAACAAGAACGTTTTAACCACAAAGAGCACAAAGGACACAAAGAAGAACGGCAAGCGAACCCGGTCTTTTTTTGTGCCCTTTGTGTTCTTTGTGGTTAATTATTCTTTCACTAGTGTCCGGTTAAAAGTCAAACAATGGCAGTTGTTTAGAGAAGCGGTCCTCGTGGATCTGGATTTCCTCCTTCGCAAAGGCCCGCCGTAGCTCGATTTTCTCGAAAACGGAGACCGACAGGATCTGTAGCAGCT
>CAIOFF010000018.1 GCA_903857495.1 uncultured Holophagaceae bacterium | reverse complement strand
CTGGTGAAGCGGGATGGCTCGGGCGGCTTCGCCGCGGCCGCCATCACGGGGCTGGGCACCCCCACCCAGACCGGGGATGCCGCCAACAAGGCCTACGTGGACAGCATCGCCGCAGGCCTCTCCTGGAAAGACCCGGTCATCGACATCGTGGCGGATCCCACGGGCCTGGTCCCGAACCCTGGAGACCGCTACATCGTGGGCCCCTCGGCCATCAGCCCCTGGGACACCCATGTCAACGCCATTGCCCAGTGGGATGGCGCCGCCTGGGGCTATACAGCGCCTACCAACAGCACCTCGGTGTTCGTCACCCAGCGATCCAACGGCTACGTCTACATCCTGGCCAGCACCAAGTGGGTGCAGTTCGCAGGCTCGACCTACTCCTTTGGCGGGGGACTGGCCTACAACGCCCCCAACGTGAGCATTGCCGCAGAGGGGGTCACTTCCGACAAGCTGGCCACGGGGGCTGTGGACCTCACCAGCGCCAAGGTCACGGGCACTCTGCCGCTGACGGCGGGTGGCACCGGCGGCACGGATGCGGCCAGCGCGCGCACCAGCCTGGGCCTGGGCAACACGGCGACCCTGACTGCGGCCAGTGCAGCCGGGGCCTCCACGGTGGTGAGCCGGGACGCCTCCGGCAACTTCGCGGCGGGCACCATCACCGCCAACCTCACGGGCAACGTCACCGGCAGCCTCACGGGCAACGTGGCGGGCAATGTCAGCGGCACCGCCGCCAACGTGACGGGCATCGTGGCCGTGGCCAACGGCGGCACCAGCGCCTCCGACGCCCCCACGGCGCGGGTCAACCTGGGCCTCGGCACGGCGGCCGTGGTGGACACGGGCACCAGCAGCGGCAACGTGCCGGTGCTGGACGGGGCGGGCAAGATCCCCACGGCCCTGCTGCCCATCAGCGGCCTCACCTACAAGGGCAACAAGACCCTTTCGGGCAACCCCACCGTGACGGTGGAGGGATCAGGCAACTACTACATCATCGGCACCGCCGGCACCGAGACGGGCAGCGGCCTGGCCTTCGGGGTGGGCGACTGGATGATCTCCAACGGCACCGCCTGGCAGAAGATCAGCCAGACCCAGGCCGTGGCCAGCGTGGCCGGGAAGACCGGCAGCGTGACGCTCTCCAGCGGGGACCTCAGTGATGTCACCCTCACCGGCAACGGCACCGGCAAGGTGCTGGCCTGGGACGGCGCCAAGTGGGCCCCCACCGCGGCGGCCACGGGCACGGTGACGGGGGTGACTGCGGGCACCGGCCTCTCGGGCACCTTCACCAGTGGCACCGGGACGCTGAACCTCGCCAACACCGCCGTCAGTGCAGGCAGCTACGCCCGCGCCAACGTCACGGTGGACGCCCAGGGGCGCCTGACCGCAGCCGCGAGCGGCGCGGCCGTCAATCTCACCAGCGAAGTCACGGGCACCTTGCCCCTGGCCAATGGCGGCACGGGCTCAACCACTGCGGCCGCAGCACGAACAGCCCTTGGGCTGGGCACCGCCGCGATCCTCAACGCAGGCACCGGGGCCAACAACCTGGTGCAGCTGAATGCTTCCTCGAAGCTGCCGGCGGTGGACGGGTCCCTGCTGACCAACGTGGTGGCCACGGGCCTCGGCTCCTCCGGTACCGGGAACACCGCAGGCGGCACCACTGCCCTCAACTCCATGACCACTGGTACCAATAACGTTGGCTTCGGAGTGCAGGCGGGCTACGGACTGCAATCGGGGGCCGAAAACATTGCGATCGGCTACAAATCGCTGTTCACGGGGACGGGCGTGCCGACTGCGGCCAAGAGCGTCGCCGTTGGCTCCTATGCGCTGTATTCGGGAGGCGGGAGCGGGAATGTCGCCATCGGCAGCAACGCACTCCAGGCGGGCATGGCGACGACCGCGAACGAGAATACGGCAGTTGGTTCGTATGCGGGCGGCGGGGGGACTGGCACCTTTAGCGGCACCAAGAACGTATTCCTCGGATCGAATTCGGGCACGTTAGATTTCACGGCCAGTAACCAGATCGCCATTGGATATGGCGCCAGAGCCGGTGCTGCAAATCAGATGGTGCTAGGTGGTGACGGCTCGAGTTTCGCCGCACTCACGCAGGTCATCCCTGGCAAGAACAACTCGGCGAGCCTGGGTTCTTCATCGAATGGATGGGCCAGCCTGTTTCTCGCTGCCACCGGCGGCACCAACAGCATCAAGCTGCAGGCGCCGGCCACGGTGGGGACCAGTTACACCCTCACGCTGCCGGGTGCGGTTGGCTCCGCCAACCAGGTGCTGACGGCTTCTGATGGCAGTGGCAACCTCACCTGGGCCGCTCCGGCCACTGCTACCACGGCCACCAACCTGGCGGGCGGGGTCGCAGGTGCAGTCCACTACCAGTCGGCCTCGGGCACCAGCGGCTTCAGCGCGGCTGGTACCTCGGGCCAAGTGCTGGTGAGCGGCGGCACGGGTGCACCCACCTGGACCACCAATATCGCCGGGAACGCGGCCAATGTGACCGGCACGGTAGCCGTGGCCAACGGCGGCACGGGGCTGACCGCACTCGGCACGGCCAATCAGGTGTTGACGGTCAATGCGGGAGCCACGGCAGCTGCATGGGCGACCCCGGCCGCGGGTGGGGTCACCAGCGTCAGCGGTACGGCCAGCCGGGTCACGGTGACCGGAACAACCACACCCGTCGTGGACATTGACGCAAACTATGTGGGCCAAACCTCGATTACGAAGGTGGGCACCGTGACGACTGGCACCTGGTCTGGGTTGTTCGGTTCAGCCCTTAATGGATCGAATCTGACGAACCTGACCGCTGCCAACCTCAGTGGCGCGGTTAGTCCATCCAACGGTGGCACGGGGCTTACCACGCTCACTGCAAACAACGTCATCTTGGGTGCCGGTACCAGTAGTGTGACCTTCGTCGCCCCCGGCGCCAACAACAATGTTCTAACCTCCAACGGCTCGACTTGGACGAGTGCGGCCCCGGCTGCGGGTGGCGTCACCAGCCTCAGCTTCGGTTCTACGGGCCTGACCCCTGCCACCGCTTCGACCGGCGCTGTGACTGTCGCAGGCACGCTGGCCGTGGCCAACGGTGGGACTGGCCTCAGCAGCTACACCGCTGGCGACATGCTGTATTACTCCTCCGGGACCACCCTCTCGACGCTCGCCAAGGGGGCCGACGGAACAGTCCTCACCCTTGCCTCAGGACAACCTAGTTGGGCGGCCGCCTCTGGCGGTTCAATCACTTCCACAAACGGAAATACTTCAGCCGGGACTGGTGCACTCGGCAGCACGCCTACAGGAGCCAACAACACTGCATTTGGCAATAATGCAGGGAACAAAATAACCGGAGGTACCAGTTCCACCGCAATTGGATTCGAAGCCTTAAAATTAGCAACAGGAAATAGCAACACAGCCTTGGGTTTTAAAGCGGGGAATGCCATAACAACGGGCCTTTCAAATGTTGTTATCGGTTCTAATGCAGCGGCCAGTATGGCTGGTGGCTATACCAATGTAATAGTGGGGGATACGGCTGGCGGTAATCTCACCTCTGGATACCAGAACATATATATAGGGTACGCAGCTACTGCCCTTGCTAATAACGAGGTTAATGCCATCGTAATTGGAAGTAGAAATTACGACGGGACCCATCCTGTGATAAGTGGGGGCTCCAATACTGTCAAAATTGGTAATGACCTGATGACGACGATCTCAGGGCAGGTTGCCTGGTCGAATCCCTCCGATATTCGTCTCAAGCAGAACATCGTCGATTCCCCCTTGGGGCTGGCCTTTATCCAGAAGCTACGGCCCGTCACCTACAGTTTCATTTCCCAGCCCACTGTCGTACATGAAGGCCTGATCGCCCAGGAAGTCGAAGCCGCCGCCCAGTCTGTGGGAACCACGTTCCATGCACTCCACGCGCCGACCACGCCGGAGGGGTTCTATAGCCTTACCTACACGAACCTGGTCATGCCCCTCATCAACGCCACCAAGGAGCTCAAGGCCGAGAACGATGCGCTCAAGGCCGAGAACGAGGCGCAGCGGGCGCGGCTGGATTCTGTGGAGCAGCAGCTGGCGGAGATCAAGGCCCTGCTGAAGAAGTAGCAAGGTTTCGGTTCAAGCGGCCCGTCCCGGGCGACCGGGCGGGCCGCGGATTTCGAGGGCTTGAGCAATCCTGACGGGGTCTTGCGGGATTTTGCCCGGCGCGCTTAGGAGGGAAGATGCAGGTGCAGGTGGTGGAGGATGGGTCGGGGACCTGGCTGCGGGTGCGGGGGCCGGTGGACTACGCGGAGGCGCAGGTGCTGGTGAAGGCGGGGCAGATCCTGCTGCAAAATGGGCTGAGCGGGCCCCTTCGGCTGGACCTCGCCGGGGTCTCCTTCATGGACTCCAGCGCCCTGGGCGCCCTGGTGCAGCTGCGCGAGCAGGCCCATGGCCTGGGCCGGTCCCTGGAGCTGCACAACGCCTCCACACCCGTGCTGAAGATCCTCCGCGTCACCAGCCTCGACCGGCTCTTCAGCCTCCACAGCCAGACAGACCAATCACCGCCACTGCGCGGCGGTGATAGCTGAAAAACGGGCCCCGCAACGGGGCCCGTTTTTCAGTGCTGGAGCAGCCCTTACTTCACTTCGAGCTTGCGGGCTTCGAGGAGGTGGCCCAGGGACTTCTCCAGGGCGGTGACGGCCTTGGCGTAGGTGATCTGGGACTGCAGCTCGGCGCTCTTGGAGGTGTCGAGGTCGTTCTGCTTGGACAGCACGAGGAAGTTGGTGCTCATGCCGTTCTCGAACTTCTTCTGCTCGGCCTCGAGGTCCTTCTCGCGGAAGTACCGGGTCTTCTCGGCGGCGGCCACGCCCTTGGCGGAGGCCTCGACGTTCCGGTAGGACTGGCGCACTTCCAGGGTGATGCCCAGCTCCAGGTCGCGCAGGCTCAGCTCGCTGGAGCGGCGGTTGGCGCGGGCCTGGGCCTGGCTGCCCTTGGCGGCGCGGTTCTGGATGGGCAGGGCGAACTGGATGCCCACGCTGTAGCCGGGATAGGCGCTCTTGGTGAGGTCCTTGTTCACGGCGGCCAGGCCCTCGGAAGGTATCTGGGAGGCTGCGTTGCCGGTGTAGGTGGCGTAGGCGTCCAGCTGGGGCAGCAGCCGGTTGCTGGCGGCCGTCTCCAGCACCTGCTTGGACTCCAGGTCCAGGCGGGCGCTCTTCAGCTCCAGGCGATTGGCCAGGGCCTGCTTCTCGGCGGTGGCTTCGTTGAGCTCCAGGGGCTTGACGCTGGGCGCATCGGCCAGCTCCAGGCCCGCGGGGCGCTCCGTGGAGGGGTAGAGGGCGCGGATGAGGGCGTCCTTGGCATTCAGCAGCTGGGCATCGGCCGCGATGATGTCCTGCTCGCGCTGGGCCACGGAGGCCTCGGAGGAGGTCACCTCGATGGGGGCCAGGGTGCCGACCTGCACGCGGATCTGGTTCTCCCGCAGCTGCTTCTGGGCCAGCTCCAGGGCCTGCCGCTTGTTCTCCAGGTTGCGCTGGGCGAAGACCATGTCCCAGTAGAGGGACTCGGTGCTGGCCACGAGGTCGATGATGGCCTTGGTGAAGCCGAGGTCCGCCGCCTGGGCGCTCTTGCGGGCGACGATGAGGCGGCTCTCCGTGACGTCCCGACCGAAGTTGCGCAGCAGGCTCTGGGTGTAGGTGGCGGAGAGGCTGCCGTCATAGGGGGTCGCCGTGGTGCCGGCATAGTAGCTGCCGCTGGCGGAGGAATACTTGGGCGCGTAGCTGAGGCTGAGGTTGCCGCCCCAGCCGAAGGCCTTGGTGGAGCCCACGGTGAGGCTGCGGGACTGGACGGTGCCATCCAGGGTGCTGAAGCTGCCGCCAAGGCCCTGAAACCGGGTGGCATCCTGGGCCTTGCTGAGGTTGAGGCCGGCCGTGAGGTTCCAGTCGAAGGCGCCCTCTTCCACGGTGAGGCCCGCCCGGGTGAAGTCCCGGGATTCGATGGCGATCTGCACCTGCAGGTTGTTCTTGAGCGAGGTCTCGATGGCGCTCTGCAGCGTCAGCTTCGTGGCGGCGGGCTTGGGCGCCTGCTGCCCGACCAGGGAGAACGCCACGAGCATGGCCGGAAAGATCAGGGGACGCATCATCACCACTCCTTGGAGATCAAAAAGAGCCGCCGCACGGACAGACTGCCTACGGGGGGCACGGGTCCTTGGTTTAGACCCGGATCCTCTGCAGGATGCCTCCCTCGTATGATGAGGGCAAGGGTTAATTCATCAAGCGTTGAAAACATCTACTTGAGCAGTTCCCGGGCGATGACCATGCGCTGGATCTCGCTGGTGCCCTCGTAGATGGTGGTGACCCGGACGTCGCGGTAGAGGCGCTCGACCAGGTATTCCTGCGAGTAGCCGTAGCCGCCGTGGATCTGCACGGCCCGATCGCAGAGGAAGACGGCGCTCTCGGTGCTGAACAGCTTGGCGGTGGCGGCCTCCTTGGTGCAGGGCTTGCCGGCCTCCTTGAGCGTGGCGGCCCGGTAGACCAGCAGCCGCGCGGCCTGCAGCCGGGCTTCCATCTCGGCCAGGTAGGTCTGGATCATCTGGTGCTCGCCGATGGGCTTGCCGAAGGAGATGCGGGCCTTGGCGTAGGTGATGCTCTCGTCCATGGCGCGCTGGGCGATGCCCAGGGCCTGGGCGGCGATGCCGATGCGGCCGCCGTCGAGGCCACCGAAGGCCACCTTGAGGCCGTCGCCGAGCTGGCCGAGCAGGGCGTCGTCGGGCACGAAGGCGTCCTCCAGGGCCACCATCACGGTGCGGCTGGAGCGCAGGCCCATCTTGTGCTCGGGGCGGCCCATGGCCACGCCGGGCTGGTCCGCGTCCAGGATGAAGGCGCTGATGCCCTTCTTGGCGGAGTCGGGATCGGTGCGGGCCATGGTGATGAAATAGCGGCCGACGCCGCCGTTGGTGATCCAGGCCTTGGCGCCGTTGAGCTGCCAGCCCCCGTCCACGCGGGTGGCGCGGGTCTTCAGGGCGGTGGCGTCGGAGCCGGCGTCGGGCTCCGTGAGCATGAAGCCGCCCAGCACCTCGCCGCTGGCCAGGGGCCGGAGGTATTTCTGCTTCTGCGCCTCGGTGCCGAAGGCGAGGATGGGCGCGCAGGCCACGGAGTTGTTCACGCTCATGGCCACGGCCACGGAGGCGTCGGCATAGGCCACCTGCTCCAGAGCCAGGATGTAGCTCAGGAAGTCCACGCCCGCGCCGCCGTAGGCCTCGGGCACAACCATGCCCATGAAGCCCATCTCGCCGAGCTGCCGGAGGATGTCCGTGGCGAACTCGCTGCTGGCGTCCCGGGCCGCGGCGCCGGGGTCGATCTCGGACATCGCGAAGTCCCGCGCAGCCTCGCGGATGGTGGTCTGGTCCTCGGTGAACGTGGGGAACATGGGCGCTCCAGGGTTGGCCCTAGCTTAGCAAGCGGGCGGGGCCCCCTCGCCAGGGAGGACCTGGACGGACGTCACAAGCTGCTGGGGGCTGCCGGGTTTTCGCAATGACAGGTTCAACCACCGATGAACACCGAGGAAAGCTGATGAACACCGATAAAGCCCTGCTTCTAGGCTGCACCTGAGCATGGGCTCCATCCAGCGGTGCCTATGTGGGGCTATTCACAACCCCTCATTGAAGTCACTGGCTGAGACTCTTTCAGCTCTTTTTATCAGCTTTTAATCGGTGTTCATCGGTGTTCTGTAGGCACTTGCCAGGCTCAGGCGCCCAGGACGCGGCGGAGGCGGGCCAGGGCGGCTTTGGAGCCCTCCCAGCGCATGCGCTCGTGGGCTTCGTCGAGGCTGCACCAGAGATACTCGGTGTGCTCGTCCGGGGCCAGAACCACCTCGGCGTCCCTGGAGACTTCCATGGCGAAGCAGATCTCGGTGTTGAAGCGGGGCTCGCCCTCGGGGAAGCCGAGGATGGCGGGGTCCACCCAGAAGGTGTGGGCGAAGTCCAGGGAGCGCAGGCTGCCCCGGAGGCCGGTCTCCTCCTGCAGCTCGCGGTGGGCCGTCTCCTCGGGCGTCTCGCCGGGCTCCATCATGCCGGTGACGCTCTGCCACCAGAAGCCGTGCTCGGGCACCCGCAGCATCATGAGGATCTCGGGACCCGCGACGCCCCGGCGCCAGGTGAGGGCGGACACGCTGCGGGTGGGGGGCAGGACGGGCTGGAGGTCCAGGGCGAGATAGTGGATCAAGTGGCCTTGCAGGTAGTCAGCAGCCTCCTCCCAGGTGGGCGCGCCGTCCCCGAGCAGCGAGGCGAGGCTGCAGACGCCCTTGTCCGTGAAGCCGCAGGGGGTGATCCAGCGGAAGTGGTCGAGGTTGGGGCGGACGTTGAAGGCGATGCCGTGGGTGCTGATCCAGCGGCTGAGGTGGAGGCCGATGGCCCCCAGCTTCTCGGGGCCGCGGGGCGTCTCCACCCAGATGCCGGGCGCGCCGGGCAGGCGGTCCGCCACCACGCCGAAATCCGCGGCGGTGCGGATCATGGCCTCTTCCAGGCCGCGCACCAGCCGGCCCACGTCCTGGCGGCCGCCGCGCAGGTTGCAGATGGGGTAGGCCACGATCTGGCCGGGCCCGTGGTAGGTGACCTCGCCGCCGCGGTCCGTGCGGTGGACGCTGACCCCCTGGGCCGCGAGGAAGTCCTCGCTCATGTGGATGTCCGCCGGGGTCGCGTTGCGGCCCAGGGTGAAGACGGGGTCGTGCTCCAGGATGATCAGCTGATCCGGCAGGTCCTTCTCGCCCACCTCCCGGGCCAGGGCCTGCTGCATGCGCAGCCCCGCCGGATAGAGCACCATCCCGAAGCGACGGAGCTGGGCGGGGCGAGGGAGGGTGAAGCCGGGCTGGGACATGGCTTGAGTGTAGCTGGGGAGGAGCCGGGGGGCGGGCTCGGCTATCAGCTGTCAGCTCTCAGCTGTCGGCCATGAAGGGCTCGGATGCTTCAGCAGACAGCTGGGCGGCTGTAGCAGTGAGATATCAGCCATGCTCGGACTGTCGGTGCCCTCCTATTGGCTCATCCGGGTTTTCAGGGAAAGAAGAACCACTGAGTGTCGGGGCGCACCGCGAGCATTGCCGAAATCATCAAAACCATTTTCAGCCGGGGATGGACGGGGATAAGGAGAATAGCCCCCGGAAGTGGTTGTCCGGCCTGCGTTGAGGTACGCCCCAAGCCGGCCCAACCCGGACGAAATATATTCCATCCCCGTCCATCCCCGGCTAACCGCCCTTCTTCTATCTGGCTGGAGGCGTAGGGAGAATTACCGCGTGGCCTCAGCCTTGCTGCGTGCCCTGCGGTGAGGCCTTTCCCTAGAATCCGGAATGAACCTTTCTTTCACCGAGAGCTGACAGCTGACAGCCGACAGCCCCCTCAGGGCAGCCGATCGTTCAGCAGCACGTTTCGGGTCTGGGCCTCGCGGTAGGCGCGGAGGCGGGCGCGGAGGGCGTCGTCGGTGCCCGCGAGGATGGCCGCGGCGAAGAGGGCCGCGTTCACGGCCCCGGCCTTGCCGATGGCCATGGTGCCCACGGGGATGCCCGCGGGCATCTGCACGATGGACAGCAGGGAGTCCATGCCGCTCAGGGCCTTGCTCTGGACGGGCACGCCCAGGACGGGCAGGGGCGTCTTGGCGGCGGCCATGCCCGGCAGGTGGGCCGCGCCGCCGGCCCCGGCGATGAGGACGCGCAGCCCCCGGCCCTCGGCTTGCTCGCAGTAGCGGAAGAGCTTGTCCGGCGTGCGGTGGGCGCTCACCACCTCGGCCTCGAAGGGGATGCCAAGCTCCTCCAGCGTCGCCGCCGTGTGCTCCATGGTCTCCCAGTCCGAGCGGGAACCCATTATCAAGCCAACAAGCGGTGCATTCGACATGGTGGACTCCAGTCTTGATAGCGGCAGACCCCACAGGATATCTCTTTTTATCTCAGTATCGGCGCAGCCGATACTGAGCGTAGCGAAGGCAAGGTAGGGCCCCCGCCCCCCCTTCGGCCATGATGGTGGGATGGCGAACGTGGTGGTGGTGGGTGGCGGCGCGGCGGGGCTGGTGGCGGCCTGGCGGGCGGCCTCGCTGGGGCACCGGGTGCGGCTGCTGGAGGCCAACGGGCGGCTGGGTGTGAAGCTCCGCATCAGCGGCGGCGGGAAGTGCAACCTCACCCACGACGGCCCGCCCAGGAGCCTGCTCGCGGCCTTTTCCCGGGACCAGGGGCGGTTCCTGCGCCCCAGCCTCCACGCCTTCGACAACCACGCGGTGCTGGAGCTGCTGCGCCGGGAGGGCGTGGAGACCTACAGCCGGGAGAACGGCCGCGTCTTCCCCCTGGACCGGCCGGGCAGCGCCGCCGCCGTGGTGGAGGCCTTCGAGACCCTGGTGGCCCGGGCTGGCGTCCAGGTGCAGACCGGCGCCCGGGTGCTGGGCCTGGAGGGGCAGGCGCCCCGGCTGAAGGCGGTGCGCCTGGAGCAGGAGCGGCTGGTCGCGGACGTCTTCATCCTGGCCACCGGCGGCGCCAGCTATCCCGAGACCGGCACCCGGGGCGAGGTGCTGGGCTGGCTGCAGGCCCTGGGCGTCCCGATCCGGCCCTGGTTTCCCGCGCTGGCGCCCATCCCGCTCCAGCGCCCGCGGCCGGCCTGGGAAGGCGTGGCGCTGCGCGGCGGCGAGCTGCGGCTGACCGCAGGCCCCGACGGCCGTCGCCTGGCGGTGTTCGCCGGAGACCTGCTCTTCACCAAGGTCGGCCTCAGCGGCCCGGCGGTCCTGGAGCTCAGCCAGGCCACGGAGCGGGCGCGGCGGCAGGGCGCGGCGTACCTGAGTTATGCGACGCTCCTGGACCCGCCCGAGGCCGTGGACGCGGGGCTCCAGGCCGAGCAGCGCACCAACCCACATCTGCGGGCCGCCACCTGGCTGGGGCGCCACCTGCCCGAGCGGCTGGTGGAACCCCTGCTGCTGGAGGCCGGGCTGAGCCCCACGGGCGCCCTCAAGGACCTCACCCGGGACGCACGGCGGACCCTGGTGGCCCTGGTGACCGCGCTGCCCCTCGGCGCGCCCCAGGCCGTGTCCCTGGCCCGGGGCGAGGTGGCCGCCGGAGGCGTGGACCTGGCCGCGGTGGACCCCCGCACCCTGGCCCTGCGCGGCTGGGAGAACCTCCGCGTCTGCGGCGAGCTGCTGGACCTCGACGGCCCCGTCGGCGGCTACAACCTCCAGGCCGCCTTCAGCACCGGCTATGCCGCTGGCAGCCTCTGAATCTTGGTGGCTGCTGGATCAGAGTTAGAAAGAAAATGAAGGGAGATAAGCGGAGGACTGCCGAGGCGCGGAGGGGAGCGGAGAAAAGCAAAAAGGCAAGGAGGGCAACGAAAGCAAGGAAAGCGTTCCCTCCGCTCTCCTCCGCTCCTCCGTCCTTTCTCCGCTTATCAATTTCCTTTCGCAGTTCCAAGTTCAGCTTTTCTCCGCGCCCCTCCGCCGTCTCCGCGACCTCTGCGAGCGTGGTTTTCTTTAAAGGCCAGTGTTAGATCCGCCCAGCGAGGTCGGTGACCAGCTCGCAGAGGCGGGCGGCGTAGGCGGTCTCGTTGTCGTGCCAGCCGAAGACTTTCACGAAGCGGGGACCCAGGGTGAGGGTCAGGTCCAGGTCCATGACGACGCTCTCCTCGCGGCCCGTGATGTCGCAGCTCACGGTGTGGGGCTCGGCCAGGGCCACCAGGCCGCGCCAGGGGCCCGCGGCCGCCTCGGTGAAGACGCGGCGGAGGGCGGCCTCGTCGGCGTCCCGGCGCAGGGTGGCGGTGAGGTCCACGAGGTTGACACTGAGGGTGGGCACCCGGATGGCCACGCCGTCGAAGGCCGCAGGCAGGCCCGGCAGGACCCGGTGCAGGGCGCCGAAGGCGCTGGAGGTGGTGGGGATGATGCTCTGGAACGCGGCCCGGCCCCGGCGGCGGTCCTTGTGGGGACTGTCCAGCAGGCGCTGGTCGTTGGTGACCACGTGCACGGTGCTCATGCCCGCCGCCTCCAGGCCGAAGGCCGCGTCGAGGAGCTTCAGCATGGGCGCCGTGGCGTGGGCGGTGCAGCTGGCGTTGGAGATCACCCGGTGCTTCCCGGGGTCCAGCTCGGCGCCGTTCACGGGTGCGATGACGGTGAAGTCCGCGTCGGGGCTGGGGGCGCTGATCACCACGTGGGTCACGCCCGCCTTGAGGTGGCGCGCGGCAGCCTCCCGGCGGGTGAAGTGACCGCTGGCCTCCACCACCAGGCGGGTGCCGGGAGGAAAGGGGATGGCTGCAGGGTCACGCTCGTGGAACAGCGGCAGCCGCCGCGCCCCGAGCAGCAGGTAGTCCTGGCCCCCTTCCGTGAGGCCCTGGACGGCCAGCTCGCTGCGGCCGTGGATGGAGTCCTGGCGCAGCAGCTGGAGCACCTGCTCCAGGGGGGCGGGATCGTTCACCGCGCTGAGCAGCTCGGGCCGATCGCCGAGCCGCCGCACCGAGAGGCGGCCGATGCGGCCCAGCCCGTTGAGGGCGATGCGGCTCACGGGGTCACCTCCAGCACGCGCAGGCAGAGGTCCGTGAGGCGGGCCGCAGAAGCAAGCTCGTTGTCATGCCACCCGAAGACCTTCACCAGGCGGGGCGCAAGCGGCTTGGTGAGGAAGGGATCGTAGAGGCAGCTCGCCGCCTGGCCCACGAGGTCGGCGCTCACCAGCTCCGCGTCCAGCACCTCCAGGGTGGACGCCAGGGCGCCGGTCGCGGCCGCCGCCCGGAAGGCCGCCTGGAGGGCCTCAAGGCTGGCGTCCCTGCGGAGGCTGGCGGTGAGGTCCACCAGGCTGCCGTCGGGGGTGGGCACCCGCACGGCGAGGCCCTTGAGCCGGCCCGCGAGGTGGGGCAGCACAAGGCCCAGGGCGCCCGGGGCCTCGCAGGGCGTGGGGATCATGCTGAGCGTCGCGGCCCGGGCCAGGCGCAGATCTGCGTGGGGCAGGTCGAGGATGCGCTGGTCCGTGGTGATGCTGTGCACGGTGGTGACCAGCCCGGCCTCGAGGCCGAAGGCGTCATCGAGCACCTTCACCAGGAGGGCCAGGCAGTTGAGGGTGCCGTCGCCCACGGAGAGGATCCGGTCCGTGCGGAGATCCAGCGCGCCGTCGTTCACGCCCAGCACCAAGGTGCGGTCCGCGTCCGTCGTGACCGCACTCAGCATGACCTGCCGCACGCTGCCTTGCAGGTGCGCCGCGGCCTGCTCCCGCGAGTTGAAGCGGCCCGTGCACTCCAGCACCACCTCCGCGCCCAGGGCGCCGAAGGGCAGGCGGTACGGGTCCGGTTCGGCGCAGACCTGGATGCGGCGGCCGTCGAGCAGCAGCGCGTCACCCTCGGCGGCCACGGGGAAGCCCGCCCGGCCGTGCACCGTGTCGTACTGCAGCAGGTGCGCGAGGGTGGCGGCGTCGGTCCGGTCGTTCACGGCCACCACCTGCACCTGGGGCACCAGCGCCAGGCGCCGCAGCGCCAGCCTTCCGATCCGTCCAAGGCCGTTGATGGCCACCTTCCGCATCCCGCCTCCGAACCTTCAGTTCTACCGGACCAGACAGGTCCTGTCGAAAAAAAAGCCCGGTAGGAGCCGGGCTTGGTGGCAGAGAAAAGGCTCGCGGCCGCTCAGCTCACACGGCGCAGGCGGCCGGCGGGGGCCTCCAGCTTCTTGGCCAGGGTGTTGCGGTGGATGCCGAGCTCCCGCGCGGCAGCGCACTGGTTGCCTTCGTGGGCAGCCAGGACCTCCTCCAGGTAGACGCGCTCAAACTCGCGTCGCGCCAGCTCCAGGGGAATGCCCCCACGCACCATCTCGGCTACGAGGGTTCGCAGCTTTTCGCGCATTTCATCCTCTCGAAGGACCGTATCGGAATCCAAAAGGTAGCACCCTGATGGCTCAAGTAAAAGGGCTGTGACATGATCAAAATGCAGGCACAGACTGTGGATAAGTGTGTGGAATTCCTGTGCAGGGAACGGGAGCAAACGTGCGCAAGACCAAACTCGTGATGACCTTGGGGCCGGCCCTCATGCCGGGCGAGCGCCTGCGGGAAGCGCTGAAAGAGGCTGATGCCGTGCGTCTGAATGCCAGCCATGGGGACCTGGCTTCCCGCGCTGAAGGGCTGGAAAGGGTCCGGAGCCTCGCTCTGGAACTGGGCCGGGCCATCCCGGTGTTCCTGGACCTCCAGGGGCCGAAGTGGCGCGTGGGTCTGCTGGAGGCGCCCCTGCAGCTGGACGCGGGCAGCGAGGGCGTGTTCTACGCCCCGGCGAATGCGGCCCCTGCCGGCATTGCGTGGGCCGCGCCGCTGCCGCATCCCGAGCTGTTCGAGGGCGCCGAGCCCGGTCAGCGCTGGCTGCTGGACGATGGTGCGATCACCGTGGAGATCCTCGCCAAGCGCCCGGAGCTGCTCAGGGCCCGCGTGATTATCGGCGGTCCCCTCAGGGCCCGGAAGGGTGTTCATCCCATCGGCCTGGACGTCGCCATGGATCCCCTCACTGAGAAGGATCACGTGGACATCCGCTGGGGTGTGGAGCACCAGGTGGACCTGTTCGCCCAGAGCTTCGTGCGCAGCGCCTCGGATGTGCAGCAGCTGCAGGCCATCATCGGGCACCTGGGCGGCACCCAGCCGGTCATCGCCAAGATCGAGCACCCGGCGGCCCTGAGCCACCTGGGCGAGATCCTCGACGTGGCCTGGGGCGTGATGGTGGCGCGGGGCGATCTGGGCGTGGAGCTGGGTGTGGAGCGGGTGCCTAGCCTCCAGAAGTTGATCATCAAGGCCGCCCGGCGGGCCCTGAAGCCCGTGATCACCGCCACCCAGATGCTGGAGAGCATGATCGAGCACGCCCAGCCCACCCGGGCCGAGGCCAGCGATGTGGCCAACGCCATCTGGGACGGTACAGACGCCGTGATGCTGAGTGCCGAGAGCGCCTCAGGGTCCTATCCCGTGGAGGCGGTGCAGTGGCTGGCGCGCATCGCTACCGAAGCGGACGCCAATCCCAAGGTCAGACAGCGCTCCACCAGCCTGCCCGACGAACTGGCCCAGCAGGTGCTGGCCCGCACGGATATCTCCGTGGCCTTTGCGGCCTGCCGCACGGCGGACGAGATCAATGCCCGCTGGATCGTGGCTTTCACCGAAGGTGGTGGCACCGCGCGCATGGTGAGCCGCCTGGCGGGCCGGACCCCGGTGCTGGGTGCCACGGTGGATGACCTCACCGCCCGGCGTATGGGTCTCCTGCGCGGCGTGACACCGCTCATGATTCCCCGGGTGGCCAGCACGGATGAGATGGTCGAGGTGGTGCGGAGCCTGCTGACCGAGAGGCATGGCGCGGAAACTTTCGACCGCGTGGTGATGACCATGGGCCTGCCCTTGTGGAAGACCGGCACCACAAACACGATGAAGGTGATGACTTTCTAAGGAGCCCCCATGAGCCTCAGCACACCCCTCCCCACCGAATACGATGCCGGCCTCTCGAAGTACCTGGCCGGGGCGCCCTCAGGCGATGTGCTCGCGCTGCTCGCGGAGCAGTCCGCCGAGGTGGCTGCGCTGTTCGGGGGACTCACCGAGGCTCAGGCTGCCTTCCGGTACGCCGTGGGCAAGTGGAGCCTCAAGGACCTGCTGCAGCACCTGACCGACGTGGAGCGCATCTTCACCTACCGCTGCCTGCGCATCGGCCGGGGCGACACCACCCCGCTGCCGGGCTTCGATGACAACGCCTTCGCCGAGGCGGCCCGGGCGGACACCCGGCCTGTGGCGGCGCTGGTCGAGGACTTCCAGGCGGCGCGCGCCTCCAGCCTCGCGCTCTTCCGCAGTCTGCCCGAGGCGGCCTGGCTCCGGCCGGGGTCCAGCAACGGCCGGGCGCTCACCGCCCGCTGCATCCCCTACTTCGCCCTGGGTCACGCCGCTCACCACCTCGCCGTCGCCCGCGAGCGCTACCTGCCAGGGCTCCAATAGCCGCTGGCTTCAGGCTAGCTGGTCTCCATCTGGGTCCCTCGGCCTTCCAGGGAATCCCGCAAGGACTGTATTGAAAACAGGGATGCAGGGGATGAAGGGGATGAAAGAGCTAAGGCGGTGCTGCAGCGCGATGAAGCCCGGCTCTAGAGTCCCCACTCCCGCAGCGCAGCAGCCAACTCCGCCAGCTGGTCGGGGCTGGTGGTCCGGAAGCGGCTCACAAGCTTCCAGCCCTGGGCCACTTTCTGGTAGCGGTGCAGCCAGAGGAAGGGGCCTTCCCAGTCGCCCTCGGGGTCGGTCCTCGTCTTCACCAGGAAGGCCACGGCGGTCCAGGGGCCCCGGGCCAGGAACCGGCGGCCCAGCTCCTGGATGCCCGACTCCTCGTCGGTTTCCAGCACCAGGTCGTCGAGATCGGGGATGATCATGGAAACACCTCGGCCATTCGGCTCATCGTACTCTGCGGAGGGCTCCAGATGGAAAAGCTGATGGGATTCGTCGGGGCCACCGTGGGCAGCCTGCTGGGCTGGTACCTCGGCGAGCTGGTGGGCTTTACCACAGGGGTGGTGCTCAGCATGGTGGGCACGGGCCTCGGGCTGTGGGCGGGGCGCTGGGCCGTGCAGCGCTGGCTGGAGGGCTAGAGATTTCACGGTCCCCGTGGTTCCATTCCAGTCATGCGCATTGAATGCATCGCCATCGGCACGGAACTGCTCACCACTCGGAGACTCGACACCAACTCGGTGTGGCTGGGCGAGCGCCTGGCGGACCTGGGCCTGGGCTTCCACCGGAAGACCGCTGTGGGCGACAGCCGGGAGGACCTGGGCGGCCTGCTGCGAGAGGCCCTGGACCGCTCGGATCTGATCTTAACCACCGGCGGCCTTGGACCCACCTTCGATGACTTCACCAAGGAACTCTTCGCGGAGATCCTCGGCGTGGACCTGGTGGAGGACGCCCAGTCCCGGGCCGACATGTTGGCCTTCTACGCGGCCCGCAAGCGGATCCCGCCCCAGGTGAACTTCAAGCAGGCGCTGATCCCCGTGGGTGCCGAGCCCCTGCGGAACCAGGTGGGCACGGCCCCCGGCATCTGGTGGCAGGACCCTCCGGGCCACCCTGGCGCACGGATCGTGATGATGCCCGGCGTGCCCCGGGAGATGAAGCGCATGTGGGAGGAGCACGTGGCGCCGCGCCTCGCGGTGCTGGCAGGGAAGGCGGTCCACACGCTGCGCATGGTGGTGTCCGGCGTGCCCGAGAGCACCCTGGATGAGCGCACCCGGGAGGCCCGGGAGCGGCACGCCCACCTGGACTGGACCATCCTCGCCAGCCTCACCCAGGTGGAGTTGCTGGCCCGGGGCTCGGATCCGGCGGAGCTGGAGGCGGCCCGCGCGGACTTCGAGGCCGTACTGGGACCGGACCTGGCCTGCGTCGGCGCGGCCAACCTCGAGGACGCCGTGCTGGACGGGCTCCGGGCCCAGGGGCAGACCCTGGCCGTGGCCGAGAGCATGACCGGCGGTCTGCTGGCCTCGCGCCTCACGGGCATCCCCGGCGCCAGCCAGGTCTTCCTGGGGGGCGCCACGGCCTATACGGTGGGCGCCAAGGCGGCCCTGCTGGGCCTCGATCCCGCCTGGCTGGCCCGCGAGGGCACCGTGTCCGAGTCCTGCGCGAAGGCCTTGGCGGAGGCGGCGCGGCAGCGCCTGGGCAGCACCTGGGGCCTGGGGATCTGCGGCAACGCGGGCCCCGACGCCGAGGGGGACGCGCCCGTGGGCGCCGTGTTCATCGCCATTGCAGGGCCTGGCGGCACCCTGGTGAAGCCGCACCGCATGGGCGGCGACCGGGTCGAGGTGCAGCTGCGCACCACGGCCCTGGCCCTGGACCTGCTGCGGCGGGCCGTGGCCGCGGGCACCGCGACCCGCTGATACACTGCCTCCATGACTTTTTCTGATCCGAGATCCCTGGTCCTCTGGTGCCTGGCGGCCTTCCTGTGCGGCAGCATCCCCTTCGGGCTGCTGCTGGTGAAGCTGGCGGGCAAGGGCGATGTCCGAGCCCACGGCAGCGGCAACATCGGCGCCACCAATGTCAGCCGCGTGGGCGGCAAGGGCCTGGGCGTCGTCACCCTGCTGCTGGATGTCCTCAAGGGCTTCCTGCCGGTCTTCCTGGCGAAGCAGGCGGGGGTCTCCCCGGACCTGCTCTCCCTGCTGGCCCTGGCGGCGGTGCTGGGGCACGCCTTCACCCCCTGGCTGAAGTTCCAGGGCGGCAAGGGTGTGGCCACGGCCCTGGGGGTGCTCCTGGCCGTGGATGCGCAGCTGGTGGTCCTGCCTCTGGCCACCTTCCTCTTCGCCCTCTGGCTCACGCGCCACGTGAGCCTGGGCAGCATCCTGGCCGCAGCCATGATGCCCGTGCAGTTCCTCCTGACCGGCGCCTCCATCCTCAACTACGGGGGCACCCTGCTCGAGCTGCTGGTGCCCGCGCTGCCCTGGGCAGCCCTGGCCCTCCTGGTGATCTGGAAGCACCGGGACAACATCCGGCGCCTGCAGGCGGGCACCGAGTCCAAGCTCTGGGGCGCCAAGCAGGAGGCCGGCCATGACCAGGCCTGACATCGGCGTCTTCGGCTCCGGCGCCTGGGGCACAGCCCTGGCCATCACCTGGGCGCGGGCCGGGGCCCAGGTCGCGCTGTGGGGACCCTTCCCGGACGAGATGGCCCAGATGGCCGCCACCCGCCATCACCTGCGGCTCAAGGACGTGGCGTTCCCGGCGGGACTGCAGACCTCTGATGACCCGACTCAGGCCTTCACGGCCCCGCTGTGGATCTCGGCGATGCCCACGCAGGTGACGCCTGAGGCCTGGCAGGGCCTGCTGGCGCGAACCGAGCGCCGGCCGGAGCTGGTGGTCCACGTCAGCAAGGGCATCCTGCAGAGCACCCACCAGACCCTGTCCCAGGCCCTGGGCGGCGTGCTGGACATGCCCGTGGGCGCGCTGTCCGGTCCCTCCTTCGCGGACGAGGTCTCCCGCGGCGTGCCCACGGCCATCGTGCTGGCCCTGCCCGCGACGGTGTCCGAGGCGCGCGCGAAGGCCCTGCAGGCCCAGCTGGCCTCGGCGCAGCTGCGCATCTACCTCAGCCGCGACGTGGTGGGCACGGAGCTCTGCGGCGCCCTGAAGAACGTCCTCGCCATCGCCGCGGGCCTGGTGGACGGCCTGGGGCTGGGCTACAACGCCCGCGCCGCGCTGATCACCCGGGGGTTGGCGGAGATGTCCCGCCTGGTCGAGGTGCTGGGTGGCCAGCCCGCCACGGTCATGGGACTGGCCGGCATGGGCGACCTGCTGCTCACGGCCACGGGCCCCCAGAGTCGCAACCGCACCTTCGGCGAGCTGGTGGGCAAGGGCCACACCGTGGATGCCGCCCGGGACGCCCTGGGCGGACAGGTCATCGAGGGCATGTTCACCACCGAGGCCGCCCTGGACCTGGCCAAGACCCACGGCCTCGACCTGCCCATCGCCGCCGAAGTGCTGCGCCTCCTCCACGGCGAGAGCCCCGAAGAAGCCGTGCGGCGCCTGATGACGCGGTCGCTCAAGTCCGAGTGAGATAAGGGCAACCACTCTCGCGGAGAGCGCTGAGATGGCCGAGGGGCGCGGAGAAGGGCAATGGGAATTTGATAAGCGGAGAAAAGTCGGAGGAGCGGAGGAGAGCCGAGCAAGCCGGTTGTTCTCCGCGCCCCTCCGCTCTCCCGTCTTTACTCTGCGAGGGTAGTTGCTTTTTTAGGGCACTCAGCCGCAGCCATTGCCGGTGACTTCAATGCGCTCGATCAGGCCCTGGGCGCTCACGTGCACGGTGGTGGTACACGCGTAGCGGACCCGGATCGGCTCCTCCTTCTGGATGTAGCTGGATCCCTGACTGCCGATCTGTGGCCTGAGGGCGTCGCTGTTCTGGCCCGGCGCCACGGTCACTCGCTGGCCGGAGCGGCTGTCGACCACCTGCTGGCGGGTGCCTTGGCTCGTTGAGACCCGGCTTTTGACATAGACCGCGATGCGGCTGCCGTCCGGCTGCTGGGTCAGTTGCCTTGGCAGCCCCTGGGCCTTCTCGAAGGCCTCCCAGCTCTGGCCGACCCAGGCCTCCATGCGCTCCGCCCGCGTGACGGCGGGTTCGGGGGCGACACAACCCAGGGAAGCGGCGAGCAACAGCAGGCCAGAGAGCAGCAGGGGTTTGGGCATCGAGAGCTCCGAAGGGGTAACCCAAGCCCAGTAGCAAGGCTCATACCTGTTGATAATCCGGAGGATGCAAAAGGGAATATCGACGACCCTGAGATCGTCAATGAGGCACTCTGCCTCCAAGCCCGAGGTGGAATGCGACAGCCTAGGGTCAGCCTCCCCGGCCTCGGGTTTGAGAACGTGCCACCCGCTGAAGTCGGAGTGAGAAAGAGCTAAATTCTCTCGCGGAGGCTGCGGAGAGGGCGGAGGGATGCGGAGAAGGGTCGAGGGAAATTGATCACCGGAGAAAGGACGGAGGAGCGGAGGAGAGCAGAGCAAGCCGGTTGTTCTCCGCTCTCCTCTGCCCCCCGGCAGTCCTCCGCGGACATCTCGCATTTTCAGCAGGGCTCTCGCCGAGGCCCCCAGGTAGTCACGTTGCCGACCCGTCTCTCTCCGCGCCCCTCCGCTCTCTCGTCTTTTCTCTGCGAGAGTTGTTGCATGTGCCCTAAGCCCTCATCCAGCCATGGAATGAGCCGAGAGGGCCGCCCGTGACCGCATCTGGCTGGGCTGGTAGAATCATCCGTTTGGCTTAAGGAGATCCCGTGAAGGTCCTCATTCTGGGCGTCAATGGCTTCATCGGTTCCCATCTGGTGGACCGCATCATGGCAGACACGGACTGGGAGGTTTACGGCCTGGACCTGGGGGCCCACAAGGTCGCTGAGCACCTGGGGAATCCGCGCTTCCACTTCGTCGAGGGGGACGTGACCATCTCCAAGGAGTGGATCGAATACCACATCAAGAAGTGTGACGTGGTGCTGCCGCTGGTGGCCATCGCCACGCCCAAGGTCTATGTGACCGACCCCCTGCGCGTGTTCGAGCTCGACTTCGAGGAGAACCTCCGGGTCGTCCGCCAGTGCGTGAAATACAAGAAGCGGGTGGTCTTCCCCAGCACCTCCGAGGTCTACGGCATGTGCCCCGACGAGGAGTTCGACGAGTACGAGTCTCCGCTGGTCACCGGCCCCATCCCCATGAACCGCTGGATCTACAGCACCAGCAAGCAGCTGCTGGACCGCGTGATCTGGGCCTACGGGTTCCAGCAGGGCCTGCGCTTCACGCTGTTCCGTCCCTTCAACTGGATGGGCCCCAAGCTCGACAGCCTCAACACCGCCAAGGAAGGCAGCAGCCGCCTGGTGACCCAGTTCAGCTGGAACCTGTTCAACGGCGAGCCCCTCCAGCTGGTGGACGGCGGCACGGCCCGCCGCTGCTTCATCGACGTGGCAGACGCCATGGACGGCATCATGGCGGTGCTGCGCAACGAGGGCGGCAAGGCCGATGGCCAGATCTTCAACATCGGCAACCCGGCCAACGACTACAGCGTCCGCGAGATCGCCGAGATGATGATCGCCATCTGGAAGGACCACCCCTTCCGCCTGGAGCGGGGCATCGCCGAGGGCACCACCGTCGAGACCGGCAGCGGCGAGTTCTACGGCAAGGGCTACCAGGACGTGGCCCGGCGCACCCCCAGCATCAAGCGGATGCAGGCCACCTTCGGCTTCGAGCCCAAGGTGTCCATGACCGACTCGCTCAAGAAGACCATCGACTTCTTCGTGGAAGAGCACAAGGCGCAGGAGAAGGTGGTTGAGACCGAGAACTAGCGCTACGCCTGCTCAGCGCGGCGGTGGGCGGCGACCCACCGTGGCGTCCTGACGCCGCGCTGAGATAGGAAAAGCTTTTCTTGGTGTCTTGGTGTCTTGGTGGTGATCATTTTTCTTTGGGTGAGCCTCCAGCCATGACCCGTCGTGAACGCAGCACCCTCCTCGGCCTCTGGTTCTTCCTGGGGCTGCTGCCGCTGCTATTCCGGCCGCTGTGGGAGCCGGACGAGGGGCGCTACGCGGAGATCCCGCGGGAGATGCTGGCCACCGGGGACTGGCTGACGCCGCACCTGAACGGGGTGCTCTACTTCGAGAAGCCGCCGCTGCAGTATTGGCTGTCGGCGCTCAGCATGAAGCTCTTCGGCATCTCGGGCGCGGCGGCCCGGCTGCCCCTGGCCCTGGCCTCGGGGCTGATGCTCTGGGCAGCCTGGCGGCTGGCCAAGCGCCTGGGCGCCCGGGAGCCGCTCTGGGCCGCCTTCATGGCCGCCACGGGCCTGCTGGCCTTCATCCTGGGGCAACTGCTGACCCTGGACGCCCTCTTCAGCGCCTTCCTGGTGTCGGCCCTGGCGGCCCTGGTGGAGGCCGTGGCCCAGCGCCGGGAAGGCCGCTCCGGGCTCGGCTGGACGCTGGTCACCTTCACCCTGCTGGCTGGCGCCATGCTCACCAAGGGGCTGGCAGAGGTGATCCTCACCGGCGGCATCCTGCTGGGTTCGCTGCTCTTCGCCTGGAAGGATCCGGACCTGCGCCGGGCGGTGCTGCGCACGGCCTTCGATCCCCTCGGCTGGCTGCTCTACCTCGTGCTGGTGGTGCCCTGGTTCTGGTCCGTGAACCGCGCCAACCCCGGCCATGCGCAGTTCTTCTTCATCCACGAGCACTTCACCCGCTTCCTCACCCACGAGCACGCGCGGCAGGGCTCCAACAACTGGCTGCTGGACAAGCTCTACTTCGTGGGCTTCCTGGCCGTGGGCCTGCTGCCCTGGCTCGCGGCCACCCTGGTCGGCCTGAAGCGCACCTGGAAATTCCTCCAGGGCGGGGGCCCCCAGGCCCAGGACCACCTGGCCCGCTGGACCGTGGGTCTGGCGGCCATGGGCTTCCTCTGGCCCCTGGTGTTCTTCACGTTCTCGGGCTCCAAGCTGCCCCCCTACATCCTGCCGGTGGTCGTGCCCCTGGCCGCCCTGGCCTGCGCCTTTGAGCGGCAGGGCGAAGAGGCCGCGGCCCTGGGCCGCATGGGCAAGGAGCTGATGGCCCTGGGCCTCCTCTTCCTGCTGGCGGCGGTGTTCTTCCGGGAGCACCTCACGGGCCTTCCCTGGCTCTACCTGCTGGGGGCCGCCTTCGTGGGCCTGGGGGTCTGGGCGCACCGGCCCCAGGGGCTCAGCGGTCCCCGCCTGATGGCCTCCTACGGGGCGGCGCTCTGGCTGCTGCTGGCGGCAGCGCAGGTCACGGCCGGCCCCGGCAAGGGGGTGGCCGACCTGGTGCGGCAGGCCCCCGCCAATGCCCAGTGGATCTCCTACGACGTCTACTTCCAGGGGCTGCCCTTCTACGCCCGCACCCGCGCCGTGGTGGTGGCGGGCACCGGGGAGCTGGCCTTCGGCCGCGACCGTCTGGCGGACCCCGGCCGCTGGTTCAACGAGGACCCCGCGGCCCTGGGCGCCGTGGCCGACCGCATGAAGGCCGAGCAGCCGGACCGGCCCGTGCTGGTGATGGCGAAGGTCTCGATCTGGAAGACCCTGGGCGCGGCGGAACAGGACCGCTGGCAGGTGGTGGCCCGTAACACGGGTGCCCTGGTGGCCCGCCGGCGCTGAGGCCGCTTACTTTTTTACGGCGTCCTTGATGCCCTCGCCGGCTTCCTTGGCACCCTTGGCGATGCCCTTGCCGGCCTCCTTCGCGCCTTTGGCGATGGCCTTGCCGGTGGTCTTGGCGCCGCGGGCCACGGCCTTGGCGCCCTGCTTGGCGGCCTGGCCGACAGCCTTGCCACCTTCCTGGATGGCCTGGCCGACCTCCTTGCCCGCCTGCTTGAGGTCTTCCTTCACCCCGTCGGCCGGGGCACCCAGGAGCAGGAGGCTGAGGAGCAGGGGCGTCATGCGGCCAGTCTAACGCCTGGGCGAAGGCGGCGCTTCCCGGCGATCATGGAAGGGTGACTGCTCCTGCCGCTTCGCTCCCGCCCGCGCCCCGCCTCCAGGCCTGGGTGCGCGCCCACCTGCCGGAGCTGCTCTTTGCGGCGCTGCTGCTGGCCGTGCTGCCCATGCGGGACCTCTGGGCCCCGGACGAGCCGGACTTCGCCCAGTGCGTGAAGGAGATGCGCCTGCGCGGCACGTGGCTGCTGCCCTACCTGAATGGGCTGCCCTACAGCGAGAAGCCGATCCTCTACTACTGGGTGATGAAGGCCTCCGCCGGGCTGCTGGAGACCCTCACGGGCGGGCTGGGCTTCACCCAGGGCGTGGCGGCCTGGGCACTGCGGCTGCCCTCGATGATTGCCTCGGTGGCCTTCCTCGCGGCCTTCCGCCGCTGGGCCGTGCGCTTCCTGCCAGTGGGGACCGCCGAGCCCGCCGCGCTGATCCTGGCCGTGTCGCCCCTCTGGTTCTGGCAGAGCCAGTTCATCCAGATCGACCTCCTCTTCTCGGCCCTGCTGGCCTGGAGCTGGCTCTGCTGGCTCAGCGGCTACCTGCTGCTGCGAGGCGAGGCGGGTGGAAGCGGGCCGGACGAAGCCCAGGTCTGGTTCCTGAAGGCCTACGGCTGGCTGGCGCTGGCCTTCCTGGCCAAGGGGCCGCTGGCGCCGGTGCTGTCCGTGCTGCTGCTGGCGGCGTTCCTGCTCTGGCAGCGCGACCTGGCGGTGCTGCGCCGCGCGCGCCTGACCCTGGGCACGGCGATCGTGGTGCTGCCCGTGGCCGCCTGGTATGTGGCCGCAGGCCTGCGAGGGGGGCCACACTACGCCTACGAGCTCATCGTGCTGCAGAACCTCGGCCGGGCCACCCGGGCCTGGGACCACGTCCACCCCTGGTGGAAATACCTCGAGTATCTGCTGGGCGACTTCTTCCCCTGGTCCCTGCTGCTGCCAGCGGTGGCCCTGCACCTGCGGCGGGAGCGGGCCCTGGCGGGGCCGACGGGCCGCTTCCTGCTCCTGGCCTTCCTGGTGCCCCTGGTCTTCCTTAGCGCGGTGCAGAGCAAGCAGGGCAAGTATCTGCTCGTGGGCTACCCCTTCCTGGCTCTGCTGGCGGGCGATCTGTTCCGGCAGGCGACACCCGCCCGGGCCCGGCGGCTCGGGGCCCTGCTTGCGGGTCTCCTGGGTGTGCTGGTCCTGGGGCTGGCGACCCTCGCCCTCGGAGCGGGCGGGGCCAGGACCCAGGCCGAGGTGGCGCCCTTCCTCCACCTCCTGCGCGTCCTGGCCCTGGGCCTGGGCAGCGGGCTGGTGGTGGTGCTGGTGAGCACGGTCCGGGGCCAGGGACCGGGCCTGGTGCGGGGGGTGGCCCTGGGCCTGGGCCTGCTCTACCTGATCGGGGGCACCTGGGGCTTCCGCCTGCTGGACGCCCGGAAGAGCTATCACCGCTGGACAGCGGCTGTCCAGCCGCTGATCCGGGGCCGGCAGGTCTTCTACTGGCAGACCCTGCGCAGCGGGGTCATGGTCTACACCGACCACCTGATGCCCGAGGTCCGCAGCGCCGCGGCCCTGGTGCAGCTGGACCCTGAAGCCCGGCTGGTGGCCCAGCGGGACGAGTGGGAGCAGGACGCCTGGGGCAACCATCCGGCGCTGCGGGCCCGCTTCGAGGTGCTGCTCTCGGTGCCCACGGGAAGTGGGGATATCCTGTTGCTCAGGAAGAGGTCCGGATGATCCCGCAAGGTGCCTATTGGATGCGGGTGAACCGCTTCTTCGGCGACGCCATGATGGCCTACGCCGCCGTGGAGCCCCTCCGCCGCGCGGGGCTGCCCCTGGTGGTGTGGGGTCCGGCGGTGGCCGTGGAGCTTTTCGAGGGCAGCGCGAACGTGGTGGCAACCGTGGCCGAGCCCGGGCGCAAGTACGGGGCCTGGGAGGCCGCCAAGCTGCTCCGTCAGCACCGGCCCGCAGCGCTCATCGGCTTTCCCAAGAGCGCCCGACCCCATCTCGCGGCCTGGCTGGCCCGGGTGCCTCTGCGCCTGGGCTGCGGCGATGGCGGGGTAGCCCTGCTGCAGACCCACAGTGTGGCCTTCTACAAGCGCGACGATCCCTTCGTGCAGCGCTATGCCAGCGTCGTCAGCCAGGCCTTCCCGGACCTGGGTCCCATGGGCTTCACGCCCTTCCGGCCCCGGGCCCAGGCCTTCGAGGCCCAGGCCGCCCAGCAGGCCGAGGGCGGCCTCCAGGGCGACTATGTGGTGTTTGCGCCGGGCGCCAACAGTGGCTCCAAGCGGCTGTCCGTGCCCCTCTTCGCGGCCCTCGGGCGGCGCCTGCGGGAGCGGGGCCTGGGCGTGGTGATCCTGGGCGCCGGGGCCGAGGACCAGCGGCTGGCCGGGGAATTGGTGGCGGAGCTGCCCCAGGCCTTGAACCTCGTGGACCGCTGCCCCCTGGCCCTGTCCGCGGCCTGGGTCTGCGGGGCCCGCGCCCTGGTGGGCATGGACTCTGGTCTGGGGCACATCGCGGCGGGAGCGGGCATCCCGACCCTGGCCGTGTTCGGTCCCACGCGGCCCCGGCACTCGGGCCCCTGGGGTCCCCGGGTCCGGGTGGTGCGGCGGGAGGATCTGGATTGCCTGGAGTGCATGGCCTTCCACTGTCCACTGCCGGAGCATCCCTGCATGAACGCCCTGGATGAGACCGTCCTGTGGCACGAACTCACCCAGCTGCTGGAGGTCCGTTGAGCCCCAACCTGAAGGCCATTCCCCTCATCGTGCTGGGCGTGCTGCTCAACGCCGCCGCACAGATCTGCCTCAAGAAGGGACTCCAGGCCGCGGGTGGCATGCAGCTAGCGGTGGGGCCGCTGGTCCGGCTGATGCTGGAGCCCTGGGTCATCGCGGGCCTGGCCTGCTACGCGGTGAGCGTGGTGGTCTGGCTCGGCGCCCTCTCGCTGGTGCAGGTGAACTACGCCTACCCCTTCCTGGCCCTGGGCTTCATCGCCAACGCGCTCATGGCCCGCGCCTTCCTGGGTGAGGCCATGACCCCCATGCGCTGGGTGGCCCTGGCCGTCATCGTGGTGGGTGTCGGACTGCAGGCCCTCAGTGGCCGTGGGGAGTAAATACTTGAGCGATTCCGGTGGTGAGCAGGACCAGCCGAACGTACATTCCTGCTCCGGGGGTCAGGTTATGGGATCCAGTCACCTGATCGAGATCTATCGCCAGCACGTCCTGGACTGGGCCGACCGGCCCGTCCAGCGTGCCAAGGTGGATGGCCAGTGGCGCGACCTCACTTGGCGGGAGCTGGGCGCTGCCCTGGAGGGCGCGGCCGGGGGGCTCGTCCACCTGGGGCACCAGGCCGGCGACAAGGTGGGGCTCTGTGCCCGCAACATGCCCGAGTGGACGCAGGCGGACCTGGGCATCCTGGCCGCCCGGGGCGTCACTGTGCCCCTCTATCCCACCAGCACCCCGGAGCAGGCCCGCTTCATCCTGCGGGACGCGGGCATCCGGATCCTCTTTGTCGGAGAACAGCCTGAGGCGGACCTGGGCCTGGCCTTCCTGGCCGCGGGCGACCTCGATCATGTGATCGCCCTGGATCCCAAGGTGGATCTCAAAGGGGAACCCCGGGCGCTCAACCTGCAGGCCCTGATCCACCTGGGGGAGGGGGCAGCCAGCGCCGGGGAAGTCCGGCGCCGGGCTGCTGAGCTGCGAGCGGACGACCTGCTCACGCTGGTCTACACGTCGGGCACCACGGGCGAACCCAAGGGTGTGATGCTGGATCAGGCCAACGTCATGGAGGCCATGCGCCTGCATGACCTCCGGCTGAAGGTGGAGCCCGGCGACGTCTCCCTGGCCATGCTGCCGCTGTGCCACATCTTCGAGCGGGCCTGGACCTTCTACGTGCTCTACCGGGGTGCGCTCAACGTCTACATCCGGGATCCCCTCACCCTCATCGAGGTCATCGGGGAGATCAAGCCGACGCACCTGTGCGCGGTGCCTCGGGTCTATGAGAAGGCCTACGCGGGCATCCACGGTCGCATCGCCAAGGCCTCCGGGCCGGTGCGCGCCCTGTTCCTCTGGGCCATGCGGGCGGGCACGCAGCGGGTGCGCCTCCGCAGGCTTGGGCAGCAGCCGGGACCCTGGCTGGCCCTCAAGCTCGGGCTGGCGGACCGGCTCATCTTCCGCAAGCTGCGGGCGCTGTTCGGCGGCCGCTGCAAGTTCTTTCCCGTGGCCGGCGCTAGCCTTGCCGACGATGTGAACGTCTTCTTCCAGGCCATCGGCCTCAACCTGAAATACGGCTACGGGCTCTCGGAGACCTGCGCCACCGTCTCCTGCTACGAGGACGGCACCCTCCCCATCGGCACCCTCGGCCGACCCCTCGACGGCCTGGAGGTGAAGCTGGGCGTGGACCACGAGCTGCTGGTCAAGGGCCCCACCATCATGCGGGGCTACTACAACCGCCCAGAGGAGACCGCGAAGGCCATGACCGCGGATGGCTTCCTCCGCACCGGTGACGCCGGGGACATCGATGCCCAGGGCAACTTGATCTTCACGGAGCGCATCAAGGAGCTCATGAAGACCTCCAACGGCAAGTACATCGCCCCCCAGCGGGTGGAGGGAATGCTGGGCAAGGACCCCTTCATCGACCAGATCGCCATCATCGCCGACTCTCGCAACTTCGTCTCGGCGCTGATCGTGCCCCACTTCGAGAGCCTGGAGGAGTTCGCCCGCTCCGTGGATCTCAAATACCACGACCTCACGGAGCTGGTCTCCCACAGCCGGGTGGTGGCCTTCTTCGAGGAGCGCCTGCTGCACATCCAGAAGGAACTCGCCCAGTATGAGCAGGTCAAGAAGTTCACCCTGCTGCACCGCCCCTTCTCCATGGAGCTGGGCGAGCTGACCCCCACCCTGAAGCTGCGCCGGAAGGCCATCGCGGCCGCCTTCAAGGCCGAGATCGAGGCCATGTACCGCAACGTCGGGCACTGAGGTCGCTGACGATTGGGGGCAAATAAAGACACCTATAGGTTGCTTTTTGTCCTATATGGGTTATGTTCTCTCCACGGGGAGCCCCGGCCCCCCTCGGAGACCGCCATGACGCAACCCGAAGCCCACCGGACCGAGTTCTTCCTTCGTTACACCCGGAGGCTGGCCTCCATCTGCCTCGCCGGCCTGCTGCCCGTCCTGTTCTATGGGGTCCTCACCGCCTGGGACCGGGGAGGCCAGCACGAGCGCCTGCAGCTCGGCCTCCTCCTGCTCAGCCCCATCATCCTGAGCCTGGGGCTCGCCTGGGTCCTGATTTCCCGCCGGGGGGTCTCGATCACGAACGACGATCCCAACCTCCAGGCCGTGGCCAAGGACGAGTTCCGAAGGCTCAATGCCATGCGCGCTGTTCGCGTGGCCTTCCTGCTCGTGATGGTTGTGCAGCTGCCGCTGGCCTGGCTGCTGGGGCTCCATCCAAGCCCGGACAGCCTCGCTCACATGGGAACCTTCACCTGGTTCATCGGGGCCATCTCCTTCCTGGCGGCCTTCCTCTTCTTCGATCGGGACTGAGCCATGTCCAGCGAAGAGCTTCGCACAGCCCTCAAGGTCCACCGCGCCATGCGCGACCTCACCCAGGCCGATCTGGCCGCCCTGGCGGGGCTGACACGGAAGAGCATCAACGCCATCGAGACGGGGAAGATGGTCCCTTCCGTCGTGCTGGCCCTGAAGCTGGCCAAGGCGCTGGAGGCGCCCGTGGAGTCTCTCTTCTCGCTGGTCGAGCCTTAGTCAGAGAACGCTACAGCGATCCAGGCCCCTAAACAGACCCGCTTTTCATCCCCTTCATCCCCTTCATCCCTGTTTCAAACTAATAAACAGGGATGAAGGGGATAACTGAAAAGGCAGGTTGATACCCTGTGATGATTCCTATTCCGATCGCAGGGCGTCGGCCTTGAGTTGTTCGGCGGTGTAGACGCCGCGATCTAGCACGAGGCTGGTGACGAGGTCCACGGGGGTGACGTCGAAGCTGGGGTTCCAGGCGGGCATGGCCTCGGGGGCCCAGCGCAGGGGGCCGAAGCCGCGCACCTCGGCGGCGTTGCGCAGCTCGATGGGGATGGCGGCGCCGTTGGGACAGGCCAGATCCACCGTAGAGAAGGGCGCCACGGGATGGAAGGGCACGCCGTGGTAGTGCGCCTGCACGGCCAGCCCATAGGTGCCCACCTTGTTGGCGAAGTCGCCGTTGGCGGCCACGCGGTCGGAGCCCACCAGCACCCGCTGCACCTTGCCGTCGCGCAGCAGGAGAGCGGCCATGCTGTCCGTGATCAGGGTCGCGGGAATGCCGAGGCGCTGGAGCTCCCAGGCCGTGAGGCGGCCCCCCTGCAGCAGCGGGCGGGTCTCGTCGGCGTAGACATGAATGTGCTTGCCCTGCTCGTGGGCGCGGCGGATGACGCCCAGGGCCGTGCCGATGCCCGCCGTGGCCAGGCCGCCGGTGTTGCAGTGGGTGAGCAGGTGCTCCCCGTCTTGGATGAGGGCCGCGCCGTGCTCGGCCATGCCTTCGCAGAGCCGGACATCTTCCGCGAAGATGGCCTGGGCCTCGGCGATGGGATCCGTGGCGGGCCGCATGCGGTCCATGGCCCACATGAGGTTCACGGCCGTGGGCCGGGCTGCGCGCAGGGCGGCGCAGGCGGCGGCGTATTCCGCGGCTGAGGCGCCACGCTCGGCGAAGGTCGCCAGACAGGCCGCCGCCGCCACACCGATGAGCGGCGCGCCGCGCACCGCCAGGCGCTGGATGAGGGCGATCATGGCCGCGGGTTCACTGCCGTCCAGCCACACCTCCTCGTCCGGCAGCCGCGTCTGGTCCAGCACCCATAGCGTGCGGCCGTCGTGTCTCAAACCCAGGGATTCAAAGGGATTCATTGGGATTCCACGAGAAGACTCTTTTCAACCACAAAGACCGCGAAGACTACGAAGAAGAATCCAAGAAACAGGGAAAGGGATGAAGGAGATGAATGAAAAAGCTCGTGGCCCATTGCTCCCAGCCATCCTGCTCCACGTCCCTCCGCTTTCTCGTCCTTTCTCTGCGAGAGTATTTCCCTTTCCTGATTATCGGTGACCCTCAGCCTGAAAGCCAGGCATCGGGCCTCGCAAGAGTGTAGGCTTGGCCTCAAGCTACGTCATTCAGCTCAAGCCCCAGGCATTCCCTTTCTATTGAGTCCGTTTTGGCTGAGGATCGCGGATTATCAGGTGATGAATTATTGAGGACTTCGCGATGCGACTTAAAGGGAATACTCGTCGAATTACTGGACTCGCGTTGATAGGCCTAGCCTGGACCTGCGGGGTCCTTGGGTCGCAGCGCTCCACCGAAGAATCTCCCATCGTCCTCTCAGTCGTAATCTCCGTGATCATGTTGATCGTGCTCTGGGGTTGGCTTCGCGGCCCGCAAGCCGGTCATCCGCTCAGCCTAAAACTGCTTCCGCACCTGACATCGGCCTGTATTTCATTCCTTCTCTATACGCATTTCCCGAATCACAACCGCCTCACCATCCCCCTTGCAATCTCCTGTGTTCTTGGTGTTGCATGGGTCTCAATCAAGGGATTGATTGAAGTCTCGAGCGAATGGGAAGCCGACCGACTGTCGGGCATTAAACGAAACTACTTCGAGAGTGAAGACGGGCTTTGAACAATCCGCCACGGCACTCTCCTTCCTCCGCCGAACCCAACCCACAAAGAACATCCTATGAAGAAGATCAGGATCATCGCGGAATAGCGTGTGCCAACGCGGGGCGCCTGATGGAAGGTGCTCTGCGCATTGGGGCTCAGCACCCGGACCAGAGCATCCCTGGCTCAGGGACATCTCCCTTGCGGCACATGGTCCGGACAAAAAAGCTGATGGACCGGTGAGGAACGGTGAGGGCCGGTGAGAAAGAGCCTTAGCTCGTGGCAGTCTCACCGTTCCTCACTGTTCCTCACCGGTT
>CAIOFF010000017.1 GCA_903857495.1 uncultured Holophagaceae bacterium | reverse complement strand
GCAGTACCTCCTTGGTCATCTGGCGGTGCGTCTACACCGCGATGACCAAGGAGCCTGCTTTCACCCTTCCGCGCTAGCCGTCTTTTTCGACCGGCCTGCCTGGACGACCGTCCCCCGCCGCGCAGCGGCTTCGTTCAACAGATCGTCTCCCAGGCGCCACGACATGGACCTTATCTGCGGAGCACCTGCGCCTGCGCCGCAGCGCAAGGACATCTGGCTAAGGGAACCCTTCTCGCCAACGGGGTGGCTATCCCCTTCATCCCCTTAATCCCTGTTTCTTATTGCTTTATTAACAGGGATGCAGGGGATGAAGGGGATGGGCATCTCCAGGTTGGGGAGTCTTGCCCAGACCTTGCCGGCCTTTGGCGAGCACCCCGCCAAAGCGCGAAGAACCAAAAGAAAAGGATTTTTAACCACCGATGAACACCGATGAACACCGATTAAAAGCTGATAAAGAATGAATTATTTACTTTTATAAATTCTTATTTATCATGCTTTTATCGGTGTTCATCGGTGTTATTCAGTGGTTTTCATTTTTCCAAAAACCTACCTCACCCCGCGGGCGCGTCCAGGATCACGGGGATGACCAGGGGGCGGGACTGGGTGGTCTTGCGGATGATGCGACGCAGGGCCAGGCGCACGGCGTCGCGCAGGGCTTCGGGGTCCTTCCGGATTACCTTGGGCGCCTCCTCGTAGGCCCTGCGGGCCACGCCGGCCAGTAGCTCGGCGTAGGTCTCGTCGTCCGAGAGCATCACGAAGCCGCGGCTCAGGATGCTGGGATCCGCCGTCAGGTCCCCGGTCTGGGGATCCACCAGCAGGGTGACGAACACCACGCCGTCCTCCTGGAGGATGAGGCGGTCCTTCACCACGCGGGCATCCACCATGTGGTCCACGCCCTCATGCACGAAGCACTTGCCCACGGGCACCGTGCCCGGCATGTCCAGGCGGCCGTCCGTGAAGAGGCGCAGGCAGAGCCCGCCGTCCAGCAGGCTGATGCGGTCGGGGGTCCAGCCCAGGGAGGCCGCCAGGGCACCGTGGGCGCGCAGGTTCCGGTAGGTGCCGTGCACGGGCACCATCTGGTCCGGGCGCACCGCGCGGATGAGGTCCGCCAGCTCGTCGCGGCTGCCGTGGCCCGAGGCGTGGACCGGGCCAATGCCGTCCGTGGAGGTCTCCGCGCCCAGGCGCTCCGCGGTGTCGAGCATCCGCGAGATGGACACCTCGTTGCCGGGGATGGCCCGGGCGCTCACCACCAGGCGGTCGCCGGGCTGCATGGGCAGGCCCTTCACCTCGCGGCGCAGGAGCCGGGCGAGGCCGCTCATGGGCTCGCCCTGGCTGCCGGTGCAGAGCACCATCAGGTCGCCCGGATCGAAGAGGTGCGCGTCCTTGACGTCCACCAGGATGTCATCCGGCAGCTCCAGCAGCTTGAGGGACCGGGCCAGCTGCAGGTTGCGGTCCAGGCTGCGCCCCAGCACGACCACCCGGCGGTGGAACTCCCAGGCCAGGTCCACCAGCATCTGCAGCCGGTGGATGTTCGAGCTGAAGGTCGTCACGAAGAGGCGCCCGTCGGTCTTCTCCAGCGCCGCCTCGATGCCCTCGCGGCAGACCGATTCCGACGGAGAACGGCCCGGCCGACCCACGTTGGTGGAGTCCGCCATGAGCAGGCGCACGCCGGCGTCGCCCAGCTCCTCCAGGCGGGCCATGCCCGTCAGGCGGCCATCCAGGGGGGCGGGGTCCAGCTTGAAGTCACCGGAGTGCACCAGCACGCCCTGGGGGGTGTGCAGGACCAGGGCGCAGGCGTCGGGGATGCTGTGGGTCACGGGGATCCACTCGGCCTCGATCTCGCCGTCGCCCACCTTCACGCGGCCGTAGTCCCGCACGGGCCGCAGCAGGCTCAGGTCCAGGTCGTGCTCGCGGAGCTTGTTCTCCAGCAGGCCCAGCGTGAAGGCCGTGCCATAGACCGGCACCGGCCAGCGCCGCAGGAAGTAGGGCAGCGCCCCGATGTGGTCCTCGTGGCCGTGGGTCAGCAGCACCGCCTGCAGCCTGTCCGCGAAGGGCTCCAGGTAGGCGAAGTCCGGCACGATGGAGTCGATGCCCGGCTGGTCGTCCGACGGGAAGAGCTGGCCGCAGTCCACCAGGAAGAGGCTGCGCGCGGAGTGGACCACCAGGGCGTTCATGCCGAACTCGCCGAGCCCGCCGATGGGGATGAGGCGCAGCTCACCCTTGGCGGGAGCTTCGGTCCAGGCTTCAAATTCAGGTGCAAGGGACATCACGATGGGAATACCTCCGGGTGCTGCCTGAGCAGATGACGAGTTGCCAAGAGCCACGCCGCAGGCGTGATCACTTCGGCCCGCAGGGCCGAAGTCAGCCCCACGCTGGAGAGAGCCTCTGCCGAAAGGGTCCCCTGCCAGTTGTTGGCGAGGGTCTTGCGGCGATGGGCGAATGAGCGATGCAGCACCGTGAGCAGTGGCCTGCGCTCGGCCAGGGTGGGGGCGTCCGGGCGGGGCTCGAACTGCACCACGGCGGAGTCCACCTTGGGGCTGGGCCGGAAGGACCCCGGCCCCAGCTTGGCGAGCCGCGTCAGGCGGGCACAGAGCTGGGCCAGCACCGACAGGGGGCCGTAGGTCTTGGTGCCGGGCTCGCCCATGAGCTTCTGGGCCACCTCCAGCTGGAACATCAGCACCATGCGGTCCCAGGGTAGGTCCTCGGTGAGCAGGCGCGCCAGGATGGGCGTGGCGGCGTTGTAGGGCAGGTTGCCCACCACGGACCAGGGCTCGCCCACCGGTAGCGCGATCCGCACCGCGTCGCCCTGGAGCAGGTGGAAGTGGGCCTGATCGGCAAAGCGCTGCTGCAGCAGTTCGCAGGCCTCGGGGTCCAGGTCCACGGCCCAGAGCGGCCGGCCATCCGCCAACAGGCGCTCGGTCAGCACCCCCGGTCCCGGCCCGATCTCCAGCAGCCGCGACGCCGGCGAAGCCAGGGCCCCGGCCACGATGGTCCGGATGGCTCCGTCATTCACCAGGAAGTTCTGGCCAAAGGCCTTTTTCGGGCGAAGGCGGGCGAGGGGGGAGGGTTCCGGCACACCTCAGGGTACCACCTCTGCGGCAGTCCCACGAAAAGGGGCCCTCGCGGGCCCCTAAAAAAACAGCAAATCGCGGCAACATCAGTGAATAGTCCGCCAGGTACGGACCTTTGGATGACGCGTCTGCTGCTGGCCGAGCAGAGTCTTTATTGACATGGCGGTCGCGGATGGATTGCTGCTCGTGGGTGTGTTGGCTACCGCACCGCCCTGGATGACACCGGCCGTGCCATAGGTCATGAGGCTGGAGGCAACGCCTACCCAGGAGGGGGCCTGGCCGCTCTGGCAGGCATTGCCAGCCACATCCTTCAAGGTGGGATTGAGCACGCTACAGAGCAGGTTGGTATAAGTTGTCCCGGTACCGCCAGTGCAAGGGTCGGCGGCCGTGGGCGTAAAGTACGAATAGAAGAGCGACCCCGCCACGACCGCTGGCATGTTGAGACCCTTCGGGATGAAGCCGCCGTTAGGGGTAGGCAGATTGATGTAGTAGCCGAATTTCGTATTGGTGAGATCAGGCACCCCCGAAACGGCCGGTGCCAAATAGTAGGAGGCATTTCCCGGTGTGATCGCGGCTGCTGTTGGACTGATCTGGGCGGAAAAATTCATGAGCCTGGCGTCGGCGATTCCTGTATCGGCTCCCGCTGCCGTATCCAGGCTCCAGGCCCTGCTGTCCTGGCGGTCGAAAACCACCGTCATTCGGAAATCCGTTGGGGTAGTGCCATAGCCCCCTGAATAGTCGAGGGGATTGTTCCGATCCCCGCTGAGCATGGCAACTCCCACGGCTGCTGGCGCAGCAGGGGTGGGGTTGCCGGTAGTTACCTTCCCCATGCCTGGGAAGGAGCCTGCCAGGAAAGGCGCAGGTAACGAGCTGTAAACGGCGTTGTTGCTGCCACTGCCATCCTGGGCCACTTTCCGGATCCCGGCATTGCTGCCATTGCTGAAAGAGCGGGCAGTGCCTCCGGTTCCCGAGTCCGTCGTCCAGTAGGCCAAGTCCGAGGTGTCCATGCGGTAGCCAACATAGGCGGGTGCAGAGGGAACGGTGGCGGAGGTGACCGTTTCCTTGGAGCCCCAGGACCACAGGCCTCCCGCAAAATCAAGGAAATAGGCGCGTTGGGCCATCCCAGAATTCAGGAAAAACTCGAAGGGAACCAGGCCCGCAGCAATTGGGCCCGAAGCAATCGCAGGGGTTGTATGGTTGGCTGGACTCAGATCGACTGCGGCGAGAACCTGCCCGGTATAGACATCCACCGCGAGGACCGAACGGCCCAACGGCGTCTGCTGGGCGGCGGGTGGATTGGGGTAAGTCGGGAAATTATGCTCGACCGCGGTGTTGCTGTAGCCCCCGCCGAAGAAGACCACGTCACGCATCACTCCGTTGAACTTGACGCGACCCAGGGCCGGCGGGCAAGTGGAGAAGCCCATATTGGTGAGGATGGTCTTTACCGTAGCCAGAGACGGTCCTCCCAGGGCAGGAAGCCGAGAGGAAGGGAAGTAGGTAGCTTCATCGGGCACGATGGACCACAGGAGTTTGGGGGTCAGCGGGTTGTGGATGTCAATGGCGTAGTAGCTCCTGCCACCCTTCCCCAACCCAAAAATGACCACGGCCCGCTCAGGCCCGGGTGCGGTGGTGATTTCCACGACGCCATCGCCTGATCCACCGGCGGATGTGCTTGGCAGGTCCAGGAAGTAGATGGTCGAAGCCCCGTCCACCATGAATCGGTGAATGTTGTTCGGGGTAATGAGGTAATCCAGATCACCCAGGAAATCCGTGGGCAGAAAGGCCCACAGCTCCTGGATCTTGCCGCTGACGAGGGTCTGCGTCTTATTGTCAATGTCCACCTTGGTGACCGTCTGGGTTACCTCACCGAAGGCGTGCAACCAACCCTGGTTGGTTCCCGCCAGGATGAGTCGGAAGCGGTTCCCAGCCCCACTTAGACCAGAGGGGAAGCCGGATAGTGCAGTTACATCCGAGAATTTGTACTCGAGTGCCGCAGGATTCGAACCAATGATGTCCCCCATGATGTTCAGGCGGTTGCTTTTTGGAGTCCCTGTACCATCCAACGGCCCATTGAAATCACCCCCGGAAACCAACTGGATGGTCTTCTGCTTAGTTGCATCCGAAAGGGCCGTGCCATGCGTGACGGGGTTCGTGCCTACAAAATTTTTCAAGCCGATGATATTGGCGGTGTAGTTGGTGTCCGTGCTCGTGCTGGTGCAGGTAAAAGGCGACAGCCCGGGTTCTGAGTCGGCCGAGATGAGGTGGCTGGGGTTGGAGGCATTGGAGGCGGTGGTCGCCGAAATGGTGGTGGCGTTCACGGGGATACGGGTGTAGAGCTTCCGCCCCGTCCACGGGAAGGCCGCTGTATTGGAAAGTACGCTGCTGGCCGACCAGACAGCTGTGCTGGAGTCAAACGACTTGGCCGCGTTGGCGGTATTGTTGTCGAGGATCACGACCTGGTTATTGACGATCTTCGTGCTGAAGGCCAGCAGGTCCCCGCCCCAGAGCACCCCCTGGCCGGCGGAGGGCACGAACTGGCCCATGTAGATCTCATTGCTGAAGCTGGTGCCGATGAAGGGAATGTTCGGAGGCACCGTGGAGTTGATATTCGGTGAGCCAAGGGCCGCCAGCAGTGCGTATTGAAGGTCCGTGGCAAGAGCCTCGGGGTCGCTGCCGTCGAAGAAATAAGTGGCTCCGGGATTCCTAAGGCCGACGGCTGGGTAATCGCCCTTGTCAATGGGATTCGGCAGCCAATCGTTGTAGGTGTAAGTGCCATCCGCATTTCTTACTGGGGGAACGAAGGCATGGAAAGTACTATAAGCCCCCGAGGTGGTTTGCACATCTCCAACAACTGCAGCCAGGAACAGGTTCCGCTTGGGGCTGGACGTTATTGACGTGGGGTCTGTGTAATAGCCCCCCAGGCTCACGCCCACCGTCATGGTGGTAATCCTGTGACCGTATGACCCGAAATCGACAGACCCGCGATTCTTGATGGCAAAGGGGAGGAACTTACTTGGCACGTCCGAAGTGCCTGCAACTGGCTGGGCAACCGTCGTGTGTCCCATATTGGGGTTACTCAAACTGCCGAGATTGCTGTCTGTGAGGTGAGCCGCCATGCCGGCAAAGGTGAAGATGTTCCAATACGAGCCGGTTGTATTAATGCTTGAGTTGTTTCCGAGGACATACTGGTTGCCAGCCAGTGCATTTAGAGCAGTTGGCACCCCGGAAACATAATCAATGTAGGGCGTCGTGCCGTTTGGATTTACGTTGTTAGAATTGTTGTTGTCGACGCCATCCGTGAACACGATCAGGAAGTGATTCATACACGCCGAGGGAGCGGCGGCCCCCGTCTCCGCTGTGCTGAACACGTTGTTGGGATCGTTGAACTGGGCCAGGGCGTTGGCCACCGCATAGGTCAGAGGGGTGCCGTTGTTCGGGAACAGGCTGGCAATGCGCTTCATGCCATTAACGGAATTGCCGTTCGCAGCTTGATTTCCCTGCGCGGCTGAATTGTTCAGGATTGTCCAGCCGCTATCGGATCCATTCTTCTGAGTGGTTGGAACAGTTGGGGGGGTGCCGGAACTGACGTTCATGGTGGTGGCGGAATTGTTGTCAATCTTGGTTTGGCTGGGGGAAGTAGCCTCCGTAACCGTATCCAGGAACCGGAAAGCCCAAAGGACATTGCCCTGATTCTGGATCCAGGCCTGAATGGCGGCACGCTTGACGGCCTGACAGCGAGTGTAGGCCGGAACCACGTTCGCTGTGGCGAAGTTGGTGATGTAACCCGTGTAAACACCTGAACCATCGAATCGGGGGACCTGGATAGTACTTGCAGTAATAGTAGAAGTAGCGGTGTAGGGGCTAGTAAGGTTGGAGCCAGGTCCGTAGCCATAGCCTCGGCCCCAATCAGCATTGGGGTCCGTGGTTGATGTTTGGCCTCCAGCTAAGCCAGTCGTGGTCGCGTCAAAGACGATGTATTGGCCAGCGTAAGGTTGTCCTGTGCCGTACTTCCCAAGGAAGAGCCAATCGATATATGCATTGGTATACATGCCCGTGCCATTCCCTGTGGCCGGCCCATATGTCAGTGTAGTGCTGGTTAGTGCAGTCGAAGTCGAAAGAAGTGACGTGTCTGCGCTAGAAGTACTGAAAATATAAGAACCAGTAGTGCCACCAATTTGGTAGCACAGATCCACTTCCACGGTGGGGGATGAACTGCCGTAGGTGGTGGTGGTGCCATCGGGGTTGATTTTGACCTGTTGATCCGTCAAGTACATTGAGGACAACGGATTGCCGTGGGATGTGTGATCTGTAATTTTCCAGGGAATCGGTATATCCACGGTCCGATTCGGAGAAACGCCGGTGTATTTGAAACGAACATGGCTTGCGGCACGCAACCAATTCCGGACATCTGCAGCGCCATTCGCGTCACCAGCCAACTTTCCTGTCGGACTGACTGTCCCAGCCATCGTCTCCGTGACCTGGGAACCATCAGGCCGAACTAGTATTGTGCTGGTCAAAGTCCCTACGGTGGAACCCTTAATAGTGGCAGTCACCTTGCGCGAACCGGCGGATCCCGAAAGCACAAACGTCATGTTGTTGTGAGTAGTGCTGTCGGGCCTATCCAGGTTCACATAGAGCGGGTGGAACATGAGGGCCGACATGGACCCGGAGAAGTCGAACACGGTTACGATCTCTGGCGGTGGTTTCACGTTGTTCGCTTGCTGGTAAAGATTCAGGAAATCCGTTGGACTATTCTGCAGCTGCGGATTGAGCTGGGCCTGCAGGGGCAGGCAGGCGAGCAGGAGACCTGCGAAGAAGGCAAGGGAAGCGCCCATCGAGGATTTCAGGGGTCGGCTCATGCGGGATTCCTGTCGCTGAAAGGGCTTATTGGGCGGGAGTGCTGATCCAGGCTTCCTTGGCATGGAAGAAAGTCATGGCCAAGGGACCGGTGCCGACCGTGACCTGGCTGTCGGACCGGAAAGCCCAGAGGTCGGGAGCCTGCAGGGGAACGGCACCCGCGGCGGGTGTATAGGAGCCCTGGCTGATCCCCTGGCTCATGTTGGTGATGGGCAGCTTGCCCATTCGGGTCAGGGCCACCGTGAACCCTTGGGTGGTTTGGGTGGTGCCATTCGTCGTAACGCTAACGGTCGTGTCCCCAGGAGGCGGCGCCAGAGCCGCCGGATTGTATTTCGTGTAGGGGGGGGCACTGGTGGGGTCCCAGGCGATGCCTGCCATGTTGGGATTCTGGCCCAGGTACACTTTCAGGTTGTTCAACATCTGAGCAGTACCGGTAGCGGCGGGCGAGTTGTACTGATCCACCCAATAAGTAGCCCATTCAATGCCGGAGTCAGCAACGTTGCGGGCCATCGAGCCCTGACGGCTGGTGCCGGAGATCATCAGTTCGCGCAGGGCATTCTTGGACATACTCATGGCGGCGACGGTGATCAGCACCAGCAGCATGAGGGTGACGAGGATGGTGATCCCTCCCGTCTGGGGATCTCGGAAAGAGCGGTCTGTTCGGCAGCGCATGATTGCTCCCATCAGTTCATCGTCAGGCCGGAGTGCCGGGGCACCATCACGAGGCTCTGGGTGAAGTTCCTGTAGGCGACAGTCGTGAGGGGTGTGGCAGAGTACTCGGACCGCTTCGTCGCTGTCCGGGTGGTGATGTCAAGGCGTACCAGGGTGGGTATGTCGCGGAACCAGTTCGGGTTTCCCGTGGTCGTTGTGAAATTGGGGCGGCCTGCAGCAGTTAGCTGAATATTGAGATCAGCCTGCACCCCGTTGGTCCATCCAGCGGATAGGCCTGCAGAACTTGGGTAACCTGCGGAACCGTAGCCTGGGGCGCCCGAGTAGGCTGCGTTGAGCCCCGCCCAGCCTTGGCCCGAGTTGGCACTCAGGTAGACTTTGAAGCCTGCGACATTTTCGGTGACGAGGGTCTGCAGGGCGGGAACAGCCACAAATCCAGCGGCACCATAGGTGCCCTGATCCCTCACAAGGCAGGGGATGCCAGTGGCGTTCTGGGGATCAAACTGTTTCATCTGCACGCTGTAGCAGACCACCTGGGCGGGCTGGTAGAACAACACGGCGCTGTTCAGAATGTGACTACTCCTGGATGGCCCGTCCGATGGGCCCGATCCGGTCATGGCGACTGTCGGGCTGGTGCCGAGTGTAAAGGTCACCTTCGTTCCTGCGACAGTGGGGGTACCCTGAATAGCCAAGATTTCCCATGAGTCCTTGATGACCACCGAATACCCGGCCTGCACCATGCTGGCGTAGGCGGTATTCCCGCAATCGACGGTGTAGACGTTGTCGGCGCCTGCCGTCGATGCAGCTTGGGCCATCACCAGCTGGCTGGCGCTTCGTGCGGTATTGGTTCCCACCCCGCCACCGGTGCCAACCAAGGTGCCTTCGAAGGAGAGGGGCTGATCCAGGTAGAAAAACAGCTGGTCCGCCGTCTGAGGATCATCCGATCCAGCACCAACCACAGCCACGTTGGGTAGGATGTAGAGGGCTGGATTGGCGCTCGATAGCGGGGGCAGATTGACTAGATCCGTAATATACAGGCCAGCAATGTTGAGATCATCGTAGAGCAGATCGATGGACATGCGATTCCGGCGGTTACTGGATATTCCTTCGCTGGAGGTGGCCATGGTGTTGACGCTGGACTTGAAGACATTGGCCATGCCAGCCATCAGGATGCCAATGAACAGCACGGCGACCAGCAGCTCGACGAGGGAGAACCCCGCCCGTGGGCATTGATTCCGCTTAGCCATGGAGAATGCTCCTGGATATCCGCACTTGCCGAGGGGCATTAGCCTGATCCGAGAAACTCACGATGACGGTGAAGTTGGAGATGACCCCATTCCCAGCGGTGCCAATGTTGGCCTGCCCAATAACTGCCGTGTAAAAAGTCGCCGCATCAGCTGGATCAGTAGCACCAGCCACTGGCACCTGCCCCTTGATGGTGAATGGCAGTGGGTCGGCCAGGGGCACCTTGTTGATGTATTTCAACGTGGTCAGAGCAGCCGGAGTCGCAGCTTGACTGGCGGTGAGGTTAAGCCAGGAGAGGCGCCCCTCCATCTCGATCTGATCCATGACCATTTCAGCCACCTGTACGCCAGTGGCGAGGCTCTGGCCTCCACGGGCACCCCGGAGCGCCATGACCTGGAGCAGAGTCAGGCCCATGATCCCTACCGCCATGATGAATGCGGTCAGAAGCAGCTCCACCAAGCTGAAGCCCCGCTGGGCATGGTCAAAGGTGCTAGATCGCAGGCGCCGCATCAGACCCTCCTCCACTGGCCATCCCCGTTGTTCACACCAGAGTTGTAGAACTTGTAGACCGTGGCACCGTTGTTCAGCACCACGATCAATCCCATGGCTCCGCCCGCAACGGCAAAGCCGCCGCTTGAGGTGCTGACCACCTGGATGAAGAAGCTGTTGTTGAACCGCTTGTTGGCACCGCTGATGGTCACCGAGTTAAGCGCATTCTGGAAAAGGTTGTTGGCAGCGGCAGGGTAGGCCAACTTGAAGCCTGCATCCGTACTGAAAGGCACCACGCTAGTGATGTTGGGGTTCTGCTTCCCGCTGCTGTTGGCCTGCATGGCGGTGGCCCACCCAGTGGTCCCGGGGATCACAATGCCCACGTTCATGTATTCCCGTGCAAGGGAAGGCGCAAAAATCGTCGCAACAGACTGCTGTGTGGCACTGGGGGTGGCTGGCGGATTGAGGACCACATCCTTGATGGCCAGAGCAAAATCAGTCTGCGCGACCGTAGTCGTGGTCGTAAGGCCCCGGGCCATGTACATGCTGGGAGTCGTACTCGTGGCACTGTAGGGGCCCCAGGTGACGATGGCCACGTCTTTGCCCGTGCTTACCGCATATTTGTGAGCGTCCATGATGGCGCCCTCGAGCTGGTCCAGGGTCCCTCTCACTGAATTGCCGCCGCGATTCCCCAGGGTGGCCACACCTGCAATCGCCAGAACCCCGATGATGGCCAGCACCACCAACATCTCGATGAGTGAATACCCGCCATTCTTGCGCTGTGGTGTGTGGAATGGGCCCATGCCGACCTCGAGTCTCTGAATTAAGAATCGAGAATCTAGACAAATTTAGTGAAATCTGGCCAACTATCTCATTAAAAACAGGTTGAAAAATCTAGACAAATCCGACAACTGGGTCAAATACGATAAATGCATAAATTTTATACACTACCCGAACTGCAGCGGGTCCCGATCCACGTGGATCAGGCCAGCTGGTTCCAGGGGGTGGCGGGCGAGGACCTCGCTCAGGGCGCCGCGGCTGGCCTTCAGCAGCAGGTGCATGCGCCAGCGGTCCTTCACCCGGGGCACGGGGGCCTCCAGGGGGCCGAGGACGCGCAGCCCCGGCACGGTGAGCCGCTGCCGGAAGGCCTCCAGGGCCTCCCGGGCCGCCTGGGGCGTGTCCGCCTCGGCGCGGTAGAGCGAGAGCGCCGTGAAGGGGGGATAGCCCAGGCCCTGGCGGAAGGGCAGCTCCGAGGCAGCGAAGCCCTCGAAGTCCTGGGCCAGGGCGAAGCTGATGGCGGGATGGTCCGGCGAGTAGGTCTGGAGGATCACGCGGCCCTGCAGCTCTGCCCGCCCGGCCCGGCCGGCCACCTGGGTGAGCAGCTGGAAGGTGCGCTCCGAGGCCCGGAAGTCCGCGACCTTGAGGCCCTGGTCTGCATTGATCACGCCCACCAGCGTGAGCCTGGGGAAGGTGTGCCCCTTGGCCAGCATCTGGGTGCCCACCAGGATGTCCACCTCGCCGGCCTCGGCGGCCAGCAGGCCCGCCTCAAGGGAGCCGCGCCGCCGGGTGGTGTCGCGGTCCAGGCGCAGGATCCGGGCCGCGGGGAACAGCTGCCGCAGGTGCTCCTCCACCTGCTCCGTGCCCTCGCCCACGCCCCGCAGGTGCTCGGCGCCGCAGTCGGGACAGGCCTCGGGCGGCACGGTCTCGTGGCCGCAGAGGTGGCAGCGCAGGCGGAAGTCGCCCCGGTGGTAGGTCAGGGAGATGGCGCAGTGCGGGCAGCCGAGGTTCTTGCCGCAGGCGCGGCACATCCAGAAGTTCTCATAGCCGCGGCGGTTCAGCAGCAGCAGCGACTGCTCGCCCCGGGCCACGGTCTCGGTGAGCGCCTGCAGCAGGGGCGGCGCGAAGATCACCTTCCGCCGGGCCTGCCGGTAGGCATCGCGCAGGTCCACGATCTCCACCGTGGGCAGCGTGACGCCTGCGGGTCGCTGAGTAAGGCGCAGCAGCCGGTAGCGCCCGGTCTGAGCGGCCTGCCAGCTCTCCAGGCTGGGCGTGGCGCTGCCCAGCACGATGGGGCAGTCCTCCAACTGGGCGCGCTTGATGGCCAGGTCCCGGGCGTTGACGCGGGGGTGCTCCTCGGACTTGTAGGAGCCCTCCTGTTCCTCGTCCACGACGATGAGGCCGATGTCGCGCAGGGGCGCCAGCACCGCGTTCCGCACCCCCACGAAGAGGTCTGCCCCGTTGAACAGCAGGCGCACCACATCGCCGTGCTTCTCACCCGCGTTGAGCCCCGCGTGACCCACGGCGACCCGGCCCGGGAAGCGGGCCTCCAGCCGATCCAGGAGGCTGCCCGTGAGGCCGATCTCCGGCACCAGCCACAGCACGCGGCGGCCCGCGGCCAGCACCCGCTCGGCCAGGGCCAGGTAGACCTCGGTCTTGCCGGACCCGGTGACCCCCTGCAGCAGGTGGACGCCGAAGGCTCCCAGGGCGACAGCATCCAGGGCCGTCTGCTGCTCGTCGTTCAGGACCACGGTGCGGTCCGTGCCCGCCTCCCGGCGCTGGGCCAGCAGGTCGACCCGCTTCATGCGCGTGACCAGGCCCCGCTTCTCCAGGGTGTTCAGCACCGAGGCGCCCACGCCGGCGGCTTCGAGCAGCTCCGGCTCCATGAGCGACCCCCCGGCCTCCTCCAGGGCAAGCAGCAGCTTGGCCTGGGCCGGGGTCACCCGGGGGGGATGGGGAGCCCCGGTGAGGCGCACTTCCGTGAAGCCGGCCCCGCGCCGCAGCGCGCGGTGCAGCAGCGTCGGCAGCAGCGTAGGATCGCGGTGCCAGGCGTCCCCGAGGTCCGCCAGGACGCCCCAGGCCCCGCGGTCCCGGTGGAAGGACAGCCGCTGGCCATCCTCATCGGCCTCCCAGTTCGGGAGCAGCGCCTGGGGCAGGCTGAGGGGCAGCAGGTTGGCCTCCAGGCAGCCGTAGTAGCGGGCGGCGAAGGTGTGCAGCTCCCGCAGCTTGGGCGGCAGCAGGGGGAAGGGATCCAGCACCAGCTCGAGGGGCCGCAGCTTCGCGGCGGGCGGGGCGGGCTCCGGCCCCATGGCCAGCCCGAAGGCCAGGCTGTTGCGCAGCTTCACCCGCACCCGCACGCCGGCGGGGAGATCCTCCGGCGCCAGGTAGGTGAGCGGCGGCAGGGGCCGGTTCAGCTGGACCCGCGTCGGCACCAGGTTGGGAGAGGCATCACTCATCGGGGCGGGGCCTGGGACAGGGCGCCCCACCGCACCGCGAGGTCGCTGCGGTTGAGCCGCTGGGCCAGGTCCCGGGCCTGGGCCGCCACCCCTTCCCAGCGCAGCGTCTCCAGGGCCTGCTGCACCACCTGGTCCGCGGCGCCCGCGTCCCCCAGGCTGATGAGGGACTCCACCAGCGGCTGCAGGATCCGGGACCAGATGCGCTCGCCGGGCCCCTGCCCCATGGCCGCCCGCCGGGCATCCCGGCGCCACTCGTCCCAGCGGGGCTCCATGGCCTCCCGGATGGCGCGCCAGTCGCCCCGCTTCTTGGCATCCCGCACGAAGGCCTCAAGCACGGCCGCCGGGGGCCAGTCCTCGGGTGCGGTGCCCGGGAGGGGCTCCAGGCTGGCCAGCAGCGGCGAGAGGGCCCGCCCACCGGAGATGTCCGCGCCCAGAATCCAGATCCGCCAGAGGTCCCAGGCGTTGGGCTGGCGGCGCAGGGCGTCCTCGACCAGGGGCAGGCGCTGCGCCCAGAGGGCCCGCATGGTGGGCGAGTGGGTGGCCTCGGCCCCGGTGAGGGCCCAGGGCAGGTCCGAGGCGACTTCGATCCAGGCGCCCTGGAACAGGCGGTCCAGCAGCCGCGCGGTCTCGGACCAGATCTTCGCGTCCTGCTCGGTGCTCAGCAGCAGGGGCTCGCCGGGCTTTCCGGCCGCCTCCTCGGCGGTCTTCTTCAGGATCTCGGGGCCCAGCGCCCGCTGGGTGCGGCGGCAGGCGACGAGGGTGCGCTCGCGGAGCAACGCCGCCTGGGCCTCCAGGTGGTCCGCGTTCCGGGTGAGGAACTCGGTCAGTTCCTGGGCCCGGGTCTTCAGGCCCGCACGCTCCGCCGCCGCGGCCAGCTTCGCGGCATCGGGCGAGGTGGCCCCCTCCGCCAGCACGCGCCCGTCGGCATCGACCAGGGCCCAGTGCCCGCCACGCAGCCAGCCATAGCGCTCCCGGACGTAGGTCGACACGGCGTCGGGCTTCTTGCCGCCCACCAGCAGCAGCGGCAGGTTCAGCGCGAGCAGGGCGTCGTCCTGCAGGGCCGCCCGGGCCGGAGCCCCCCAGGTGGCACCCTCGTCCTCCAGCACCAGCCACAGGCCCAGGCGGTTCTGCTTCAGCTGGCGCTCGAAGGCGTCCGCCGGGGAAGCGGAGCCCCGCATGCCCATGGAGCCCGGTGGGCCGCCGGGCCGGCCCTGGGCCGCCAGGGCCGCAGGCAGGACGAGCAGGAGGGCGACCAGGGGGCGGCGCATGCTCACCCCTTGGGCACGGTCAGGGCGGCCCACTGGGTCGCCAGGGAGGGCTGCCCGCAGGCCTGGGCCAGGGCCGCGGCCCAGCCCGGCAGGCCCTTGGAGGGCATCCAGACCATGGCATCCCGGATGACCTGATCCGCATCCAGGGTGCGGCCCAGGCGCAGCTGGGCTTCCACGATGGGCTTCAGCAGGGAGTCCCAGGTGCTCTTGAGGCCGTCCTGACGCGCCCCATCGTCGCCGATGAAGAGGATCTCCAGCTCCTGGTCCTTCTTCTGGTCCCAGCGCGGTCCCAGGACATCGAGGATGCCGGTCCAGTCTTCCCGGGCCCGGGCCCCGCGGATGAAGGCCGTGAACACAGTCTCGGGGATGCCCAGCTGGTCCCCCGGGGGCAGCACGAGAGCGTCCAGGAGGGGCCGCAGGGGACGCCCGCCCGCCGCCTCTGCGAGGCTCTGCCAGAGGCTCCAGGTGGCGAAGTCCCCCGGGTCCTGCCGCAGGGCCTCCTCCACCGTGGGCAGGCACCTCAGGGCAGCCCCCCTCAGCCGGGGCGAGGCCTGCCCGACCTCCTGAAGGGCGACGGGCAGGGTGCCCCGGCCCAGCCGGAAGTCGCCACTCTGGACATGGCGCGTCAGCAGCGCCGCGGCCCGGCCCCACACCCGCTCGTCCTCGGCTTCCGTCAGCGGCTTCTCAACCACCGAAGGCAGCAGGCTGCCCTCCGCATCCTTCCTCGGGAGGGTCTTCACCAGCCGGAACGTGCGTCGGGCAGCCAGGTTGAGGTGCCGCACCAGCAGCTGACGTTGGGCCTGCAGGTGGTCGGGGTGGCTGGCCACGAAGCTCTCCAGGTCCCTCAGCTCCCCCCGGATGCCGTTGCCCTCTGCCAGGTCCAGCAGCTGCCGGGCCGTTGGCAGGGTCTTGCCGCTGCCCAGCACCCGGGCCCCAGGCCCCAGCAGGGCCCACGCGGCCTCCGGGCCCCAGCCCTGCTGGGTCCGCAGCTCGGCGGCCAGCGGCGTCTTCGGCCCATAGGACTCCAGTGGGAGTCCCAGCACCATGAGGTCCTCGTCCTGGCCGAGCAGGCCTCTGAAGCCAGCCACCCAGTCGGCCTTGGGCGCATCCAGGAGGAGCCACGCCGCGCCCTGGCTGCGCTTCAGCTTCTTGGCCAGCTGCACAATGGTCTCGGGCGCCTTGGGGGGCTTGGACATGACGATGGTGGTCTGACCCATCACGGCGCCACACATCAGCAGGGCGGCCAGGAAGCGGCGCATCTCAGGACTCCGTCAGCGACTGACCCCCAGGATACACTTGGCGGATGCTGGTCCTGGGCCTTGAATCCTCCTGCGACGACTGCTCCGCCGCGGTGGTGGAGGAGGCCGCCGCAGGTCCGCGGCTCCGCTCCCTGGTGCGGGAGAGCCAGGACGCCATCCACGGCCCCTTCGGGGGCGTGGTCCCTGAGCTGGCGGCCCGGGAGCACCTGCTGCAGGTGCGCGCGGTCATGGCGGGTGCCCTGGCCCAGGCAGGTGTCGGCTGGGCGGACCTCGACCGCATCGCGGTCACCCGGGGGCCGGGCCTGGTCGGGAGCCTCCTGGCCACCTTCAGCGCCAGCAAGGCCGCGGCCTGGCGGCACGGGCTCCCCTGGGTGGGCGTCCACCACCTGCTGGGCCACCTGAACGCGGCCCGCTTCGCATCCCCGGACCTGCCCTTCCCGGCCCTGGTGCTGCTGGTCTCCGGGGGCCACACCCACCTCTACCGGGCCGCGGACTGGACCTCCCTCCAGCTGCTGCAGAAGACCCGGGATGACGCCGCCGGCGAGGCCTTCGACAAGACCGCCCGCATGCTGAACCTGGGCTACCCCGGGGGTCCCGTGGTGGACGCCTGCGCCCAGACCGCAGGCCGGGCCGCCGAGCCCTTCACGCCGCCGAAGTTCCGCGACGGCAAGGCCTCCTGGAGCTTCTCGGGCCTCAAGACCGGCGTGAAGCTGCGGGTGGAGCGGAACCCCCGCCTGGCCACCGCGGGCGCGGCGGATCCCGAGGTCCAGGGCCTCTGCCGCAGCCTGCAGGAGGCCATCGCCACCTGGCTGCTGAAGCCCATCCCCGCCCTGGCCGAGGAGCACGACGCCCGCAGCCTGGTGCTCAGCGGCGGCGTGGCCTGCAACTCCCGGCTCCGCGCCGAGGCCGCCCTGCTCGCGGCCCGGCATGGTCTGGTGCTGGCCATCCCCGAGCCCCGCCTCTGCACCGACAACGGCGCCATGATCGCCGCCGCCGGCGCCCTGCTGAAACCCGATCCCGACCCCTGGTCCCAGAACGCCGACGCCGACCTGAAACTTGTCTAACCCCACCACAGGGAGGTGGCATGTCCGACGTCAAGGTTCTCTGCGACCAGGTTCGGCAGACGGCCTTCCAGGTCCATGCCTACCTGGGCCACGGGCACCTGGAGAAAGTCTATGAGAATGCCCTGGCCCACCGGCTACAGAAGGCCGGGCTGAAGGTGATCCAACAGCAGTCTCTCAAGGTGTTCGATGAAGATGGCACCCTGATTGGCGACTATCTGGCCGATCTGGTCGTGGAGGATGTTCTGATCGTGGAGCTGAAAACCGCAAAGAGCCTAGCCCCCGAGCACGAAGCCCAGATCCTCGGTTACCTCAAGGCCTCGCGTTTCGAACATGGGCTCTTGATCAACTTCGGATCTCCCCGGTTTGAGATCCGCAAATTCATTTGGGAACCGAAATAACTGAAAAAGATTTTTTAACCACAAAGAACACAAAGAACACAAAGCCCACAACTGGCGTGTCGGCATTACCTGCTTTTCTTTGTGCCCTTTGTGTTCTTTGTGGTTAATTTGTTTTTTCTTGTTTTCTGTGGTTGCTAAGGAGCCGATGTGGAAGTCACGCGTGAGGATGTCTTGCGGTGTGCGCAGCTGGCGCACTTGAGCTTGCGGGAGGACGAGGTGGAGCCCATGCGCGAGGCCATGGCGCGGATGCTGAGCCACGCCGCCAGCCTGGATGAGCTGCCGCTGGAAGCCATCGAGCCCCTGCTCACGAGCCTGGACCGGCCCCTGCCGCGACGGGCGGACGAGCCCGGCAGCTCCTTCAGCCAGGCGGAGGCCCTGGCCAACGCTCCGCAGCAGGACCGGGGCATGTTCGTGGTGCCGAAGGTCCTGTAGGCGCAGCAGCGGCCCCGGTTGGGGCCGCCTCTGCAGGGTTGGGGTTGGCTCAGAAGCTGTAGCGGAGCCCCAGGCGGATGGAGCGGGGAGCCTGGAAGGTGGTGGGAGCCTTGTAGTAGGGGTTGGTCTGGCCCACATCCAGTCCGCTGAAGTTGTAGCGCTGGTCCAGCGCCGTGGCGGACTGGCTGTTCAGCACGTTGGTGACGTCCAGCATCAGGCGGACTTGCTTCCTTCCGGCCACCTTGAAGGCGTAGCCCAGGTTCAGATCCAGACGAGTGCTGTCCGGGGTGCGTCCTTCCGAGCCCCGGGTCTTGAGGAACAGCTCGTAGCGGGTGTAAGGGAAGGGCAGCACCTGATCGGCGAAGCCCAGGCGATTCACGGGCGTGCCCGTCGCATAGCTGAAAGAGGCGCCAGCGGTGAGGCCGAAGTCCCACTCGTAGTAGCCGTTGAACTTCACCTGGTGGGTCCGGTCCCCGCTGAGCTTGCCGTAGCTGTTCACCATGAAGGCTGGCTCATCAAAGGCAGAGTTGATGTTGGGATCAAGTTGGCCTGAGCCGTCCGCGCCGCCCGCCCCCTGGTAGGCGCCCTCGTAGTTGCCCTCGAGCCGGCTCCACAGGTAGGAGGCCTGCCAGGTGTAGTGATCCGCGTACTTCTTCTGGGCACTCACCTCCACGCCCTGGTAGTCGCGGTAGGCGCGGGGATACTGCTTGCCCGTCACGCTGAAGCCGGGGTTCATGATGAAGTAGTCGCCGGAGGTGCTGTTGACATCCAGGGAATCCTCGATGGCCCGGCCCATGTAGCGGCGGATGTACTTGGCTCCCAGCACCAGGTTGGGAGCCACGGTGGTCTCCGCACCCAGGATGAACTCGTCGGAATACTGGCCCTTCAAGTCCGGGTCCACCGGCTCGATGTAGGAGCCCACGATGGCACTGGTGCCCGCGGCGGGGTTAGGCGTGAGGCTGGTGCGGCTGAAGTTGAAGATGGTGGGATTGCTCTCGTCGCTGAAGGAGCGGATGACCAGATCGAGGGGCACCTGTTCGTAGAAACGCGAGAGGCTCAGGTAGACCTTGTCCTGGCCCTTGCCGGCCCAGTCCCAGACCAGTCCGAGCCGCGGGGCCCACTGATCCTTGAGGGAGATCTTGGTGGCCCCGTGCTGGTCCTTGATGTTGGTGGTGTCGAGGCGCACGCCGAGGTTGAGCGTGACGCTTGGGCGGAGGGACCACTTGTCCTGCAGGAAGTAGCCGGAGCTCTCGTGCTTGGGCGAGGCGTGGAAGATGATGCTGGGCGCGTTGTTCACGTCGGCCCCGGCCACGGTCCAGTAGTAGTGGGAGTAGCTGCCGTCACCGTAGTCGGTCACCTGCTGCCCGCCGGAGTAGCCGCGGCTGATGGTCGCCTTGTCGGTCTGGAAGTCGAAGCCGGCCTTGAGCTCGTGGGTGCCGGCGTAGTAGGTGAAGGATCCCGTCAGGTTCGTGCGCGTGAAGTCCTTGTCGTCGAAGCGGCCGAAGCCACCCGTGGCCTGCTGGGTGGTGTTGTCAATGGTCTGGACAACTGTGGCGCCAGCGGCGCCGGCGAGGATGGAGTTCTTCTCGTTGTGCTGGCTGCCCTGGAGTTGGAGGAACCACGCCGGGCCCGTCAGCTCGTAGCGCAGGCTGAGATCCGTGCCGCCCACCTTGTTGGTGCCTTCCCAGGTGGAGGCCGCGCCCTGCGGGTCCTTGACCGCGCCGGTCACCTTCTGGGGATCGCCCAGGATGGAGGCGATGAGGCTCTGGTTCTCGGCCAGGTGCCACGTGAGCTTCACCGCATACAGGTCCCGCGAGGAGTCCGTGGGAGCCTTCAGCCCGAGGTCCGGCCCCGGCACGCGCACCTGGTTGATCTGGCTGGCGCTGCGCCGGTCGTAGGCCGCGAAGAACCAGAGCTTGTCCTTGATGATCGGGCCGCCCACATCGAAGCCGAACTCAGACGTCTTGTTCTCCATGAGCAGGGGCTTCTGCTTTAGGTTGGCGTCGTTCGCGTGCTGGTTGCCGCTCTTGAAGATGCTGCCTTCGGTGTAGGCGAAGATGTCCCCGGTGAACTCGTTGCCGCCGGACTTGGTGATGACGTTGATGATGCCGCCGGTGGCCTTGCCGTACTCGGCCTCGTAGCCGCCTGTCTTGACCTGGAATTCCTGCACGAATTCCTGGGGGATCTTCTTGCCCTGGGTGCCGAACTCCACGTTGGTCGTGTTGATGCCGTCCACCATGAAGTTGTTCTCGGCGCCCGAGGAGCCGTAGACCTTGAACCCGGCGTTGTCCTGTGTGACGCCCGGGGACAGCAGGGCGATGTTGGCGAAGTCCCGCGAGGTGGGGAGCTTCAGGATCGCCTCACTGGTGAAGTTTGCCCCCACCGTGGTGGCCTTCAAGTCCATGGACTCGTTCGTCTCGAAGACCTCCACCGTGGCGGTGGCCACAGCGTTCAGGGTGAGGTCCACGGTGGCGACGCGGTCCAGTCCGATCTGCACCTGCGCCTTGGCGGTGTTCAGGCCCTCCTTCACGGCGGTGATGGAACAGACGCCCGGCGGAATGAGGCCGAACCGGTAGGCGCCGGACTCATCCGTGGTGGTGTTCCGCCCCCCCTGCAGGCCCGCACCCGTCAGTGTGATTCGCGCACCGGCCACGGGCCGCCCCTTCGGATCCAGCACCCGGCCCTGCACCCCGCCCGTGGTCTGGGCGGAGAGCACGGCACCGGCGGCCAACACCAGGGAGAGATAGCGCAAGCGACGGCTCGACATGGCCGCTCCTAAAAAGAAAGGCCACCATCGGATGGCCGCAATCAAAAGGCGATTGCGTCCATCATGGGCAGAAAGACTGACGAATCAAGACAAATGTCCACACGGATAAACGACGATTCGATCATCATTTATCGTCGCTTACGTGGATTCTCGTAGCCGTCGCAGCCTGGCGCCGGAAGCCCTCGGCTACGGCCTCGCAGCGGTTGTTACCAGTCTCCGCCGCCGGAGTCGCCGCCGCCGGAATCACCCCAGTCACCACCTCCCGAGTCGCCGCCCCCGGAGTCGCCCCAGTCGCTGGAGGAGCCCCCGGAGCTGTCGCCGCCGAAGCCATCGCCGTCCTGGTTGCGGTGCTCATGGTGGCTCCCGCCGCCCATCATGCTGCCGAGCATCATGCCTGTCAGCAGCCCGCCCATGCCGCCACCCTGCCCGTAGCCGCCTGGCTGCATGGGCATGGAGCCCTGAGCCGGCGCATCCATGCCCAGCTGCCGACGGGCCGAAGGGGGCAGCTCCTCGTCCTTGAGAGACTGCACTCCAGCCACGGCGCTGCAGTAGCCGCAGGACCACTTGACGGAGCGGAGCCCGTCCCACTCCTGCTTCATCTTGTCGCCGGAGGCGCCGCAGGTGGGGCACTTGGGATAGGGACAGGCGAAGGTGTGGGGCTCCAGCGGGCCCGTGGGCAGCGCCCGGCGCGAGGCGCCCAGCTGCTCAGGCTGGTCCTGCCGGCCCCGCAGCACGAGGTAGAGGACAGCGCCGATGATGATGAGGACGATGATGGTGGTCATGGGTACCCCCGACGCCCCAAGGGTATCCGCATCCACAGCCAACAGTACTTGCTGGCATCATCAGCAGCATGCGAACCCGCGTCCCGCTCCCGGAGGACCGTCCCTGGCGCGTGCTGGGCCTGATGTCGGGCACCAGCGCCGACGGCGTGGACGTCGTGGTCATCGAGGTGGACCCCGGCGGCTTCCAGGCCGGGCAGCCCTTCCGCGCCCTCCTGGGCCACCACAGCGCCGCCTATCCCGCGCCCGTGCGGCAGCAGGTGCTGGCCGCCGCCTCCAACGCCCTGGATCCGGCAGGGCTCTGCATCCTCCAGCGGCGCCTCGGCAACCACCATGCCCGCGCGGCCTACGACCTCTGCGCCAAGCTGGACCTTCGGCCGGACCTGGCCGCCCTGCATGGCCAGACCGTGCAGCACCATCCCGGCCAGGGCGCGAGCCTGCAGCTGGCGGATCCCTACGTGCTGGCCGAGGCGCTCGCGTGCCCCGTGGTGTGGGACCTCCGCCGCCGGGACTTGGCCCTGGGCGGCCAGGGCGCCCCGCTGGTGCCCCTGCCGGAGCGCTGGCTGCATGGCGCCGGCCCCTGGCTGGCCCTGAACCTCGGCGGCATCGCGAACCTGGCCCTCTGGGACGGCCAGCGGACCCGGGCCTGGGACACGGGGCCCGGCATGTCCCTGCTGGACCTCGCCGCTCAGCGCTGGCTGGGCCTCCCCTTCGATCCCGAGGGCGCCACGGCCACAGGCCAGGTGGCCGAGCCACGGCTGGCGCGGTGGCTCCTGCATCCCTACTTCCTGGCGGTTCCGCCGAAGTCCACAGGTCGCGAGGTCTTCGGGGAAGCCTGGCTGGCCGAAGAGGCCCCGGCTCTGGAGGCGCTGCCCCTGGCGGACCGCCTGGCCACCCTGGCGGCCTTCACTGCCGCCGCCGTGGCCCAGGAGGCCACCCGCGTGGCTCCCTGGCCCGTGGGCCTGCGGGGGCTGGTCAGCGGCGGCGGTGCCCGCCACCAGCGAATACGCCAGGAGCTGGCGGAGCGGCTGCCCCTGCCGCTGGAAGATGACACCGCGTTTCCCTCCGGGGCGCGGGAAGCCGTGAGCTGGGCCCTGCTGGGCGCCGCCAGCGCCCTGGGCCTGCCCGGGAACCTGCCGGAAGTCACCGGGGCCGCCCGCCCCGTGGTGCTGGGGAGCTGGGTGTGGGCCTGAGGCTCCGGTGGGCCCCCTGGAGCGATCACCTGCCGCTCTGGGTGGCCCTTGGAGCCACGGTGGCCACGGGGATCTACGAGAGCGGGGAGCTGGCGCTGATGGTGCTGCCCTTGGTCGCGGCGGCGGCGGTGCAGGCGTTGCGCTGGGACCTCGAGCGGCGGCGCCGCTGGGTGGAGATCGGCGCCCTGGTGTTCTTTCTCGGAAATCTGGCCCGCGGCCACGGGATCTTTCCCGTGGCCATCCAGACCCTCTTCGTCCTGGCCGGCGCCCGCCTGGCCCTGCCCCGCGAGCTGCCCCAGCGACGCCAGCTGCTGTTGATCGGCTTCCTGCTCTACCTGACCACGGCCATCGCGGGCACGGACCTCCTCTTCTTCCTCTGGACGCTGGCCTGGGCCTGCGTCGCCACCTTGGCCCTGGTGCAGCAGGCCTGGGAGCCCTCCGCGGCCCTGCGGCCCGGCCCCCCGCCCCGTCCGCCGCTGGCCCGGGTGCCCCTCTGGGTGGGCGCGGCCGCCCTCTTTGGCGCCGGGTTCTTCGTGATCCTGCCGCGGCTGAGCCTGGGCCTGCGGCCGGCCCTCCTGGCAGGGGCTGGCACCGGCATCGGCCAGGCCGGCCTCAGTGAGCGCCTGGACCTGTCCGGCGGGGGGCCCCTCGAACCCAATCCCGAGGTGGCCCTGCGCATCCTCCCGCCCGAGGGGGTCGACCCCCACCGGAACCCCGACTGGGCCCAGGGGCTGGCGCTGCTGCGCGGCATCACCCTGGAGGTGGTCCGAGGTCCCCGCTGGGAGCCCGCGGCCCTGACGCCGGCCCTGGCGCGCGCCCGGGCCACCGGCTCTGAACCGCACCGGGCCGAGATCCTCTACACCCCGAGCGCCCACGGCATCCTGGCCCTGCCGGCCGGCCTGGCCTCCCTGGAGCCCGCCGAGCTGCCCCTGGTGGCGGGTCCCGGTGCCAGCCTCCGGTGGCGCTACCCGCGGACCCGCACCGCCCCGGTCACCGTGACCTGGGATCCCCGGGAGCCGGGGGTTGCGGAGCGGCGCCTGACCCCGCGCCGCCTGGAGCTGCTGACCACTCTGGAGCCGGAGCACGACGCCGCCCGCCGGGCCAGTCTGCGCTTTGCCCCGGGCATCCTGCCCGCGCCACAGCTGGTCCAGACGCTGGCTGCGGCCCTGGGCCGCTTCCGCTACACCCTGGAGAACCCAGCCGGGCCGGCCGCCAATCCCCTCGAGGCCTTCCTTGAGCAGACCCAGGCCGGCCACTGCGAGTATTTCGCCTCCGCCCTGGCGCTGATGCTGCGGGCCCGGGGGGTTCCGGCCCGGGTGGTGAACGGCTACCGGCTGGGGCCCTGGATTCCCGAGGGGGGCTACTTCCGCGTGAGCCAGAACGAGGCCCACAGCTGGGTGGAGTACTGGCACGAGGGCCGCTGGTTCACGGTGGATCCGACCCCGGCGGGCGCCGCGGGCGCCGCGGGGGAAGCCCAGGGCTTTGGCCCTCTGGCGCGCTGGCTGGATGCCGTCCGCTACCGCTGGGAGCGCTACGTGGTGCGCTTCTCGGACCAGGACCAGCAGAGCGGTCTGGCCTGGCTCCAGGCCCGCGCCCAGGGCTGGGAGTGGCACTGGCGCGCGCCGTCCCGGCCCCTGCTCGGAGCCCTGGGCCTCGCAGCCCTCGCCTGGCTGCTCTGGCGCACCCGCGCCCGCTGGCGGACGGCCCCCGAAGGACCCGGCCGCATCCGGGCCCTGGCCCCCTTGCTGGCGCGCACCCGGCGTTTTGCCGCGCCCCGGGTGGGCGAGACGGCCCGGGCCTGGCTGCTGCGCCTGGGCGAGCTGCGCCCCGACCGCCGGGAGGCCCTCGCCGCCCTGGCCGAGGCCGTGGACGCCGAGGCCTACTCTGGCAACCGCGGCGCAGCCACCGCCCTAGCGAGGGCCGAAGCCCGCGCCTGGCGTGGCTGGAAGCCTACTTCTGGGTGAACTTCTCGAAGGCCTTCATGAGCTCCATGGGCAGCGGGAAGACGATGGTGCTGTTCTTCTCCACGGCGATCTCCGTGAGGGTCTGCAGGTAGCGCATCTGGATGGCCGTGGGGTTCTGGCTGATCTTGTTGGCGGCTTCCAGCAGCTGCTCGGAGGCCAGCAGCTCGCCCTCGGCCGCGATGACCTTGGCCCGCTTCTCGCGCTCGGCCTCGGCCTGCTTGCCCATGGCGCGCTGGATCTGCTCGGGCAGGTCGACGCTCTTGAGCTCCACGCTGCTCACTTCCACGCCCCAGGGCTCGGTGGAGCGGTCGATGATCTCCCGCAGGCGGGCGCTGAGCTTCTCCCGGTCCGCCAGCAGCTCATCGAGGCTGACCTCGCCCAGGATGGAGCGCAGGGTAGTCTGGGCGATCTGGCTGGTGGCGTAGTAGTAGTTCTCGACGCCGATGATGGCCTGCTTGGGATCCAGCACCCGGGAGTAGACCACGGCGCTGACCTTCAGGCTGACGTTGTCGCGGGTGATGACGTCCTGGCTCGGCACCTCCAGCACGCCCGTGCGAAGGCTCACGGTCATGGCAGTCTGGAAGGGGCGCCAGACAAAGCAGAGGCCTGGTCCCTTGGGCTTGTCCTCCACCTTGCCCAGGGTGAAGACCACCAGCCGCTCGTATTCGTTCACCACCTTGAGGCAGGAGAACAGGTAGATCACCACGAAGAGGGCCGCGGGGCCGAAGCAGCCGAGGGAAGTGATCAAGGTGTCCATGGAGGACCTCCAGAGAAAGACGGCTTCAGTCTACGCCTGATTGGCGGGGCCCAGCGGGTCCTGGCCTCGCGATAGCGGGCAGTCCATAGAAATCATCTGGCCTGACTTTCGCACCCAGGGATCATAATGATCGCCAGATACCCATTCCAACGAACAAGCCAGAGAGAAGAGAGAGGTGATGGATATGCGCCGTGGAGTCTCATTGCTTTCAGCAGCGTTGCTCTTCCTGGCGGCGGGGGTCCCGGTTGCATCCCAGGCTCCGCCTGCCGTGGAGGAGGGCGACTGCCTGTCCGAAAATGCGAACCTGAAGAACAAGATGCAGTACTTTGTTTGCCTTAATGCCAAGCGGGAGTACTGGCAGGACCAGCTCATCAAAGTGCAGAACGAGTGCCAGGCCAACTCCGTGAAATACGCGGGCACCTACTCCCGCTACCTCTCGCTGAAGAGCAAGGCCAACCAGCTGATCGATATGGTGATCGCCGAGCTCAAATACAGCGACAAGACGCCGCCGGAAAAATTCAAGCAGCTCATGCAGGCCGTCAACACCAGCTCCCAGGAACTCGACAAGTACATCCAGGGCACCACCTGTGAAGGCGCCAGCAACCGCTTCCTGCCGATCCTCCTGCCGCTCATCACCGCGGCCCTCCTGGACAGGAGCCGCACGCTCCTCGATGGCTGGCTCTCCGGCAACAGGGCCATCAAGGACCAGCGCGCGGCGGAGCTCGGCACCCAGCGCTGGCGCTCGCCCTCAGAGTTCGGAGCCATGGCACCCTCCGCGCCGCCGCCCCAGGCCCCGCCGCCACCGCCTCCCATGGAGCCCCCCAGCGCGCCACCGGCCGCGGCCTCCCCCGTGATTCCGCCCTCTCCCCCCCCCGGAATGTCCTGAGTCTTTCCTGGAGCTGCTACCGAGATGCCGTCCTCTGTCTCCAAGGGAGCTGCCGTGCATGGCAGGCGCCGGGCAATCCTGGCCCTGCTGTTCCTTCTTGCCGGCGCCATGACCGGCCAGGAGCTGCTCACGGTGACCGTGCCGGAACGGGCCATGCCCAGCTCCGAGGCCCAGCAGCGGCTCGCCCTCTCCCCGGACGGGAGCACGGCCCTGCTCCTGCAGCAGGGCAACACGCTCCGGACGGTGGCGCTGGCCTCCGGGCGGACCCTCCGGACCTTCGGCCCCCTCCCCGGGAAGGTCACGGCCCTGGCCCTGGAAGGGCGAGCGGGGGTCGCCCTGGTGGCCACCGAACGGGAGGTCTGGTCGGCCTCGGTGGACCAGGAGGATGCCCCGAGGCGACTCTGGGTGACCGAGGGCAGCATCCAGGATCTGAGCCTGTCTCCGGACCTGGATCTACTGGCGGTGGCCACCTCCAAAGGGATGTACGTGCTGAACCCCCGCACGGGCGCCACCGTCTGGTCAGCAGCGGGATCCCCCGGCACGTCCATCCGGTTCGCCCCCGCGGGGAATACCGTTGTCCTGGCCGCGGGAAAGACCCTGGAGGTCCGCGAGGTCCCCGGCTTCGCCCTGAAGCAGACGTGGACCTTGGACTTTCAGGTTTCGGCCCTCGCCTATGCTCCCGATGCCCGGTCCCTGGCGGTGGGCGGAAAGAACGGCAGACTGCTGCTGAAGCGGCTTTCCGATGGGCAGACCCTCAAGCAGCTGGATCCCGATCTCGCGGGCCGGGAGGTCGCGCTGCTGACCTTCGCCTCGGATGCCTCTGGACTGCTGGTCGCTTCGGGACGGACGCTGCAGGCCTTTTCGGGACTGGAGCGGAGCACCCCCGCCTCCCGCACGCTCACGGTGGACGAACCCATCCTCTCGCTGGCGTTCTCCATGAGCAGCGGGGCCCTGCTGGCCGTCACCGAAGGCGGCAGGGCCCTGGCCCGCTGGTCCGTCGCGGTTCCGCCACGGCTAGCGTCGAGACCCCTCGAGGAGCTGCCGGTCCTCACCATCCTGAGCCCGGGGCAGGGCGCCAAGGTGGCGTCGGGCGGCGTGGACCTGGCCTTTCAGGTGACCTTCCCGCCCGAGCGACCCGTGTCCCGGATCCGGATCCTGGCCGGGGGCCACCCCGCGCACCTCACCTTTACACCCTCCCCCGGCGCCGCTGCCACACCCTCGGAAGGCTCCATCGGTGCGAGCTTCCAGAGTGGCCGCCGCTACACCTGCAGGGTCCAGCTGTCGGACCGGGATACGACCATCCTGCTGCAGGCAGACAGCCCGGGCGGCTCCAGTGAACCGGCCCTCTTGTCGCTGCAGAGGAGCTCGAAGACCGCCCAGGACCTGAAGGTGATCCCTCCCACGGTCACCCTGCTGAGTCCTGCGGGGAAGGTGTTCCTCCAGTCGCCTTCCCTCGTCGTGTCCTTCCGGGTCAGCTCCCCGCCCGGCCAGCCGGTCACCCTCGTCCACGCCCTGCTGGATGGCGTGCCCGTCGCTTTCCGGAACATCACCCGCGCCAATGGCGCGCCCTTCGATTCCGCCCTGGGCTGGGTCAACGGCGAGACCTACCACTGCCGCATCGAGGTGCCAGGCTGGGACAGCACCCTGATGCTGGTCGCCGACACGGACCATGCCAGCAGTGCCCCCGCGGTGGCGAAGCTCCAGTGGAAGAGCCAGCTCACGCCCTCCACCAAGTCCCCTGCCCCGGCCCATGCCGGCCTGGTGCCAGGCGAGGCACCCCTCGCAGGAGGCACGGTGGGAACGGAATTCGGCAAGGTGAGGGCCGGGGAGCAGACGAGCCGGATCCTTGAAGGCAGTCCCCAGGGATCCGCGGCGGCCATGGAGGTGGATGCCAAGGGGCGCCTCCGCTGGCGGGATCCCGCTGCTGACTCCGCCCGCAAGGCGGCCCCTCGAAATGCAGGCACGGCTTCGCCCGCGACAGCCTCCCGTCCTGCACAGCCCGGCCTCCCCAGCCTGCAAGTTCTCTCGCCTGGGGATGGGTCACGTTTCAAGGGGCCGGAGGTCCAGCTCTCCGTGAAGGTTGGTGGCACTCCCGGCACAGAGGTCACGCGGCTGCAGGTCTTCGTGGCTGGCGCTCCCGTCGACGTTGTCCCCCAGTCTCCCGCAGGGGGCCCCCTCAGCCCGCCCTACCCCGTGGGCCAGGTGCTCGAGGTCAGCCTGCCCCTGCCGCCTCGGGACTGTCAGATCTCGGTGCTCCCCGAAGGCTCTTCCGGAGCGGGCAAGCCCGCGCTGCTCCGGCTCAGGTTCGATGGGGCCAGCACCCCGGTGGCTGCGACCCGCGGCTCGGTGGTCCAGGCGGCGAAGCCCCGGATCTCGATCATCGAGCCCCAGCACAATGCCCTCATCCGCGCCAATGTGGTGCAGCTCGGCGTGAGGGTGACCGGGGATCCCAAGAGCCCGCCGCCGGCCATCCGGATCCTCGTGGACGCCCAGGAGGTGAAGGCCGAGAGAGTGACGCCAGCCGTGACTCCGGGCGCTGGCGCTCGGGGACTGGCCGAGGACACCCAGTATTTCAGCCTGACCCTGCCCTCCAAGGACTGCACGGTCATGGCCTATGCCGAGACGCCCTACGCCACCAGCGACCCCTCCCTGGTGAAGCTGCACTGGGAGACACCCGCGAAGGGCGCCACCGCCGCGGCGGCAGGCCCGCCCACCCTCTACCTCCTGGCCGTGGGCGTGAGCAACTACAAGGACAAGAACATCACGCTCACCTATCCCTCGAAGGACGCCAAGGACTTCGCCGAGGCCATGAGCCTGCAGAAGGGCAAGCTGTACCGGGACGTGGTCGTCAGGGTCCGCACCGATGACCAGGCCACCCGCGACAACATCATGGACGACCTGGAGTGGATCCAGCGGCAGGCCACCCAGCGGGACATGGTCATCGTGTTCCTGGCGGGTCACGGCATCAACGACGCCGTCACCGGGAACTACTACTACCTGCCCTACGACGCCAGCATCGAGGCGGTGAAGCGGACCATGATCCCGGGCTCGGAGATCCACTCCACGCTGGCGCGGCTCACCGGCACCCGCATCCTCTTCATGGACACGTGCCACGCCGGGAATGTCACCGGGACCGCCATGCGGGGCGTCCCCGACCTGCGGCAGTTCCTCCAGGACCTCAAGGATGGCGGCCAGGGGCTGGTGGTCATCACCTCCTCCCGCCCCGGCCAGAAGTCCCAGGAGCACCCCGCCTGGAACAACGGGGCCTTCACCAAGGCCCTGGTGGAGGGCCTGAAGGGCAAGGCCGGGAAGGACCGGCAGGGCTTCATCACTTTCACGGCGCTAGATGCCTACATCACCCAGAGGGTGAAGGAACTGACCAAGGGAACCCAGGCCCCGGCCACCCAGAAGAGCACCGAGGTCTCTGATTTCCCCCTGGCCTTCTCGGAGCTCTGATCGCCGCAGTCCCGCCAGGTTTAAGACGCTGTCCCGGAACGCGCCTTCCCTGAGGGTGGCCCTCTCGCGCTAATCTTGCAGGATCCACCCCCATTGACGGCGCGAGCCGAGACCCCAAGGAAGAGGCATGACTGCTGCGGCCTTCGTTGTCACCATCCACACGCCGGGCGGCGTGCCCCCGAGCACTCAGGCGATCCTCAAGCCGCGCACGATGATCGGCCGCGTGAATGGGGACATCCTGCTGCAGGACCCGCTCTGCTCCTCTACCCATGCGGAGCTGCTCCTGGAGGGGGCGACCCTGCGCCTCCGGGATCTTGGCAGCACCAATGGCACCCTGCTGGAGGGGAAGCCCGTGACCGACCTGGTCTGGCTGCCGGGGACCAAGGTGCAGATCGGAGGTCACGAGCTGACCCTCGAGGATCTCAGTGCCGCCCCGCTGCTGGGACCCAAGGGCACCCTGGTCGTCGACAAGGAGGTCATGGCCGCGGCACCCGAGCCGTCCTACTTCCTGATCATTCATGCGCCAGACCAGCCCCCCCGCACCGAGGAGATCTTCCGGGCGCGCACGGTGATCGGCCGGGCCGAGGGGGACATCGTCCTGCCGGATGTCCGGTGCTCCTCGACCCACGCAGAGATCCTCTTCGACGGGGCCGAGGTCCGGCTGAAGGATCTCGGCAGCACCAACGGAACCAAGCATGGCCAGGACCGCATCACGGAGTGGCTCTGGCAGCCCGGTGACGTGCTGGAGATCGCCTCCTTCAAGCTTGAGCTGCGCGAGATCCGCACGAGAGCCCAGGCCATACTCCCGCCCGTCGCCGAAGCCCCCCCTGCCGAAGTTACAGCCAAGCCAAAAGGGACGACGCGGCGGACACTCGCCCTTCGGGGTGCCGCCCTGGTGGGACTCTGTGGGCTGGCCCTGTGGGGCCTCACCAAGGCCTTTGGCTGGGAGCTTCCCGACCTCCCGGGGGGCGGCAGCACCATCCTCTCGGAGACCCGGGAGGCCACCGTCCAGTTCGTCTGGTATTCCGGGCAGCCGGGAGCCAACGCCACCGGAGGGACCGCCCCCGCCCGCATCCGCGTGAGCCCCAACCGCACCGGAACCGTCTCGGTCGGCGTCTCCGAGGAGTTCGCCGGTGGCGGCGGAAACCAGTGGCGCACCGCCGTCTGGCTGGCCGCCTTCAACGCGACCCGGACGCTGGGAGCCTCCATCTCGGACTGCGAGTTCAATGTCCATGTGTCCGGGCATACGGACGGTCCTTCCGCCGGCATGCTGACCACCGCCGCAATGCTGGCCCTCCTGAGGGGGAAGTCCATCCCCCAGGACACCACCATGACCGGGACCATCAACCCGGACGGCACCGCGGGCCCCGTGACCGGCATTGTCCAGAAGATGGAGGGCGCCAAGCAGGCGGGCATCAAGCGCTTCGGCTTCCCCCTGGGCTGCCGCAACCACAAGGACCAGAAGACCGGGCAGGATGTGGACCTCCTGCTGGTGGGCCAGAAGCTGGGCCTGGAGGTCAAGGAGATCGGGGACATCCACGAGGCCTACGAGTTCCTCACCCGGGACAAGCTGCCCCGCACCGAGCCCATCGCCGAGGCTGAGATGGAGCCGGCTCTGGCGACCCAGACCCTCCTCCGCACGAAGCTGGCGAGCTGGAAGTCCCAGGTCGAGCGCGAGGCGGCCCGGCTCCGGAATGAGGTCAAGGCCACTGGGGTTCCTGCCCCGATCTACGCCCACCTCATGGCCGAAGCAGAGAAGGCCTTCGAGACCGCCAAGCGCGATGAGCGCAACGGCTTCCTCATGCCCGCCCTGCAGGGCTATGTCCACACGGTGAGCGCCTTCGCGGGTGCCACCCAGACCGTCTCGGCCTACGCCCACATGTTCAAGGGCGACCAGGGCGGCCTGGTCGCGGCCATCCAGAGCGCTGCCTCCATCAGCAGCGAGGTCACGGCCTACGGGCAGCAGCTGGAGATCAAGGCCCTGCGCCAGACCCGCGGCGGGCAGCTGACCAGCTCAAGTGTCTGCGCCACCTATGTGAAGGCGCGGGCGGCCGCCCTGATCGCCGATGACTTCGCCACTCCCGCCGTGGCCGTGCTCAAGAAGATCCAGGAAAAGAAGGGTCAGCTCAAGGGCGAGAACGTCGAGTCCCTCATGACCCGGATCACCCTGCCCCTGATCTACTACGACCTGTCGAAGGTCCAGCTTGAGTTCACCCGGGACATGCAGGATTTCATCGCGGAGGAAGGCGAGGCCAAGTCCCTCAGCACCCGATCCGTGAGCCGGGCCGTCACCAGCTACGCCTCGCTGGCCACGGCCGTGCTCGCCTACTTCGATGCGCTGATCACGGAGGAAGTGGCCAAGGGCAAGGGGCTCTCCATCGAGGAGGCCAAGGCCCTGATCGCCAACCGCGAAGCGGACTATTACCTCGCCCAGAAGGCCAAGATGCTGGCCGAAAGCCAGGACAGGTCCAGCGATGGCGCCAAGCTCATCCGCCTCGCCGCGGCCGGCTATGCCTTCCTGGACGGGGCCAAGCTGGTCAACAAGTGGTACTCGCTCGGGGCCGGATTCGACGCTCGCGGAGGCGTGGTGCTGGAGAACCGCCGGGCGCTCACCGCCCAGTTGGACCTGGCCCGGCGGAATGCCCGGGAGGCCGCCGCCCGGGCCAAGGCTTCAGCGGGGTTCGTGCCCACGCCCGCGCGTCTGGCCTACCAGATCGCCAACGCCCGCCGGGAAGGCAACGACGAAGAGAAGCTCGCCGCCCTGGCCTCCTACTGGCAGGCCTCCCTCTGGAGCGAGCTGGCAGCCGCGTCTGAGAGGTAGGGGCCTCTCAAGCCTGGCCAAGCTTCGGCCGGACGGCTCCTGGGGCGCCGCTAGCGCCTGACGTAGGGATTTGTCTCCGCCTCTTCGCCGATGGTGGTGGCAGGCCCGTGGCCGGGAATGACGAGGGTCCCACCGTCGAGCACATAGAGCTCCCGGCGGATGCTCTGCTCCAGCAGCTCCCAACTGCCGCCCCACAGGTCAGTCCGACCGACGCCGCCGCGGAAGAGGGTGTCTCCCGCCAGCACCACCTGGCCCTGCTCGAAGGCGCCGTGGAAGCAGCAGGAGCCGGGCGTGTGGCCCGGCGTGTGCAGGGTGGTGAGGTCCAGGTGCCGATCGCCCGCGCCAAGGTCCACCATGTCCGGCTGCGGGATGGCAGGCATCCCGAACCGCGCCGTCTGCTGGGGCAGGGCCTCGATCAGGAACCCATCGTCGCCGTGCAGGTGCGCCGGACACTGCCAGAGGTCCTGCAGCTCCCGCGTGGCGCCCACATGATCGAAATGGGCGTGGGTGTGGAGCAGGGCCGTGACCCGGAAGCCCAGGGTCTCGACCCGCTTGCGGATCTTGGCCCCATCACCGCCGGGGTCCACCACCAGCCCGAGCCCCGTGGCGGGCTCCCAGAGCAGGGTGCAGTTGCAGCCCAGGGGGCCGACGGGGAAGGATTCGAGGCGCAGCATCCTACCAGCGTAGATCAAACACGCAGGCCTTGGCGCCCTGGCGGCGGCAGTCCGCGCCTGGCCGGTGACTGACCACGGCGCGAGACCCGCCATAGTGCTCCGCCAGGCGCTCGAGAATGCCCCAGTCCAGGTCACAGGGATAGGGGTTCTCGCAGACCACTTCCGCGCGCTGCGGCCGGTCCATGGTGCAGTAGTAGCCGCCGATGCCCGCACCCCGGTGGTTCACCTGGTAGGCGATGGCAAGCACCCGGAGCGCCCGGTCGAGGGTGTCCATGTCTGGCGCGAAGCGGGCGGTGTCCGGAATCGCCCGCCCCATGACCCTCAGGGCAGGACGGCCATGGGCCCGCTCCACGGCCGCGTGGAAGGCAAGGTTCGCCTCGAGCGGCACCCAAGCCTCGGCCTTTGGCAGGCCGAGGCCCGCTTCCCCCAGCAGCTGCAGGACGCCCTGCCACGGGATGCCGTGGGCAGCCAGCCCCTCGGCCACGCCGAGGACGGCACCGCCCCAGACTTCGGCCTGGGCCTCTGGTGAAAACGGCTTGCCCTTCAAGAAGGAACTCCAAGGAAATTTATTTCATTAATCCTATTTTATGCAAGCAGTCAAGGGCTGCGGGGTCAGGCGGCTCAGGAGGCCAAGCTGTCTCGGACCGGATAACCTGGGGGCATGCCGCCGATCGAGCCCCCGCGCACCCGCTGGTTCTCCCGCTGGGACCTGCTCCCCCTGGGGGTGGCGGTGGTTCTGCTCCTGCTCCTGCCGACGCTGCTGAAGGGCCTGCCCGACCCCCTGCCCAGCCACTTCGACCGCCACGGGCACGCCAACGGCTGGACCCCTCTGCGCGGCCTCCCCTATCTGGTTTTCGGGATTCCGGCCTTTGCCTGGGGGCTACTGCTGGTGTCGGGCAACGCCTTCACTGGCACGGAGCAGGATCCGGATGGCCGGAAGGGCGCGGCCATGGCGCCCCTTCGGGGCCTGGTCACCGCCGGCATGGAGCTGCTGATGCTGGCGCCGGTGGCCATCCTCCGGGTCGGCATGGTGGGCCTGTGGTTGCTCCTCGCCGTGTTCTTCCTCTTCCTGGCCGTGGGCGTGGGGCTCATGCTCTGGGACCTGAAGCGGAACGGCCTGGGGCCCATCGATACCCGGCACTACCGGTGGGGGCTCTTCTACGTGAATCCGGACGATCCCGCGCTCTGGGTGCCCAAGCCGCTGGGCCTGGGCTGGACGCTTAATTTCGCCCACGGCGCAAGCTGGCTCATCATGGGGCTGCTGCTCCTTCCCCTGCTGCTCCTGGCGCTCCTGCCCCGCCTTCGATGATGGTGTGATCCATGCCTGACAGTCTCGTGCTCGCCCTCATGCTGCTCGGCCCGGCGGTGGTCTTCGGCTTCATCTTCCTGAAGAAGGACAAGAAGCCCGGCCAGCCGTCCTGAGGCGGAGCCATGGCCGTGATCCGCACCAACCTGGAGAAGTCCCCCTTCCTGAAGCGGAAGCTGGGGGACCTGCCCCAGCGACCCGGCTGCTACCTCTACCGGGACGAGGGCGGAAACCTGCTCTACGTGGGCAAGGCGAAGGTGCTGCGGAACCGCGTGAAGTCCTACTTCCAGAACAAGTCCCTGGACGCCAAGACGCGCCGGCTGGTGGCCCGGATCTGGGACATCGAACTCATCGTCTGCGAGACCGAGCTGGAAGCCCTGGTCCTCGAGAACAACCTCATCAAGGAGCACTTCCCGCCCTTCAACATCCTGCTGCGGGATGACAAGAGCTACCCCTACGTGAAGCTCACCTGGAAGGAGGCCTTCCCCAAGGTCTATGTCACCCGCAAGCTCCGCAAGGACGGCAGCCTCTACTTCGGCCCCTTCTTTCCCGCCAGCACCGCCTACCGCACGGCGGAGCTGGTCACCCGCTTCTTCCAGATCCGCGACTGCGACATCGAGATCGACGGCAAGCGGGGCCGGGCCTGCCTGAAGTATCAGCTGCACCGCTGCACCGCGCCCTGCATCGCCGCCGTCAGCCAGGAGGCCTACCGCGAGCAGGCCCGGGAGGCCCGGCTGTTCCTGGAGGGCAAGCGCGAGGAGCTGAAGGCCCGGCTGGAGGCCGCCATGTGGATGGCCGCCGAGGCCGCCGCCTTCGAGCAGGCGGCCCAGCACCGGGACGCGCTGCAGCAGGTGGACGCCTGGTTCACGCGACAGAAGGCCGCCAGCGCCGACCTCGACGACACGGACATCTTCGGCAGCGCCGTCCTGGATGGCCAGGGCTGCGTGCACCGGCTGCTCATGCGGGAGGGCCGCATGGTGGGTCGCCAGGAATACCTGCTGGACGACGTGGAGACCTTCGACGCCAAGGTGCTGGCGGGCGTGCTGCAGCGGGTCTACAGCGCCGATGCGCCCCCGGCCCGGATCCTCGCCGAGGTGGACCCCGAGGAATCGGAGCTGCTGCGCGAGTGGCTCTCGGGCCTGCGGGGCACCAAGGTCCGCATCCACGTGCCCCAGAAGGGCGAGAAGGTGGACCTGCTGAGCATGGCCCAGGAGAACGCCCGCCTGGCACTGGAGCGCAAGTTCGAGCCGGCCCGCCTCAACGAGGCCGTGCTGGAGGGGCTCCAGGCCTTCCTGGGCCTCAGCCACCTGCCCCGCCGCCTGGAGTGCTTCGACATCAGCCACGGCCAGGGCCGCGAGGTGGTGGCCAGCTGTGTGGTGTTCAGCGACGGCAGCCCCGACAAGGCGCGCTACCGGCGCTTCAAGATGACCAACGAGCAGAACGACGACTTCGCCAACATGCAGGAGGCCGTGACCCGCCGCTACAAGCGCATGAAAGACGAAGGCCAGGACTTCCCGGACCTCGTCCTCATCGACGGCGGCCTGGGCCAGCTGCACGCCGCCGAGGCCGCGCTGAAGGAGCTGGGCCTAGAACAGCTGGAGCTGGCCAGCCTCGCCAAGAAGGAAGAGCTCGTCTTCCGACCCGGCGCCGCCACGCCGCTGAAGATTCCCAAGTCCTCGCCGGTGCTGCAGCTGCTCCAGCGCATCCGGGACGAGGCCCACCGCTTCGCCATCAGCTACCACCGGGCCCTGCGCGCCAAGCGGACGCTGCAGACGGAGCTGACCCAGATCCCAGGGATCGGCCCCGCCACCGCCAAGAAGCTGCTGCTGGCCTTCGGCAGCGTCACCCAGGTGCGCGAGGCCGAGGACGCGGCCCTGGTCGCCGCCGTAGGTCTGGCCGCCACCGCCAAGGTCCTCGCCTGGCGGAGGGCCTAGGGGTTATTTCCCGGACTGTTCCAGCTTTTCGAGCTCGGCCCGGGCGGCCATGCTGCCATGCTCCGCGGCCTTCCGGTACCAGGCAAGGCCCTTGACCGGGTCCCGGGGCACGTTCAAGCCGTTGTAGTACATGGCTCCCAGCATCCGCATGGCGTTGACATCTCCGGCCTGGGCCTTGTCGACGTAGCCCTGAACCGACGGCGGGAGGACCTCGCCGGCGTGGGGGACCACCACCGCAGGCCGAGGCGACGGCGTCGACGCGGAGGGGGGAGGCACGGGCAATCGGGAGAGGATCGGGTAGACGACCACCCCCAGCGCGACCAGCCCCACGAGTGCGGCCGGAAGCTTCCAGGAAAAAGGGTTGGGCGTCGGCGGAACCGGGGGGGTCGAGGCCGGCACCAGAATCGGTGGAATGCCCGGATTCAGGAGGGTGCGGTCCGGGGCCTGCCCAACATCACCCTCATGGCGCGGCAGGAGCCCCTTCACGGTCGGCTCGATGGGGAGGGCCATCCGCTGGGTCCGGGCGGGGTCCGTGGGCTCCCCAGCCGTCAGTTGCTGGGTCGCCTCAAGCGGGAGCTGCAGCTTTTGGGTGATCTCAGGGCTCACAGGCTCCCCGGCCAGCAGGGGCCGCGTTGCCTCCACGGGCAGGCCCAGCTGCTGGGTGCGGGCAGGGTCCACGGGCTCCCCGACCGGCAGCTTCTGGGTGACCTCGGAGGAGGGCGCCAGCGGCTCCCCGATCCTCAGGCGCACGGTGGCGTCCAGCGCGGGATCAGGCTGCTCGGGATCACGCATGGGTCCTCCAAGGCACGGGAAAGGCAAGCATACCTGCTGGCGTCATCCTTCCAAGGCTTTCCGCCAGCGGGCTTCACGGGGAACCAGGGCCAGGAAGAGGGCCGGGGTGAGCAGGATGAAGCTCCAGGCGTGCCGGCTGGCCTGGCTGCCTACCTGGGTCCAGTAGACCAGACCGCAGAGGCTGCTCAGGTCGAGCACCGCCGCGTAGAGGAGGCACTCCCGAAGGAGCACCAGGGGACGCTGGGCTTCGGCCACTCCCGGGAACTCCCGCAGCGCCTGCCCGCTGCGCCAGAGCACCCAGGCCGCCGACAGGAAGACCAGGCCGGTGAAGAGGTAGCCGATCTGCTGGTGGATCCCCTCCGGCGGCTCGGTGCCCGGCGGGATCACGCCCGCCAGGAGCAGGATCGCGATCACGCCGGGGGTTCCGCAGCAGAGCGCCAGGCCCAGACCGTAGGCCCGCCGGTGGGCGGTGCGGAGGGGATCGGCGGCGTCGCTCACGCGGCCTCGGCAGCCTTGACCCGAATCTCGCCGAAGGTCTCGCCCTGCACCAGGGCGATGCGGCCCGTGCGAACCAGCTCCAGCAGCGCCAGGAACGTGAGCACCAGCTCTTCCCGGGTGCGGGCCTGGCTCAGCAGGCCCTGGAAGGGCTTCCAGAACCCATCCTGCAGGTCGCGGAGCACCTCGGCCACGCGCTGCTCCAGGGTCTTGGGCTGGGTGCGCACCTCCACCGGAGGCGGGGGCAGCAGGTTCTTCAGGGCCTCCCGGTAGGCGCCGAGCAGGTCGAAGAGGGTGGCCTTGATCGGCTCTTCCTCCACGCGCTTATGGTCCTCCAGGTCGATGCCCGGCGCGAAGGCGATCTTCTGCCAGTCGGACTCGCGCTCGGAGAGCACCCGGGCCGCGGCCTTGACCTGCTGGTAGTCCAGCAGCCGCTGCACCAGGGACTCGCGGGGATCCTCCTCGCCGCAGGCCTCGGGCGGCCGGGGCAGCATCAGGCGGGACTTGATCTGCAGCAGCTGGGCCGCCATGGCCACGTATTCCGCGGCGATCTCCAGGTTGAGCTCCTCCATGACGTGGAGGTATTCCATGTACTGCTGCGTAACCTCGGCCATGGGCAGGTTCAGGAGGTCCAGCTTCTGTTCCTGGATGAGGTAAAGCAGCAGGTCCAGGGGCCCGTCAAAGGTCGCCAGGTGCAGGGCCAGGCCACGGAACTTGGTCTCGAACCCTTTCGGGGGCTCGAACACCGTCGGGGCCGCAACGGCGGGTGCCGGCTCGGCGGGGATCGTGGGGACTTCCTGGGGGGCATCAGACATGTCCCCATTCTACCCGGGGCCTCCCCGGCGGCTGAAAAGGGAAATCCGTCACACCTGGGGGCCGGCCGGTTCTGGAAGGGTGACCCTGTCGAGACCCCCAGGCACAATGGACGGCTATGGTCAGACCACCAGTCCTCCCCGGCGCCCGCCCCGATTGGCTCAAGATCCGCCTCCCGGCCCCGGAGGGGGTGGCCGAGCTCGAGCGCCTGATGCGGGAGCAGAAGCTGGTCACGGTCTGCGAGGAGGCCCGCTGCCCCAACCTGCCCGAGTGCTGGGGGGTACATCGCACCGCCACCTTCATGCTCATGGGGGCGATCTGCACCCGGCACTGCGGCTTCTGCAATGTGGGCAAGGGCCGCCCCGGGGAGCTGGACGCCGAGGAGCCCCAGCGGGTGGCCGAGGCTGTCGCCCGCCTGGCGCTGAAGTTCGCCGTGGTGACCTCCGTGAACCGCGACGACCTGCACGATGGGGGCTCGGTGCACTTCGCGGAGACCATCCGCTGGATCCGGTCCCTGTCCCCCCGCTGCGGCGTGGAGGTGCTCATCCCGGACTTCGGCGGCAGCGCCACGGCCCTGCTCACGGTGCTGGAGGCGCGACCCGACGTGCTGAACCACAACGTCGAGACGGTGCCCCACCTCTACCGGCGGGTGCGTCCCGACGCGGACTACGCCCAGAGCCAGGAGGTGCTCCAGCGCGCCGCGGACTGGCGCGACGAGAACGCCCCGGCCATGCGGGTGAAGAGCGGCATCATGGTGGGCCTGGGCGAGACGCCGGAACAGGTGCTGGAGCTCATGGCCGACTGGCGGGACAGCCGGGTGGACATCGCCACCCTCGGCCAGTACCTGCCGCCCTCCGAGCTGCACCTGCCCCTGGAGCGCTTCGTGGAGCCGGCAGAGTTCGAGATGTACCGCCAGAAGGGCCTGGAGATGGGCTTCCAGCGGGTGGAGTCCGCCCCCCTGGTGCGCTCCAGCTATCACGCAGGCGAAGGGTTCGAAGCCTGAGGCTCCGAACCCTTCGGGTGTTGCGTGACCTCGCGCCTAGGCGTTGAGGTTCAGGAACTTCTGCTGGAAGGCCGTCCAGTCCAGGTTGCCGCTGGCCAGGGGGCCATTCTCGCTCCGCAGGAGGGCGATCTCGTCCTGGTACCAGTCGATGACAGGCTTGCCGATCTTCAGGGTGCCCAGCTCCGTGGCGAGATCGCTGGGGGTCATCAGGCACACCCAGCCACGGTCGTAGGGGCTCGCGATGAGCTCGCCCGGATCCGACTTCAGGCCGGCGTTGTCGTGCTCCACCTTGCCGGACATCGGCGAGGCCACATTGACCATGCCCAGCTTGCCCTTGAGCGTGAAGAGGACGTCGCCCTGGCGGACAACCTTGCCCCGCTCGGGCAGGATCACTTCCTTCACTTCGCCGAGGGCCTTGCGCATGAAGTCATCGATGCCGACCCGGACCTGGCCTTCGGGCTCAAGGCGAACCCAGGCATGGCCGGGGGAGAGGAAGGCGCCGCCGGGCACACAGAACTCCGAGGCGGGAACGACTTCGGCCATCTCCGGGGTCACCACGCGGACGCTGGGGCGCTGGGCGAAGGCGATGCGGGCCTGGCGCTTGATGAGCAGGTTCTTGGCGAACTCGCCCAGCTCGTCGGCGGTGAAGGGCTTCTGGACGTATTCGCAGGCGCCGTGCTGCAGGGTCTGGACGGCGGTCTCGATGCTGCCGTAGCCGGTGACGACGACCACGTCCACGTCAGGCCGCAGGTGCTTCACGGCCTTCACCACCTCGACACCATCCATGTCCGGCATCTTGAGGTCGGTGAAGACGAAGTCGTAGTCATTGCGCTGCACCAAGCCCAGGGCCTCGGGGCCGTGCTCCACGGTGTCCACGCTGAAGCCTTCCAGCACCAGGATGCGGCGGAAGGAGTCGAGCACCACGCCCTCGTCGTCCACGGCGAGGATGCGGGCCTTGGGATTCGGCACCTCGACCCGCTTCAGGCTCTTGGCCTCGTGGGTGAAGTCCAGCTTGACGGACGTATTGAGCACCTTCTCCCGGGCCTCGCGCTCCTTGGCATCCCGCATCTTGTGGAGGCTGGTGCGCACCAGGAAGTCGATGCCCACAAAGGCCACGAACATGAAAATGATCAGAATTGCGGCCATGAAGACCTCCTAGGTGACGGTGGTAAGAGAGGGCTCTCCGCCCCGGGGTTCGGCGGACAGGGGCAGGACTAGAGTAAAACAAGTGCCCTTCCCTGTTTCACTCTGGACTGTCAGGGATCCGCCGTGGGCCTCGACGATGCCCCAGCTGACCGCCAGACCCAGGCCTGTGCCGTGGTTTCCCTTGGTGGTGAAGAAGGGTTCGAAGATGCGGGGCAGGTCCTCGGGGGCGATGCCCTTCCCGCTGTCCTCCAGGAGCACGTCAATGGTGCCCTCGGCGCCCGGCCGCGTGGTGGCGCGGATGGTGCCGCCCTCGGGGCCGATGGCGTCGGCCGCGTTCAGGATGAGGTTCACCACCACCTGCTGGATCTGGTTCGCATCCGCCATGACCTCCGGCAGGTCCGGGGTCAGGTGCAGGGAGAGGTCCACCTTGTTCATGCTCAGCTGGGTCATGACCACCGAGACCGACCGGCGGATCACCTCGTTCAGGTCGATGAGCTTCCGCGCCGGCGCCGTGGGCCGGGCGAAGTCCAGCAGGCCGCGGATGATCCCCCGGCAGCGGACGGTCTCCCGGACGATGACATCCAGGTCCTCGCAGGCCTCCGCATCCTGATCCAGGCGCTTGCGGAGCAGGGAGGCATAGCTGAGGACGCCCGTGAGCGGGTTGTTGATCTCATGGGCAACCCCGGCGGCCAGGCGACCAACGGAGGCGAGCTTGTCCGCCTGGGCGAGCTGTCGCTGGGTGTCCGAGAGGTTCTTGGTCATCTCGTTGAACGACTTGGCCAGATGCCCCAGCTCATGCCGTCCAAGGTAGGGGATGGAGGTGCTCAGGTCCCCGGCGGTGACCCGCTCGGTCCCGGCCACGAGTTCTGCCACCGGCCGCACCACCAGGCGGCGGTTGAGCCACCAGAGCATGAGGCTGCCCGCGAGGATCGCCAGGATGGCCGAGCCGATGATCACATTGCGACTGCGGGTGATCTCCTGGTCCACCTGGGCCAGGGAGACGTTCACATCGAGCACGCCCAGCAGGCGCTGCTTGGCGCTGTGGGCATGACAGTCGGCCGTGGAGCAGGAAGGCGAGTTGGGAATGGGGTTGATCACGCCCAGCAGCCTGGTGCCGTCCGGGGCGCGGAAGGTCCGGGCCCGTGCCTGGATATCCAGGTGCTCCAGGGGCTTGCCCTCCGCATGGCAGACATAGCAGGCCTCCCCGCGGATATCGAGGCTGGTCCCGATCTCCTCGGCCGAGGAGGAGAACATGACGCGCCCCTCCTTGTTGAACACGCGGACCTTGCGGATGCCCTGCTCCGAGAGCCCCCCCACGGCCTGGATCTGGCGGTGCAGGTTGTCCCGGCGGTTCTCCATCATGTCGAAGTGGGTGGCGCTCTTGATGGTCTCGCTCAGCTGATCGGCGCTGCGGGTGCGCTCGGCCATGAGCTGGGCGGAGTGGGTCCGCAGCACTGCCACGGCCATACCGCCGATCGCCAGCGCCGTCGCGAGGCCGGCGCCGAGGATCAGACGGGTACCGATGCGGCTGCGCATGGTTCAGGCTCCGGGTTTCGGATCCGGGCCAGCCCCGATGGGGCCTCCGGGGAAGATGCTGAAGTTCCGCACCGCGAAGGCGAAGACCGCCATGCCGGTGGCCACCAGGCCCACGGAGACAATGATCTCCATGGCCGAGGGAATGTAGCGGGTGCCGGAAGCGGCCTCCATGCCGGTGATGCTGACATTCAGCCGGTTCATGACGAAGCCGAGCACCGCCATGAACGCGCCGGCCACCAGCCAGTTGGGATCCGAGCGCAGGCGGCGGAAGGACATCAGCGCCACGGGCAGGATCACGCCCAGGGTGAACTCCAGCAGGAACATCCGTCCCTCATAGCCGAACTCCAGGATGGAGCCGAAGGCGTGGTTCCGCTGAATGGCCTGGAGGCGCATGAGGCCGTAGATGCCCAGCGCCACGACCATGCCCCGGGCCAGCGGCTCGAGCAGGTCCATCTCCAGGTGGCGGTGGAAGGCGCGCTTGCTGAGGTAGGACTCCAGGACCACCATGCCGATGCCGGCGCCGATGGCCGAGATGTAGAACTGGACCGGCAGCATGGGCGAATACCACAGGGGGTGCAGCTTGCTGGGCACGATCAGGTAGAGGGTGCCAAGGGAGGACTGGTGCAGGGTGGAGAGCATCACGCCCAGGATCACGAGGGGCGTGATGAGGCGGTGGATGAACCGCGCCGGGGCGTTGAACCCGAAGCGCTCCAGGACCACGGGGGCAAACTCCACGGCGAGCACCGTGGTGTAGAGCATCACGCACCAGGCCACCTCGAACATGACGGAGTGGGGATTCCAGTAGATGATGGCGTGCCAGATGCGCCAGGGCTGCCCTAGATCCAGCAGCAGGGCCACGATCACGAAGGAGTAGCCCAGGAAGCCCGTGAGGATGGTCGGACGGACAATGGGTTCGAACTTCTTGAGGTTGAAGAGGTGGACCACCGCCGTCAGCGTGAAGGCGCCGGCCGCCAGGCCCACGCCGCAGAGCAGATCAAAGCCGATCCAGATGCCCCAGGGGAACTTGTCGCTGAGGTTGGTGACCGCGCCCAGGCCCTTGGTGAACCGGATCACGGTGACGGTCAGGAAGGCCAGGAAGAGGATGCCGGCGACGAAGGTCCAGAAGCCCGGGCGAAAGCGGCGGGAAGCGAGCGTGGCGGTATCAGTCATGACCGGTTCTCCCGTCCGTTGTCCTTGGCTTCCGCGTGGGCGACATCCTCGCGCCGCGCGGTGATCCAGTGGACGCCATAGAGCAGGACGCCCCACACCGCCACGAAGTCGGGGATGTTGGACAGCACCTGCCAGGTGCGCATGGCCGGCGGCTCGCCCGGCAGCTTGGTCTTCAGGCCCAGCTTGTCGAAGGGCACGCTGGAGATCGCCATCACCGACGTGCCGCCCGCTTCCGTGAGGCCGTAGATGTGGTTGACGTATTCGCCGGGCTTCTGGCGGAGGCGGGTCCGGGCTTCCCAGACGAGGTCCTCCTTCTTGCCGAAGACGGTGGCCTCATAGGCGCAGGCTTCGGCGCAGGCGGTCTGCTTGCCTTCCTTGATGCGGCCGGAACAGAGGATGCACTTCCCGACGATGGGGACAGGTCGATCCCACTGGTACTTCGGGATCTCGAAGGGGCAGGCCATCATGCAGTAGCGGCAGCCCATGCAGCGCTCGGCGTCGTAGACCACGGGGCCTTCGGGCGTCTTGGTCAGGGCGGCCACAGGGCAGACTGAGGCGCAGGTCGGCACCTCGCAGTGCATGCACATGCGCCGGACGTTCAGCCCCTCCCGGGGCTGGACCGTCGTCCAGGTATACGCCGTGAGCACCTCCTCCACCGGCCCCGGGAGCTTGTTCTGCTCCTTACAGGCGGAGCTGCATGCGCCGCAACCAACGCAGCGTGTGGCATCAAAGAGAAGGCCCATACCCATGGGTTCTCCTGTCAATCAATCACCCTCGAGAGGAATTCCCGGGGTATTTGGCTGGTAGCATGCGCCCTGTATTCCGCATAGTCAACCCTTTGGTAGCAATTAAAAAATGACTCTGGTGCCACGATTAACGTAGGGCTCGCGCCGATTCAGAGCTCTCAAAAGATCACCAGGGAATTTATCTTTTTCCGAACGGCTCAACTCATACGGCCCCGGACTTTTTGCAATCGCCCTGTTTGCGGCAGTTCTTCATCCGTGTGGGTAGGTCCGGGGGTTGGACCCGCGGCCCCCTGAGGCCGCGTAGGCCTGATTATCTGGCCCGGGGAGTGGGAATTGATCACAACCACCCCGGCAAAGGAACCCTCTCGGCGCCCGGGACCTGGACAAAGAAAGCGCCCCGCCGAGGCGGGGCGCTTTACACTCTGGCAACTTTCAACCACCAACTGAGAGCTGATAGCCGCTAGCTGACAGGTCCTTAATACATGTCTTCCATGCCGCCCATGCCACCGGGGCCGCCAGGGCCGGCGGGGGACTTGGGCTCGGGGATCTCCGTGATGATGGCTTCGGTGGTCAGCATCATGGAGGCCACCGAGGCGGCATTGCGGAGGGCGGACTTGGTCACCTTGGCGGGATCGACCACACCGAAGGCCATCATGTCGCCGTAGACGTTGGTGGCGGCGTTGTAGCCGTGGTTGCCCGTGGACTCGCGGACGGTGTTGACCACCACGGAGCCTTCGACGCCGGCGTTGTTGGCGATCTGGCGGAGGGGCTCCTCCAGGGACCTGCGGACGATTTCCACGCCCGTGGCCTGGTCGCCGGTGACCTTCAGCTCGGCGAGCTTGAGCATGGCGCGGAGCAGCGCGACGCCGCCGCCGGCCACGATGCCGTCCTCGACAGCAGCCTTGGTGGCATGCATGGCGTCTTCCACGCGGGCCTTCTTCTCCTTGAGCTCGGTCTCAGAGGCTGCGCCCACCTTGATGACGGCGACGCCACCCACGAGCTTGGCCAGACGCTCCTGGAGCTTTTCCTTGTCGTAGTCGCTGGTGGAGGTCTCCACCTGGGCGCGGATCTGCTTGACGCGGCCCTGGATGGCTTCCGTGCTGCCGGCGCCCTCGACGATGGTGGTGGTCTCCTTGTCGATGACGATCTTCTTGGCGCTGCCGAGGTCGGCCAGGGTGAGGTTCTCGAGCTTGAGGCCCAGATCCTCGCTGATGGCCTTGCCGCCGGTCAGGGTGGCGATGTCCTCGAGCATGGCCTTGCGGCGGTCACCGAAGCCGGGCGCCTTGACGGCGGCCACGTTCAGGGTGCCGCGGATCTTGTTCACCACGAGGGTGGCCAGCGCTTCGCCGTCCACGTCCTCGGCGATGATCAGCAGGGGGCGGCGGCTGTTGACGACCTGCTCCAGGAGGGGCAGGAGGTCGCGCATGTTCGAGACCTTCTTCTCGTAGGCGAGGATGTAGGGGTTCTCGAGCTCGACCTTCATCTGGTCGGGGTTGGTCACGAAGTAGGGGCTGAGGTAGCCACGGTCGAACTGCATGCCCTCGACCACGTTCAGCTCGGTCTCGCGGCCTTTGGCCTCCTCGACGGTGATGACGCCGTCCTTGCCGACCTTGGCCATGGCCTCGGCGATGATGCGGCCGATCTCTTCGTCGCCGTTGGCGGAGATGGTGCCGACCTGGGCGATGGCGTTGCCCTCGACAGGCTTCTTGATCTCGTCGATGGCCTTGACGACCGTCTCGACAGCGAGGTCGATGCCCTTCTTGATCTCCATGGTGTTGGCGCCGCTCACGACGGCCTTGATGCCCTCGCGGTAGATGGCGCGGGCCAGCACGGTGGCGGTGGTGGTGCCGTCACCGGCGATGTCAGAGGTCTTGGAGGCCACTTCGCGCACCAGCTGGGCGCCCATGTTCTCGTGACGGTCCTTGAGCTCAATCTCCTTGGCGACGGTGACGCCGTCCTTGGTCATGAGGGGGGAGCCGAACTTCTTTTCGATGAGGACGTTGCGACCCTTGGGGCCGAGGGTGACCTGCACCGCGTCGGCGAGCTTGTTCACGCCGCGCAGAATGGCCTGGCGGGCGTCTTCGGCATAGATGATGGACTTGGCCATGTGTGTCTCCAGAGTTCTAGAAGTGTTTAGGATTCGCTTTGAGGCTTGCGGCTGTCAGCTATCGGCTCTAGGCCATGATCGCCAGGATCTCGTCCTCGCGGACGATGACGTGGTCGATGCCGTCGATCTTCACTTCCGTGCCGCTGTACTTGCCGATCAGCACCTTCTGGCCGGCCTTGACGGACATCGGATTGCGGGTGCCGTTCTCGTTGATCTTGCCTTCGCCGACGGCCACCACTTCAGCCTCCATGGGCTTCTCCTTGGCGGTGTCGGGGATGATGATGCCGCCCTTGACGGTTTCGGCGGGGTCGACGCGCTTCAGCACAACGCGGTCGGAAAGGGGCTGGATGGCCATGGAACCTCCTGAGGTTGAAGAAAAGGGGACGGGTGGAGCTGTTAGCACTCACCAACAGTGAGTGCTAATTCTGGCATCCCGGGCGAAGAGGGTCAAGGCCAATTTCCCTAAGACCTCCAACATCTTAGTATTTTGAAACATATTTTCTTCTTGTTAGCCATCATGTCCTAAAGAACCGCGTCATGGCCAAGAGGGTGTAGCCTCAAAACATGGAAACACTGGCAACCCTCCGCGACCTCCAAGCCACTCTGAGAGATCTGGGCACCATCCAGCGCGAGTTGTCAGCCCTTCCGCCCGATCTGGCCGTCCTGGATGGCAGGGTCAAGACCGCCACCAAGTTCATCGCCGAGAAGACCAAGGCGCTGGAGACAGCCCGGCTTCAGATCGAGTCGAAAACGAAGGATCTGACTCTGGCCCAGAAGGAAGAGGATCGGGCCCGCGAGGCCGTGAAGGCCACGAGCCAGAAGGTCCACTACGCCTCCGCCATCCGCGAGCTGGACGAGAAGGAGCGCGTCAAGGCCAGCATCGCCCGCCCCCTCAAGGCCCTGGAGGCCACCGTGCAGGTCCTCGAGAAGGCCCTGGCCGGGCTGGAAGCCGAGCGGTCTGCCGCCCAGACCCAGTTCGACGAACTCCACGCGGTCTTCCTGGAAGAACACGCCAACCAGGTGGAAGGCCGGAAGCTGCTGCAGACCAAGCAGGCCAAGCTGGAAGCGAAGCTGCCCCCCCTCGACGTCGCCCGCTTCCACCGCATGGCCGCCGCCCGGCAGGGCCGGGTGGTCGTCCCCGTGGAGGGTGGCGCGTGCACCGGCTGCCGGGTCAAGCTGCGCGGCCCGCTCATGGCGGAGCTAAAGGAGGGCAAGACCCTCGTTGCCTGCGAGTCCTGCCAGCGGACCCTCTTCCTGCCGTGAGCCTGCAGGACCGGATCACCACGCTGCAGAACCGCATCCTGCGGGCCTGTGAGCTTGCCGGTCGCGAGCCGGACACGGTCGAGCTGCTGCCCGTCTCCAAGCGGCAGCCTCTGGCGCTCATCCGCGAGGCCGCCAGCCTGGGCTTTTCGCGCTTCGGCGAGAACTACGTCCAGGAAGGGGTCGAGAAGGCTCTGGCCGCTCCGGACCTCGCCTTCGTGCTGCTGGGGCCCCTGCAGCGCAACAAGGCCAAGCCCGCCCTCCAGCACTTCCGCGAGCTCCAGAGCCTCGACCGGCCGGACCTCGCCGAGCGCCTCCGCCGCCTGGCCGCCGAGCTTGAGGTGACCTGCCCGGTCTGGATTCAGGTGGACCTCTGGGACGAGACCACCAAGTTGGGAGGCTGCTCCGAGGCCGATCTCCCCGCCCTGTTCGAAGCCCTGGCGGGAGACCCCCGGCTGCCTCTCCAGGGCCTCATGGCCATCCCGCCGCCCGACGAGGCGGCCGCCTTCGGGCAGCTGGCAGACCTGCGGGAGCGCCTGCAGCAGGACCTGGGCCAGCCCCTGCGCCTGAGCATGGGCATGAGCGGCGACCTCGAGACGGCCATCGCCGCAGGCTCGGACCAGATCCGCATCGGCACGGCCTTCTTCGGCGAGCGCCGGACCTGGCCCTAGCGCTGGAAGGGCGGCGGGCTTAGCCTGCAGCCAGCGGGTTGGGAAGAATTCCTGAAAGGAAGGGTGCCCTTGCGGCATCTCCAGGTAGCGGACCCGGTTGCACATCGGGCTTGCGGTTCCCCCTTCCCGTCCCACCCCACCGGAGGCACCATGCGCCCCACCCTGCTCCTCGCCGCCTTCCCCTCGCTCCTGCTCGCCCAGGAGACCGCCACCACGCTGAAGGACCAGAAGGCCCTGGCGGTGACCATCTACAACGACAACCTGGCCCTGGTGAAGGACACCCGGGAGGTGCGGCTGCCGAAGGGCACGGCGAGGCTGGCCTTCCAGGAGGTCTCAGCCCAGATCCGGCCCGAGACCGCCTCCCTACGCAACCTCACGGCGCCCCGCGATTTCTGGGTGGCCGAGCAGAACTTCGACTTCGACCTGCTCACGCCCCAGAAGCTCCTGGAGAAATACGTGGGCGAGCAAGTGACCGTGGTGCGGAGCCTCCCTGGGGCTGACGGCTCCGGTGCGAAGGAGGTCCGCGAGGACGCCACCGTCCTGGCCACCAACGCCGGCACCGTCCTGCAGTTTGCGGACCGCATCGAGACCAGCTTCCCGGGGCGCATCATCTTCCCCAAGGTGCCAGGCAACCTGCGAGCCCGCCCCACCCTGGTCATCAGCCTCCACAGCGGTGTGGAGAAGGCCCAGCAGCTGGAGCTGAGCTACCTCACGGGCGGCCTCTCCTGGCGCGCCGATTACGTGGCGAACCTGGCTCCGGACGAGAAGACCCTGGACCTCAGCGGCTGGGTGACCCTCACCAACCAGAGCGGCGCCGCGTATCCCAACGCGACCCTGCAGCTGGTGGCGGGCGATGTGAACCGGGCCCGGCAGCGCCCGGAGCGGATCATGGAACGCTCCGACATGGCCCGGCCCATGCTGGCCGCCGCGGCGCCGAAGATGGCCGAGGAGAGCCTGTTCGAATACCACCTCTACACCCTGGACCGGCCCACCACCCTGGCCGTGAACCAGACCAAGCAGGTGGCCCTGCTCACCGCCAGCTCGGTGCCCGTGCGCAAGGACTACCTGCTCCAGGGCCAGAACTACTACTACTCCGGCAGCTACGGCGACCTGGGCGAGAAGCAGAAGGTCGGCGTCTTCCTCGAGTTCGACAACAAGGAGTCGAGCCGGCTGGGCATGCCCCTGCCCAAGGGGATCCTGCGGGTCTACAAGCGCGACAGCGAAGGCCGCGCCCAGTTCGTGGGCGAGGACAGCCTGGACCACACCCCCAAGAACGAGCTGGTCCGCCTGAAGCTGGGCGACGCCTTCGACGTCACCGCCCGGCGCAAGCAGACCGACTACAAGAGCCTCGGTCGCCAGGGCAAGTTCGGCTCCGTGCACGAGTCCGCCTTCCAGGTGGAGCTGAAGAACGCCAAGAAGGAAGCCGTCACCGTGAGCCTGCTGGAGCCCCTGCCCGGCGACTGGGAGGTGCTCCAGGAGAGCCACCCCCACACCAAGGAGGCCGCCGGCACCGCGAAGTTCCGGGTCACCGTGCCCGCCGAAGGCAGCGCGACCCTGACCTACCGGGTCCGCGTGCGGTGGTAGCAGCGGGTCTCCGTCCGCGCCGCGCAACTGATCCATACTGGGGCCATGCCCCTGCCCGCCCGCTTCCTCGCCCGCCTGCGGCGCCTGCCGCTGCGGCTGCGCGGGCGCCTGACGGGCGGCACGGAAGGACAGCACCCCTCGCGGTTCAAGGGCGCGGGCCTCACCTTCGTGGAGAACCGCCCCTACGAGCCCGGGGATGACCCGCGCTACATCAACTGGCCCCTGACCGCCCGCACGGGCGAGCCCATCATGAAGCGCTTCGAGAGCAGCCGTGACCTGGTGCTGTGGCTGGTGGTGGATCCCTCGCCGTCGATGTTCCTGGGCGATCCCGTCTCGCCCCTGCGCTGGGCCCTGGAGCTGTGCGGCGCGGCCTTCGCCACCCTGCAGGCCAGTGGTGACCGCCTGGGCCTGGTGGTGCCCGGCGATGGCCGCACCCCGGCCCTGCGCCTCGCCCCCAAGCGGGGACGCATCCACGGCCTGCGCCTCCTGGAGCTGCTGGCCGAGCGCGGACCCTGCATCCCCACGGAGGCCGCCTGGCGGGAGGCCCTGGGCCACTGGGGCCAGCACGGCAAGGGCCACCGGCTGTGGCTCTTCAGCAATGGCGCCGGGCTGCAAGGCCTGGCCCCGCTGCTCAAGCCCCTGGCCACCCGCCACCGGGTAGTGTGGTTCCAGCCGGACGACCCGGAAGCCCGCGGGGCCATGACCTGGCCCGACCCCGGCTTCAGCGCCGCCGTGGAGCGCCAGCGCTGGGAGGTCCAGACCGACCCCGTGCTGAAGCTGAACGCCTGGCTGCGGGCGGGGGGCGCGTGAACGACGATCGGGTGGGTTCCCACGGTCGGCCGTGCGGGCTCGGATTCCGCTTGCGGAATCCGAGATTCGAAAAGATGGGGCTGCTGCTGATGGCGGGAATATCCGTCAGCGGTGCGCCGGTTTGGAAAGCTCCGGCTTCGCTCAAGCTGGGGGAGCTGCAGGTGCTGGAGCTGGCTGAAGCCGATCCGCTGAAGCCCGCGCTGCCGCGACCCACGGTGGAGGACCGCCTGGGGCCGCTGCGCCTGCGGGCCATGGAGCCCCTGCCTGATGGCCGCGGCTGGCGCTTCCAGGTGCAGGCGCTCAGCCCGGGCCTCGCGGTGATCCCGGCCCTGGACCTCGGCAACGGCCAGCGCGCCCCGGAGCTGCGCCTGCCGGTGCCGCGCAGCATCCCCTACGGCGGGCCCTGGGTGGGCTTCGGCGGGGGCAACGAGGACCAGCTGCCGGCGATCCCCTTCCCCTGGGCCTGGGCCAGCCTGCTGCTGCTGCCCCCCCTGGGCCTGCTCGGCTGGGCCTGGCAGCGCTGGCGTCGGGGCTCGGGCGCCCGGCAGCTGCACCAGGCGGTTCATGCGTTTCGCCACCAGTGGCCCCCCGCGAGCTGCGATCGGGTCACCCTGGACGCGGCTCACGGCCAGGGCCGGAACCTGCTGGCCGCGCGCTTCGGCGAGGCCGCCCGGGCCTGGGGGGCCGCCGAGTTCCAGGCGCAGCAGCTCGCCGTCTGGGAGCAGTGGTCCCGCAGCCTGGACGCCGCCCGCTTCGGCCACGCGGAGCCGCCCTTCCCCTCGGCAGAGGAGCTGGTGGCCGCCCTCCGTGAGGAACGACCGCGCGGGCAGGGGGGCCGGTGATCGCCCTGCGCCATCCCCTGCTGCTGCTGGCGGCGGTGCCCCTGCTGATCTGGGCCTGGCGGGTGGTCTACCGCTGGGGCATCCCCGCCTCGCGGCCTTCCAGCCGCCTGGCCCGCGCCACCTCCCACTGGCTGCCGGTGCTGCTGGCCCTGGCCCTGGGCCTCGCCGCCGCCGGTCCCGAGTGGCGCACCCCCCTGCGGGGCAGCGCCCCCGTGGTGGACTTCGCCGTGGTGCTGGACGGCAGCAGCAGCATGAAGATCCTGGACCGGCCCGACGAGGACCGCTGGCACGCGGCCCGGCGGCTCCTGGCCCAGTTCGTCCTGCACCGCCCGGACGACCGCTTCGCCCTCATCCTGTTCAGCGCGCACCCGGTCACCCTGAGCCCGCTGACCAACGACCACCTGCGGCTGCTCCGGATGCTGGCCCGCCTGGACCTCGACAGCCGCGATGACGGCACCGCCATCGGCTCGGCGCTGATGACCGCCGTGCGGCGCCTGGAGGACAGCCCCGCCCGCAGCCGCGTGATCCTGCTCATCACCGACGGCGTCCAGAACCGGGGCCGGGTCACGCCCACGGAAGCCGCCGAGGAAGCCCGCCGCAACGGCATCCGCATCCACGCCGTGGCGCTGGGCGCTGGCGGGGAGAGCCTCGTGCCCCTCGAAGGCGGCGGCTTTGCACGGCTGCACGTCGAAGTGGACCACGCCACGCTGAAGGAGGTCGCGGGTCTCACCGGCGGCGAGGCCTTCAGCGCCGAGGATCCCGGGGGGCTCGCCCGCAGCCTCGCCGCCGTGGATCAGCTGGAGAAGACCCTCCTGCCCGTGGACCCGCCCACGGAAGGCCAGCCCCTGGCCGGCTGGTGCCTGCTGGCCGCGGCCCTGCTGGCCCTGCCCCTGGCCGCCGACCTCGCCTTCAAGCGCGGCCGCCGCCGGCCCGCCTGGGTGGAGGGCCCATGAGCCTGCCCTTCTCCCATCCCTGGGTGCTGCTGCCTGCGGCCTTCCTGATCCTGGTCATCCTGGGCCTGGCCCTGCGCGCCCACCTGCGGCCGGGCCTGGGTGTCCAGGTGGTGGGCCAGCGCCCCCTCTGGCAGGGGCTGGGCCTGGCGCTCCTCGCGGCGGGCCTCGGCCTGGGTCTGGCGGAACCCCGCTGGGGCCTGCCCGAGTTCCCGCGCCTCACGGTGCACGTGGTGCTGGATGCCAGCCGCTCCATGGCGGTGACCGATGCGGACGGCCGCAGCCGCTGGGACGCCGCGGGGGCGGCCCTGGACCGCCTCTGGTCCCGCCCGGAGTCCGGTCTGCGCTGGAGCCTCGACCTGCTCACCGGGGACGCCATCCCCGTGCTGCCCCCCGGGGAGGACCGCACCCTGCTGCGGGAGGCCCTGCGGGTGGTGACCCCGGGCGAGGTGGGCTCTCCGGGCACCAGCCTGGGCCGGGGCCTGCCCCAGGTGGCGGCCCAGGTGGACCGCGACGCGCCGGCGGTGCTGCTGCTGCTCAGCGATGGCGAGGAGACCTGGGAGGAGCCCGAGGCGGCTCTGCAGCGGGCCGTGGAGCCCCTCAAGCAGGCCCGGCTGCCGGTCTTTGTGTTGGCTTTCGGGGATGGGCACTCCCACGCTGTGCCGCCTCGGGCCGGAGCCGAGGTCTCCAGCCAAGAGCCTGCGGTCAGCATCGCGCACCCGGACTTCCTGGCGCGCCTCGCCCAGGCCACGGGGGGCCAGGTGTTCAAGGACGGGGAAGCCGCCGCCGCGGGACTCCTGGCCCTGGCCGCCGGCCACGCCCCCCTGCCCGCCCAGCGCAGCCTCCAGCCGGCCCACCCGGAAGTCGGTGCCTGGCTGGCCCTGGCGGGTCTGGCGCTGTGGCTGGCCTTTTCGGGGAAGCCCATGGTCCGCTGGCGGCCCATCCTGCTCTTCGTGCTGGCCTGCGCGGCCCCGGGGCTGCGGGCTCAGGACCGCGGCCTCCCGGCCTGGACCCCGCCCAGCGTCCGCGCCTGGCTGGCCCAACGGGCCATCGAAGGCGGAGACCTGATCGGCGCCCGCCGCTGGCGCCCGGCGGATGCCCGGCCCAGCCACCTGCTGCTGGCCGCGCAGATCGACCTGCGCACGGGCTTCCCCGAGGACGCCCTCAAGGCCCTGACCCCGCTGGTCGGTCAGGGCAGCCCCCGGCCGCTGCCCGCCTGGCGGGCGCCCGCCCTGCTGCTGGCGGCCCGGGCCCACCTCGAGGCCCGGCGCCCCGAAGAGGCCCGGCTCCTGCTGGAGCGCCTGCTACTGGAGCAGCCGGGCCAGCCCGAGGCCAGCCACGACCTCCAGACCCTGGTCCAGGACGCCACCCCGCCGCCCCCGCCGAACCCCCGGAAGCCACCCCCGCCCCCGCCGCCGCGCCCCAGCAGGGGCGCCCAGCAGGACGAGCTGGAAGGCCTCAAGCAGCGCCTGCCCAAGCCGCCGAAGACATCGGGCGGCGTGAGGGATGTGTGAGGGGGCTCTCGGCTGTCAGCTGTCAGCTCAAGATGAAGCTCGACCCACCCCAGCAAGGCCGCGGCACAGCCCACCAACCCCAGCCCGGCCCTTCTTGACCGAGTGCTGAGAGCTGACAGCCGACAGCTAAACGCTACTGCTTCAACCACCCCGCAAACTCGGCGCCGCTGCGGAAGGCGCCCACCTGGCGGCGGACTTCCTTGCCCTCGGCATCGAGGATGATCATGGTCGGGTAGGCGTTCAGCCGGAACTGCTCGGCCAGCTTGGTGCCTTCGGGCACCGGCGTGCGGTCCCGCTTCTCCACCAGGGCGGAGTAGGGCACGTACTTGGCCAGGGCCGCCTGGGCCTCGGGCGTGGGAAAGACATTCTTCTGGAGGTGCAGGCAGGGGCCGCACCACTCGGTCCAGAGGTCCATGAAGATGAGCTTCTTCTCGGCCTTGGCCCGCTTCAGGGCGGACGAGTAGTCATGCTCCCACTTCACCGCGCCCTGGGCGGACAGCGAGGCGGCAACGAGCAACAGAGAGGCGAGGATCTTCATGCAGAGGCTCCGGAGATGCGGACAGGCCGCAGGGAGTTGGATGGGGCCGGGGGGCGTTTCGTTCCAACTTTCAGGATACCCGAGGGGACTAATCCCCGGCCCCTCCGCTCCGTAATCCCATTCGACCCGGCCAGTGCCGCAGCCCTTATCCCAACCAGGAGTCCCCATGCGCGCCATCCTGCTTCCCCTGGCCCTGGTGGCCACCCTCAGCTTCCCGCTGGCCGCCCAGACCGCCAAGTTCATCAAGGTCGACATCGTCTCCAAGACCATGCTGCAGCACGCCAAGCAGAAGGGCGTGGACGGCCCCACCGAGGTCCACATCCGCATGCCCATCAGCCTGGCCAGTGGCGTCCTGGACATGGCCGGCGGCGGCGAGATCAAGGTCCATGGCAAGACCCGCAAGGGCCTGAAGCCCGACCAGCTCCAGAAGCTGCTCGCCGACTCGAAGCCCGGCGACATGTTGCTGGAAATCACCACGGACAAGGGCGATCACATCCGCGTCACCGTCGAGTAGCCGGGAGCCCGGTCCGTGCACCCCAAGCCCCGCACCCGCGGGGCTTTTTTTGGGTCCATCCGGCATTTCAGGGGAAGAGCCAAGACACGTCAACCCCACCCCTGTGTGTGTTCTCCGTGCGCCCAGGGAAAAGCAACCACTCACGCAGAGAAAAGACGAGGGGAGCGGAGGGGCGCTGAGGACTTCGGATTACCCGGTGTTCTCTGCAAACCTCCGCCCTCTCCGCATCCTCGGCGAGAGTTGTTTTCTTTTCTGCCCAGGCCGAAAACAGCCCGTGGGCATGGGGTCGAGGCAGGCTGCTATGATCCCCTTCATCCGCTTTTATCCCTGTTTCCGTGCATTTTTCGGGTGGTTCATCCAGGACTCCAGCACGAGAAGAATTGCGGAATAGGCGCGCGACCGAGGACACCATGGAATCCCTGACTGAACTCCGCGTGCGCTACGCCGAGACCGATGCCATGGGCATCGTGCACCACGCCACCTACCCGGTCTGGATGGAGCTGGGCCGCAGCGACTTCCTGCGCGGGCTGGGGCAGAGCTACGCCGAGTGGGAGGCCCGGGGCGTGCGCCTGGTGGTCAACGAGATCCGCGTGCGCTTCCGGTCCCCGGCCCGCTACGACGAGCTGGTGCAGGTGCACACTTGGCTGAAGGAGACCGGGCGGCGACGCGTCGTGTTCGCCTACCGCATCGAGCGGGCGGGCACCCTGCTGGCCGAGGGCGAGAGCATCCACCTGGTGGCGGGCACCGACAACCGCGCCCGGGTGCTGCCCGACGACCTGCTGGCCCTGGTTCAGGGCGCCTGACGGGCGCTCATGCAGGTGGAGATCAGCGCGCCCAGGGCATCCATGACCCGGCGGCGGCTCTCGCTGAAGGCATCTGTGTGGAAGCTCTGGAAGCTCACCAGCCCCGCGGGGCGCGGACCCCAGCCTAGCGGGACGCCGTACCAGGAGTGGGGAATGAGGCCCGTGGCCTCCTCCGCAGCGGTCAGGAGGCTCCCGGCGGCCCGGCCGGCCTCCAGGGTCCGGATGTAGATGGACTGGCGACCGGCCAGCACCTTCTCGGAGAGCCCGCGCCCTTCGGACAGGCGCCGGGGGGGGTGGCTGCGGGTCCGGCCCCCTTCCTGATAGAGCACGAAGCGCAGCTCGTCCTGGTCCCAGTCCGCCAGCGCCACGTAGAAGCAGGCCAGCTCCATGGGCTTGAAGCAGAGGTCCAGCAGGGTCTGGGCCAGCACCTCGGGATCCTCCCCGGGGCGCAGGCACGCCAGGGCGCCCAGCAGCAGGTCCCGGTCCTCGTCCAGGTGCCGCACCAGCTCCTGGAGGTCCTCCACCTGAGCCTTCACCTCCCGGTATTCAAGCTCCATCCGCTGCAGGCGGTCATCGCGCTCTGCCAGGGCTGGATCCTGCTTGTTTGGGGTGAAGAGGCCCATGAGACACCGGAGGGCTTTGGAAAGCGGGGGAAAAGGTGGTTTCCTAGAACCATGACGAAGAGCCGACGAGTCCTCTCCCTGTTCAACACCCTGACGCGGCGGGTCGAGCCCGTGCTCCCGGTGAAGGAGGGTTACATATCCTTCTACACCTGTGGACCCACTGTCTACAACTATGCTCACATAGGAAATTTGCGAACTTTTCTCTTTCAGGACCTGTTAAAGCGGACCTTCCGGGCCGCGGCCTACACGGTCACCCACTGCATGAACATCACCGACGTCGAGGACAAGATCATCCGCGACTCCCAGGGGGGGCTGCCGGCAGATGCCACCAACGAGGCCCGGCATGAGGCCATGCGGGCGCTCACCGAGCGCTTCACGGCCATCTTCCTGGAGGATCTGGAGACCCTGCGGATCCAGAAGGCGGACCACCTGCCCAAGGCCACGGAGTACATCCCCGGCATGATCCGGCTGGTGCAGGAGCTGGAGACCAAGCACCTCGCCTACGAGCGGGACGGCAGCGTCTACTACCGCATCTCGGGCCTGCCCGAGTATGGCTGCCTGGCCCACCTGGACCGGGAAGGCATGCAGTCCGGGGCCTCCGTGGACGCCGACGAGTACGAGCGGGACTCGGTCACCGACTTCGTGCTGTGGAAGGCCGCCAAGCCCGGTGAGCCCTGGTGGGACAGCCCCTGGGGACCCGGCCGCCCCGGCTGGCATATCGAGTGCTCGGCCATGGGCATGGAGCTGCTGGGGGACCGCGTGGACATCCACAGCGGCGGGGTGGACCTGATCTTCCCGCACCACGAGAACGAGATCGCCCAGAGCGACGGCTGCCTCGGCCACCGCTGGGTGAACCACTGGGTCCACGGCGAGTTCCTCATGGTGGAAGGGCAGAAGATGGCCAAGAGCGCTGGCAACTTCTTCACGCTGCGTGACCTCGTGGAGAAGGGCGTGGATCCTCTCGCCCTGCGCTACACCATCCAGAGCAACCACTACCGCAAGGTACTCAACTTCAGCTTCGAGGGCCTGCGCGCCGCGGAGAACTCACTCAAGCGCATCCGCGTCTTCCGCAAGCGCATGGAAGGCGAGGGCCAGCCCGGGGCCGGCCCCTGGAAGGAGGGCCTGGAGCCCCTGACCCGGCTGGAGCAGGCGCGGAACGCCTTCTGGAACGCTCTGGCGGATGACCTGAACACCCCCGAGGCCCTGGCCGAGCTCTTCACGCTCATCAGCGATCTCAACGCCCAGGACGACCACGTGGCCCTCACCCGCGAAGAGCGCGACGCCGTGCTGGCCTTCCTGGACGAGGCCGACGCCATCTTCGCCGCCTGGCCCCACGAGACCGAGGCCACCCTCGACGCCGAGGTCGAGGCCCTCATCGAGGCCCGCCGCGCCGCCAAGGCCGCCAAGAACTGGCCCGAAGCCGACCGCGTCCGCGACCGCCTCAAGGAGCTGGGCATCATCCTGGAAGACCGCAAAGACGGCAGCACCGGGTGGCGGCGGGGCTAGGCGGAGGGACCTACCACACACGGATTGATCTTTTCCTTATCCCCTTCATCCCCTGCATCCCTGTTTCAAAAGCACTTTTGACAGGGATAATAGCGGATGAAGGGGATGTAGAGCCTTCTATCTGTTCTCTGTGCCCTTTGTGTTCTTTGTGGTTAATCCATCTTTTCAAGAAAAGTCGAACCACAAAGAACACAAAGGGCACAAAGGGCATAAAGAAGAGCAGCCCCGGAATTTCTTGGAAGTTGTGTGGTTACCCCTGCACACAACCGGGAGGAGGGCTTCGGGGTGATCCCTGAAGGGCCCCCGTGCAGTGGAAGGCCGCCAAGCCGGTAGAGTTAGGATCGTCACTCCTGTTTACCGGAACGAGAGGCCCCGCCGTGAAGCCCATGACCCTTGCTGCTGTGGTTGGGATCCTCCTGGCGGCGGCCCTCTACACCACGGCCACCTTCGCGGAGCGGCGGGCCCGGATCCTGAAGGCCAGCCACCTGAGGCTCTTCTGGTCTGGCTTCGTCGTGGATGTGATCGCCACCACCCTCATGACCATGATCTCCGGCGGGTTCAGCCTGAACCTCCACGGGGTGCTCGGGGTCGGGGCCATCCTCGTCATGCTGGGGCACTCCACCTGGGCCACCGTCGTGCTGGCCCTGAAGCAGGCAAAGCTCATGCGCCAGTTCCATACCTTCAGCCTGGCCGTCTGGGCCCTGTGGATGATCACCCTCGTGACCGGCTTCGCCCTGGCCCTGCCGCGGGTTATCGCCCGGGGCAAGGGGAAAGCGCGGGCAGAGTTTCCTTTCCAATCCAATCCATCACCTAGCCGCGTACTCCCACCGCATCATCCGAGAGCATGGGTTACCCCAATAGGCGTTGGCGAATTGGGACTGAAGCCCCAGGACCGCGCCTAACGAAACAGGCTAACCGGCCCAACCGTGGGCCGAGGGAAGCGGATTGAGGACGAATGGTCACGGTTGGGTCCCGGTTGAGCGGAGGGTTAGGTGGATCCCGTAGAGCATTGCTTTGAATAATCATTGAGCAGGGCCAAGACGACCAGCCCAAGCACTGGGATGATACCGATAGCCAAGAATCCGAGACTTCGGGCTTTTGCCTTGAGATAGAACGCAAGGCCAATGGCAATAAGCAAAGTGCCAAAGAGGACTATGGGGAAGGCGACTCCTGGAAAATCCCACACGAAGACGGCACCGCCATACTGGAGAATCACCCCAACAATTCCAACGTAGAGACTGACCTTGTTGTAACGAGCAATCATGCAGGATCTCGATTCGGGAGCCGCCTAACTAGGACTTCTGCGACAAGGATGTTTGTGTAATTGCCGTATAAGCAGGTAATGACGACGCAGTAACTCCCGCAAATGCTGATCTTCCTTTTTGAAGCGTCCGTTATCCAAACGTAAGACTTATCGGATTAGAGGCCATTTAGCGGGAATTTACATACCTTAGGTTTGCCTCCAAATTCTTTCACCACTTACGAATGACGGTAAGGCTTGTCCAGAATTATTCTCTACCCCTCGAGGTCCGGTGAGGGCGCCCCTACCCTCCACAAAGGACACTTGGGATGTGCGGATAGTCGACCTCAGGCCGCCACCAAGAGACTCCACAGTTGGAACCTCCCGCACGGAATTCGGCACTCCGAATCCCTTATCACCGTTCATCCCCGTTCATCACCGGTTAAAAATCAGTTTCAACAAGACTGCTGGAGCTAAAGGATCGGCCCCAGGCCATCCGGCGAACCCACGGCTAAAAGCCCACATAAGCTTTTTTGTTATCCCAATCATCCCTTTTATCCCCGTCAAAAAGCAATTTTTACAGGGATACAGGAGATGAACGGGATGGGCCGTTCGGATTTCAGTGTCAGGGATTATTAGCCGGGGATGAACGGGGATGAACGGTGATAAGGACAAAGGAGCCCTGGGCCTGCTGCCTTTCTCCGCTTTCCTCCGCGCTTCGGCCTTCCTCCGCTTCCATCTCGTCTTTTCGCGAGACCCCAGCGCAACGCCCGGTTCACCGCGCGGCCAGCAATCCCATAAGCGCCTCGGCAACAGAACCAGGCGCCAGCTCTTCAAGGCACTGCCGTCGCTGGCAGGCGCGTTCGCGGCAGGGGGAGCAGGCGATGCCGGTTCTCAGGACGCGGCCGGCGCCTTCGGGGAGGCCCGCCACCATCGGGTCGCTCGATCCGTAGAGGCCCAGGGCGGGCACACCCAGGACCACGGCGAGGTGCAGCAGACCCGTGTCCGGGGCCACCACGGCCTGGGCCTGGCGCAGGGCCGCGGCCAGCTGCCAGAAGCCGAGGCGCGGCAGGGCCTCGACGCCGCTGGCTTCCGGCAGCCAGGCGCGCAGGTCCTCTTCTTCGGGGCCGAGGCTCCACCGCAGGTCACAGCGGTCCTTGAGCAGCGCCGCCAGGCTGAGGCAGTGCCGCAGGGGCCAGCGCTTGATGGCGCCCCGGCGGGAGGCGCCGGGCACCAGCACCACTCGGGGCCGCGCGCCCGGCGCCCAGATGGCGCCCGGGTCCGGCAGCGCCACGGTGCTCAGCACGGGCTCGAAGCGGCCCAGCCCCGCCTGGCCCCGGCTGCGGCCGAAGGCTTCCGCCAGACCCAGGGCCTGGTTGTAGCGGGTCTGGTGCCGGAAGGGCAGCGGGTGGGTCTGCAGCTTCCCCGCGAACTCCTTGGTGACGCCATCGCCCCAGCGCTCAGGCAGGGCCGCCAGCTTGGGAATCAGGGCGGCCTTGAGGATGCCGTGGAAGTCCAGGCTCAGCTCCGCGTCGCGCACCAGGGCCGCCACCCGGCGCAGCTCGGACAGGGCCGTCAGGGGGTTCGACAGGCGCTTGCGCCGCACCAGCACCGGCTCCAGCCAGGGCAGCGGCTCCAGCAGGAAGGCGTGGCGGTCTTCCACCACCGCCCGGAACCGGGACTCCGGGAAGGCCGCCCGCAGGTTGGCCCAGGCCGGCAGCACCCGGAGGATGTCCCCGAGGGCCGAGAGGCGGAGCAGCACCAGATCCATCCCTCCATGCTACCCGTGGGTTTGGGTAGGCTGGAGGCATGAAACCCTTCGCCAAGGACCAGTCGAAGAATCCGCCGCCCACCAACTGGCTGGATCGGCTGCTGCGCCGCTTCTCGCGGGCGGCCTACGGCGTGGCGGTCCTGCTCATGTACACCCTGGCCTCCACCGCCCTGGGCCTGGCCCTGGCCCCGGCCATCTGGCTCTGGACCCGCGTGCACGCCTGGTCCGTGCACCTGCCGGGCGCCCTGTCCTGGATCGTCGCCGGCTTCGCCCTGGCGCTGGGGTTCTTCCTGTTCGGCCTGGTCCTCCTGGTGGTGGTGCCGCTCTACAACTGGGTGCTGCCGACCCGGGTGAAGCCCTTCAAGGGCGGCTACTACACCCTGGCCGCCCTGCCCTGGTTCCTGCACAACGGGCTCTTCTACCTGGTGCGCTTCACCTTCCTGCCCTTCGTGACCCTGACGCCCTTCGGCATCTGGTTCCTCAAGGCCATGGGCATGAAGATCGGCCGCCACGCCTTCATCAACACGGAATACATCAGCGACCCGCAGCTCATCACCGTCGGCGAGGACGCGGCCCTGGGCGGCAGCGTGCGCATCTTCGCCCACTACGGGGGCGGCGGCAGCTTCGTCATCGCCCCGGTCACCATCGGCGACCGGGCCACCCTGGGCCTGGGCTGCTGCGTCATGGGGGATGTGGTGGTGGGCGACGACGCCACCATCCTGCCCCAGAGCGTGCTGCTGCCGGGCAGCCGGGTGGGGGCGGGGGAGACCTGGGGCGGCGTCCCCGCGCGAAGGATCGAGCGCCACGAGATGGACCACATCAAGGCTGAGATCCGGGGGCTGTCCGAAACCACGGGGTGACGCCGCCTACGGTCTGTGATGCTCGCCGCTCGCCGGGTCCCGGCTGCGCAGACTCCCCCGGAGCCTGCTTCGCCACCCGGCGGGGCTCGCGGGGCGGCGTCCCCGCGCGAAGGATCGAGCGCCACGAGATGGACCACATCAAGGCCGAGATCCGGGGGCTGTCCGAAACCACGGGGTAGGGTCCTCGCAGGATCACTAGTCAATCCAGGCCGATCCCGGGACAATGGTCGTTTCTCCCTGGGGCTATCCCCTTTCCTTTGCGGTTGATGCCATGCGCCTACCTGCCTTCCTGACCTTCCCGCTCCTCACGGTGGCCCTGCTGGCCCAGGCGCCGGCCCCCTCGCTGGGCGACAAGGTGAAGGCGGAACGGCCCGCGGTCGAGAAGCTGCTGGCCAGCTTCGACTACCCCGAAGCCAAGACCCGGGCCGAGGCCCTGCTGCCCGCCGCCCGCCCGACCTTCAACAAGACCGACAACACCACCCTCATCCAGAGCTGCTCGACGTTCCTGGACTCGGCCGAGGCCTACCGGCTGGCCACGGAAGCCGCGGACTCGGCTGGGGCCTGGGAGAAGGCCCTGGACTACGCCAAGGCCGCCCAGGGGCTGGCCGCCGAGTGCTATGCGGGCCTGAAGGATCCCTTCGCCAACATGGTCGCCTACTACAAGCAGGCGGGTGTCCGGGCCAAGCAGGTGCTGGAGGAGAACGACGCCCGCATCAAGGAGCTGAAAGCCAAGACCAACCTCGATCCCGGCGAGCGCCAGGAGCTGGACCTGGCCCTCAGCGTGGAGAAGGAGGTCGTGGACAGCGCCAAGTGGGTGACGTTCTTCCAGACCTACCTGGACGTCAGCAAGCGCGAGAGCGTGGCCTACGACCCCCTGGTCAAGGTCATGCAGGAGAAGCTCAAGGGCGAGGCCGATCAGGTGGCCGAGTACAAGGCCGGCAACGGCGACGTGCTCAAGTGGGTGGAGGCGGTCATCTCGACCCCCGCCTACCTGGAAGCCCAGGGGGACAAGGCGGGCCGGGCCCGCTGGCTCTATCGGCTGGCCGCGCTTGATCCCGAGAGCAAGAAGGTCCAGCACCAGCTCGACATCCTGCACGGCAAGGCCGTGGCCGCTCCGGCCAAGCCCGCCAAAAAGGGAAAGAAGGGCTGATCCCTGCCGGGCAGGTTGTAACCTCAGGGCATGGCCCGTCGCTCCGCCCCCCGCATCCCCAACCGCGCGCCCTCGCGTCCCCCTGACCGGCGCGAGCCGCCCCGGCCAGCGAAGCCATCGACCCCGGGCCTGCGCCTCTACGAGACCTTCGAGGCCACCTTCCTGGGCCACCCCGAGGGGGCTGGCGGCTTCCTGAGGGTCACCGGGGCGCCCAAGGGCCCCGGCCGCGACGTGCTGGTGGACTGGCGGGACGCCCACGGCGCCATCCACGGCGACCGGGTGGTGGCCGAGGTCACTGGTGAGGGCTGGGATGGCCGGCCCAAGGCCCGGGTGACCGAGATCAAGGCCCGGGGGGAAGTGCCCCTGCCCGGCACCCTGCAGCAGCAGCCCTGGGGCTGGCGCGTGGTGCCCCTGGAGCCGCGGCTGTCCCAGATCATCACCGTGCCGCCCACGGACCTGGCCGAGGATGGCGAGCTGGTCAGCGTGCGCCTCGACCCGGACCCGGAGGCCAAGCAGCTGCGGGGCACCGTGGTGGCGCGGCTGGGCAAGAAGACGGACCTGAAGATCGAGAACCGCCTCACGGCGGCCCTCTTCAACCTGCGCACCACCTTCCCGGACGCGGTGATGCAGGAGCTGGCGCCCTTCCCCACCTCCATTCCGGCCGAGTGGGTGGCAGGCAGGGAGGACCTGCGGGAGACCCTCACCTGCACGGTGGATCCTCCGACCGCCAAGGACTTCGATGACGCCATCAGCCTGGAGATCCTGCCGCCCTCGGAAGGCGGCGGCTGGCTGCTGGGAGTCCACATCGCGGACGTGAGCCACTACGTCGCCGACGGTGGTCCCCTGGACGAGGAGGCGCGCCTGCGGGGCACCTCGGTGTATTTCCCGGACGAGGCCATCCCCATGATCCCCGAGCGCCTCAGCGGCGACCTGTGCAGCCTGCGGGAGGGCGTGGACCGGCTCACCATGACCGCCTGGATGACCCTCTCGCCGGACCTGGACGTGGTGGAGACCCGGCTCACCGAGAGCGTCATCCGCAGCGCCAAGCGCCTCACCTACGACGAGGTGAAGGAGGCCTGCCTGGACCTGTCCCCCCGCAAGCGGGCGGAGCTGGGCGAGCCCCTCTGCGCCCTGCTGGAGGAGGCCCTGGTGGTCTCCCGCCGGCTGACCAAGCTGCGCCTGGGCCGGGGCGCCATGAACCTGGATACGGAGGAAGCGGAGTTCATCTTCGACGAAGAGGGCCGCCCCGTGGACGCCCGCCGCTACCCGCGCCACGACGCCCACCGCATGATCGAGGAGTTCATGCTGCTGGCCAACGAGGCCGTGGCGAGCTTCTTCACCCGGAAGAAGATCCCGTCCATCTACCGCATCCACGACGAGCCCGACCCGCTGAAGCTGGAAGTCTTCGCGGAAGTGGCCCGCACCTTCGGCCTGCTCAAGCCAAAAGAGGTGCCCACGCCCGAGCACCTCAACGCCATGCTCGACAAGATCCGGGGCGGCCCCCTGGAGGCCATGATCAACGTGCTGCTGCTGCGCAGCCTGAAGAAGGCCGAGTACAGCGTCGAGAACATCGGGCACTCGGGCCTGGCCCTGCAAGACTATCTGCACTTCACCAGCCCCATCCGCCGCTACCCCGACTTGATCGTGCACCGCGTGCTGCGGCAGGTGCTCCGGGGCCAGCCGCTGCCCGAGGGGCTGCACAGCCACCTCGCGGTGCTGGCCAAGGGCGCCAGCGACTCGGAGCAGAAGGCCACCGAGGCCGAGCGCGAGAACGCCAAGTGGAAGTCCTGCCTGCTCATGAAGCCCCGCATCGGGCAGCGGTTCCAGGGCCGCATCCAGGGCTACTCCGCCAAGGTGGTGTTCATCACGCTGGAGTCGCCCTTCGTGGAGGTCGGCGTGCCCCTGGCGGCCCTGGGCGGGGACTTCTGGGTGGACGAGCACCGCACCAAGGCCACGGGCCAGCGCGGGGCCGTGGTGCTCACCATCGGCGACGCCGTGCAGGTGGAGATCACCGCCGTGGACGAGGACCTGCGCCGGATCAGCGCCTGGGTGCTGGAAGCCAAGTCCCAGGATGCCCATGGCAAGCCCTTCCTGTTCGTGCCGACCCTGGCCGCCCCCGCCCTGCTGAAGGAAGGCGACCTGGAGCCGCCCAAGCGCCGCGGTGCCCAGACACGCGGCGGTGCCCCGGAGCGCGGCCCCCGCGGCCGGCGAGAGGCCGCGCCGAAGGGCCGCCCCCCGAAGAAGGCCCAGGTCGGCGGCCGGAAGGCTGGCGGTGGCGGCCCGACCCGGGAGGCCAGCCCCAAGCCACCCAAGGGCTCCGTGCGCGGCACGGGCAAGCGGAAGGCCCGGTGATCGTTCCCCCCGCGCCCGCCCGCTGCCTCGGGGTGGACCCGGGCTCCCTGGCCTGCGGCTGGGCCGTGGTGGAGCGCTGCGGCTCCCGCCTGACCCTCGTGGAGGCCGGCGTGATCCGGAGCCCCCGGGGCGCCGACTTCGACCAGCGCATCCACGGCATCCACCTGCGCCTGACCGAGGCCATCGCGGCCCACGCGCCGGGGTTCATGGCCGTGGAGTCGCCCTTCGTGGAGAAGAACGCCGCCACGGCCCTGAAGCTGGGCCAGATCCGCGGCGGCATCCTGCTGACAGCGGCCCTGCACGGCCTGCCCGTGGGCGACTACAACCCCATGCAGGTGAAGAAGGCCGTCAGCGGCTACGGCTGGGCGGACAAGACCCAGGTGGGGAAGATGGTGATGACCCTCCTCAACCTGAAGGAACCCCTGGCCGCCGACGCGGCGGATGCGGCGGCCGTGGCCATCGGCCACCTGCTGGCCACACGCAGCTTTGTGGCAGCCCTGCCCAAGCCCCCGGCGAGGCCATCGAGGACCTGAAGGTCTTGTTTTTCAAGGGCTTTGCGAATTGTCACGGACCGCGTGACAAAAATGCTCGTAACTCGTGACATTTCTTGTGATGCCTATCACTAGCCTAGGTCATGACACCTGGCAATGATGGTCGAGTAGCACACGGAGCAGCCATGCACATGGACACCGCCGTTCGATCGCACAACCCGGCTTTCTGGACCACCGCCGAGCGGCTGCACGAAGTGTTCAACCAGCTGGAGCGCCAGATGAGCGTCTCCCCTCGCGGCCTCGCCGTGCTGCGCCAGGTCCAGGCCCTCGAGGCCGAGTTCGAGGCCGAGGTGATGCACCGGAGTCGGTGCGTCGCCGCCTGAAGCGGTTTCCTACGCAGAGAGGCCCGGCGCTGCCGGGCCTCTCTGCGTACGAGAAGAGCCAGGGCAAGGGTTGGCGCGACCCGACTCCCGGCCGGGAGCCCATCGCCTCGCGGGCAGAGGGTCAAGAGCAGCCGTCCGGAACCCGATGACTACAGCATCAAGCTTATGTTTTTTCTTCATGGCAAAGGAGATACTCCCGTGGAAAGCCCCTGCGAGGTCGCCATGGCATCCCTCCGCTCCGAGTTCCTCTCCCTGGCCACGGCGGCCCTGCTGGGTGTCCTGGCAGGCTGCGGCGGCGGCTCCGGGGGAGGGACGACCCCCCAAGCCACGCCACCCGCCCAGGTCCTTCCGGTGCTTCTGCAACAGCCCCAGGACGCCGCCGCCTTCGTGGGCTCCCCCGTTTCCTTCTCCATCAAGGCAAGCTCTGCGGACCCGATGACCATCCAGTGGTATCGCGGCACCAGCGCCCTGGCTGGTGCCACGGCGGAGACCTACACGCTCCCCGCCACCGTGAAGGCGGACAGTGGCAGCACCTTCAAGGCCACGGTGACGAACCTCGCCGGCACCGTGACCAGTGCTGCCGCCAGGCTGACGGTCAACGACCCCCCGGGGCAGGCCCCGGTGTTCACCCTCCACCCCCAGAGCCAGACCGCCAGCATCGGCAACTGGCTGCTCTACACCGTGGAGACCCTCTCGACGACCCCCGTGACCTACGCCTGGTACGTGGGGGGGATACTCGGCCAGAAGGGCCCTGGGACCTATTTCGATACGAGACCTCTGACGATGGCCGACACGGGGCTGGTCTACTACGTGGTCGCCACCAACACCTACGGGTCCACCACCAGCGACTCGGCGAGGCAGACCGTGGTTCCGAGTGGTGTCGCCACGGTGACCATCAGCCCCTACCACCTCACCCTGCAGGCGGGGCAATCCTCCTTTTTCACCTCCTATGTCACAGGGGTGGAGAACACCCGGGTGTCCTGGAGCCTGACCGAACCCGGTGGCGGCAGCCTGACCCTTCCCGACCCTGAGGGCACCAACCAGAACTGGGCGAGCTACCGGACCCCCTCCGCAAACGGTGTCTATGCCACCGGCATCTATCACCTCGTGGCAACCAGCATGGCGGACCCCACGCGGAAGTTCACGTCGACCCTCACGGTCACCATGCCCACCACAGCGCCCGTCGTGGCCACCCAGCCGTCCAATCAGGTGGGCAAGGTCGGCTCCATGGTGGTTTTCACAGCAGCCATGGCCGAGGAACCGGCCACCCGACCCATTGGATTCCAGTGGTACAAGAATGGCGCTCCCTTCGAGTACTACCAGACAGCCTATGGACTCCGGCCTTCCTCTGAGCTGCTCTTCACTGCCCGGGCAGAGGATGACCAAGCCAAGTTCAGGTGCGAGGCCCAAGCCGTGGTGAACGGCAGCCTGGTGTCGGTGATGACAGCCGAGGCCACCCTGAGCGTCACCACCGCCAACCCTGACTACTCCATCGCCAAGGTGATCGTCAGCCAGGGGCCCCAGCGGGAGGACAACTCGATTCCCCTCATCGAGAATCGCGCAGCGGTCTTCGCCATCTGGCCCCTGTCGAGCCACACCACGCCCAACGCCATCAAGGCCACCGTCAGGGCATTCAGCTCCACCGATCAGCTGCTCTACACCTCCACCGAGGAGGAGGCGGCCAAAGCGGGGCAGGATGCCACCACCGAGGACTCGACGCGGGTGGCGCTGACCCGGATTCCTGGAACCTACATGAAGGCGGGGAACCGCTACACCGTCGAGCTCAACCGGCTCAACGAGGCCGAAGAAGATCAACACGACAACAACCTCTGGCCGACGGGGGTCTCCTCCCTCTCGGGCGTGAAGGGCTACGCACCCGTCTGGGAGAGCCGAAGGATCAAACCCCTCCGGGTCAAGCTGGTCCCGGTCCAGACCAATGCGGGAACCCCGAGCATCGACCTTGTGCTGGATACCGGCTGGATCGCCAGGTATCTCCCGGTGGCTGACCTGACCGTGGAGAAAACCCCGGTCTGGCCCTCGCCAACTCAGGACATCTACAGCACCTCCTGGGTTGAGGGTCTCTTCACCGGGCTGATAGCCAAGCGCCTGGCGGAAGATCCAGCCGCCTACTATTACGGGGCCCTGACAGCGACAGTGGGTGGCTTTTCCGGCTTGGCGAATCTGGGGGACCCCGGGAACACCACCGGCCGCGAGGCCATCGGCCTTGATGACATGGGCACGCTCCCCCATGAGCTAGGCCACTGCCTGGGGTTTGGTCACGCGGACTGCGGGGGACCGTCGGGAATCGACACCAGGCTCTACCCTGACGGCTCCACCCATGCCCACTTCTGTTCCATCGCCGGGGACCTGAAAGCGAGCTACCTCGGCCTCAAGGCCGGCCGGGACCTGATGTCCTACTGCTGGCCCCAGGGGATCTCGGATCGTTTCTGGGACGTGCTCATCGCGGCGCGGGCGGCCTCGAGCACGGCGGCCATCGCCAACCAGGATGAGCCCGAAGGCCTGCTCCAGCAGAATGATGCGCCGCTGCAGCCCTCGCAGCGTCAGGACGTACTGATGCTGCTGGGAAGCCGGAACGGCCAAGCCTACACCCTGTTCCCGCCGCTGAAGATCAAGTCCATTCCGACGGATGCCGGCGCCCTCCTGAACCCGAAGGGACGGGATGGGGAGTGGCTGCGGGTGGAGCTCCTGAACCGGCGCCAGGAGGTCATCTTCACCACGCAGCTAAGGCTGGGTGAGTTCTCCGACAAGGCCTTCGGCGAGCGGCTGTTCGGGGCCAACCTTCCGGCCCCGCGCGAGCCTCTGGGCGCCATCGTCCTGAGGGACGCCAAGGGCCAGCAGGTCTTCCGCCTGGAGGGCGAGGACTTCGCCGCTCCCCCGGAACTGGCCTCTTCCTCAGAAGGGGTCAAGGTGCTGGACTCCAACGGCGGCGGCTTCACCCTGGTCCAGGACCCGGACACCTTTGAGGTGCTGGCCGTGCTCCTGGGAGAGCACCGCCAGGCCAAGGTCCCCCACCGCCCGGGACAGAGGCTCCAGGTGCTCTCAGCCCGAGGGCTGGCTCAGTCCGCCACCGAGCATCCCGGGCGCTGACGCAGGCCGAGGGCGCATCCTGGAGCGCTGGATGCAGGGAAGGCTTGAACCCAGGACCCAGGAAGGCGACACTGCGCCATCCTGCCTGCTCACGCCCTTCCCTTCTGTGAGATACAACCGTGCGCTTACCCGCTGTGCTGCCTGCGCTCTTCCTGTCCATGGCCCTGCTGCTCACCCGTTCGGGGCTGGCGGGGAGCGCGACATCCCTTCGCTACGCGCTCAAGGCGGGCCAGCGCCTGACCTACGCTCAGGACTACCAGACGGACTCGCGCTCCGATGCCCGCAGCCTGTTCGAGCAGGGCGGGGAAGCCTCCACCGATGCCTCCCTGATCAATGCGCTGCGCATCCACCTGCGGGCCCAGTTGCAGGTCGAGGTGCTGGCCATGCAGGAGCAGGGTTGGCTGCTCTCCGTCCGGTGGGAACGCCTCACCGGCACGATCACCGCGAACGGCCAGCCCCGGGCGGAGCTGCTGAGCGCCCTGCAGAAGGGGCTGGCCCTGCCGCTCGTCCTGCAGCTGGACCGGAACGGGCGCTTCGGCCCCCTGCATCTGGACCCGACCCTGGATCCGACGATCATGGCACTCGCCCGGACCCTCCTCGCCCCGCTGCAGTGCATCCTGCCCCCGACCCCCAGCAGCACCTGGGAAGCAGTGGAAGAGGATCCGGCCGGTCGCTTCGAGGCGGTCTATCAGCTTGAGCGCCGGGACAGGAAGGACGGCATCACCCGCCTTCGCAAGTGGCTGGCGCGCCACCTGCCCGACAGCTCGGTCACCCGTCAGGGCGAGCTCAAGGTCGAGCGCAACATCCAGGTGCAGGGCTCCCGGGGGCTGGGCTTCCATGCCCAGAGGGGCCATCTCGTCTTCCTGGACGGGCACGAGGTCCAGCGCACGATCATCGCGGGCAAGACCGTTGCGGGCTCCGATGTGCGCCTGGCCCTGCGGCTCACGGGCTCCGGCCGCCTCAAGCCAGAGGTCCTCGGGGTCCGGCAGACCTGGGCCAAGCAACGCCAGCTGGCTTCCCCGGGAACCTCCCTGTATGTGGAGGCCAGCGCCGAGGAACAGGAGACCGCAGTCCAGAGGAAGGCCCTGGGGGAGTCCACCGCCGACCAGATCTTCGAAGCCCTGAAAGCCGCCGAAAGCCAGGGGGAGAAGGATGGCGGCGCCCACTACCTCAAGCTCAAGGCGCTGGCCTACGTACACCCCGAGGCCTGCGCCCGGATGGGGGAGGTGCTGGCCACGGCCTCGCCGGAGTCCCTCTCCATGCGCCTGTTGGCTTCAGCCCTGAGCACCACGGGCTCCCTGCCCTGCCAGGAGGCCCTGGCCAAGGCCCTCCGTAGCCGCCGGGAAGACTGGCCCGGCATGGCTGTCCTGATCCCGGCCCTGGGGCAGTGCCAGAGCCCCTCGCTGGCCTCCATCGCCCTGCTGGAGGAGCTCGCCTATGGCTCGCCCGTGGTGTCCATCGCGTCCACCGCCCAGCTGATGCTGGGCTCCATGGCCTTCAACCTCGCTCGCCAGGGCGCACCCGAAAAGGCCGAGGGCATTGTCGCCTCCGCTCTGGCCCGGCTGGAAGCGGCGCGGGATCCCGTCCTGGCGGCTCGCTTCCTCCTCTGCCTGGGCAATGCGGGATCACCCAGGTCCCTGCCCACCCTGCAGAGTTGGGCTGCCACGCCGGAACCGGAGCTGCGGGCCCTCGCCTTCTACGCCCTGCGCTGGATCGAAGCGACCCCGGTGGACCCCCTCCTGCTCAAGGCACTGGCCTCTGACCCCGAAGCCCGGGTGCGCACCAAGGTCATCGAAGCCTTCAGGTACCGTGCTCCCAGCGCGACCCTGGTGGGAGCCCTGGCGCACACGGCGCTCCAGGATGCTTCCCCCAGGGTCCGACTGGCCGCGCTGGGCAGCCTCTGGGATCTGCGGAACCGCTACCCCGAAGTGCTCACCACCGTGGAAGCAGCCCGCAAGGACCCGGATGAAGATGTCCGGAAACAGGCAGACTCCTTCCTCGGCAAGTGAACAGAGGGGGCTTGCGGACGCGGCTACAGGGGTCGGGACAGGTCCAGGGCGAAGAGGTCACCCTCCAGCTTGAGGCCGGGCCAGCTCCAGAGGTCCACCGTGAGGGTGCTGGGGCAGGCATTCCAGACATCCGGAATGCAGGGGTGTCCGAAGGTGACGAAGGCGTAGACCCGGCCGCTGAGCATCTCCAGCTTGTTGTGGACCACGAGCTTCTCCTTGATGCCGAAGGCGAAGAACCAGTACACACCGGCCTCCCCGGAGATCGACAGGTCGTTGTTCAGGAGGGTCATGTTGGCACCCACTCCGGCGGAGAGGCCCAGCCAGTCCCCACCGATGCCGATGCCAGCCTGGGCGTAGACACTGCTGTGGACGTAGGGATCCACCCAGGCGCGCACCATGGGCAGGCCCCCGTAGAGACCCACGCCGTACTCGAGACCGGCTTCGCCCTGCACTCCCAGCTTCACGGTAAGGGTGAGGGGTCCGATGGGCACGGGAATGCTCGTGTGGACATCGCAGCCCTTGGAGTACTTCTGGCTCTTCTCCCACTTGGCGGGGGCGGACTCACTCAGGTGGAAGATGCTCTGTCCGAGGACGGAGATGTCCATCTTGGCGGAATTGGATTTGGCCGAGGAGGTGAAGTCCGCCGTGGCCGTCGCCAGGGTGAAGCTCTGGTTGAAGACCGCCCCCCCAGCGGTGGCATCGCCGTGGAAGGCGAAGTGGCTCTCGCTGTTCTCGAGGTCATCCTTGGTGGGCGGCGTGGAGACGGCGAAGACCTCGCCATCGATGGTGCCCTTCCCGCGCAGGTAGGCCTGGAAGGTGCCCGCACTGCCCACTTCGAAGTCGAAGGGGTAGGTCTGATGGATCGGCTTGCGGACCTTGATGGCCGCGACCGCCGCGTTGAGCTTGGTGCCGGCCGGCTTGAAGAGGGGCGCGACGGCCGCCTGGGCCATGTGGCCCGGTGCGACGCTGGTGAGGTTCGCGCCGGTCAGGCTCCTGAGTCCGTCCTGATACTGCTGGGGGCTCAGGCCCAGTTTCTGGGCATCCCCCTGGGAGACCATGCTCTGGATCTGGCTGCCGATGGGGGCAGCCCCGGCGGTCGGCTTGATGCGCTGCAGATCGACCTTGGGCAGCACCTTGTGGAAGGTGCCGATCTTGCTGGACTGGGTGTTCAGCAGCGAGACATTGACCGCCGTCCGCCGCAGCACCGGCAGGGCATCCTTGGTCTTGAGGGTGTGCCCGGCGCCGTTCAGCCAGGCTTCCAGGGCGTTCAGCTCCTTGTAGTAGGCACCGGCGGGCACCACGCGGCCATCGGGCAGCGTGATGTTGTCGCTGGGGCCGACAATCTTCCGGGTCTTGGGGTCGATCAGCTGGAAGGGCTGGTGGGGAATCGGGATGCGCTTGATGTCCTCCAGCACAGCATTGGCGTGCAGGGGTTGGACCGCCGGCATGGCCCGGGCGATGGTCGCGACCCCCGGCGCCAGCCGGATCGCCCGGGCGTTGGAGAGGGGAGACAGAGCGCCCTTGGGCTGATTCGGGGACGGTGGCGGAACCATTCCTTGTCCCAGGGCAGGCAGCGCCGCCGCGGCCAGGAGGAGCGTGAACACAGACAGACGGGAACAGCCGCCCTGAGGCCTAGGCATGGCACTTCTCCTTATGGGGGGATGGGGTTGGAAAGTGTCTGCCAGCATAAACCCCTTGATTACCTACCCGTCAACCGAATTAATCCCATTTTTCTCTGTCCAGGATTTTATGGGGAGCTGCCCTCGCTGGAAGATCTATCCAAGCCAACTTGGCCGTTTTCTTCTTCGACCCGCCCATTCGCCTGTTGCAGCAATGGGCCCAAATGCTGATTCGTGAGATTGAGAAAGAGTTCCCCGCTGCGCTTCGACGCGAGGGAGGATTCGCATGCGGCCGTCCGCCTGGCTCAAGGCTCTGGCCCTGCCGCCCGTCCTCGCGGGAACCCCTCATTCCGCGCTAGGGCTGCCCACGTGAGCAACCTGCCCGTCTGACCCAAAAAGGGCACCCCGAAGGGTGCCCAGAGGTCGCGGCCTGGAGGTACTCGGGCCGGAAGGGGCTGGCGTGAACGGTCGCCCCGCGGGAGGAAAGAGAGCCTCTTCCCGGCCCCAGCATAGGTCCCTGCGTGGCTTCCTCAAGGGGGGACGGGAAAGATGTTTGGCGGCTAGTCCCGGGGAGCGGTTCCCGGACGGTAGGAGGCGTATTTCGGCACCCACTGGGCCCGGGAGACAATCCCTTCCAGCTGTTCGTCGTCGATGAGGCGACCCAGCCCCGAGTCGCGGGCCTCGATGCCCACGGCCTTGGCCACGGCGGCGGAGACGGCCCGGATGTCCTTCATCTCAGGCAGCAGCAGGCCCATGTCCTCCTGGGCGGGGGTCACGAACTCGCTGATCGCCTTGCTGCCGGCCAGGAACATGCCGTCCGTGACGCGGGAGGCCTTGCAGACCAGGGCGCCCAGGCCCACGCCCGGGAAGATATACATGTTGTTGCACTGGGAAGAGAGGAGCTTGTGGCCCTTCCAGTCCACGGGATCGAAGGGGCTCCCGGTGGCCACCAGGCCCTTGCCGTCCGTGGCCTTCCAGACGGCCTCGGGCGTGCACTCGCACTTGTGCGTGGGATTGGACAGGGCCAGGACGACGGGGCGCTCGGAGTGCTTGGCGGTCTCCGCCAGGATAGCCTCGCTGAAGAGGCCGGGCTGGGCCGTGACACCGATGAGCACCGAGGGATGGGCATTGCGGATCACATCCTGCAGCCCGATGTGGGAGGGGTCATCCAGCTGCCAGCCGTCCACGGCGGCGCGCCGCTGGGCCACAGGCTCCTGGGGGCCCTCCAGCAGGGGATCGCCCTCCAGCAGCAGGCCCTGCATGTCCACGGCGTAGATGAGCTTGCGCGCGGCCTCGTCGGAGAGGCCCTCCTGCTTCAGGGCGGCGCGGATGTTCATGGCGATGCCCGTGCCGGCCTGGCCCATGCCCACGATGACGTAGCGCTCGTCCTGGAAGCGGCTCTTCTTGATGCGCATGGCCGTCATCAGGGCCGCCAGGGCCGTGGAGCCCGTGCCCTGGATGTCGTCATTGAAGGAGAGGATGCGCTCCCGGTAGCGGTCCAGGTTCTTGAAGGCAGTCTGCTTGGCGAAGTCCTCCCACTGCAGCAGGGCACTCGGGAAGTTGCGCTTCACGCCCAGGATGAACTTCTCCACCACGTCCTCGTACTCCGCGCCGCGCAGACGGGGCCGGCGGACGCCCAGGTAGAGCGGGTCCTCCAGCAGGCGGGTGTTGTTGGTGCCGACATCCAGGCAGATGGCTAGGCACACGGCGGGATGCACGCCGCCGGCGGCCACGTAGAGGCTGACCTTGCCCACGGAGATGCCCATGCCGTCCGAGCCCAGATCGCCCAGGCCCAGGATGCGCTCGCCATCGGTCACCACGATGAGGTTCACCTGCGGCTGGGACAGCCCCTGGAAGATCTGGTCGATGTTGGCGATGTTCTTCGGCGTGATGTAGATGCCGCGATAGCGCCGCTGGATGTGGCTCAGCTGCATGCAGGCCTGGCCCACGGTGGGCGTGTAGACGATGGGCACCATCTCCTCGAGGTGGTCCAGCAGCAGCCGGTAGAACAGCGGCTCGCTGCGGTCCTGCAGGCCCGAGAGGTAGATGTAGCGCTCCAGGTCGTCCGGCTTGCGCTGGTAGGCCTCGTAGACCCGGTCCACCTGGGTGCTGAGAGAGCCGATGCCCGTGCGCAGCATGCCGTCCAGGCCAAGACTCAGACGCTCCTCCTTGGTGAAGGCCGAGCCCTTGTTCAGGTGTGAGTCGTTCAGCAGCTGCCTGCCGCGTACGTAGACCTCGTAGTAGTCCTCACCGGTCAGGGGATCAATCTTGAACCCGAACGTCTTCATGGCGGTCTCCTCCAGAGAGGCCCCGGCGGCTCAGGATGATCCAGCTTCCCTCCCCAGAGGACTCGTACCCAGTGCCAGTCTAACCGCCCGGCCGCTGAGGGTGGTCAGACCGCCCCTGGCGGGGCCTCCAGAAGGGCCGCCAGCTCGGCGGCGCCGGTGACCGGGGCCGCGCAGACCCGGCCCCGGCACACATAGGCCTGGACCCGACCTGGCTGCGCCCCGCGGCCCTGGTGCAGGGGCAGGCCCTGCTCTGCCGCCGCCGAGAGGACTCGCCCCGGCAGGTGGCGGCGGTGCACTTCCCGGAGCAGCTCGGCCACCTCCGGGTCGGAGGGCGCGCCTGCAATGGTCACCTCCAGTGGATCCCGCAGGACCGTGTCCAGCACGCCCAGCAGGCCCAGGAAGGCCCGGGGAGCCCGGGTCAGCAGGGGGCCGAAGCTCTGCAGGGTGCCTTCCGCGGCGGCCCGGAAGTCCTCCCGCTGGAGGTGCCGGGAGAGCCGCAGAAGCGCCCGCGCCGCCAGGGTGTTGCCGCTGGGCAGGGCCTGGTCGTAGCCCGGCTTCTGGCGGAAGAGCAGGTCCACCGCCCCCGCCCGGGTGCTGTGGAAGCCACCGCCGTCGGGGTCCTGGAACTGAGAGAGGAGGTCTTCGGCGAGGGCCCCGGCCCAGCGCAGCCAGGCGGGGTTGAAGTCCGCCTCGTAGAGATCCACCAGCCCGTCCGCCACCGCCGCCAAGTCCTCGAGGAAGCCGGGGGTGTGGGCCGCGCCCCGGCGCCAGACCCGCAGCAGCTGCCCCTCGCGCCAGAGTTCCCGGCGCAGGAAGCCGGCACAGGCCTGGGCCGCCTCGAGGTAGCGGAGGTCCCCCAGCACCTGGAAGCCCCGGGCGAGGGCGGTCAGGGCCAGCCCGTTCCAGGCGGCCAGCACCTTGTCATCCTTCGCGGGCCGGACCCGCTGATCCCGCCAGAGGCGCAGCCGCTCCCGCAGCCGCCGGTCCTCGGCCTCGGGCAGGACCGCGCCCGCGGGGGCCGAGAAGCGGTGGACCACGCTGCGGCCATGCTCGAAGCTGCCCCCCTCGGTGATGCCGTAGGCCGCGCAGAACCGCTCGCCATCAGAAAATCCCAGGGCCGCATGGACGTCCTCCGGCGTGAAGACGTAGAACCGGCCCTCCTCGCCCTCGCTGTCCGCATCCTCGCTGGCGTGGAAGCCTCCGCTGGGATCCCGGAGGTCCCGCAGCAGGTAGTCCAGCGTCTCCCGAGCCACCTGCCCATAGCGGGGCTCCCCCGTGGCCTGGCAGGCCGTCAGGTAGCAGCTGGCGAGCTGGGCGTTGTCGTAGAGCATCTTCTCGAAGTGGGGCACCAGCCACTGGCCGTCCACGCTGTAGCGGGCGAAGCCGCCGCCCAGGTGGTCGAACATCCCGCCCTCCCACATGGCGTCAAGGGTGCGGGTCGCCAGGGCCCGGTCCCCGGGAACGCCCCGGGCCAGGAGCAGCTCCACGGCCAGGTGCGCGGGGAACTTGGGTGCGGGTCCGAACCCGCCCCAGCGGCCATCGAAGGCCTTCCGCAGCTGGGCCAGGGCGGTCTCGATGACTGGCCAGCCCGGCAGCTCCGCGCCCGCCTGAACCTCCGCCTGCCGACGCAGCTCCGCCGCCAGACTGGCCGCCTGGGCGACCAGGCCCGTCCGGTCCTCCTGCCACACCTGGGCGATGCGCGTAAGCAGCGGCAGGAAGCCGGGCATGCCCCCCCTCGACTGGGGTGGGAAGTAGGTGCCCGCGTGGAAGGGCTCCAGGTCCGGGGTCAGCCAGACGCTCATGGGCCAGCCGCCCCGGCCCGTGAGGGCCTGCACCGCGTCCATGTAGAGGTCGTCCAGGTCCGGCCGCTCCTCGCGGTCCACCTTGATGCTCACGAAGTGCGCGTTGAGCACCTCGGCCACGGCCTGGTTCTCGAAGCTCTCCCGCTCCATGACATGGCACCAGTGGCAGGCGCTGTAGCCGATGCTCAGGAAGATCGGCTTCTGCTCCGCCCGGGCCCGCGCCAGGGCCGCTTCCCCCCAGGGCTGCCAGTCCACGGGATTGTGGGCGTGCTGCAGGAGGTAGGGACTGAGGCTGTCGGCCAGACCGTTGGGCATGAACTTGACTCCGTTGGTCAAGATTATGCGCCAAATTTTGTGTTGCGACAGCGTCTCTTGCCTGGTGAGACCGGATTCGGGATTCCCCGGAGCCCGTTAAGATGGGAGGTTGCACTCCGCCGAGGTCCCATGTTCGACAGCCTTACCCAGAAGCTCAGCCAGGCGATGAAGGCCCTCCGGGGCCAGTCCAAGCTGACGGAAGCCAATCTGGAGGGCGTGCTCCGCGAAGTGCGCATGGCCCTGCTCGAGGCCGACGTCCATGTGAGCGTGGCCCGCACCTTCCTGCAGCGGGTGAAGGAGAAGGCGCTGGGCGCCGAGGTGCTGCAGGGACTGAATCCCACCCAGGCCTTCATCGACATCGTCCACCGCGAGCTGGTGGAGATCATGGGCGGCCAGGCCCCCGAGCATCCCATCACCTTCGCCACCCACCCACCGACGGTGGTGATGATGGTGGGCCTGCAGGGGGCGGGCAAGACCACCACCTGCGGCAAGCTGGCGCTGTTCCTCAAGAAGCTGGGCCGCTCGCCCCTGCTGGTACCCGCGGACGTCTACCGGCCCGCGGCCATCGAGCAGCTCCACGTGGTGGCCAGGGACGCCGGCGTGCCCTCCTTCCGCACCACGGAAACGGATCCCGTGGCCATCTGCGCCGCGGCGGTGGCCGAGGCCCGGCTCAAGGGCTGGGATGTGGTGGTGCTGGACACCGCGGGCCGCCTCCACCTGGACGAAGGCCTCATGGAGGAGCTGGCCCGCATCAAGGGCGCCACTTCGCCCGATGAGATCCTCTTCGTGGCCGATGCCATGACGGGCCAGGACGCGGTCCGCAGCGCCACGGCCTTCCACGAGAAGCTGGGCATCACCGGTGTGGTGCTCACCAAGACCGACGGCGACACCCGCGGTGGCGCGGCCTTCAGCATCAAGCAGGCCACGGGCCGCCCCCTCAAGTTCGTGGGCGAGGGCGAGAAGCTGGAGGACTTCCAACGCTTCCATCCCGACCGCATGGCCCAGCGCATCCTCGGCATGGGCGACGTGCTGAGCCTCATCGAGCACGCCAAGGACCGCATCGACGAGAAGGAAGCGGAGGTCATGGCCAAGCGCATGGCCAAGAACCAGTTCACCCTCGAGGACATGCGCAAGCAGTTCCAGCAGGTCCAGAAGCTGGGCTCCATGAACAAGATCCTCGGCATGCTGCCGGGCCTGGGCCAGATGAAGGACCAGCTGGCGAGCGTGGCCACGGACAAGCGCATCAAGCACCTGGAAGCCATCATCAACTCCATGACCCCCGCCGAGCGTGCGAACCACAACCTGCTGGACGGCAAGCGCAAGCGCCGCATCGCCTCGGGCTGCGGCCGCCCCGTGAGCGAGATCAACCAGCTGCTCAAGCAGTTCGTGGAGACCAAGAAGCTCATGGGTCAGATGAACGACCCCAAGTTCATGGCCCGCATGCAGCGCATGGGCAAGCTGGGCGGCGCCCCCAACCTTCCGTTCTGACGCTGCGGCCATGCAGGCGCCCCGCCCCACCCTGATCCGCGCCGGACTCCTGGGCCTCCTGGGCCTGCTTCTGCTTGGCCTCGGCAGCCTGGGCTTTGCCCTGCTGCGGCCCCCCGCTGCCGAGCGGGTGCTGATCCTGCGGTCCCCCCTGGACAGCCAGGGGAAGGACCTCGGCCCCGGTCTGGAGACCCTGCTCTCGGACTACATGGAGATCCTCGCCGGGGCCACCGTCACCCACGGGAAAGGCCTGCCTTCGACCTCCGAGCTGCAGCAGCTGCCTCCGGGCATGCGGCTGCTCCGGTTCCAGGGCCGGCGCGACAAGGACCTCCTGGCCTTGAGCCTGGAGTGGAACACCGTCGCCCGGCTGCTGGCGGCCCAGCCCTGGGTCTCGGACGTGGCCCCCGCCCGGGAGCCCGCCAGGACCATGGACCATGTCGTCCAGCACTGGCCCCTGCTGACCCGGGTGCGGCGGCTGAATGAGCTGCTGCCGCGCACCCCCGGCAACTTCTGGCTGCTGCTGGAAGGGCTCGCCATCGGCGATGACCTCGCAGCGTCGAGCCACCTGCCGCAGTCCTGGCACCTGGTCGAGGAGGAGCCGGGCTGCGCCACGGCCTGGGCCGCCCTCGGTGACCACCTCTACCGCAGCCTCTGGGTCAACCCGGAGGAGGCGGGCGTCGGCCTGAACTCCCGGACGCACCATGCCTTCCGGAAGGCCGTGGACCTCGTACCCGGCTACCCCCGGGCGACCTTTCTCTGGTCCCTGATGCTGACGGACACCGGCAATCAGAGCCCGGCCCTCCGCCTGCTCAAGGAGGCGATCCGCATGCGGCCGGGCAGCGCGGACCTCTACCTGGGCGTGGCCTACGCCAGCCGGACCTCGGGCCTGCTGGAGGGTGCCCGCCGGGCCCTGGTCCGGCGCAATGACCTGCTGGGCCACCTGGCCTCGCCCTCGGCCTGGTTCGCCGAGACCACCTACCTCTACCTTGGCGACCACGCAGCCTTCGGCCAGGAGCTCCTCCGGGTCCGCAGCCTCCGCCAGGACGCGAGCACCTTCTTCTACCAGGGCTACTTCGCGCTGCTCCAGGGCCAGCGCGAAGCAGCCCTGGGCTTCCTGACAGCGGGCAGCGCTCCGGCCATGGAGCCCATCCCCTTCCGCGACCTGTGCCGCGCCTACCGGGCCTACCTTGAGGGCCGGGTGGACGAAGGTCTGCAGCTGCTGCACGAGGTGGACGAGGTCCGTGGGAAGCTGCGGATCCCTGACGGCGAGTGGACCTTCAAGGAAGCCGAGGCCTACTCGCTGCTGGGCGATGCGGATCACGGCATCGACTGCGCCACCCGGGCCTTCGTGCAGGGCTTCAGCTGCGCCGACTGGTATGAGGCCTCGCCGTTCCTGGCGCGGGTCCGGGCGCATCCCCGCTGGCCCACGCTCCGCCGGAACGTGCGGGAACGCCAGGCCGAGCTGGCGGGCAGCTTCCCCCCGGCCGCCTTCGATCCTTGACGCCCCCTTTTGGCAGCCGCCGGTTTCCGTGGGAACACCAATTAGGGCTTGGGACTTGGACCCTTCCGCGCTACACTTTCCTGCTCAGGGAGTACCCATGCTTTCGATCCGACTTGCTCGCAATGGTGCCAAGAAGCGCCCGTTCTACCACATCGTCGTCTCCGAGAACGACCGCATCCCGACGGGCCAGGCCCTCGAGGTGCTCGGCTTCGTGAACCCCATCGCCGGCACCGGCGAGGCGGTGCGGATCGACGTGGAGAAGGCCAAGTCCTGGCTCCAGAAGGGCGCTCAGCCCTCCAAGACCGTGCTCGACCTGTTCAAGAAGAACCAGGTCCTGTAGCCCGAATTCGTATCGCGAAAGCCGGGCGCAGGTCCGGCTTTCTTTGTTCTTCGCGCCTCCCCTGGAGCGACCATGGACTTCGAAGCCTTCCTGCGAGATGTGCTGACCCCCCTGCTGGACCACCCGGACGCCTTCCGCGTCGAAGTGGCGGGCGAGGGCCGCAGGCGCGATGTGCTGGTCTATGCCGATCCCCGGGACCGCGGCCGCATCATCGGCAAGCACGGCCGCATGATCTCGGCCTTGCGCACCCTCTGCAAGGCTGCGGGCGAGAAAGCCGGCGTGGTGGTGGAGCTGGAGCTCTACGACGAGGACGAGCGGGAGGCCTAGATGCTGCTTGCAGGCCATCTTGCCAAGATCCAGGGACTCAAGGGTGAGTTCCTCTTCCATGCGGTCATGGACAACCCCGAGCGCCTGGAGGGCATGGCCGGGCTCATCCTGGCGCCCCCGCACCAGGACCTGGAGCGTTCCGAAGCGCTTGCCCCCGCGCGGGGCGTCAGCCTGCGCCTGTTCCGCTGGCACCAGGAGCGCCCCTGCCTGGCCTTCGCGGACGTGCCGGACCGCACGGCGGCAGAGGCCCTCAAAGGCTGGTCGCTGTGGATGCCCGAGGCCGAGGCCACCCTGGAGGAGGGCGAGAGCTTCCGCCACCAGTGGGTCGGCTGCGAGGTCTTCGTCGCCGACCGCAAGGTGGGCGAGGTGCTCCGCCTGGACCCGGCCCCCACGGGCTACGACATGGTCGTCATGAAGGACCTCCGGCCCGGCCGGACCGGCCAGCGGGACATCCCCTACATCAAGGCCTGGTGGACCCTGGACCTGCCGAACCATCGGCTGGACCTGGATCCCCCGCCGGGCCTGCTGGACGTGAACCTGATCAAGGACTGAGGCCATGGGCTCTCGCCTCGAGCGCTTCAAGCAGACCTTCGGCATGCGGCTCTTCGGCTGGCTGAAGATCCCCCTGCTGGCCTCGGTGCGGCCCAGCGTGGTGGAGCTGTCCGAGACCCGCTGCGTGGTCCGGATCCCGCTCCGGCGCTGGACCCGGAACCACCTGGGGTCCATGTATTTCGGGGCCCTGGCCATCGGCGCCGACTGCGCCGGAGGCCTGCTGGCCATGGACGCCATCCGGCGCGCCGGTGGCGGGGTCTCGCTGGTCTTCAAGGCCTTCCAGGCCAGCTTCCTCAAGCGCCCGGAATCGGACGTCTACTTCATCTGCGAGGAAGGCGTCGCCATCCGGGATCAGGTCCAGCGGGCCCTGGAAACCTCCGAGCGCATCACGGAGCCCATGCACATGCAAGCCGCCGTCCGGACTCCGGACGGCGGCTTTGAGCCCGTGGCCGAGTTCACGCTGGAACTCAGCCTCAAGCGGACTAGTTGATATCGATCTCGAAGGGCATCCGGGCGTAGACGCCGCGCGGATCGTTCAGGGCTGACAGCCGCTCGAGCTGGACCTTCAAGCGCTCCGTGAGCAGTTCCACGGGACCGGACCTGGTCAGCTTGCGGGGCTTGCCCTGGCCAAAACTCTTGAGGAGTTCGCGGAAGGTGTCGGGCTCCCGCTCGGGGCCGACCAGATAGAAATCACCCTCGGCCTTGGCCAGCTTGGCGGCGTGCTTCACCGCGTCGCCCAGCCCGCCCAGCTCGTCCACCAGGCCCAGCTTCAGGGCCTCCTGGCCGGACCAGACGCGGCCCTGGGCGATCTCGTGGACGGCCTCCCGCTTCAGCTTCCGGCTGTCGGCCACCTTGGCGATGAACTGCTCGTAGATGTGATCCACGATGCCCTGGATGCGGGCCAGCTCCAGCTCGGTCTTGGGGCGGGTCATGGTCCCGAGGCTGGCCATCTTCGCGGTCTGCACGCTGTCCCAGGTGATGCCGTGCTCGTTGGCGAGCTTCTTCACATTGGGCAGCATCCCGAACACGCCGATGGAGCCCGTGATGGTGGTGGGCTCCGCGAAGATGCGGTCGCCGTAGGTGCTGATCCAGTAGCCACCGGAAGCCGCCAGGTGGCCCATGGAGATCACCACCGGCTTGAGCTTGCGGGTGACCACCACTTCTCGCTGGATGAGCTCCGAGGCCGAGGCGCTGCCGCCGGGGCTGTTCACGCGCATGACGATGGCCTTGATGCGGTCATCCAGCCGCAGGCGGCGCAGCTCGCGGCTGAGCCGCTCCCCACCCACCTGGCTGGGCTTGCCCTCGCCATCCACGATCTCGCCTTCCGCGACCACCACGGCGATGCGGGTCTTGCCCGTCTTGGCTTCGCCCGGAATGCCCGCGTAGGTGGCCAGGGTGATCTGGGGGAAGTCCTTGTCCTTGGGCTGCTTGCCCGCCAGCTTCTTGAGCTCGTCCAGCACCTCGTCGTAGGGGGCGATGCGGTCCACGAGGCCCAGCTGCTTGGCCTCCTCGGCCTCGACCACGCCCCGCTCATCGGCGAGGGCCTGCAGGTCCGCGGGCGCCTTCTTGCGGTCCTTGGCGACGGTCTCCTTCCAGTCGCCCCAGATGTCTCCGAGGAGCTTCTGCACCTGCTCACGGTTGGGCTCGCTCATGCGGTCCGTGATGAAGGGCTCCACGGCGCTCTTGTACTTGCCCACCCGGGTGACCTGCACCTCGACCCCGTACTTCTTGAAGGCCTCGCCGAAGAACATGGGCTCGCTGCCCAGGCCGTTGACCTCCATCTCGCCGAAGGGGTTGATGAAGACCGTCGTGGCCCCGGCGGCCAGGTAGAAGTCCCGCTTGCTCCAGTTCAGGTTGTAGGCGAGGACAGGCTTCTTGGCCTTGAAGCGCTGCAGCGCCTCCCGCAGCTCCTTCAGCTGGGCGGGTCCGGCGCTCTGAAGGTTGCCCGTGAGGAAGAGGCCCGTGATGCGGGCATCACCTGCGGCCCGGTCCAGGGCCTCGATGACTGTCGGCAGGGACTGGCTGTGGCTGCCGCCCCCACCCATGGCCTCGCTGATGGCCTCGCTGGGCTCCGGCTCATGCTCGCCATCAGTCAGGCTCGTATCCAGGTCGAAGACCAGCAGGGCCTTGGCTGGCACCGTGGGCTTGCCCGAAGAGCCGACCGCGGCCAGCACCCCGAACAGCAGCAGCAGCCCCAGCCCCCCCGTAAGGATGATGGCCAGCAGGCTGGCAAAGAAACTCTTGAAGAAGTCCTTCATGACGGCTCCGGAAAATACGCCCCAGGATCGCATGACCGAGGGGCTGGCCATAATCTTGACTTGATTGGTAAACTTTGGGCTCCCCACGGAGGATGCTTTGTCCAACTACCCCGAAGAAATGGTCGCCCCCATGCGCGAGGAGCTCACGCAGGTGGGCTTCCGCCAGCTGCTGGACGGAGCCCAGGTGGACGCGGCGCTGCAGCGGCCGGGCACCACGCTGCTGCTGGTGAACAGTGTGTGCGGCTGTGCGGCGGCCGGGGCCCGCCCGGGCGTGGTGGCGGCCCTGCGCACCATGGGTCTGCGCTTCGATCAGCTGGTCACGGTCTTCGCGGGCATGGAGAAGGAGGCCACGGCCCAGGCCCGGGACTACTTCGAGGGCGCCCTGCCCACCAGCCCCCAGGCCGCCATCCTGAAGGACGGCCAGCTGCTGCACCTCATGCAGCGCTCGGATTTCCTGGGCCGCAGCCCCGAGGAGATCGCCCTTACCCTGGGCAAGGCCTACGAACGGGTTCTGGCCTGATAACTTGGGGGAGTCCATGAGCTCCCCCCGCCGCCTCTCGATCCTGCTGCTGCTCGCGCTGCCCCTGGCGGCCCAGGCGCCGCCTCTGCCGGCGCTGGTGGAGGAGCTTGAGTCCTCCAGCCTGGCCCTGCCCATCCGGGTGGACCTGTCCGCCCTGCTGAGACAGGTCGAGGCTCAGGTGCCCCTCTCGCCGCCCAACATCGAGACCTGGGCGGAGATCAAGGGCAAGCCTCGGGCCTACTTCCGCTTCAACCTGATCCGGGAGCCGCTGCAGGTGCAGATGAAGGACGCCCAGCTCTCGCTGCGCATGGTGGCCAATTTCGGCATGGATGTGGGCCTGCGGACCCTGGGCAACCACTACACCGTGATGGGGTCCTGCGGGCGCAGCCCGGAGCCGCCCCGCCGGGTGCTGCTGGACCTCAAGACCGAGCTCGGGATCCTCCCGGGCTGGGGCGTGGCCCTGCGCCAGACGGCCTTCGAGGTGACTCCCCTGAACACCTGCGAGATCACCTTCCTCGGCTTCGACATCACGAACCAGGTGACCGCCGGCATGAAGGACAACCTCGCGGCGGGCACGGAAGCCCTGGCCCAGCTGGTTCGCGAGAACGCCCTCGCCCGCCAGAAGGCCCAGGAAGCGTGGAACCTCTTCAGCCAGCCCATCGAGCTGCGGAAGGACCTCTACCTGCTGTTCCAGCCCCGGCGCATCCGCATCGCCCCGCTGGTCACCCAGGGCCGGACCCTGGTCATCACTCCGGAGATCGAGGCCCTGCCCCGGCTGGTACTGGGGGCGAAGCCCGTGGTCGTGACCACGCCGCTGCCGGACCTCGAGCTGAACACCAGCCCCAGGCCCGGGTTCCGGCTCCGGGTCGAGGCGGAGCTCTCCTACCTCCACGCCACGCAGCAGCTGATCGCGGAGGTGGTGGGCAAGACCTTCGACACGGACAAGGGCCGCTTCGAGATCACGTCAGCTCGCGTCTGGGGGGACCAGGGCCGGGCCCTGCTGGAGATCGGCGTCAAGGGGCGCGTCACAGGCAAGGTGACCCTCGCGGGACGGCCCATCTCCGACCCGGCCACCAGCTCCCTGCGTCTGGCCGACCTGGACTTCACCCTGGACAGCCAGAGCTGGCTGACCCGCATGGGCGTCTGGCTCAACCACTCGGGCCTGCAGAAGCTGCTGGTGGAGAAGGCCCACTTCCTCATGGACCAGCAGTTCCAGGGCCTGCGGGAGGCCGTCCAGGCCGGCCTCAACCGCCCCCTGGCGCCTAACCTCATGCTCAGCGGCAGCCTGAAGGCCTTCAAGGTCGCGGCGCTGACCACGGGGCCCGAGGCCTTCAAGTCCCAGGCCTACCTGGAGGGCGATGTCCAGGTGGACATGAAGTAGGCTGGAGCCGGAGATCCCGATGCTCAATCCCCTTTCCCACTTCCGGGTCGTGGACCTGTCCTGCGTGCTGGCGGGTCCCTTCGCCACGCAGCTGCTGGCGGACTTCGGGGCTGAGGTGCAGAAGCTGGAGCCGCCAGGCGGCGACCCCACCCGGGGCTGGGGGCCTCCCTTCGAAGATGGTGAGGAAGGCGAGAGCGCCTACTTCCGCTGCGCCAACCGGGGCAAGGTCAGCCGCACCATCGACCTCCACTCCGACGAAGGCCGCGAGGTCCTCTTCGAGTTGCTGAAGGACGCCGACGTGCTGGTGGAGAACTTCCGCTCGGACAGCGCGGACCGCCTGGGCCTGGGCTGGAAGCGGCTCCACGCGAAGTTTCCTAAGCTGATCCTGGCCTCGGTGCGCGGCTTCGCCTCCGACGTGACTGCCTCCCGCCGGGCCGGCTACGACTTCATCATCCAGGCGGAGAGCGGCTGGATGGACATCACCGGCGAGCCCGAGGGTCGGCCCATGAAGGTGGGCGTGGCCCTGGTCGATGTGCTGGCGGGCCTCTACTGCGCCAACGGCATCCAGGCGGCCCTGCTCCACCGCGAGCGCACCGGCGAGGCCATCCACATCGAGGTGCCGCTCATGGAGGCGGCCCTGGCAGGCCTGGTGAACGTCGCCGCCGGCTCGCTGATGACCGGCGAACCTCCGCAGCGCTGGGGCAACGCCCATCCCCAGATCGTGCCCTACCAGTCCTTCCGCTGCAGTGACGGGGACGTGGCCATCGGCATCGGCAGCGACCGGCAGTTTGAGGTGCTGGCCATGTGGCTGGACCTCGACCTGGAGACCCGGCCAGACTGGCGCAAGAACCGCGGCCGGGTGCGGGACCGGGTAGAGCTCGTGGCCCTCATCGAAGCGCGCACCCAGGGCAGCACCGTGGTCGAAGTGCTGGAGATGTGCGCCGCCAACGCCATCCCCGCCAGCCCGGTCCGCAGCGTGGACGAGGTGCTCTTCCGCAAGGGCGGCGAGCTGCACAACCTGCTGCAGCCCCTCTTCGACTCCGACACCCACACCATGGTCCCCACCCTGGCCTCGCCCATCCTCCTGAATGGGGAGCGGGCCTGCGCACCCCTGCCCCCGCCGCGGCGGAAGCCGTGAGAGCCGCCCCGCGCCTGGTCCCCGTGGGGGCCCGGAAACCGAACCAGCTGGCCGAGGCCCGCCTCCGGCAGGCCTGGCGTTTCGTCATGGGCCCTGCCCTGGCCGACCGCACCCGCCTCCTGCGGGTGGAGCGGGAGGTCCTCGTCATCGGCTGCTGGGAGCTCACCCGGATCGCCGCCTTGCGCGAGGCCTCCCTCGCCGTCTGGCCCCAGATGCGGGACCGCATCCACCGCGCCCTGCGCCTGTCCCTCCGCGGCATCCAGATCGTGCCCTGTGATCCTCCGGTCCCCACCCCGACCCTGCCCCAGGATCCCGATCCCCTCCGACGGGCCCTGCTCCTGCTGGAAACCCGCCACCAGGAGCGGGTCCGCCTCGGCCTCGAAGCGGAGTAGCACTGGACCCCCCCCGGGGATTCGAGTACAGTCAAACCTTCGTCGGGGCGTGGCTCAGCCTGGTAGAGCGCTCGGTTCGGGACCGAGAGGTCGGAGGTTCGAATCCTCTCGCCCCGACCAATGAAAAGGGGGCCCGCGGCCCCCTTTTCATTGGTCGGAAAAGCGCGAGAGGATTCGGACCTCCGAGTGGACTGCCCGAGGCGTGCCCTCCGCCTGACGGACAGCGCCCGGCGCTGTCCTCCCGCTCTTCGCTCCGCTCAATCGCGGAGTCGGAGCCTCTGGCACGCCGAAGCAGGCCGGCACACGGCGCAGCCGGGTGCGGTTCGAGTCACTGCCCTGGTGGGACGGCGCTGGATACAGAGAGCGGGCCAACCCCTTGCGGGCGAGAGGATTCGAACCTCCGAGGAGGCTCCGACTCCGCGCGCTGCGGCGCGCGGGAGCAGGCTCCGGGGGAGCCTGCGTCAGGCGGAGACTTGCCGAGGCGCCACTCGATGTGGCGCCGAACAAGGCCGGCGGACAGCGCAGCTGGACGCAGTTCGAGTCACTGCCCTGGTGGGACGGCGCCGGATACAGAGAGCGGGCCAACCCCTTGCAGGCGAGAGGATTCGGACCTCCGAGCAGAGCCCAAGCCCCCCCCAGGCGCACCAAGCCCTCCGTGGTCAGACCACCGTCCGTGAAATCCCGACACCTGCCGCCGTTTCGTGACCTGCGACGCAAGCTATCCCAAGCTACAATGAGGGGTTCCGCCCGCCGGGCGGGGAGTTCACTCGATGAGCGACGTCTGCACCATCGTCACCACCTGCGGAAGCGAAGAGACAGCTCTGACCATCGCCGCCGCGCTGGTGGACCAGGCCTATGCCGCCTGCGTGAACATCATTCCCGGCGTCAAAAGTTACTATTACTTCAAGGGCGAGACCCACCTCGATGAGGAGGTCATGCTGGTCATCAAGACCACCATCGAGCTCTTTCCCCAGGTATCCGAAGTGATCACCGATCTGCACACCTACGAAGTGCCCGAGATTCTGATGTTCCCGGTCGAGGCAGGCTCCGAGGCCTTTGTCGACTGGATCCGCCAGAGCGTCAACCGTCTGGCCTGAGTTTTACCCACCCCACCTCCCAGGAGCTCACACCATGGAACAGACCCTGTCGCTCGAATTCCTGAGGGTGGTTGAAGAAGCTGCCATTGCCTGCGCTACGTCCATCGGCCACGGTCGCCGCAAGCACAGTGACAAGCTGGCCGTGGAGGCCATGCGCAAGGCCATGGAGTCCGTCCGCATGGACGCCACCATCGTCATCGGCGAGGGCGAGCGCGACGAGGCGCCCATGCTCTACATCGGCGAGAAGGTGGGCATGGGAGCGGATCTGGATGGCGACAACCCGGCCGTGGACATTGCCGTGGATCCCCTGGAAGGCACCAACCTCTGTGCCACCGGCTCACCCAACGCCATCGCGGTGCTGGCGGCCACGGAGCAGGGCGGCCTGCTGCACGCGCCGGACCTCTACATGGAGAAACTGGTGGTCGGCCCCTCCGCCAAGGGCAAGGTCAGCCTCGACGCGCCTGTGGGGGACACCCTCAACATCATTGCCAAATCTCTCAACCGCCTGGTCTCCGAGATCACCGTCAGCGTGCTGGACCGGGAGCGTCATGCCCAGCTCATCGCCGACATCCGCAAGACCGGAGCCCGCATCCAGCTCATCGGCGACGGCGACCTCAGCGCCGCCATCAGCGCCGCGGTCAGCGGCACGGGCATCCATGCGGTCATGGGCACGGGCGGCGCCCCCGAGGGTGTGCTCTCCGCCGCGGCCATGAAGTGCCTCAACGGCGAGATCCAGGGCCGCCTCAAGGTCGACACCAACACCGCCAGCCGCGAGAAGGCCGAGGCCATGGGCGTGGACTTCGACCGCATCTACTTCACGGACGATCTCTGCCCTGGCCAGCAGATCGTCTTCGCCGCCTGCGGCGTCACCCACGGCAACCTGCTGCAGGGTGTCCGCCACTTCGGCCACGGCGTCCGCACGTCCAGCCTGATCCTCACCTACGGCAGCCGCCAGGTGCGCTTCATCGACACCGTCCACATGAAGGAAGGCGAGACCGTCACGGTTCGCTTCTAGGACAGCCCTGCCCGCCCCAGAGCGCAAGCCCCAGGTCGCCAGAGGCGGTCTCCCGGGGCTGGCTGGCGCTGTGATAATCTTTCTCCCTCATCTTACGAGGTTACCCATGGCTTCCTCCTTCCGTGCCTCCCTGTGCCTCTATCTCGGCCTGGCGACCCTGGCCCTGGTGGCCGGCGAAAAGCCCGGCGTCGATGCCGTGAACATCGACGCCTCGGTGAAGCCCTGCGAGGACTTCTACACCTACGCCAACGGCGGCTGGCTGAAGAGCCACACCCTGCCCGCGGACAAGGCGCGCTACGGGGCCTTCGAAGAAGTGAGCGAGCGGAACCGCGCCATCCTCAAGCAGATCCTCGAGGAGACCAGCGCGAAGACCACCTGGGTCAAGGGCAGCGTCGAGCAGAAGGTCGGCGACTTCTTCGCCGCGGGCATGGATGAGGCCGCCATCGACAAGCGGGGCCTCACCCCGCTGAAGCCCCTCTTCGCCACCATCGACGGCCTGCAGGACACGAAGCAGCTGCCGGCCCTGCTGGCAAAGCTCCACACCCAGGGCCTGCCCGGCGGCTTCGGCTTCTTCGTCGGTCAAGACGCCAAGGAGTCCACCCGCTACATGGGCAATCTCACTCAGGGCGGCACCGGCCTCCCCGACCGGGACTACTACCTGAAGGACGATGCCCGCAGCCGCGACATCCGGGCCAAATACGAGGCCCACGTGGCCAAGATGCTCCAGCTGGCTGGCGACAGCCCGGCCCTGGCTGCTATCCGCGCCAAGGTCATCCTGGAGCTTGAGACCCGCATGGCCACCGCCCAGTGGACCCGCGTGGAGCTGCGGAACCCCATGAAGCGCTACAACAAGCGCACCCTCGATCAGGTGGCGACCGAGGCGCCGGGGTTCGACTGGAAGGGCTACTTCCAGGCCCGGGGGGTGGAGGTCAAGGACCTGAACCTCAGCCAGCCCTCCTACTTCAAGGCCTTCGGCCAGCTGGCCGCGGAGACCCCCGCCACCCAGTGGCGCACCTACCTGCGCTGGCACGCGCTCAATGCCTCCGCCAACCTGCTGCCCAAGGCCTTCGGCGAGGAGGCCTTCGCCTTCCAGGGCAAGGTGCTGAACGGCACCCCCGAGCGCGAGCCCCGCGCCAAGCGCATCGAGGCCCTGACCGACGCCATCCTCGGCGAGGCCCTGGGTCAGCTCTACGTGAAGGTGGCCTTCCCCCCGGAGTCGAAGAAGCGGGTGCTGGATATGGTGGAGAACCTGCGGGTGGCCCTGCGGGAGCGCATCACCAACCTGGACTGGATGGGCGCCGAGACCAAGCAGCAGGCCATCACCAAGCTCAACGCCTTCGGGGTGAAGATCGGCTACCCCGACAAGTGGAAAACCTACTCCTTCGACGTCAAGCGCGACGACGCCTTCGGCAATGTCCGTCGGGCCTCCGCCTTCCGCGTGCGGGAGAACCTGGCCAAGCTCGGGAAGGCCATCGACCGCACCGAGTGGGGCATGACCCCGCCCACCGTGAACGCCTACTACAGCGCCTCCATGAACGAGATCGTGTTCCCCGCGGGCATCCTGCAGCCGCCCTTCTTCGATCCCAAGGCTGACGACGCCGTGAACTACGGCTCCCTGGGCTTCGTGATCGGCCATGAGATGACTCACGGCTTCGACGACAGCGGCAGTCAGTTCGACGCCCAGGGCAACCTCAAGAACTGGTGGACCGAGGCGGACAAGCAGGCCTACGAGTCCCGCACCGACATGGTGGTCAAGCAGTACGACGCCTATGAGCCCCTTAAGGGCGAGCACGTGAACGGGAAGCTGACCCTGGGCGAGAACATCGCCGACATCGGCGGCCTCAAGATCGCCTTCGCCGCCTACCGGAACAGCCTGAAGGGCAAGCCCGTGCCGGCGGCCATCGACGGCTTCACGGGGCCCCAGCGCTTCTTCCTCGGCGCCGCCACGGTCTGGCGCAACCACATCCGCGAGGCGGCCCTCTCCCTGCGGCTCAAGACCGATCCCCACAGCCCCGGCCGGGAGCGGGTGAACGGCCCTCTGTCCAACCTGCCGGAGTTCTACGAGGCCTTCGGCTGCGCCGATGGCCAGCCCATGAAGCGCGACGCCAAGGTGCGTCCCGCCATCTGGTAGTCGCAGTCCCCTCCTGATCCGACCGAGGTTCCCATGCGCATCCGCCCCCTCGTCCTGCTGGCCTGCCTGCTCACCGCTGGCGCGACCCTGGACGCCTGCACCAACCTGCTCATCACCAAGGGCGCGAGCAAGGACGGCTCGACCATGGTGACCTACTCCGCCGACAGCCACACGCTGTACGGGGAGCTCTACTTCAAGGCCGGCGGCCGCCACCTGCCGGGCGCCCGGCGCGAGATCCGCGAGTGGGACAGCGGCTTCACCTTTGACACGGGCAAGGTGCTGGGCAGCATCCCGGAAGCGCCGGTCACCTACACCCGCGTCGGCAACATGAACGAGCACCAGCTCGCCATCGCCGAGACGACCTTCGGCGGCCGCAAGGACCTGGCCGGCCCCAGCGGGATCCTCGACTACGGCAGCCTCATCTACCTGGCCCTCGAGCGCGCCAAGACCGCCCGCGAGGCCATCGAGGTGATGACCAAGCTGGTGGAGGAATACGGCTACGCCAGCAGCGGGGAGAGCTTCTCCCTCGCCGACCCCGACGAGGTCTGGATCCTCGAGATGATCGGCAAGGGCAAGGGCCAGACCGGCGCCCACTGGGTGGCCTATAAGCTGCCGGACGGCACCATCAGCGCCCACGCCAACCAGGCCCGCATCCGCCGGTTCCCCCAGAACGATCCCGCCACGGCCTTCTGCAGCAAGGACCTGATCTCCTTCGCCCGCGCCAAGGGCTGGTTCAAGGGCGAGGACAAGTCGTTCAGCTTCGCCGACACCTACGCGCCCCTCTCCTTCGGCGCCCTGCGCGCCTGCGAGGCCCGGGTCTGGAGCATCTTCCGCCGCGCCGCGCCCAGCCTCAAGCTGCCCATCGACTTCGTGAAGGCCGAGAAGGGCGCCAAGCCCATGCCGCTTTACATCAAGCCCGACACCAAGCTCGACGTCCATGACGCGATGGAGCTGATGCGGGACCACTACGAGGGCACCGAGTTCGACATGACCCAGGACGTGGGCGCCGGCGCCTACAAGGTGCCCTACCGCTGGCGGCCCATGGGCTTCAAGGTTGACGGCCAGGACTACATCCACGAGCGGGCCATCAGCACCCAGCAGACCGGCTTCTCCTTCGTGAGCCAGTCCCGCGGCTGGCTGCCCGGCCCCGTCGGCGGGGTGCTCTGGTTCGGCGTGGATGACACCTTCACCACCGTCTACGTACCCATCAGCTGCGCCATCACCGCCCCGCCCAAGGCCTTCGCCATTGGCACGGGCAACTTCGATGAGTTCAGCTGGGACAGCGCCTTCTGGACCTTCAACTTCGTCTCCAACTACACCTACACCCGCTGGAGCGACATGATCGTGGACGTGCAGAAAGTGCAGCGCGAGTACGAGGGCCGCTACCTCGCCAGCCAGACCGAGGTGGACCGCACCGCCCTGGAGCTCTACCGGAAGGATCCGGCGCAGGCCCAGGCCTACCTCACCCGCAACGCCGCCCAGGAGACGGACAAGCTCATGGCCCGCTGGAAGAAGCTGGGCGAGTTCCTGGTCTGGAAGTACCTCGATGGCAACGTGCGCGGTCCCAAGGGCGAGGTCACCCACCCCAAGGCGCCCGAGGACTGGCTCCGCTGCATCGTCAAGGAGCACGGGGATGTCATCAAAGTGAAGAAGGTCGAGGGGCTGGTTCCTGATGAAGATTAGTGCTGACTGAAAATCTTCGATTTTCAGATACGAGGCCTCGCTTGCGGGGCCTCGTGATTGTGGGGAATGGGTATCATTTTGAGTCTTGTGAGGTCTTCATGCGCCGCCCCGATCCACACTCCTACTACGACTCTGTGCAGCCCAAGGCCCGGCGCCTGCAGCTGAAGCTGGGGGTGGACTTCGCCACCAAGCGCATCGATGGGGAAGTGGTGCTGGAGTTCGGCGCGAACGCCAGCGGCACGCTGGACCTCGACACCAAGGGCCTGGAGATCCTATCCGTGCAGGTGCCGGGCCATGGCCCCATCGCCTGGGAGCTGGGCGAGCCCGACGCCATCCTCGGCAGCCGCCTGCGCCTGGACCTGCCTGCGGAGACGCAGGAAGTGGCGATCCGCTACCGCACCTCGCCGGACGCCATGGCCCTCCAGTGGCTGGAGCCCAGCCAGACCGAGGGCAAGGTGGCCCCCTACCTCTTCAGCCAGTGCCAGCAGATCCACGCCCGCACCATGGTGCCCTGCCAGGACACCCCCGTGGTGCGCGTGGCCTACAAGGCCGAGGTGACCGTGCCCGAGGGGCTCACGGCGGTCATGAGCGCAGGCCCCGCCGGGGATGAACCCACCGGCGATGGCCGCCACACCTTCCGCTTCACCATGCCCCAGCCCATTCCCTCCTATCTGCTGGCCCTGGCCGTGGGCCGCCTGGCTTGCCGCGACCTCAGCCCCCGCGCCCGCGTCTGGGCCGAGCCCGAGACCGTCGAAGCTGCCGCCTGGGAGTTCGCCGGCGTGGAGGACATGATCCTCAAGGCCGAAGGGCTCTTCGGGCCCTACCCCTGGGACCGCTACGACATGCTCGTGCTGCCGCCCTCCTTCCCCTACGGTGGCATGGAGAACCCGCGCATGACCTTCCTCACGCCCACCCTGCTGGCGGGGGACCGCAGCCTGGTGGATGTGGTGGCGCATGAGCTGGCCCACAGCTGGACCGGCAACCTGGTCACCAATGCCAGCATGGAGCACTTCTGGCTCAACGAGGGCTTCACCGTCTGGGCCGAGCGCAAGATCCTGCGCACCCTGCACGGCGACGACGCGGCGGCCCTGGGCTGGGCCATGGGCCAGAAGGCCCTGGAGGACAGCCTGGAGCGCTTCACCAACGAGCCGCATCTGACTGTGCTGCGCCTGCACCTGACGGGGATCGATCCCGACGACGCCTTCTCCAGCATCCCCTATGAGAAGGGCGCCCGCCTGGTGGCGGCCCTGGAGCGCGAGGTGGGCGAGGACCGCTTCCACCGTTTCCTCCGCGAGTACATGGACGCCTTCCGCTTCACCTCCATCACCACCGAGCAGTTCTGCGCCTTCGTGGACGCCAAGCTGCCGGGCGCCCTGGAGGCGGTGCACGCCCGGTCCTACCTGGATGAGCCGGGCCTGCCCGCCAGCGCCCCGCAGTTCCACAGCGCCATGCTGGACACCCTCACGGCCCTGGCGGACGGCTGGGCGGCGGGCGAGCGGCCCAGCGAAAGCCAGATCGCCGGCTGGAGCACCAACGAGCTGCTGGTCTACCTCCAGAAGCTGCCGCGCCACGTCACGCAGGCCGACTGCGCCTGGCTCGACGCCCACTTCCAGCTCATGGGCCGGGGCAACCACGAGATCCTGGTGGAGTGGCTCACCCTGGCCGCCGCCGCGGACTACGAGCCGGCCTTCCCGAAGCTTTGGGAGGTCCTGCTGCGAGTGGGCCGCATGAAGTACCTCCGGCCCCTCTACGGCGCCCTGGAGGCCACCCCCCGCACCCGGGCCCTGGCGCGCGAGATCTATGCCGCCGCCAGCCCCGGCTACCACGGCCTCTCGCGCCGCGTGGTGCAGGGCATGCTCGACAAGTTTCCCGCCTGATGGCCCGGCCCGCCCGTCCAGCCGCCCAGCCCAGCCGGTGCAGCCATGAGCTCTGAGCAGAGCGAGGAGGGCCTCCGCCTGCCCGAGAACGCCTTCCGGGAGCTGCGGGAGGGCGAGACCTACCAGCCGGTCATCCCGGCCACGGAGCACCCGCACGAGGTCACCGTGCGGAGCGTGGTCTCGGGCTTCATCTGGTCCGTGCTGTTCTCCGCCGCCGCCACCTACATCGCCCTGAAGCTGGGCCAGGGCATCGAGAGCGCCATCCCCATCTCCATCCTGGCCGTGGGCTTCTCCGTCCTGGCCGTGAAGGTCCTCAAGAGCCGGTCCTCCACCCTGCTGGAGAACGTGAACGTGCTGGCCATCGGCGCCACCAGCGGGATCATCGCCGGCGGCAGCGTCTTCGTCATGCCCGCCCTGCACATCCTGGAGCTGAAGACGGGCTTCTGGCAGATCTTCCTGGTGCCCCTGCTGGGCGGCATCCTCGGCGTGTTCTTCCTGGCCCCCTTCCGCCGCTACTTCGTGCGGGACCTGCACGGCCGCCTGCCCTTCCCCGAGGCCACCGCCACCACCGAGATCCTCATGGCCGGCAAGCGGGGCGGCCACAGCGCCATCGTGCTGACCTACTCCGCCCTCACCGCCGCCGCCTTCGACTTCGTGGGGCCCGCCATGCGCGGCTGGGCCGAGAACTTCAGCACTGCCTCCATCGGCGTGCTGGATGGGTTCACGGGCCGCTTCAAGGCCGTGTTCTCCATGAACACCGCCGCCGCGGTCCTGGGCCTGGGCTACATCATGGGCATCCAGTACGCAGCCATCATCATGGCGGGCAGCCTGCTGAGTTTCCTGGTGCTGGTGCCCCTCTTCGCGCACCTGGGCCAGTTCATCCCCGGGGCCATCTCCACCGGGGCGGCCCCGCTGCACACCATGGGCTACGAGGCCATCTTCGCCAACTACGTCCGGCCCGTGGGCATCGGCGGCATCTTCGCCGCGGGAATCATCTCCATCCTGAAGATGTCCCCGGTGATCGGGAAGGCCACCAAGCAGGCCTTCGGCGAGCTCGCCCACCTGCTGAAGGGCGGCGCAAGCCAGGTGGAGGACATCCGCACGGACCGCGCCATGCCCATGAGCGTGAACCTGCTCGGCATCGTGGGCGTGGCTCTGGCCATCCTCGCCTACTTCCGGTTCTCGGTGCTGGCGGGCGAGACCCGGAGCCTGCACCTGGCCCTGGCCGCCACGGCCCTGACCCTGGTCATCACCTTCCTGTTCACCGCCGTGAGCGCCTGGGCCGTGGCCATGATCAGCACCACCCCCATCAGCGGCATGACCCTCACCACCCTCATCATCACCGCCGCGGCCCTGTCCTCCCTGGGGCTGGCGGGCCGGAGCGGCATGCTCCAGGTGCTGCTGGTGGGCGGGGTCGTCTGCTCGGCCCTCTCCATGGCCGGCTCCCTGGTCACCCAGTACAAGATCGGCTACTGGCTGGGCGCCACGCCCCGCACCATCGAGATCAGCAACATCGTCGGCAGCATCGCGGCCTCCGTGGCGACCACCGCCGTGATCCTGCTCATGGCGAAAGTCTACGGCTTCTCCCCCAGCGCCCTGCACCCCCACCCCCTGCCCGCACCCCAGCCCAACGCCATGGCCGCGGTGCTGCGGGGCGTCTTCGGCGGCGCCGGCGCGCCCTGGTTCATGTATGTCATCGGCGCCGTCATCGCGGCTTCGGTGGAGATGTGCGGCGTGTCCGGCCTGGCCTTCGCCATGGGGATGTACCTGCCCATGGAGCTGAACTCCCCGCTGGTGCTGGGGGCCACCGTGGCCTGGTTCGTGGAGCGCTCCAGCAAGGATGCAGCGCTCAGCAAGGCCCGCCACGAGAAGGGCACCCTGATCGCCTCGGGCTTCATCGCCGGGGGAGCCCTGGTGGGCGTGTTCGCCGCCTTCCTGAAGTTCCTTGAAGACTCCGCCCACGTGCACCTCATCCCCGATGTGACCACCTGGGGCGGCTTCGGGGTGTTCGTCAGCGCCTGGGGCAACTGGATCGGCCTGGCCGTGTTCCTGCTCCTGGCGGCGGGCCTCTACCTGGATGCCTGCCGCGAAAAAGTGGGACCCTGAAGGATCGATTCTGAACTCCGTACTGCCTACCGTTCTCAAGGAGCACCCATGTCCCACGGATCCGACCCCCAGGAGATCAAGGGCCTGCCCCTTAATGCGCGGCGGCCCCTGGAGCCGGGCGAAGCCTATGTGCCGCTGGTGCCCCAGGATGGCGTGCCCGAAGTCACGCCCCGGGCCATCACCATGGGCCTCATCTTCTGCGCCATCTTCAGCATGGCCGCCGCCTACCTGGCCCTCAAGCTGGGTCAGGGCATCGAGGCCGCCATCCCCATCGCCATTCTGGCCGTGGGCCTCTCCCGCTTCTTCCCGCGCAAGAACACCATCCTCGAGAACGTCATCGTCCAGAGCATCGGCGCCAACAGCAGCCACGTGGTGAGCGGCGCGGCCTTCACCATCCCCGCCCTCTACATCCTGGCCCAGACCCCGGGCAGCGGCGTGCCCACGCCCACGCTGTGGCAGGTGGTGATCGTGAGCTTCCTGGGCGGCTGCATCGGCATCCTGTTCCTGGTGCCCCTGCGCCACCACTTCATGGTCGAGAACCACGGCATCTTCCCCTGGCCCGAGGCCACCGCCACCGCGGAGATCCTGGTGACGGGCGAGAAGGCGGGCAACCAGGCCAAGGAGCTGGCCGTGGCCGCCTTCGTCGGCGCAGCCTACGACGGCATCGTGTCCATCTTCCGGGGCATGGGCGAATACCTGCGCCTGGAGCACGTCTGGGTGGGCCACGCCCTGCGCCAGAAGTTCATGTCCTTCAACTTCCTGAACAGCGCCGCCACGCTGGGCATCGGCTACATCATCGGCCTGAAGTACTCGGCGGTGATCGCGGCCGGATCGTTCTTCAGCATGTTCGTGCTGGTACCCCTCTTCCACGCCATCGGCCAGTACGTGCCCATCGTCGTGGCCCCAGGCACGAAGCTCATCGCCAGCATGACGCCGGAGCAGGTGTTCTTCTCCTACATCCGCATCGTCGGCGTGGGCGCCATCGCCGGCGCGGGCATCATGGGCGTGGCCGCCTCCATGCCCAACATGATCCGCAGCATCATCAGCAACCTGAAGGCGCTGATGAACCGCGACGCCGCCGCCGAGGCCGCGGTCACCGTGCGCACGGACCGCACCCTGGCGGGCTCCATGGTCGCCGCGGGCCTGGTCACCTGCGTGGTGGGCACCATGGCCTTCCTCAGCTTCGGCCTGGGCATCCGCAACGCCCTGGTGCCGGCCCTGGTGGCCACCACCGTCGTCATGGTCATCTCGTTCTTCTTCGCCCCGGTGGCCGCCCGCGCCATCGCCACCATCGGCACCAACCCCATCAGCGGCATGACCATGCTGACCCTGGTCATCACCGGCGTGCTCATGCTCAAGCTGAACTTCACCGGCGGCTACGGGATGTTCCTCACCATGATGGTGGGCGGCATCGTCTGCACAGCCCTGGCCGCCTCGGGTGCCTTCAGCACGGACCTGAAGATCGGCCACTGGATCGGCTCTACTCCCGCGCGGCAGATCGCCTGGAAGTTCGTGGGCACCCTGGTGGCGGCCATCTTCACAGGCATCGCCATGTGGCTCATGGCCAAGCAGGTGAACCTGGACGGCACCATGGCCCTGGGCAGCTCCATCCCCGCCCCCCAGGCCAGCGCCATGAAGGCCATCCTCGAGGGCATCTTCGGCACCGTGTCCATGCCCCTGCGCTGGTACGCCTTCGGCCTCGGCGTCATGCTCTCCATCGTGCTGCGCATGGTGGAGCTGCCCGCCCTGGGCTTCGCCCTGGGCATGTACCTGCCCATCGAGCTGAACACGCCCCTCTTCCTGGGTGGCCTGCTGGCCCACTGGGTGAACCGTCCCAAGGCCGGCACCAGCGAGGCCGACGCCAAGGCCCGGGAGAACCGCGGCGTGCTCATCGCCAGCGGCCTCATGGCCGGCGGCGCCATCATGGGCGTCGTGGCCAGCTTCGTGAAGCTCAAGTGGACCGAGGGCTTCCCCCTCCTCAGCGCCCACGCCGCCGAAGGCGCCCTCGGCGAGTGGCTCGGCCTCCTGGCCCTCATCGCCCTCTGCCTCTACGTCGTCGTCTACAGCCGCCAGGCCAAGGGCGAGGCGTAAGAATTGAAAGGATCTCCACGAAGGGCACGAAGAAATACAGGTCCATCTTCGTGCCCTTCGTGGAGAGTCTATTAGCCCCTAAGCGCCTCGAGCAGCTCCGGTGCAACACCCGGGGTGCCGCTGACGAGGTTGCCGCTCTGGAACCAGTCCTGGCCGCCTTCCCAGTCGGTGAGGACGCCGCCGGCTTCTAAGACAAGCAGCACTCCGGCGGCGATGTCCCAGGGTTTGAGGCCCAGCTCGAAGAAGCCGTCGTAGATGCCGCAGGCCACGTGGGCCAGGTCCAGGGCGGCGCTGCCGGCGCGGCGGAGGCCCTTGGCGCGGGGGAAGACGCGGCCCAGGGCGGCGTTGAAGGCGGGCCAGCGGTCGCCCAACTGGAAGGCGAAGCCTGTGGCCAGGAAGGCCCCATCCAGGCCCGGCTGGCGCGACACGCGCATGGGCTGGCCGTTCCAGGTGGCGCCCTGGCCCCGGGCCGCCAGGAAGCAGTCGCCACGCAGGGGATCGAGCACGCAGCCCACCAGGGGGCCTGTCGCGTCCCACAGGGCCACGGAGACGCACCAGTGGGGGCAGCCCTGGACGAAGTTCAGCGTGCCGTCGAGAGGATCGACGATCCATAGGATGTCCGTGCTTCCGGAGCCGCCGGACTCCTCGCCGAGAAAGCCATACTCTGGAAACCGGGCCGCCAGTTCCGCGCGGATGGCGGCCTCGGCTTCGCGGTCCGCGTTGCTCACGTAGTCGTTCTTGGTCTTCTCGGTGATCTGGGCCGGATCCAGCTGGCGGAAGTACCCCATCAGCACCTTGCTCCCAGCCTGGGCGGCCGCCAGGCAGGCTTCCCGTTGCGCATGGAGCATGGTCACTGTCCTGTTCCGGCCGCGGCCGCTTCGGCGCGGCGCCTCAAGGTCCGGATCATTCCGGGGAAGACGAAGAGATGGAAGGGCAGCACCGAGTACCAGTAGATCAGCCCCAGCAGCCCGTGGGGCTCGAAGAAGGCGATCTGTTCCAGGCGCGAGCCCTCACCCTCGGGGCGGACCGTGAACTGCAGCCAGGCGTCGCCGTTGGTCTTCATCTCCGCCCGCAGGCGCAGCAGCCGGTCCTCCTCCACCGCCTCCACCCGCCAGAAGTCTACGGGGTCGCCCACGCGCAGCTCCCGGGGATGCCGCCGGCCCCGGCGCATGCCCACACCATGGAAGAGGCGATCCAGCATGCCCCGGATCTGCCAGAGCCAGTTGCCCGCGGGCCAGCCGTTCTCCCCGCCCAGGGCGCAGAACACCCGGAAGACCTCCTGGGGCGGCGCCTTCACGTGGCACTGGTGGCGCTCCAGCAGCATGCCCTCGTGGGAGCCCAGGGAGGCTCCCTCGGGCTCACCCGCCAGGCTGGAGGCCCAGGTGGTCTCCACGCCGTCCTCGTCCAGGCGCTGCAGGGCCAGGGTCACGGCTTCCCGGTAGCTCATGGGGCGCACCGCGAAGACCTCCAGGGCGCGGGGATCGCGGACCACCACCTCTGTGCTCATCCCCTCCACCAGGGGCCCCGCCAGCACCAAGGGAATGGGAGTCATCAGGTCCACCCAGAGCACCGAGAGGATGGGCAGGGGCACGTTCATGGGGATGATGATCCGGCGCAGCCCGCGGGCCTCCGCATAGCCCAGCATCATGCTGCGGTAGTCGAGCACATCCTGGCCGCCGACCTCGAAGATGCCGGCGACGTCCGGGTGCGTCAGGGCCTCCACGAGGTAGGCCAGGATGTCGCGCACGCCGATGGGCTGGCAGCGGGTGTTCACCCAGCGCGGCGTGATCATGAAGGGGAGGCGCTCCGTGAGGTGGCGGATCATCTCGAAGCTGGCGCTGCCGCTGCCCACGATCACCGCGGCCCGGAACTCCAGCACCGGCACCCCGGCGGAACCCAGGGCCGCTCCGACCTCCTGCCGGCTGGCCAAGTGGTCACTGCGGTGGTGCGTGGGATCGCCCAAGCCCCCCAGGTAGAGGATCCGGCGCACCCCGGCCCGGGCGCAGGCGTCGGCAAAGGTCAGGGCCTGACGCAGATCCCGGCCCCGGAAGTCGGGGCTGTCCTCGCCCATGGCGTGGACCAGGTAGTAGGCCTGGGTGACACCCTCGAGCGCGGCCGCCAGGGACTCGGCATTGGAGACATCGCCCTTGACCAGCTCAACCCCTGGCCAGCGCCGGCCCGAGAGCCGGTCCGGGTTCCGCACCAGGCACCGCACCCGGTGACCCGCCGCCAGCAGGCGCGGCACCAGACGGCCGCCGATGTAACCGGTGGCCCCCGTCACCAGGATGAGGGGCCTGCCGGGATCCATGTACACCGCGCCGATGGGATGGGTCATTTGACGATTATGTACCGCCAATTACTTGACGAATTTGGTAAACTTTATTGGGAGCCTGCCATGCCCAAGGTCATCAACATCGAGCCCACCCCCAACCCGGACGCCCTCAAGTTCCTGGTGAACCCGGCCCTGCTCAAGGGGGGATCGCGCTCCTTCAAGGACTTTGGCGCGGCGGTGGGGGATCCGCTGGGTTCCTGCCTCTTCGGGCTCGGGAAGATCACCTCGGTGTTCTACATGGACCGCTTCGTCACCGTAAACAAGGAGCCGTCCGCCGTCTGGAGCGACCTCATCGATCCCATCTGCGACGCCATCGAGGACCTGAAGCTGCCGGAAGATGCCACCGGGGACACGGCTCCCCTCACCCCGGGCGGCGACGCGGACGCGACCCTGGCCCGCATCAATGAGCTGCTGGACACCCGGGTTCGGCCCGGCCTGGCTGGCGACGGCGGCGGCCTCGAAGTCATCTCCTTCGATGGCCAGACCCTGCAGATCAGCTATCACGGCGCCTGCGGCTCCTGCCCCTCCTCCACCAGCGGCACCCTGTATTACATTGAGGGACTGCTCCAGTCCGAGATCAGTCCCTCTCTCCGCGTGGTCAGCTGGTAGACCTTGCGCCCCGCTCAAACCCCGGCACCCTAGAGGCACCTATTGGAGATCCCTGCAGTGGTGGCCAACCCCGTCAAACGTCACAGGGGCACTCCTGACCCTCTCGCGGCGTTGTCCGATCTGCTCAAGAAGAGCCGGACGGATCCCGCGAAGCTTTTCGAGCGGGGACTGGCCCTCCTGGTGCAGTCCCTGGGCGTCGACCGGGCCCTGCTGACCCGGGTCACCGGTCTGGGCTACGAGGTGTTCTGGTGGGCCGTGAGCCCAAAAGGCAACATGAGCGGGATCTTCGAGGCGCCTGAGCAGGGCTTCTGCCCCTTCGTCCTCGCGCATCCCGACCGGCCCCTGGTCATCCGGGACGCGGCCAAGGAGGCCCGGTGGCGCAGGAGTAGCGGCCACCTGAAGCTGGGCATCCGCGGCTACGCCGGCGTGGCGCTCCAACTCGAGGACCGCTCCATCGGCACCCTCTGCGTCCAGCACCACGGCCCCCGGCCCTTCACCCGGGGCCAGATCTCGCTGCTCATGACCCTGGGCCAGCTCATGGCCCGGACCATGGAGTCCGAGAACCTCAAGCAGGAGCTGCACTCCGCCATGGAGGCGCTGGAGCTGAGCAGCGCCATCGTGGAGGACAGCACGCTGCAGAGTGCCCGCTCGGGCCTGCCGAACCGCCGTTTCCTGGACATCTGGCTCCGGTCCACGCTGTTCATGTCCCGTCGGCGCCGGGAGCCCATGGCGCTTGCGCTCTGGTCCCAGCCGATGAAGGCGGGCACCAAGGGCCGCCTGACGTCGGCTTCCGCGTATCTCCGGGGCGAGGACCTGCTGGTGGAGCTGTCCGCCGATGAGTATCTGTTGCTCATGCCGCACACGTCCGAGTCCGGCGCCGAGGTGCTGGTGGAGCGCCTCCGCAAGCACCTCGGCAGCCACCCTACGGGAATGACCCTCTGGTTCCCCGATGGCAAGGACATGAGCATGAACGGGGCCCTGCGGCGCGTCGCAAAGGCCTTCACCGATGCCAACCGCGAGGCCAAGCCCCTGGTCTGGAACCATGGCTGAGGCTGAAGGCTGGGGTCCATCCCTAGGCTGCGCGGGCCCGCTGTGGGATGATGATGGATGTTGGAACATTATGTTTGAGAAACGGCACTTTGGAGGTGAAGGTTGGCTACTCCGACCCTGGTGAAGGCGGCCCCGAGCGCCATGGATGGCCAGGCAGGCCCGAGCCGAGAAGAGCTGTGCCACTGGTACGAGCTCATGCACCTGGGCCGGATCCTGGACAACAAGGCGCCGAACTACCTCAAGCAGGCCATCGGCTGGTCCTATCACGCCCCCTGCGCCGGCCATGACGGCATCCAGCTGGCCCTGGGCCTGGGCTTCCGGGCCGGGCGCGACTTCCTGTTCCCCTACTACCGGGACCTCCTGACCTGCTTGGCGGCAGGCGTCACTGCCGAGGAGCTGCTCCTGAACGGCATCTCCAAGGCCTCGGATGTGGCTGGCGGCGGCCGCCACATGAGCAACCACTTCGCCAAGCCCTCGATCGGCATCCAGAACGTCTCCAGCCTCACGGGCAACCACACCCAGCACGCCGTGGGCCTGGGCCGCGCGGTGAAGTACTACGAGCGGGACAGCATCGTCTACTGCAGCCAGGGGGAGTCCTCCCTGTCCGAGGGCTACTGCTTCGAGAGCATCAACGGCGCGGACCGCGAGCAGCTACCGGTCATCTTCGTCATCCAGGACAACGGCTACGGCATCTCGGTGCCCAAGCGGGACCAGAGCGCCAACGAGCACATCTGCGACAACTTCAGCGGCTTCCCGAACCTGAAGATCATCAAGTGCGACGGCCTCGACTTCCCGGACTCCCTGCGCGCCATGGACGCGGCCCGGGTCTACGTCCGCACGGGCCAGGGTCCCGCGATGGTGTACGCCACCTGCGTCCGCATCGGCAGCCACTCCAACTCGGACCGCCACGAGCTCTACCGGGACGAGGCCGAGCGCGCCGAGGCCAAGGCCCGGGATCCCCTGCCCCGCTTCCGCGCCTACTGCCTGGAGCAGGGCCTCAACGAGGCCGAGCTGGAGGCCATCGAGTCCGAGAACCAGGCCCGCTACCTCGCGGCCCACGACCTAGCCATGGCCGCGCCGAATCCCGAGCCCGCCAGCATCCACGACTTCATCATCCCCGAGGCCTGGGTCTCACCGGACTACCCCGACGGCACCCACCAGGCCGCCGGTGATCCGGTCAGCGTCATCACGGCCCTGAACCAGACCCTCAAGGCCGAGTTCCGCCACAACCCCGACACCTTCATCTGGGGCCAGGACATGGCCAACAAGGAGAAGGGAGGCATCTTCAACGTGTCGAAGGGCCTCCAGCAGGAGTTCGGCGAGAAGCGCGTGTTCAACGGCCCCATCGCCGAGGACTTCATCGTGGGCACCGCCAACGGCTTCTCGCGCCTTGACGACAAGATCCGGGTCGTGGTGGAAGGCGCCGAGTTCGCCGACTACATCTGGCCCGCGGCCGAGCAGATCGTCGAGACCAGCCACGACTACTGGCGCAGCGCCGGCCAGTTCTCCCCCAACGTCACCATCCGCATCGCCTCGGGCGGGTACATCGGCGGCGGCCTCTACCACTCGCAGAACGTGGAGGGCTGGCTCACCACCCTGCCGGGCATCCGCGTGGTGGTGCCTGCCTTCGCGGACGACGCGGCGGGCCTGCTGCGCACCGCCATGCGCAGCCGCGGCACCACGCTCTACCTGGAGCCGAAGTTCCTCTACAACTCGAAGCTGGCCTACACCGTGGTGCCCCCGGACTTCGCCGTGCCCTTCGGCAAGGCCCGCGTCCGCCGTGCGGGCACCGAGCTCACCATCCTCGCCTACGGCACCCCGGTGCACTTCGCCCTGGAGGCCGCGGCCCGGCTCGAGAAGGAGGGCCGGTCCGTGGAGGTGGTGGACCTCCGCTGCCTCAGCCCCCTGGACACCGAGACCATCGTGCGCTCCGTCCGGAAGACCCACCGGGTGCTCATCGCCCACGAGGACAAGGTCTTCGGCGGCTTCGGCGGCGAGCTGGCGGCCATCGCCGCCTCCGAGTGCTTCCCCTGGCTGGACGCCCCCGTGGAGCGTGTCGGCAGCGAGTTCACCCCCGTGGGCTTCAACCGCATCCTCGAGCGCGCCACCCTCCCCAACACCGACAAGGTCCTCGCCGCCGCCAAGAAGGTGCTGGCATTCTGACCGGAAGCCCATCTTGAAGGAGTGCCCCATGCAGTTCGGTCCCTGGGATGTCCAGTTCGTCAGCGCCGGCAGCTTCCGCCTCGATGGCGGCGCCATGTACGGCACCGTGCCCAAGGCCGTGTGGAACCGCGTGCATCCAGCCGACGCGGACAACCAGATCCTCATGGACACCCAGTGCCTGCTCATCCGCGGCGAGGTGGACGGCAAGAAGCACGTGATCCTGGTGGAGAACGGCAACGGCGACAAGGAGACCGACGACTTCATGGCCCGGTTCAAGCTGGCCGGCCGGGGCATCCTCGACGCCAACCTCGCCAAGGTCGGCGTGAAGCCCGAGGACATCACCCTCTGCATCCTCACGCACCTGCATTTCGACCACGCGGGCGGCAGCACCCGCCTCGGCCCCGATGGCCAGGCCGTGCCCAGCTTCCCCCATGCCCGCTACCTGGTGCAGGCCCAGGACCTGGCCGACGCCAGGAAGCCCCACCTGCGGGTGAAGGCCAGCTATCTGCCCCCCAACTGGGAGCCCCTGGAAGCCGCAGGCGTGCTGGACACCGTCAACGGCGCCGCCGAGGTGCTGCCCGGCATCTCCGTGAGGCCCGCCCCGGGCCACATCAAGGGCCTGCAGATCGTGGTGGTGGAAGGCGGCGGCCGCAAGCTGTTCTTCGTGTCCGACCTGATCCCCACCTCCCGCCACATCCAGCCCGCCTGGTGCATGGGCTACGACCTGGACGTGGTCACCTGCGTGGACGAGCGCCTGAAGCTGCTCAACGAGATCACGGGCACCGACAACCTCTGCGCCTTCTACCACGATCCCGATACCCTGGCCGGCACCCTCAGCCGCGATGCCAAGGGCAAATACGTCCTCACCCCCGTGGCGGTCTGAGACCTGGCAGGTCCACCCACACCGACAAGATCCCGGAAGCAGTGGCTTTTGCTGTTATCCCCTTCATCCCCTTCATCCCTGTTCCAAAGCAGTTTTCACAGGGATACAGGGGATGAAGGGGATAAAGAAAAACTGCGTTATAACCACCGATGAACACCGATAAAGACATGATAAAAACAGAACCTTGGTGTCCTTGTTTGATCAGCTTTTAATCGGTGTTCATCGGTGGCAAATTTTTTTATTTTTCGGTGGCACTTCTTTCCGGTTCCTCTGGGAAAGCACCTTAGGTCGTAGCGCCGCCCAGGTAGGCCTCTTTCACGCGGGGATCCTTGGCCAGCTCGGTGGCGGGGCCTTCGAGCACCATGCGGCCGTTCTCCAGGACGTAGCCACGGTGGGCGATCTTGAGGGCCATGTGGGCATTCTGCTCCACCAGCAGGATGGTCATGCCCTGGGCATTGATGGCCTGGAGGGCGCGGAAGACCTCCTTCACCAGCAGGGGGCTCAGCCCCATGGAGGGCTCGTCCAGCAGCATGAGCCGGCAGTCGGTCATGAGGGCCCGGCCCACGGCCAGCATCTGCTGCTCGCCACCCGACAGGGTGCCGCCCAGCTGGGGACGGCGCTCCTCCAGGCGCGGGAAGAGGGCGAAGACCTTCTCGTAGGAGGCGGCGAGACGCTGTTTGTTCTTCTGGGTCCAGGCCGCCAGGGCCAGGTTCTCCTGCACCGTGAGGTTGGGGAAGATGCCGCGCCCCTCGGGCACGTGGCCGATGCCCATGGCCACCAGCTGATGAGCCGGGATGTTTTTGACACTCTGGTCCCGGTAGAAGATGTCGCCGCCCTGGAGGGGCAGCATCCGGGAGATGGCGCGCAGGGTCGTGGACTTGCCGGCGCCGTTGGCGCCCAGCAGGGAGACGATCTCGCCTTCCTCGATGGTGAGGTTGATGCCATGCAGGGCCTTGATGGCGCCGTAGGAGACGGCGAGGTTTTCCACGCGCAGGAGGGTCATGCCGGCGCCTCCTCTTCGCCCAGGTAGGCCTCGATCACCAGGGGATTGCGGACCACCTCCTGGGGGGCGCCGCTGGCGATGGTCTGGCCGAAGTCCAGCACCTGCACCTCGCGGCAGAGCTCCATCACCACCGGTAGCTGGTGCTCGATGAGCAGGATGGCCAGGGAGAAGTCCCGGTGGACCTGCTGGATGAGCTGGATCAGCTCCTCCACCTCGCGGGGGTTCATGCCCGCGGCGGGCTCGTCCAGCAGCAGCACTTTGGGCCCCGTGGCCAGGGCGCGGGCGATCTCCAGGCGGCGCTGCTCGCCGTAGGGCAGGCTGCCGGCCTGTTCGCGCTGGCGCTCCAGCAGGCCGAAGCGGGCCAGGTGCTCCCGGCTCTCGGCCAGCAGCCGCGCCTCCTGGCGGTGGAAGTTCCCGGTGCGGAAGGCGGCCTCCCACAGCCCATAGCCCGCCCGGGCGTGGAGGGCCATGGTGATGTTGTCCAGCACGGTCATCTGCGCGAAGAGCCGGATGTTCTGGAAAGTGCGGGCGATGCCGGCCCGGGCGATGGCGTCCGAGGGCAGCCCGCTGACCGTGTGCTCCCCCAGCTGGATCTGGCCGCGATCCGGCGCGTAGACCCCGGTGATCAGGTTGAAGACAGTCGTCTTGCCCGCGCCGTTGGGGCCGATGATGCCCTGCAGGTCGCGGTCGCCCAGCTCCAGGTTGAAGCCGTCCACGGCGGTGAGGCCGCCGAAGGACTTGGTGAGGTCGGTGATGCGCAGGCCCATCACGCCCCCTGCCGGGGCCGCAGCCAGCGCCACTCCCGGTTGCCCAGGAGGCCCGTCTGGCGCGTCAGCATGATGATGATCAGGATCAGGGGGCTGATGAGCATGCGCCACTCGGCCAGCTGCGGCGCGAAGGCGCTCAGCAGGTTCCGCAGCAGCTCCATCAGCAGCGTGTAGGCCACCACGCCCAGGATCGAGCCGCTGAGGCTGGCCATGCCGCCCAGGTAGAGCATCACCAGGATCTCGGTGGTCTTGATGTAATCGAAGCTGCGGGGCGTGATGAACTGCTGGTTCTGGGCCCAGAGGCCGCCCGCCAGCCCGGCGAAGGCCGCGGCGATGGTGAAGGCCCAGTTCTTGGCCTTGGCGATGGAGACCCCCATCAGCTCCGCGGCGATGGCGTTCTCCCGGATGGACACCCACACGCGGCCGAAGCTGGACTGGATCAGGTTGCGAAGGAGGCCCAGGGTCAGCAGCGCGCAGACCGCCACGGCCAGGAAGTTGGTGTTCTTCGGAATGCCCGTGAAGCCCCGGGGGCCGCCGACGAAGTCCAGGTTCTGGATGGCGTTGACGATGATCATGTTGAAGCCGAGGGTGATGATCGCCAGGTAGTCACCCACGGTCTTGAAGGTCACCAGCCCGATGAGGTAGCCGATCCCGGCGGCCATGAGCATGGCCCCGCCCAGGGTGACGACGAGGATGATGCAGGTGCCGAGGACCGGCGGCAGGGCCGCGGCGGAAGGCAGTGCCTTCGTCGCCAGCAGCGCCGCCGTGTAGGCTCCCACAGCCATGAAGCCTGCGTGCCCCAGGGCGAACTCGCCCAGGTAGCCGTTCAGAAGGTTGAGGCTGGCCACCAGGATGATGTTCATGCCGATGATGGTCAGCAGGTGCAGGTAGTAGGGGTTGAGCACGTCCGGGAAGAGGCCGGCGTCCACGGAGAGCTGCAGGGGCAGGGCGAGCGCCAGGATCAGGGCGCAGACCATCCAGAAGCGGACCCGGGACGGGGTGAGCTCCGGGGGTGGCGCAGCGTGCTCCGGCGGGGGTTTCGTCGACATCAGCGGTCTACACCTTCTTCAGGGTGGGCTTGCCCATGATGCCCCAGGGCCAAACGAGGAGGAGCAGGATCAGCAGGCCGAAGGCGATGCCGTTCTTCAGGTTCGAGGAGAGGTAGGCCACGGTGATGACCTCCACGCCCGCCAGCAGGAAGGAACCCAGCACCGCGCCCTCGATGGAGCCGATGCCGCCGATCACCGCGGCGATGAAGGCCTTCCAGCCCAGGTCGATGCCCATGTAGGGGTCGATGGAGTAGGCCTGGCCATAGAAGATGCCGCCCGCCGCCGCGAGGGCCGAGCCGATGGCGAAGGTGACGGCGATGACCAGGTTGAGGTTCACGCCCATGAGGGGCACCGCGTCCTTGTTGTCGGCCACGGCCCGCATGGCCGTCCCGATGAGCGTCCGGTTCACCACCAGCCAGAGGATCGCCATGAGGGCCAGGGAGATCAGGATGATCAGCAGCTTGTCCCAGGTGACGAAGGCGCCCAGGTGCTGCTGGAGCCAGACCACCGGCGCCGAGGGCAGGCCTGCTGGGATCTGCCGCGTCTCGGGGCCCACCGTGAGGCGCACCAGGTTCTCCAGGAAGATGCCCACGCCCAGGGTGGTGATGACCACGGACATGCGCTGGGCATTCCGCAGCCGGCGGTAGGCCACCCGCTCGATGGTGACTCCCACCAGCGCAGTCAGCAGCATGGCCAGGGGCAGCAGCAGGTAGAAGGGCATCCAGCCGAAGCGCGTGGTGAGCAGCAGGCCGATGAAGCCCCCGAGCATGAAGATGTCACCGTGGGCGAAGTTGATGAGCCGGATGATGCCGTACACCATGCTGTAGCCCAGGGCGATCAGGGCATACACCGCCCCGAGCTGGGCGGCGTTGAAGAGCTGCTGGATGATGGTGTCCAAGGGCGGGCCGACCCGGACCTAGGGGTTCACGGCGCTGTCGAAGACGAACTTGCCATCCTCGACCTTGATGACCACGGCGCCCTTCACGGGATCGCCGCCGCCGCCGTAGGTGATGTTGCCCGTGACGCCCTGGAAGCCGACCGTGGCGGCCAGCGCGTCGCGGATGGCCTTGGAGTCCGCCTTGCCGGCGGTGGCCACGGCCTTGAGGATCAGGTTGGCAGAGTCATAGGTGAGGGCCGCCGCCGCGTCCGGAACGAGGCCGAAGCGGGCCTTGTACTTGGCGATGAAGCCCTTGGCGACGGGGTTGTCGATGTCGGGCGAGTAGTGGTTGGAGAAGTAGTTCCCGTCCATGACCTTGCCGCCCAGCTTCACCAGCTCCGGGTTGTCCCAGCCGTCCCCGCCCAGCATGACCGCCGTGAGGCCCAGCTTTCTGGCCTGCTGGATCTGGAGGGGCACCTCGTTGAAGTAGTTGGGGAGGAACAGCACCTCGGGGTTCGAGCCCTTGATCTTCGTGAGCTGGGCCGAGAAGTCCGTGTCCTTGGTGTTGTAGGTCTCGAAGCCGACGATCTTCCCGCCCATCTTGGTGAACTCGTCGCGGAAGACCTCGGCGATGCCCTTGTTGTAGTCGCTGGCCACGTCGTAGAGCACGGCGCCGGTCTTCGCCTTGAGCTTGCTGGTGGCGAACTGGGCCACCACGCGGCCCTGGAAGGGGTCGATGAAGCAGGCACGGAAGATGAACTTCCGGCCCTTGGTGACGTTGGGATTGGTGGACCAGGGCGAGACCACGGGGATGCCCGAGGCCTCCGCGATGGGTGCGCCGGCGTTTGAGCACTTGCTGGTGTAGGAGCCCACGATGGCCAGCACCTTGTCCTGGTTGATGAGCTTCTGGAACACCGTGGCCGTGGACTCAGGCTTGTCCTCGTCGTCCTCGAGGATGAAGCGCACCTTCACCTGCTTGTCGCCGACCTGGACCCCACCCCCGGCGTTGATCTCGTCCTGGACCAGGGCGATGGCGTTCTTCGCCGACTGGCCTGTGGCTGAGATGCTGCCGGTGGTCGGCGCCGAGACGCCGATCTTGAGCTCCTTGGCGGTCGGCTTGCAGCCTGCCAGGACCAGAAGGGGAAGCAGGGCCAGGGTGCGGAGTTTCATGGCAGCGGTCCTCATGGGCTGGGGAGCTGCGGCTACCCCAGGTCTGGAAGGAATGGAAACACATTGGATGAAAGATCTTGGCCCAGGATACCGGGACTTCCGCCGGGATAGGAGGGGGAGATGGGGTCGGAACCATCTGCCGCGCTAGACTGGGGTCTTCAGCCCCGGGAGCAGCATGGCCTTCACCCCAGGATCCAGGCGCGGCGCGATGGCCGACATCAACATGACGCCGCTCATCGACGTGATGCTGGTGCTGCTGATCATCTTCATGATCGCGGCGCCCATGATGACCACCGGAGTGGATGTGAAGCTGCCGGAGAGCCGCACGGGCCGCAACCTGGAGAGCGAGGCCCTGACCGTCTCCGTCACCTTCGATGGCCGCCTGGAGTTCGAGAAGGCCTTCCTGGCTCTGCCGGTGCTGGCCAACCAGCTGAAGGCCAAGGCCCAGAGCGGCGGCAAGCGTCCGGTGCTGGTGCGCGCGGACCACAACGTGCCCTACGGCCGCGTCATCCAGGTGGTGGATGCCATCCGGGAGGCCGGCTTCACCCAGGTGGGCTTCGTCACCGCCGCCGCCCCCGCCGCGCCGCCCCTCGAGGTGAAATGAGCCAGGACCTCCAGGCCTACCTCCGCAGCCGCGCCCACCTGGGCGAGCTGGACTGGACGCGGGGCCTGGCCATCAGCATCGGCCTGCATGTACTCCTGGGGGCGGTCTTCTTCTGGCCTGGGCGCGGTCCAGGCCCCAAGCCCGAGGAGCTCAAGGTCACCTGGGTGAACCTCCCCGCTGCCATGGCCGGGGCCTCGGGCGGATCCGAAGCCATGGAGGTGGGCAAGTCTGGCGAGCGGCTCCGGCGCGTGGAGGAGGTGGCTCCCGTGCGCGCTACAGCCCCGTCTGCAACGACCCCGGATCCCTTTGCCAGCAAGACCACCAAGGCCGCCGCCAAGGGCGACAGCAAGGACACCACCAGCCGGGGCACCGGCACCACCGCCGCCAAGGGCAAGACCGCCACCGCGAACCCGGTGGCGGGTGCCGTGGGCACGGGCAATGGCGCCGCCTTCGGGGCCGGCAGCAGCGTGCCCGGCCTGAGCCCCAGCTCTGGCGTGCAGGGCGGCGTGGGCCTGGTGGGGGGGGTGGACGGCGACTTCCCCTTCGTCTGGTACCTGCAGCAGGTGCAGACCCGCATCACCGCCAACTGGAACCGGGTCTCCAACACCCAGGGCCGGGTGCAGATCTACTTCCGCATCGCCAAGGACGGGAGCCTCGACCGCGTGCGCGTGGAAATTCCCAGCGGCAACTCGGCCATGGATGAGAGCGCCCGCATGGCGGTCCTCCGGGCCGCCCCCCTGCAGCGTCTGCCCGAGGGCTACGAGGGGCAGTATCTCGGGATTCGCTTCTGGTTCACGTATTTGGGCAACTGAACTGAATCCAGGTCTTTTCCTGGCGATGCCCTTTCCAGCCAAGGCTTCCGGACCTACATTGAAGGATGCGCAAGTGCGCCCCAAGGAAAGGGGGAACGCCATGCCAGCGCTCATCAGACTTGAGACCACACCCCTCACGTGGCAGAGGGCTCCCGGGATCCGGCCCTCCTTTGCCCTGCATGGGAAGGAGGGCATCGTCGCCACCTTGACCTTCCAGCCCGGGGACAACACCCTGGCCCGGGTGGAGACCGCTGACGGGCTCTGGACCCTGAAGCACCGGGGCTTCCCCGCCGACACGGTGACCCTCCGGGAGGTCGACTCCCACGTGGATCTGGCCACCTTCCATCCCCATCCCCTGGGGCATGGCAAGCTGGTCTTCCTGAGCGGGGACACCTTCGACTGGGTCCGCCTGGAGGGTCCCGAAGGTGGCGGGGCCTTCCTCGACCCGGATGGCATGACCCTCGTCCGCCTCACGCTCCGGCCGGACACCTCGCACAAGATGATCCCGGATGCGCCCATCCTCGCCCAGGCGGAGGTGGGACTGCCCCATCGGATCCAGCCCGCGGGACCGGCGCTCCTGGCCGCCGTGGCCTGGTATCTGCTGCGGGTCGAAGCCCTGCTTGAGCACCCGGACCGGGCAGCGGAGACCTGCCTGCGCATGTAGCTGCTGACGAGGCCAAGCCCAGGTCGGCTAGCTCCGGCCTGGGCCGGGATCCGGGTCGATGGCGAGGCTCACCAGGGGTGAGCGCGAGCCCGCCGGGAAGACCAGCTTGTAGGTGCCGGAAGCCGGGAAGACCTCGGTGGGATGGCCCTCGGGATCGATGAGCGTACAGGGGCGGGAGTCCACCTCGATGGAGAGCACCCAGGTCTGGCCGTTCCGGTGCAGCTCGGTGTCCCACAGGCGATGCTGAATCCTGGCCCCGGGCTTGGCGGGGGTCTTCTTGCGCGGGGCGAGCGGGGAATGCGGAGCCGTGGCCATGCTTCCATCTCCTTTTTCTGATCCGCCCTTGGCAAACATCTCTGCCAACACGATTGTTTCAAACACATGATCTGTCAAGGTCGGGGCTCCGATTGCGGTGGGTCGGGGACCTCCGCCTCAGGGTCTGGGCAGATCCTTGCCAGGACGGGGGCAGCCGAGGGGCGCAGGAAGCCCGCCACCCAAGGTAGACTCACCCCATGCTTCCGCTGCTCGCTCTGACCACGGTCCTCTGCCTTGCCCAGGTCCCATCGCCCTGCACCTTGACTCTGGAGCCCAGCGAGGTCCGGCCGGGCGATTCGGTGCTGCTGACCTGGTCCTGCACCCAGGTGCCCCGCATCCGCCTGGAACCCGGCGGCATGATCCTCCCGGGCCGCTCACAGGTGACCCTGCGCCCAGGCTATACCACCACCTACCGTGTCTTCGACGCCCGCCCGAACGGCCTGGAGCTGGGGCACGCCGAGGTGCGCGTGACTCCGGGCCTGCCCCTGGGCGAGCCCGCCCGCATCTGCGCCTTCGACGCCAGCGCCCGGGCCGTGCTGCCGGGTGAGCCGGTGGTGCTCAAGTGGGAGTGCGCCGGCAGCGCCAAGGTCCGCCTGGAGCCCGGCGGCATGGAGCTCGACGGCAAGAGCGAGGTGACCGTCACGCCCATGGAGAACACTCGCTACACCATCACCGCCAACAACGCCGCCGGTGGGCAGAGCCGCACTCTGGAAGTCGCTGTGCTGGGTCCCGGGGCGGGTGCGCTGCCCCTGCCCGCGGTGGCTTGCACCTTCACCGCCAGCCGCCAGGTCGTAAGGCCCGGGGAGCAGGTGGAGCTGCGCTGGTCCTGCCAGGGCAACGCCAAGGTCCACCTGGAGCCCGGCGGCCTGGAGCTGGACGGCCAGTCCAGCATCGCCGTGGTCCCGGACCGGACCACGGTCTACACACTGAGCGTCAGCAACCTCATGGGCGGCTCCTCCCGCAGCCTTGAAGTCCGCGTGGAGGAACCCCGGATCGTCCTGAGCGAAAAGGACCTGAAAGATCCGGAAGAGGCCCTCAAACCCCTGGAGCGCATGAACCTGCCTGAGGCCCTGCACCGGGGGGAGACCCAACGGGCCGCCGCTCCCGAGGGCTCCTGGACCACCCGGCTGGTGGTCTCCGGCCCGCCCAATGGGCTGAAACAGGTGGCCCGCGCCGCCGGCGAAACAGCTCCCATGATCCTGATCCTGCCCTTCCTCAGGCGGGACGGCATCCGGTTCTGGCAGGCCTGCTACGGCACCTTCCCCAGCCGGGCCGCGGCCTCCAAGGCCTGGCTCAGTGCCCCAAAGCCCCTCCGTCAGGCCTTCAAGGACGCCTTCCCCCAGCGCCTTCCTCCAGCGTCGAAGCCTGCCCCAGAGGCGACTAGTTCCGAATGACTTCGACCTCGAACTCCTCGCCCATCATGTTGGCATCCAGGGTATCGACGATGAAGTAGATGGTCCGGGTCTCGCGCTTCGGGTTCTTGTAGCTGGCCCGGGGTTCCCCACTGGGAATGCGGTTCTGGAGCAGACCCTCCTCCAGGTCTCCCCAGGCATTCACGCCCAGCACCCGGAACCACGCCTTGCGGCCCTCCACCACCTGCACCCGCACGCTCTCGCCGGCGGGCACCTCGATGGCATAGGCGCGCCAGCCGCTGATGTCGGGGACCTTGTCCTTCACCCGAACACTGCCGGCGGGCAGCTGCAGTGCCGGGAGTCCGGCCTGCCGCGCCCGGTGGCGCATGGCGCTGAGCATGCTTCCGTCGGCCCCCCGGTCGGGCGCCCGGGGGGCCAGGGGACCACGGGCCGCGGGCGGCAGATCCTTGGCGTCCACGACCGGCAGGGGCGCCGCGGCGGGCTGGAGCAACAGCAGGGGGATCGCGCAGAGCCAGGGGATCATGGATACCTCTTCGCCAGTGAGATGATCTGAACGCGGAATAGGTTTACAACTTCCGAAGCAGGTCTTCGACCACCCGGGCGGCCGCCCCGGGCTCGCCCAGGTGACCCCGGACCTCGGCCAGTCCGGCCCGGAGCCGCCGGGCCTCGTCGGGCTCCAGCAGGCGGGTGAGCTCGCGACCCAGCCGTTCGGGATTGACCTCGTCCTGCAGCAGCTCCGGGGCCACCTCCCGCCGGGCCACCACGTTGGCAAGGCCGAAGTGGGGCACCTTCACGAGGCGCTTGGCGATCTGATAGGTGAGGGCGTTCAGGCGGTAGACAATCGCGAAGGGCGTGCCCAGCAGGGCGGTCTCCAGGGTCGCGGTCCCGGAGGCAACCAGCGCCGCGTCCGCGTAGGCCCGGGCGGCGTAGGTGCGCCCCTCCACCAGCACCACCGGGGCGCCCTGGAGGTAGCCCCGCACGAACTCGGTCGCCAGCGTCGGCGCTACCGGGAGCACCCACTGCACCTCGGGCCGGGCCGTCTGCCAGCGCCGCACCAGCTCCGCCATGGGCGGCAGCAGGCGCTGGATCTCGCCCCTGCGGCTGCCCGGCAGCAGGGCCACCAGGGGCCGATGGGGATCCAGGCCGGTCTCGGCGAAAAAAGCCTCGCGCTCGCACTCGGGATGCACAAGTTCCACCAGCGGATGGCCCACGAAGCGGGCGTCCACGGGGTAGCCCTGGAACAGCTCCGGCTCGAAGTCGAAGAGGCAGAACAGGGTGTCCAGCACCGTGCCCAGCTCGGGGATACGGCCCTTCTTCCAGGCCCAGACCTGGGGGCAGACATACTGGTGCAGCCGCACGGCCGGCAGGTCCCGCCGCAGGGCCTTGGCCAGCCGCAGGTTGAAGCCCGGGTAGTCGATGAGAAGGGCGTCGCTGATCGCCTCCTCCTGCGCGGCGGCAAGGATGGCCTTGAACAGCCGGTTCAGCCGGGGCAGGTGGCGAAGGACTTCGACGAAGCCCACCACGGCAAGGTCCTGCACATCCGCCAGCTTGCGGTCGAGGTAGGGCGTCATGCGCGGCCCTCCCACACCCACAATGCGCAGATCGGGACGCCGGGCCTTCAGCTCCCGCAGCAGCTCCGCACCATGCAGGTCGCCCGAGTCCTCACCCGCGATCACCAGCAGGGTCGGGCTCACGGGCGGTCTCCGCTGCGGTCCCAGTGCTTGCCGAAGACCACGCTGTCATCGGGCACCACTGGGCGGCCCAGAGCCGTGGTCGGCAGCTCGGCGGGGAACAGCACGGGCGGATGGGCGGCCGCCAGAGCGGCTGCTTCGACTCGGAAGCGCTCCGGCGCCTCGGCGGGCAGGGCCATGTCCCAGCGGTAGCCCAGCGCCTGCAGGGCGCGCAGGTCGGAGCCGGGCTCACAGACGCCGCACCAGAGGCGGTCTGCCAGGGGCTCGGCATCCACCGTGCCCGGGTGCCAGCAGAAGCCCACGGCCTCCCCCCGGGCCTCGCGCAGCAGCTCCAGGACGGGAGTCTCGGCGCCAGGTGCCAGGCGCAGGGCCAGCTTCACGCCCCGGCCCGAGGTGGCCTCCAGCAGATACTCGAGCTGCTCGAGCAGTTTGAACCCAGCGGCACGGGATTCCGGCTGGCCCACGGGGATTACCAGGAAGTCCGCGCCGAGGCCCTGGCGGAGCACGGCCAGGCCCTCCTCTGCGGGAGCCACGCCCGGCAGGAACACGGCATGGATGGCCAGCCCCAGCCGCTGGCTCAGGGACCAGCCCCCGTGCAGGAACCCGTCCCACTGCAGCATCAACGGCGCCAGAGGCACCCAGGGCGAGGGGTCGGAGCTGGATGGGACCAGGGGAAGGAACCGCATGGGTTTATCATGGAGCAACGGAGGCACCATGGGCCGCATTTTCACCCTCGAAGAAGCCCGCGCCCTGATGCCGCAGGTGATGGCCACGACGGAACCCGTCTACACCCTGGCGGCCTCGCTCGCCGAGGAGCTGAGCCAGGCCGAGGACGCCTCCGACGAGGAGCGCGCCAGCGACCTGCGGGAGCGCCTGCAGACCCTGGTGCAGAGCTGGCAGCAGAGCATGCAGGACCTGGAGGCCGAGGTGAAGGGCCTCTGGCTCGTGGACTTTGATTCGGGCGACGGCTACTGGTGCTGGGCCTACCCCGAGACCGAGCTGGGCCACTGGCACAGCTACGAAGGCGGCTTCCGCTCCCGCGTCCCCGCCGACCAGCGCCCCGGCGTCCAGGCCTGAGCTCGCCAACCCCACCAAGGGCTCAACCACATAGGCACCGAAGCAATCCCGTTTGAGGGCCAGGGTCCAGTGTTTTCACCTTTGTGCCCTTTGTGTTCTTTGTGGTTAATTTTTTCATTTTTTTTGAGGTCCTCTTGGCTCCGCAAGCAAAGCAAAAAGCGGTTTAACCACAAAGAACACAAAGAACACAAAAACTGCCAAAGATCTGTGGAGTTAGGTTGCATGTCCAAGCGCGTTGAACCTGAGGCTCCGCCGCCGGACTTTCGCAGTCTGGTGCTGGCGGTGGTGGGGCAGATCCCTCGGGGGAAGCTGGTCAGCTACGGGCAGGTGGCGGCCCTGGCGGGCTATCCGCAGCGGCCCCGGCAGGTGGGGATGGTGCTGGCGGGCCTGCCGGAGGGCACGCCCCTGCCCTGGCACCGGGTGGTGAACACCCGGGGCTACGTGCCCAGCCGGGGCCGCTGGTGGGGCGCCTTCGAGCAGATCGGGCGGCTGCGGGACGAGGGTATCGCGGTGGACGACCTGGGCAACCTGGATCTGGAAGCCCACCGCTGGCGGCCCTGAATCCTCAGATACACTGGGCCATGGAGGACCCCATGAAGGTGCGCGTGTCGGTGCAGTTGAAGCCCGGGATCCTGGATCCCCAGGGTAAGGCAGTGGAACAGGGTCTCCATGGCTTCGGCTTCGAGGTGGAGCACGTGCGCATCGGCCGCCTCATCGAGATGGATGTGCCCGGCTCCGATCCGGCCGACGTGAAGGCCAAGGCCCTCGCCATGTGCGAGAAGCTGCTGGTCAATCCTGTGATGGAGAAGGCCTCCATCGAGGTCCTGTGATGCGCGTGGCGATCCCGGTCTTCCCGGGCTCCAACTGCGATCACGACGCCCTGCATGCCTGCGGCACGGTGATGGGCTGGGACACGATCCCCGTCTGGCACCAGGAGACGCGGCTGCCGGAGAACACCGAGCTGGTCTTTGTGCCCGGCGGCTTCAGCTACGGCGACTACCTGCGCTGCGGAGCCATCGCCGCCCTGGCGCCCATCATGGCTGACATCAAGCGCCACGCCGACAACGGCGGCCTGGTCCTGGGAGTCTGCAACGGCTTCCAGATCCTCTGCGAAGCCCACCTGCTGCCGGGGGCGCTGCTGCGTAACGAGTCCCTGCGTTTCATCCACGCGGACGTCCACCTGCGGGTCGAGCGGGCGAACCTGCCCTTCACCCGCGCCATGAGGGCCGGGGAAGTCTTCCAGGTTCCCATCGCCCACGCCGAAGGCAACTTCACCCTGGATCCCGCCGAACTGGCGGACCTCGAAGCCCGGGGCGGGGTGGCCTTCCGCTACTGCTCCTCCGCCGGGGAGATCGGCGAGGACCACGTGCCCAACGGCGCCATGAACGGCATTGCCGGCATCGTGAACCTCCGGGGCAACGTGCTGGGGATGATGCCCCACCCCGAGCGGGCCGTGGACCCCAAGCTGGGTGCCACAGGGGGCCTGGGGGTCTTCAGGAGCCTGTCTTCCTGAACCTGACAATGGTCACAACTGAAAACGATGTGAAAAATAAAGTCGTGGAGGGGACTTTTCCTGTCAACCTTCCTGGGACGCCTCGATAGGCATGCCTGGTTTTTCTTGCGCCATGAGCGAACCCGAAACCAAAAACCTCCAAACCTACACCAGCGGACCGCTCCGCCTTTCCGTGCTGAAGCGCGACCCGGTCCCGGGCAAGCTGCTGCCCGCCCGGGATGCCTGGACCCTGCTCCAGCCCACCCACGCTGTGCGCGTCTGCACAGGTGAGGACCGGGAAGAAGGCGTGATCCGCTCCGGCGACCTGGCCCTGCTGCTGCCCGGATTCGGACACACCCTGAAGCGGCACCACCCCAACACGCCCTTCGGCTTCACGGCGCTGTTCATGGAAGGCCCCTTCCCGGAGCCCCTGCTCAGCTCCCTGCAGCACCCGCCCCGCAAGTGGCAGGAATCCAGCTTCGCCGTCCTGCGCAGCCTCAGCCTGAAGCAGCTCTTCAGCATCTTCAGCCAGGAGCTGTCCAACCCTGACGGCGTCCAGCTCATGACCCGCGAGCTGTTCCTCATCCTCCTGGGCGCGGAGCTCTCCCGCCTGACGGAGAAAGAGGACCGGGGCCGCTTCCCCTACCGCCTGAACCGCTCCACCCTCCAGCTGGTGCTGGACCACATGGAAGTGCACATCGGCGCCAAGAACAGCGTGCCCGAGCTGGCCACCATGGCCCGCTGCACGCCGGACCACTTCATCCGCCTGTTCCGCGAGGCCACCAGCACCACCCCCCACCAGTACCTCATCGAGCGCCGCCTCCAGCGCGCCGTAACCCTGCTGGCCAACGGCGAGCGCCCCAGCGACGTGGCGAAAATCCTGGGCTTCTACGACGCCAGCGCCTTCACCCGCGCCTTCAAGCGCCGCTTCAGCGTGCCCCCCAGCGAATACGCCCAGGAAGCCTACGAGCGGCAGTTCCCCCGCCGGAAGGACTGACCTCCGGGTTGACCAAAACAGAGGGCGCCGCGAGGCGCCCTCTGCTCGTACCGGGGCGGACTACTTTGCCGCCTTCTCCGTGACAGCCTTGGCCTTGGCGGCGCCCTTGTCCGTGCCCTGCTTCGACTTACCCTTGGCCTTCTCAGTGCCCGCCTTCGCGGCGCCCTCGCCCTTGGCGGTGGCGGCCTTCACCTTGTCACCGGCCACGGGCACCGCGCCAGCCTTGGCATCGGCCTTGGCCTTGGCGGCAGAGGCCTTGGCGTCGGCCTTGGCCTTGCCCTGCTCGGCCTTTTCGTCAGCCTTGGCCTTGCCCTTGTCGATGACGGCATCAGCCTGGGCCTTGAGGTCGGCCTTGGAGGGAATCTGAGCCGTGGCCGCCAGGGAGGCGGCGAGCAGCAGGGGCAGGAGCAATGTCATAGGCACCTCGGTGAGGGGACGGATTCGGGGAAGGGACTGCCGTTTAGGGCTTGCAGACCTTGCAGGCCTTGTAGCCGGCCTTGGTGGCCTCGGCGGCGGTGGCGAAGGTGGTCTTGTTGGCCTCCTTCATCTTCGCGGCGGTCTTGCAGTCGGCCTTGTGGAAGGTCTTGGATTCCTTGTTCCCGACGAGGGCCGCGGCGGGCGCGGCCTTGGCTGGCGCAGCGGCGGGGGCGGCGGGCTTGGCAGGGGCTGGCGCGGGCTTGGGAGCCTGGGCCATGGCCGCCACCGAGGCTGCCAGAAGGAGGGCAAAGAGGGTGCGCTTCATGGGTTCTCCTGGGGGAAAGAAGCCAGCGTGAATGGCCCGCCGGAGCCTGTCAACGGGTTACCGGGCTGGTGGCCGGGTACCGGGGTGCCCGCCGGGCGAGGGTGGCCTGCTCGAAGGCGTAGCCCAGCTTCAGCAGGAGTCCCTCCTGCCAGGGCGCACCCACGAAGGAAAGCCCCACGGGCAGCCCGGAGGCGAGCCCCGCCGGCACCGTGAGGTGCGGGCACCCGGCCACGGCGGCGGGCGTGGAGAAGCTGAGGCTCGAGCTGTCGCCGTTCAGGTGGTCGATGAGCCAGGCAGGACCGCCGGTGGGTCCCACCAGCGCCTGCAGCTGATGCGTCTCCAGCAGGCCCAGGAGGTCCCGCCGGGCCTGGCCGCAGGCCTCCAGCGCCTTCCGGTAGCCCGGGTCCGTGAGCGGTCCCTTGGCCTGGGTCTGGCGCAGCAGCTCCTGGCCGAAGAAGGGCATCTCCTCGGCCTTCCGGGCCTCATTGAAGGCCAGCAGACTGGCCAGGTCCTGCACGGCCCCGCCCCGGCCGCCCAGGTAGGCATTCAGGCCCGCCTTGAACTCGAAGAGCAGCACGTCGAGCTCCGCGTCGTCGTAGGTGGCGGACTTCAGCTCGACCTCCACCAGCGTGGCCCCCTGGGCCTTCAGGACCTCCAGGGCTGGCAGCAGCACCGCGTCCACGTGGGCATGCTGGCCCAGCAGGTTCTTCACGACGCCGAGCCGCGCCCCCTTCAGCCCGTCCCGGACGAGAAAGCGCGTGTAGTCCAGCCGGGCCGGGGCGCTGGCGGTGGCCGCATCGCTGGGATCCGCGCCGGTCATGGCGCCCAGCAGCAGGGCGGCGTCGCGCACCGTACGCGCCAGGGGCCCCGCCGTGTCCTGCGTGTGGGAGATGGGGATGATGCCACTGCGGCTCAGGAGTCCCACCGTGGGCTTCAGCCCCACCAGGCCGTTGGCGTTGGCGGGACTCACCACGGAGCCGTCGGTCTCGGTGCCCACGGCCACCGCGCAGAGGTTTGCCGCCACGGCGACGCCGGAACCTGAGCTGGAGCCACTGGGACTTCGGTCCAGAGCATAGGGGTTCCGAGTCTGCCCGCCGCGCCCGCTCCAGCCGCTGCTGCTGCGGGTGGAGCGCAGGTTCGCCCACTCGCTCAAGTTGGTCTTGCCGAGGATCACCGCGCCCGCCGCCCGCAGCTGCCGCACAACGAAGGCGTCCTTCTTCGGGGCCGGCGCGTCTGCCAAGGCCAGGGAGCCCGCCGTGGTCAGCAGCCGGTCCGCAGTGTCGAGGTTGTCTTTGAGGAGCACGGGGATCCCGTGGAGGGGACCGCGCACCTTGCCGGCCTTGCGCTCGGCATCCAGGGCGGCGGCGATGGCCGGGGCATCCGGATTCAGCTCGAGCACGGCGCGGAGATTCGGCCCCGCCTGATCCAGCGCCCGGATGCGGGCCTGGTACTGGCGCACCAGGTCTGCGGAGGTCCAGCGACCCGCGGCCATGCCTGCCTGCAGCCCCTCCACCGTGGCCTCCTCCAGCACCAGGCGCCGCGGCCCCCGGGCAAGCTGTGGGTCGGCCCCGGCCAGGGCCGCCGCGCCAGCGGCAAGGCTGGCGCCCAGGAAGGCGCGGCGGCCGAAGACAAGGGAAGCAGCGTGGCTGGACATGGGCGGACCTCGCGGAGGCAGTGCCCCAGGATCATACCCTTGCCGCCCACCGGCGTTCCGGGGCCATTGGCCGATTCCCGGCTGCCCCGCTGGCCCCGGCGGTCGAACCTGGGAACAGGAGGCTCCTGTGGCCGCGTTCCTGCTCTGGCTCATCCTGCTGTTGGTCTGCTGGCCCCTGGCGCTGCTGGCGCTGTTCCTCTACCCGCTGATCTGGCTGCTGCTGCTGCCGTTCCGCCTCCTGGGGTTCGCCGTCGAGGGCGCCTTCGGGCTCGTGAAGGGCCTGTTCCTGCTCCCGGGTCGGCTGCTTCGATAGAGTGGCGGGAACTCGGCCAGGACCCCATATTTCCTTTGGGCCCGGCCGGAACGGATCCATGGCTGGGACAGGAGGTCACCATGGATCTCTACCTCGATGCCAAGGAAGCCGAACTGGTGCAGAGGGTCCTCACTCACAGGCTCGAGGACCTGCACCGCGAGATCAACCACACCGACCGCCGGGCCTTCAAGGCCGAGCTGAAGGCCGAGGAGGCCTTGCTGCAGCAGGTCCTCGACAAGGTGAAGCAGCCCGCGGCGATCGGGATCTAGCTAGCCCAGGGCGGTCTCCAGCGCCCGATCAAAGAGCGCCTTCAGCTCGGTGGCGTCCGCGTCGAGCAGCGGCTGGCCGTCCACCGCCAGGGTGACCCGGCGACCGCCGGTGGTGCCGATCTTCGTGCAGGGCACCCGGTGAGTGCGGCAGAGGGTCGCCAGGCTGGCCTCGCCCTCGGGGTGCACGCTGGCCACGATGCGACCGGCGGTCTCACCGAAGAGCAGGCTGTCCAGGCGCAGGGGGCCCTGGGTCAGCAGCAGCTGGCAGCCCATGCTCCCGCCAAAGGAGCTCTCCAGGACCGCGGTCAGCAGTCCCCCCTCGCTGGTGTCGTGGGCACTGCGGATGAGGCCCATGCGGATGCCCTCGCGGACGCAGGCCTGGAGGCGGAGCTCCTCATCCAGCCGCAGCTCGGGACAGGCCCCCTCCACCTTGCCGAGGCGCAGCTTCAGGTATTCGCTGCCGCCCAGCTCGTCCCGGGTCTCCCCCAGTAAAAAGATCCCATCGTGCGCCGCCCGGAAGCCGGAGCCGCAGATCCGGTTGCCCACGCCGGTCAGGGCTGTGGCGTCCGGCGCGTCGATGGCCACCTGGCCCGCGCAGTCTTCCACCAGGCCCACGGCCGCGATCATCGGGGTCGGGAAGATGCTCTGGCCCTCGGTGTCGTTGTAGAGGCTGACGTTGCCGGACACGATGGGCACGTCCAGGGCCAGGCAGGCCTGGCGGATGCCCAGGCAACCCTGCTCGAAGGTCCACATGTTCTCGGGCTTCTCGGGGTTGCCGTAGTTCAGGCAGTCCGAGAGGCCAATGGGCTCGGCGCCCACGCAGGCCAGGTTGCGGCAGGCCTCGGCCACGGCGTGGGCCGCGCCCCAGAAGGGATCCAGGTAGCAGAAGCGGCTGTTGCAGTCACTGCTCATGGCCACGGCCTTGCCGGTGTCCCGGCCCGCCTCGTCCTTCACCCGGATGATGCCCGCGTCGCCCCGGCCCATGCCCAGCAGCGTGTTGCTGCGGACCGTTCCGTCGTACTGCTCGAAGATCCAGTGCTTGCTGGCCACCGTGGGCTGCTGGAGCAGGCGGCGGAGGGTGCCTTCCACCTCGGCGGGCTTTAGGTCCGCCGGCAGGGGCGCGGCCGCTACGGCCTCCAGGTAGCCCGGCCGCTGGCGGGGCCGATCGTACTTCGGGGCCGCATCCACCAGGGGCTGGATGGGCAGGTTGATGACGGGCTCGCCGTGCCAGCTGCCGACGAAGCGGCCGCTCTCGGTGACCTCGCCCACCACGCAGGCGTCCAGACCCCACTTGTGCAGCACCGCGGTGATCTTCTCCTCGCAGCCAGGGCGGGCCACCAGCAGCATGCGCTCCTGGCTCTCGCTGAGCATCAGCTCGAAGGGCGTCATGTGCTCTTCCCGCTGGGGCACCTGATCCAGGCGGATCTCCAGGCCCGTGCCGGCGCGGCTCGCCATCTCGAAGCTGCTGGAGGTGAGGCCTGCGGCGCCCATGTCCTGGATGCCGATGACCCAGTCCGTCTGGAAGATCTCGAGGCAGGCCTCCAGGAGCAGCTTCTCCGTGAAGGGGTCGCCCACCTGCACCGTGGGCCGCTTCTCCTCACTGCCCTCGCCGAACTCGGCCGAGGCCATGCTGGCGCCGTGGATGCCGTCCCGGCCCGTCTTGGAGCCGATGTACATCATCTTGTTGCCCACGCCGGAGGCGAAGCCCTTGAAGATGCGGTCCGAGCGCAGCACGCCCAGGGTGAACGCGTTCACCAAGATGTTGCCGTTGTAGCAGGCGTCGAAGGCCGCATCCCCACCCAGCATCGGCACGCCCATGCAGTTGCCGTAACCGGAGATGCCTGCGGCGACACCCTTCACGAGGCCCTTCATGCGGGGCGCATCCAGCTCACCGAAGCGCAGCGAGTTGAGGTTAGCCAGGGGCCTGGCACCCATGGTGAAGACATCACGGAGGATGCCGCCCACGCCCGTGGCAGCGCCCTGGTAAGGCTCGATGAAGCTGGGGTGGTTGTGGCTCTCCATCTTGAAGGCCACGGCCCAGCCGTCGCCGATGTCCACCACGCCGGCGTTCTCGCCCGGTCCCTGGATGACCCGCGGTCCTTCCGTGGGCAGGTTCTTCAGGTGGAGGCGGCTGGACTTGTAGGAGCAGTGCTCGCTCCACATGGCGCTGAACACGCCCAGCTCGGGATAGGTGGGCAGGCGCCCCTCCAGGAGCCGCAGGATGACCTGCCACTCGTCCTTCGAGAGCCCCAGCTCCAGAGCCAGGGGTTCAGTGACGGCCGGTTCGTGGGCTGCGGGCATGGAGGCTCCGGAAGCCTTGATTCTACCGGTTCCGGTCTGGCGCGACGAGGCTTGACATGCCTCAGCGGTTCTCAGGGTCCAAGGGCACCATGGGCGACTCACCGCCTTCGTAGGTGCGCCGCAGCACCCCCTGCACCAGCCGCTGGAAGAAGGTCCCCCGCTCCGGATTGAACACGATGGACACGGCGGCTCGGAGCTCACTGCCCAGCTCCAGAAGCGCCCCGCCATCGATGGCCGTGCCCAGGAGCAGGAAGGGCACCCGGCCCTGGAGGGCTTCGACCATGGGTTTCAGCCGACGACGGCTGTCCAGGTTGAGGCTCGGCAGGTGGTAGAGCACCAGGGCCGGCTTCTCGTTGTAGGCCTTCTTCAGGGCGGCCATGGTGGGCGCGATGCGCGTCAGGGGCTGCAGCCCGCCGAGCAGATCCTTGAGCGTGGCCTCGAGCTGCTCATCGGCCGAGACCAGCACCAGACCCGTGGGCGGACGACTCACCACGCGGCCCACCTCCGGGGTGGCGACGGTCTCCACGCCCCGCCGGGCGATCCGGTCGAGGTCCTCCTCCCGTCGCTCGAACACCCAGCGGGAGAGGGGATGGAGGATGTGGTCATCCAGTTGGGGCCGGTATTCGACGCCGAAGGTGCGATTGCGCACGTGGCGGAGCTTGACCTGGGTGTTGATGCGGATCAGGTCCGTGAGCTGGACGGTGATCGCCATGTCTTCGCCCACCTGGAGCTCACCCTCTCCGAAGTCGCGGGTGCTGAAGATCCGCGCCCCGGTCGTGCTGATGTCCACCAGCGTACCCGTGATCAGGTCATACTTCGGCGTACTGAAGGTCACGGGGACCCGGCCAACCCGGTCCACGCGGTAGGCCCCCCGGTGATCCTCCTCCTGCAGGGTGGCAGGCAGGGAGATCCGCAGGGTTCGCCGGCCATCGACCATGCCAAAGCCCTTGAGCTGGGTGGCGGCCTCCAGGAAGCTCACGCCATGGGGGAAGCGGATCCTGAGGTCCTCGCTGCGGAGCCCGAACACGGCGTCTTCCCGGCCCATGGTGGCAGCCACGTGCAGGTCGTCCCCGATGACGCGAAGGAACGAGGACTCGAACCGCAGGTAGGGCGTCACGAGGATCATCAGCTCGCGCCGCTCGCAGGCGCGCTGGAAGATCTCCGAGATGGTCTCCGGGTTGCGGATCAGATTGCCGGTCAATGCGCCTCCCTGCGGGTTCCTGCTTCCATCATGCTGAGGAGTCCCTAGACTGGGAAGCTCTGGAATTGCGACTCATGCCCCCACCCCGAACGCTTCTTGCCTACAGCGCCCCCCGCAGCGGCTTCGGGGACGAGTGGATGACCTTCCTTCCCATAGGTCTCGGTTATCTGCAGGCGATGCTTAAGTCCCGGGCTTTTCCCTGTCGTGTGGCCAATCTGAGCGGCAAGGGGCGAAAGGAGGTCCTGGCCTACCTCCGGAGCTTGAACCCCGCCGTGGTGGGCATCTCGATGTTCACCTTCAACCGGAAGCGTTCGGCAGACCTGCTGGCCTGGGCCCGGGAAGCCTGCCCCGGAGCGATCCTGCTGGCCGGAGGTCCCCACCCCACCCACCTGGCGGAAGAAGTCTTCGAAGACTGCCCCGCCCTCGACGCCATCGTCATGGGTGAGGGTGAGCAGACCCTCCTGGGCATTGCCGAGCGCCTAGCGACCGCCCCCGGGAGCACCCTCTGGAAGCACACCCCGGGGTTGATCTTCCGGGACGGCCGCACCCTGCCCCAGGCGCCCCTGGAGGACCTGGACGCCGTGGGAATCCCCGCCGAGCACCTGGAGGCGGACTTCCTCGACGACGTCGGCCAGCTGGCCTACCTCAGCACCAGCCGTGGCTGTCCTGCCACCTGCAACTTCTGCAACACCCCGGAGTTCTGGGGGACCTCCATCCGGTTCCGCAGCGCGGCCTCGGTGCTGCGCGAGCTGCGCCTCCTGCGGGAGCGCCACGGCCTCACCTACTTCAGCTTCCGGGATGACACCTTCACCGCCAACCGGGCCCGGGTGCTGGAGCTCATGGAGGGCATCCAGGCCAGCGGCCTGCATCCACTCTGGAACTGCCAGAGCCGCGTGAACCTCGTGGACGAGGACCGGCTCGTGGCCATGAAGCGGGCCGGCTGCGAGTTCATGCAGTTCGGCGTGGAGCATGGCAGCGAGCGGGTGCTGGCCCTGCTGGACAAGGGCACCAACCTCCGCCACGCCCGCAAGGCCCTGGAGTCCGTGCGCAAGGTGGGCATGAACCTGGGCATCTACCTGATCACCGGCATCCCCGGCGAGACCTGGGCCGATGTGGAGGAGACCGCCGCCTTCATCCGGGACACCCGCCCCAGCGACTGCCAGATCAGCCCCCTGGCCCTGTATCCGGGCACCCGGATGTTCGACCAGTACCGGGCCGAGGGCCGCGTCCAGAAGGACTTCTACCGGACCAGCGGCGACGCCGAGATCTTCGCCCGGGTGGATGCCCACACGGAGAAGGCCCTGCACCACCTGGACCAGGCCGCCCGCCGGGCCCAGGCGAAGTCCCGGTTCACGGCCGCCGAGTTCGCCGCCCAGAAGGCCTGGCTGGGCTACTGCGCCGTGACCAACCTGCTCTGCGGTGAGACCGCCGAGGAGGCCGGGCGCTTCACGGAGGCCGAGGCGGAATACGCCGAGATCATCCAGCAGGAGCCCGCGAACCCCTGGGGCTTCCTGAAGCGCGCCCTGCTGCGGGAGAAGCTGGGCCGGCGGGACGAGGCCCGCGCCGACCTGGCTGAGGTGCTGGCCCTGGCCCCGGGCAATCCCGAAGCCACGGAGCTCGCCCGCCAGTGGGGCCAGCCCCGGGCCGCAGCCCGGAAGAAGGGCCCCGCCCACGGACCCACCGGCACCATGAAGGGTGCTGAGACCTACCTCAAGCGTTAGCGGTTCCGGTTGTCGGGATCGGAAAGCGCCAGGGTCTAGAGCAAAAAACTCTCGCAGAGAGCGCAGAGATGGCTGAGGTCGCCGAGAAAAGCGGCTAACCCAAAACTCTCCCCGCCCCTCCGCTTCCCTCGTCTTTTTCTCCGCGAGAGTGGTTGTTTTTTCTTCAACTCAGGCCACAGCCCCATTGGGCCGCAGGGCGGCGCGCCACTCTTTCCAGCCCATGAGGCACAGGCCCTGATACACCACGTAGAGGAGGCTGGTGACGTAGAGGCCCTTGAAGATCAGCAGGCCGACCGAGAGGCAGTTGGCCAGGATCCACACGGGCCAGTTCTCGATCCACTTGCGGGTCATCATGAACTGCGCCACGAGGCTGAGGGACGTGATCAGCGAGTCCAGGACCGGCACGGTGCTGTTGGTGTAGCGCCGCAGGATGAAGGTCAGCAACGCAGTGCTTGCCGTCACGGTGGCCGCCAGCAGCAGGGCTGTGCCCGGCCTCACCCGGCTCACGGTCAGGGCCCCGTGGTCGCGGCCGCCATGCAGCCAGTGCCACCAGCCATAGACGGAGATGGCGATGTAGAAGACCTGCAGGCCTACGTCCGCGTAGAGCCCCGTGCGGTTGAACAGCACGATGAAGGTCAGGTTGTTGGCGATGCCCAGGGGCCAGTTCCAGATGTTCTGCCGCACCAGGAGGGCCACGCAGCTCGCCCCGGTGAGGAAGCCGAAGACCTCGGTCCAGTGGGGCATCAGTCCTCGTGCTTCAGGTTGGCGCTGCGTTCCAGGATGGTGTGGATCAGCCGCTCTAGCTCGTCCACCAGGAGGAACTTCAGGACAGGATCGGGCTGGCCGCCGTGGAGCGGTTCTGCGCCGCCCCGCAGCACGAAGAAGGGGCCGGAGCGGGTCAGGCGGGACACGTGCTTCCAGGGCAGGCGTCCCGCGCCGAAGCGCCGGGCCAGCGGCGCCGGCAGGACGTTGTGCTCCACGGAGATGCCCAGCTCATCGACCAGCACCTGGGAGCCTTCCACCAGCAGCACGCCCAGGAGCGTGGCCACCAGCAGCAGGCTGCCGGCGATCACCGCGCCAAGGGCCGCCGTGATGGCGACCCAGTAGGACCAGGTCGGCTCACTGGCCGCCTCGGCCACCTTCAGGGAGGCCCGCAGGATGGGCAGGCGCTCCAGGATCTGGTGCAGGGCGTGGACGCCCACCAGCCAGGAGCCCGCGAACAGGACCATGGCCATGGCCCGCTGGGCGAGGGAGGGCCGGAAGACGAGGGGCGTGCCGACGGACATCAGCCCTGCATCTCGGCCACGATGGCCTCGGCGGCGGCGGCGGGATCGGCGGCGTGGGTGATGGGACGGCCCACCACCAGCCAGGTGGAGCCCTGCTTCAGGGCCTGGGCCGGCGTCATGACCCGGGCCTGGTCCTGGGTGGCGGCCCCCGCGGGCCGGATGCCCGGCGTCAGCCGGTGGAAGCCCTCGCCACAGGCGTCGCGGATGGCCGCGGCTTCCCAGGCGGAGCAGACCACGCCGCCGCAGCCGCACTGGTGCGCCAGCTTCGCGTAGGCCAGGGCCAGGTCCTCGGGCTGTCCCGCATGCCCCAGGGCCGCCAGGGCTTCCCGGTCCAGGCTGGTGAGCACCGTGACGGCCAGCAGTTCGGTCCGGCCCCCGGCCGCACGGTGGGCGCGCAGGGCCTCCACCGCCGCCTCCAGCATGGCCGGGCCGCCCTGGGCATGGACGTTCACCAGGAGCGGATCCAGGCGCAGCACCGCGTCCAGGGCCCGCCGCACGGTGTTGGGGATGTCGTGCAGCTTGAGATCGAGAAAGACCGGCACCTGCTTCTGCAGCTCCCGGACGAAGGCCGGACCCTCGGCACAGAAGAGCTCGAGGCCCACCTTGAGCATGCCCACCCGGCCCGACAGGCGCTCGGCCATGGCCAGGGCCTCCTTGGCCGTGGGCACGTCGAGGGCCACCACGAGGCGCTCGCGGGGGGTGAGAATCAGGGGGGCTGGGGACAAGGGATCTCCCGTATGATGCGGATGACCATTCTAAGCGAGTTTTCGTGCCCCCTCTGCCCCAGCCCTCGCCTCCCGCCCTCGTCGCGCCCGCGCCCTCCCGCTACACCGAGGCGGAGACCGCGCTGCTGGAGGCCCTGGACTGGGGCTGGGCGCAGCCCGCAGCCCCGAACCTCAAGGGCCCTGCCGCCCTGGACTATCGATGGCTGCAGGCCGCGGCCAGCTTCGATCCGGACCACGGCCTCCCGGCCAGCCCCTACGCGGGCGGCGCGGCCGCCCGGGAAGCCCAGGCCCTGCGGAGCCTCCTGCAGGCCCCTCCCGACCAGGTGCCGGATCGGCTGAAGGCTCTGACCCAGCGCCAGGGCGGCACCAGCCTGGCGCTCTGGCGCTGGGGCCAGCGCCGGGTGCGGGACGGCGCCTTCCTGCCCCCGCTGCGCCGGGCCTGGGAGGATCAGCTGCTGGCCGCCCGGCCGGGCGTCCTCCGCGGCTATGCCCTGAGGCACGCCCTCTGCTGGGCCCTGGCGGAGCAGGACGAGGCGCGGCTGGCGGCCATCCGGGTCCGGGCGGGCCAGGACGCCGCCGAGACCATCCAGGGCTTCCAGCGGCTCTTCGGGCTGCTCGGGGGGCCCTCGCCGGACCTGCGCCTCTGGTCCCTGCCCGGGCTCAGCTACCGTGATGCACCCCTGGACCAGCTGGGCGCCTCCCGCATCTGGATCTACCCCGCGGCGGATGGGGACTCCCTGCCTGTCCTCCCGGCGGGAACCGCCTGGATCATCCCCAGCCCCTCCGGCAACCAGGACGAGCGGGAGGCCAGCCTCACCGGCACCACCCTGACCGAGGGCCAGGCCCTGGCCGAGCGCTTGAGGGCCGCAGGACGCACCGCCCACTTTGCCCCGAGCCGCAGGGCCTTCGAGCACCTGGGGCTGGCCTGGTTCCCCATCCTCATCGAGCTGGACAGCCAGGGCTATCTGAAGTCCATCCGCATGGGCGACGCCGGACCCCGGCAGCCCTGACGCGGGTTCCCAGGCAGCGGCTCGCCACCGAAGCCAACCTAAAAAAGACTTTTAACCACCGATGAACACCAATTAAAAGCTGATAAAAAATGAAATAAGAATCGGCGGTTTCAAGTTCCAAGTGCAACAGGCTTGGGTGGGTTTGACCAGAAGGCCTGGAAATCAAAAGCGCCTTCTGGAAGGAAAAGCTCTGCGGGGCATTTCCAGCCGAGGGACTTCCTCGGGCGGACATTGAGGGTCCAGG
>CAIOFF010000016.1 GCA_903857495.1 uncultured Holophagaceae bacterium | reverse complement strand
TCAGCTGCTACAGATCCTGTCGGTCTCCGTTTTCGAGAAAATCGAGCTACGGCGGGCCTTTGCGAAGGAGGAAATCCAGATCCACGAGGACCGCTTCTCTAAACAACTGCCATTGTTTGACTTTTAACCGGACACTAGTGTGATATTATTTATTTTAAATAAGCTGTTTTACGTATTTTTATTTTTCAATAATTATGAAAAAACTGTTTTCAGTAGACTTATATCTCTCCAATAACCCCTCTCCACCGGCTCCGTCCCCAAGCCAAGGTCAGGCAGCGCCCCCCGATCAGGCGTCCGCCTGTCTTTGGTTTTTCCCGGCAGGCCCCCCGATCCCTCGTTGGACCACCCAACCTTCTTGTTGACGGGCACTTCCAGGTTTGGTGGAATGTTTCTATGCATAGAAACAGTCTGGATCGCCTGGCCGAGCTGGCCGCGCTGCTCCACCAGTCCGGCGACCCGGATCTGGTGGAGCAGTTCCTGCGCGAGATCCTGACCCCTTCGGAGGTCCAGGGCATCAGCTCCCGCTGGGAGCTGGTGAAGCGGCTGGACGGCGGCCAGAGCCAGCGGGCCATCGCCTCCGAGCTGGGCCTGAGCCTCTGCAAGATCACCCGGGGTTCGCGGGAGCTCAAGAAGCCCCACTCGGCCCTCCGGACCATGCTGGACCGCCACCACCGCCTCCAAGGCTGATCCCCCCCACGACGCATCAGGAGACCCCGTGTCCAACCGCAACATCCTTCCCGACAGCGAGATTCCCCGCCAGTGGTACAACCTGGCCGCGGACCTGCCCCATGCGCCCCACCCGCCCCTGGGACCCGACGGCAACCCCGTCAGCCCCGACCAGCTGGCCGCCGTGTTCCCCATGAACCTCATCGAGCAGGAGATGAGCCAGGAGCGCCACATCACGATCCCGGACGAGGTCCTGGAGATCATGCTGCGCTACCGCCCCACCCCCCTGCACCGCGCCCGTGCCCTGGAAGCGGCCCTCAAGACCCCCGCCCGGATCTACTTCAAGAACGAGAGCGTCAGCCCCGCGGGCAGCCACAAGGTGAACACGGCCATCGCCCAGGCCTACTACAACAAGCAGGCGGGCATCGAGCGCATCACCTCCGAGACCGGCGCCGGCCAGTGGGGCAGCTCCATCGCCTTCGCCTGCAGCCAGTTCGGCCTGGAGTGCAAGGTCTACATGGTGAAGGTGAGCTTCGAGCAGAAGCCCTTCCGCAAGATGATGATGAAGACCTGGGGCGTGGACTGCATCTCGAGCCCCAGCATGGAGACCCAGGCGGGCCGGGACATCCTCGCCCAGGATCCCAACTGCACCGGCTCCCTGGGCATCGCCATCAGCGAGGCCGTGGAAGCGGCGGTGACGGATCCCACAGGCAAGACCCGCTACACCCTGGGCAGCGTGCTCAACCACGTGCTCCTGCACCAGACCATCATCGGCCTCGAGGCCCAGAAGCAGATGGCCGCCCTGGGCGAGCGCAAGATCGACAAGGTCATCGCCTGCGTGGGCGGCGGCAGCAACTTCGCCGGCATCGCCTTCCCCTTTGTGAAGGAGAAGATCAACGGCGCCGACATCGACATCATCGCCGTGGAGCCCGCCTCCTGCCCCACCCTGACCCGCGCGCCCTACGTCTACGACCACGGCGACGTGGCCCGCATGACGCCCCTTATGGCCATGCACAGCCTGGGCCACACCTTCATGCCCCCGGGCATCCACGCGGGCGGCCTCCGCTACCACGGCATGGCCCCCCTGGTGAGCCAGACCGTCATGGAGGGCCTCACCCGCGCCGTGGCCATCCAGCAGCTGGAGTGCTTCGAGGCGGCCGTGCTCTTCGCCCGCACCGAGGGCATCATCCCCGCGCCCGAGAGCAGCCACGCCATCGCCCAGGTCATCCGGGAGGCCAAGCAGGCCCGCGAGGAGGGCAAGGAGCGGGTCATCCTCTTCAACCTCAGCGGCCACGGCCTCATGGACCTCAGCGGCTACAGCGACTTCCTCGACGGCAAGCTCTCCGACCACTCCCTCTCCGACGAAGAGATGGCCAAGGGCCTCGCCTGCCTCGAAGGCCTGCCCAAGCCCGCAGCGCGGTAGTCACGAGCGCAGCGGAAAAGCGTTAACCACGGTGTTTCAGTTCTTCTCGGAATCGGCGATGCCGATTCCGAGATAGATGAAATGCTCGTGGTGAAGTCCAATTTTCAGTACCCCGCCAGCAGCCGGTCCAGGTACCGGGACTTGAGCTGCTCGGAGGCCAGGGCCTGCTTGAGGGGGGGCAGTTTCAGGACGGCGCCGAGGATGGCGGCGGCAGCCCGGTGGCCGTAGCTGGACTGGCCGTCCACCAGCAGCTCCGCCAGCTGGCCCCGCTCGAGGGCCATGACCACCGTGCGGTGGGCGGTGTTGACGGGGGTCAGCACCCGCGCCGGGCGGGGCTTCAGGCGGATGGCCTCCTTGGCGCAGGCCCGCACGCAGACGCCGCAGCCCAGGCAGCGGTCCTCGTTGAGCTGGGCCGTCCGGGCCACGCGGCGGTGGGGGTCGTGGGCGCTCACCAGGCCGAGGGCCTCCACGGGGCAGGCATCCAGGCACTTGCCGCAGCCGTTGCAGCGCCCGCTGTCCACCTCGGGCAGGTAGTTGGTGGTGTGGACGGGTTTCATGAAGGCGAAGCGCCGGGCAGCGATCATGGCCTCGCAGCAGCACCCGCAGCAGTTGCAGATGAAGCTCACCCGCTCGCGGACATTTTCGCCGAACTGCACCAGCCCCCGCTCCCGGGCCTGGGCCAGCAGGTCCAGGCACTCGGCAGCCTCCACGCGCCGGGCGACCTGGTGCCGGGTGAGGGAGTCCGCGCAGGCCCCGAAGGTCATGCAGATGTCCATGGGTGCGTCGCAGGCCCGGCCCTTGCGCTGCATCTTGTGGCGGCAGTAGCAGGCGCTGATCCCGATGGCCTTGGCGGAGCGCACCACCTCGCTGGCCCGCTCGTGGTCCAGCACCACCAGGGCGTCCCCGGTGGGCAGCGCCGTCTCGTCCACGAAGGCCCGCCCCAGCTGGGTCTGGCCCGTGGCGAAGAGCTCCCGGCAGAAGTCCTCCTCCAGGTTGATGTAGTCGTAGTAGAGCTCCGCCAGGGCCTGCTGATCCACATCGCCCCGCACCCGCATCATGGAGAACTCGAAGAAGCCCGCCATGGGGGGCGGCAGCACGTAGCGGGTCTCGCCACCTTCCGGGTAGTCCAGCAGCATGGCGCGGTCCGCGAGGGCATCCAGCACCTGGCGGGCCCGGGCCTCCGACAGGCCCCAGAGGGCGGCGGCCCTGCGGGCGGTGAAGGGGCGGATGGGCACCTGGGCCAGCAGGCCGGCCTCCTCCTCGCTCACCAGGAGCCGCAGGATCTGGAACAGCCGCTCCGAGGGCGGCGCCCCCTGGGGAAACCGGTTGAGCCGGTGCACCAGACGGTCATAGGTGCCATGCCCGGGGCCAAGGGTGGCGTTGACCATGGGGATCCTCGCTGCAGGGTCGAAAGGGAGGAATCAGATGGGTTCGCCGAAATCATCGGGCGATGGGATGGAAGCGTCAAGCCGCGGGACCTACATTGGGGGCGGAAGCGAGGTGTCCCATGTTCAACCGGGTCCTTGTCGCCATCGATTTCTCGGAGAACAGCCGCCGCGCCCTGGACCGGGCGGCTGAATGGGCCCACCAGCTCAAGGCCCCGCTCTCGGTCGTCCATGTGGTCGAGGGGCCCAGCCTGGCGGCCTACTCGGTGTATGCCCCCATGGGCGACCCCACCTGGTTCGTGGATGCCCAGCCCAATGCGAGCCTGATCATGGACTCCTGGCTGGCGGGGTATCCCGAGGCCAAGGGGATCATCCTCGCTGGCGCCCCGGCCGAGGAGCTCCTCCGCGTGCTGGACCCCGAGACGCTCCTGGTCATCGGCCAGGTGGGGCACAGCGCCCTGGAGCACCTGCTGTTCGGGTCCACGGCCACCAAGCTGGTGCGCCACGCCCCCTGCGATGTCCTCGTGGTGCGCAACGGAGGCTAGTACCAAGATCCCCTTCCATCGCGCGGTGGGGTGGGGCGCATAATGGGGCAACCGGATTCGGTCGTCGCTTATGGAGTGTCCCCATGCGTAGAAGCCTCCTCCCGCTGCTGCTGGCCTTCGCCTTCCTGGGCGGCACCCTCCAGGCCCAGGAGAAGGTCATGGTCTATACCTCCATGAAGGAAAGCCTCATGGGGAAGCTGCGGGACGCCTTCAAGAAGAAGCAGCCCAACGTGGCCTTTGACTACTACTCCGCCGGGGCCGGCAAGGTCATGGCCAAGCTGGCCGCGGAGCGGCAGGCGGGCAAGGTGGCGGCGGACATCCTCTGGCACAGCGAGGTGCCGGACTTCTTCCAGCTCAAGAACGAGGGCATGTTCGAGGCCTATGCCTCCCCCGAGGCCGGGGCCATTCGCAGCACCGTCACGGATCCCGACAAGACCTTCGCCATCGCCCGCCTGGGCACCCTGGGCATCGCCTACAACACAGACAACGCCGCCAAGGCCGGCAAGGTGCCCAAGACCTGGGCGGACCTGCTGGATCCGGCCTTCAAGAACAAGGTCACCATCGCCAACCCCGCCCTGTCCGGCACCTCCTTCATGAGCTGCGCCATGCTGGTGGAGAAGTTCGGCTGGGACTACTTCGCCAAGCTCAAGGCCAATGGCGCCAAGATCGGCCAGGGCTCGGGCCAGGTGGTGGATGACACCGCCTCCGGCGACTTCACCATCTGCATCGGCGTGGACTACATCGTCCTGGACAAGATCCAGAAGGGCGCCCACCTGAAGCTGGTGTTTCCCCCGGAGATGCTGGTGATCCCCAGCCCCATCGCCATCATGAAGAGCAGCCCCAACAAGCCCGCCGCCAAGAAGTTCATCGACTTCCTGCTGTCCAAGGAAGGCCAGACCATCATCACCGCCTCGGGCACCCTGCCCGCCCGGGTGGATGTCCCCATCGACAAGAGCATGGGCTTGGTCACCCCCGAAGAGGCCATCAAGCGGGCCATCAAGCTGGACTACCCCGCTGCCATCAAGCTGAAAGAAGGCTTCGTGAAGCAGTTCGAGAAGACCCTGCGCTGAACCCATGGGCCGAGTCTCAGTCGAAGGTGTGGCGAAGGCCTACGGGCCCAAGCGGGTCCTGCAGGACCTGAGCCTCGCCGTGGAGGATGGCGAGTGCTTCACGCTGCTGGGCCCCTCGGGCTGCGGCAAGACGGTCCTGCTGCGCCTGGTGGCGGGCTTCGAGACGCCGGACGCCGGGGAGATCACCATCGGCGGTCGCCTGGTGTCGGGCCGGGGGACGAACGTGCCGCCGGAGGCCCGCAACCTGGGCGTGGTGTTCCAGGACTACGCCGTGTGGCCCCACCTCACCGTGCGCGCCAACACGGCCTACCCCCTGAAGTTCCGGGCGGACGACGCCCCGCAGCGCGCCGCCGCGGTGCAGGGCGTGCTGGACCAGGTGGGACTGGGTGCCCTCGGCGAGCGCTACCCCTCGCAGCTGTCCGGCGGCCAGCAGCAGCGCGTGGCCCTGGCCCGGGCCCTCGTGGCCCACCCCGAGGTGCTGCTGCTGGACGAGCCCCTCAGCAACCTCGACGCGAACCTGCGCGAGGAGATGCGCTTCGAGATCAAGGACCTGCAGCGCCAGCACGGCGCCACCATCCTCTACGTCACCCACGACCAGGAGGTGGCGCTGGCCCTCTCGGATCGCATCGGCATCCTGGACCCGGCGGGCCGGCTCCGGCAGGTGGGGACGCCGCGGGAGGTCTTCGACCAGCCGGCGGACCTGGAGGTGTTCCGCTTCCTGGGCGTCACCAGCTTCGTGGACCTCGCCTTCGACGGTGACCAGGCCCGGATCGCCGGCACCCCTCTCGACCTCCGGCCCGAAGGCCCGCGCCCCAGCTCCGGCGCCCTGGTGGGCGGTTTCCGGCCCATGGAGGCCGAGCTGGTGAGTGAGGGCGGCGTGCCGGGCACCGTGAAGCGGGTGGCCCTGCTGGGGGCGGTGGTGGACTTCCGCGTGGAGGTCGGCGGCCGGGAGCTCCGCATCCAGCAGGAGACCTCCGAGGTCATGCGCGGCCTCGGCCTGCCGGTGGAGGGCCAGCCCTGCGGCGTGCGCTTCCACCGCCTGCGGACCTTCGCCGCCGCGGCCCTGAGCGGGGGGGCCTGACATGCGTCCGCGCCGCTTCGGCACCGCCGAGCTCCTGCTGCTGCTGTCGATCCTCATCCTCGTGGTGGTGGTGGCCATCCCCATCCTGCTCATCTTCTGGAACGCCTTTGTGGTGGAGGGCAAGCCGGACTTCCTCCGGGCCCTGGCCCTGCTCAAGGAGCCGGACACCCTCGAGGCCCTGAAGAACTCCCTGGTCATCGCCGGCGGCACGACGGTGCTGAGCACGATCATCGGCGTGTTCTTCGCGTGGCTGGTGTCGCGCACGGACCTGCCCTACAAGGGCACCATGAAGGTGCTGTTCCTGGTGCCCTTCATGCTGCCGTCCTTCATCGGGGCCCTGGCCTGGAAGATCCTGCTCTCGCCCCGGGGCGGCCACATCAACCGGCTGCTCATGGACCTCTTCCACCTGGAGGACCCGGTCTTCAACATCATGAGCCTCGGCGGCATCATCGCCGTGGAGACCATGTATCTCTTCCCCTTCGTGTTCATCCAGGTCTCGGGCGCCCTGGAGCGCATGGATCCCACCCTGGAGGAGGCCGCGCGCATCTCCGGGGCCGGGCTCTTCACCATCACCCGCCGCATCACCCTGCCCCTGATGATGCCCAGCATCCTGGCGGGCGCGCTGCTGGTGGCCCTGTATTCGCTGGCCCACTTCGGCGTGCCGGCCATCCTCGGCACCGAGCGCAACATCTTCATCATCCCGACCAAGATCTACGAAAAGATCTACGCCAGCGGCGGCAACTTCGAGGCCATCCGCACGGGCACCATGCTGTCCTCCATCCTGGTGCTCAGCGCCGCGGCCATCCTCTACATCCAGAGCCTGGTGCTCAGCTCCGGCCGGTTCCAGGTGATCTCCGGCAAGAGCATGCGGCCCATGGTGCTGAAGCTGCGCGGTCTCAAGTGGCCCCTGCTGATCCTGAGCGTGGTCTACATCGCCCTCACGGTGGTGCTACCCACAGTCACCATCTTCCTGGTGGGCACCCTCAAGACCTACGGGCTGGCCTTCAAGCTCGAGAACATGACCTTCGATAACTTCACCTACATCCTCTTCAAGTGGGAGCTCACCCGAGACGCCATCTGGAACAGCTTCTACCTGTCGCTCAGCGCCGCTGCGGTGACCATGCTCATCGGCACGCTCATCAGCTACGTGCTGGTGAAGACCAAGATCCGGGGCAAGTTCCTGCTGGAGTTCCTGGGCGTGCTGCCCTTCTCGGTGCCCGGTACCGTCATCGCCCTGGGCGTGATCCTCATGTGGAGCGGCCGCTTTGGCGTGAATCTCTACAACACCGCCTGGATCATCTTTGTGGCCTACATCGCCCGCTACATGGCCTTCGCGCTGAAGTCCACCTCCGCGGCCCTGGAGCAGGTCCACGACAGCCTGGAGGAAGCCGCCCGGGCCTGCGGCGCCAGCAAGTGGCAGGCGATGAAGGATGTGGTGCTGCCCCTCATCAAGCCGGGCATGGTGGCGGCGTTCTTCCTGATCTTCCTGCCGGCCCTGCGGGAGCTGACCACCTCGGTGCTGCTCTACGGCCCCCACACCCGCACCATCGGCGTGGCGATCTACACGCTCAACGAGGACGGGGAGACCGTCTACGCCGCCGCCCTGGCCGCCATCGCCTTGGTGATCATCGTGCTGGGCCAGCTGCTCATCAAGCGCGTCACCCGCGCCAAGATCGAGAGCGCCTAGTGGCCACCGTCACGCTCTCCCACGTCACCAAGCGCTTCGGCGGCGTCACCGCCGTGCGCGACCTGGGTCTGGAGATCCGGGACGGCGAGTGCTTCTCCCTGCTGGGTCCCAGCGGCTGCGGCAAGACCACGACCCTGCGCATGCTGGCGGGCTTCGAGGACCTGGACGAGGGCGAGATCCGCGTGGGCGACCGGGTCTTCTCGAACAGCGCCCGGCGCTACTACCTGCCCCCGGAGCAGCGGGACTTCGGCATGGTCTTCCAGGCCTTCGCCGTGTGGCCCCACCTCAACATCTTCGACAACGTGGCCTTCCCCCTGCAGATCAAGGGCCTCAGCCGCGCCGACATCCAGGCGAAGACCCGCCGCGCCCTGGCGGACACGGGGCTGCTCAAGGTCCAGCACGCCTTCCCGGGCGAGCTATCGGGCGGCGAGAAACAGCGCATCGCCCTGGCCCGCGCCATCGCCATCAATCCTCAGGTGATGCTGCTGGATGAGCCGCTGTCCAACCTGGACCCGAAGCTCCGCGAGGAGATGCGCTTCGAGATCAAGGACCTGCAGCGCCGCCTGGGCTTCACCATCGTCTTCGTCACCCACGACCAGGCCGAAGCCATGGCCATCTCCGACCGCATGCTGGTGATGCGGGATGGCGTCCTCCAGCAGGTGGGCAGCCCCATCGAGATCTACGAGAAGCCCTCCAGCCGCTTCGTCTTCAGCTTCATCGGCCTCTCCAACTTCCTGCCCATGGAGGACCGGGACGGCCGCAGCTACGTGCAGGGCGCCCCCGAGGCCGGCCCCCTGGAAGCGCCCCGACCCACTGGCGCGGCAGGCCCCACCTGGACCCTGGCCAGCCGCCCCACCCACATCGACCTGAGCGCTGAGGGCGGCCTGCGCGGCACCGTGCTGCGCCGGGTCTACCTGGGCGAGGTCGTCGAGTACCGCGTCCGCGTCGGCCCCCACGAGCTGCGCATCCAGAAGGGCGCCCGCGACCAGGTCTTCGAAGAAGGCGCCCCCGTGGGCCTGACCTTCCGGCGTTGCCTGGGCTACGCCGAGAGTTCCGAGAGCTGAGTGCGTCTCCTCACGCCCGCTCAGCGATGACCACGAGATCCGACGAGGTGGGACTCCAGGCTTCGCCGGTCATGGTGCCGAGGGTCTCGCGGAGGCGGAAGCCGGACTCCTGCAGCAGCGCTTCCACTTCGGCTCGGCGCCAGCCCCGCAGCGACACTTCCTCGGCGGCCAGCAGCTCCAGGGGCGGCACGGCGCCGGGGCGGTGCCGCAGGGTGGCGGGGGTGAAGGTGAGGCGGCCCTCGCCGTGGTGGGTCATGAGGCGCAGGAACAGCGTGTCCTCGCCTTCGGCTGCGCCGGGGCGCAGTACCAGGGGGAAGGTCCGCTCGCCGCGGTCCAGGATGCGATCGTAGTTGAGCAGCTGGAGCAGGAAGGGCGCGCCGGGGGCGAGGCAAGCGGCGAGGCCGGTGAAGAACGCCATCAGCTCGGCCTCCTCGCCGAGGTGCGGCAGGGTGTTGCCCACGCAGAGGGCGGCGCCCTGGGGGGCGAGGTCCGCCACGGGCAGGGCCGTGAGGCTGGCCTGAAGGTAGCGGCCCGTGGGATCGGCCTCCCGGGCCGCCTGCACCTGGGACGCCGAAGCATCGAGACCCGTCACCTCGAAGCCCTGGGCGGCCAGGAAGCGGCTGTGCTCGCCGCTGCCGCAGCCCAGATCCAACACCCGGCGCGAGGGCCCGCCCAGCGCCCGCAGCAGCAGCGGCGCCTCCCGCTGGAGCCGCTCGGGCCAGGCGATGAGGCCGCGGTAGGCCATGCGTCCGTAGGCGTCCTGCTCGGGCTTGTCCATGAGTTGAGTCTAGTCTTTCCCGTAGACTTGGCAGGACCCATCTCGAGGCTACTGTGCGCCGACTGCTGCTCTCCCTGATCCTGCTCGCCGCCAGCCTCGGCGCCGCCCCACCGCCCCGCGACATCCAGCGCGAGCTGCTCAAGATCCCCACCCGGCCCGGCGTCATCCAGCCCGCGCTGCTGCTGACCGAGGGGGCCACCCCGAAGGCGGTGGCTCTGCTGTTTCCGGGGGGGTCCGGCAAGCAGAGCCTGCTGCGTCGTTCGATCGAGGTTGTGCTCGGGCCCCGGGGCAACTTCCTGGTGCGCAGCGCCGAGCAGCTCCTGACCCCGGAGCTGGCGGTGCTCATCCTCGACTGCCCTTCCGACCAGGCGGATGGCATGAACGACGGGTTCCGGATCAGCGACGAGCACGCCGCCGACATCCGGGCCGTGCTGGCCGCTCTCCGGGCCCGGTTCAAGGGCGCGATGCTGCACCTGGTGGGCACCAGCCGGGGCACCGTCTCGGCGGCCTACGTGGCCCAGGAGCTGGGTTCGGCAGTCGATGGCGTGGTGCTGTCCTCCTCGGTGTTCCGCGCCAGCGGGAACAACCTCGGGCTCAGCCTCTTCCGCTTCGAGCGCCTGAAGACGCCCCTGCTGCTGGTCCACCACGCCGAGGATGGCTGCCCGAGCTGCCCCTACGGCCAGGCCCGGAAGCTGGCCGATAAGGTGCCGCTGATCACCGTGCGGGGCAGCATCGAGCCGGAATCCGGCCCCTGCGACCCCCTGGCGAACCACGGCTTCTTCGGCCGCGAAGCCGCCGTGGTCCAGGCCATCCGGAACTGGATCCTGGGCCTGCCCTTCGAGCGGGAGATCCCCTGACGCCAGCGGCTCAGGTCGCGTTGGGCCGACGGGGCTTCTTCGGCCCGGGCGCGGAGTGAACTCCGGTGGCGGCATCGACGGCGTCGATCCAGCCGGCCCGGGCTTCGGGGAAGGCGTCGGCGTAGGGCACGTAGGGTTTGATGTCCAGCACGGGTGTGCCATCCAGCAGGTCCACACCCCGCAGGCGCAAGGTGCGGCCCTCCACGGCGATCAGCTCTACGCAAGACAGGCCGATGGGGTTGGGCCGGTGGGGCGACCGGGTGGCCAGCACGCCGCGCTTGCCCTTCGGTCCCCGGGGCGGCTGCACCAGCGGCGCCCAGCCCTCGCTGAGGTGGAACACGAAGACCAGCCAGACGCGCTCGAAGCCCGCCAGGTCCCGCAGGGCGGTCTCAGGCACCCAGGACTCCAGCTCCAGCGTGGCCTCGGCCACGGCGCCGGACTCGGTTCCCGCCACCACCGTCGGCTGGTGCGGCGCGTCGATGCGCTTCGCGTAGGGCGAGCGCACGAAGCCGAGGGGGCGGAAAGAAGGCATCTCCATGCTGGAAGGGTAGCGGGTTGCACCCCTAGGATGGAGAAGGGAGGCCGCCGTGCCCATGCAGCACCTGGTCCTGGAAGGCCGACGTATCGAGTATCGGGACCTGCCGGCGGCGGTTGCAGGTCGGCCCGTGCTGGTGCTGCTCCACGAGGGCCTGGGCTCGGCCTCCATGTGGGGCAAGTTCCCGGAGCGCCTGGCGGCGGCCACGGGCTGCCGGGTCCTCGTGCCTTCCCGGGCGGGCTATGGCCAGTCAGAGCCCTATCCCGAGCCCCGCAACGCCCGCTACCAGCACCGGGAGGGCGAGGAGGCCCTGCCGGCCTTTCTGGCAGCTCTGGGGGTGGTGCGCCCCGTGGTGATCGGCCACAGCGACGGGGGCACCATGGCCCTGCTCTACGCAGCGGCCCACCCGGACGCCCCCCTGGGCATCGCCCTCATGGCCCCCCACGAGTTCATCGAGGAGGAGACCCTGGCGGGCATCCGGGCCGCCGGCGAGGCCTGGCGCACCACCGAGTGGCCCGCGCGCCTGGCCCGGCACCACGCCGATGCCGCCCGCGTGTTCCAGGAGTGGCACGACACCTGGCTCTCACCCGAATACCGGCACTGGAACATCGAGGACCGCCTGCCCCTCATCACCTGCCCCGTCCTGGCCATCCAGGGCGTGGACGACGAATACGCCAGCCTGCGCCAGATTGAGGTCATCGCCGACCGGGTGCCCGGCACCCGCCTGCTGGCCCTCCCCAACTGCGGCCACTCCCCCCACCGCGACCAGGAAGCCGCCGTGCTCGCCGCGCTGGCTGAGTTCATCAACACCCTGACCGCGCCCGTTTCCCCTACCATTCGGGAATGAGTGCTGACGAAGTCCCCCGCCGCCGGGTCCGCTACAAGGGCACGCACCCACGACGCTTCGAGGAGAAATACAAGGAGCTTGCCCCGGAAGCGCACGGCGACGAGCTGGACAAGGTCATCGCCAGGGGCCACACGCCAGCGGGGACCCACCGCCCCATCTGCGTCGAGGAGATCCTCGAGGTGCTGGCCCCGCAGCCGGGCGAGGTGGCCCTGGACGCCACCCTCGGCTACGGGGGCCACACCCGGGAGCTGCTGCCCCGCCTGCTGCCCGGCGGGCGCCTGTTCGGCGTGGATGTGGATCCCCTGGAGCTGCCCCGCACCGAGGCCCGGCTGCGGGAGCTCGGCTTCGGCGAGGACGTGCTCACGGTGCGCCGCATGAACTTCGCGGGCCTGCCGCGGCTGCAGGCCGAGTCCGGCGGCTTCGACCTGGTGCTGGCGGACCTGGGGGTGTCCTCCATGCAGATCGACAACCCCGCCCGGGGCTTCACCTGGAAGGCCAACGGCCCTCTGGACCTGCGCCTCAATCCCAACCGCGGTCGCTCCGCCGCCGACCTGCTGGCCGCCCTGGACGAGACCACCCTGGCCGAGCTGCTGGTGGAGAACGCGGACGAGCCCCACGCCGCCGCCATTGCCCGCGAGGTCCAGGGCGGCTCGATCCGCACCACCCGGGACCTGGCCGAGCGGGTGCGCGCGGCCCTGCGCCTGGAGGTGCCCGGGGACGAGCAGGAGGGGGAGACCAAGAAGTCCCTCCAGCGCACGTTCCAGGCCCTGCGCATCGCGGTGAACGACGAGTTCACGGTGCTGGACCAGTTCCTGTCCCTGCTGCCGGGCTGCCTCAAGCCTGGAGGCCGCGTGGCGATCCTGACCTTCCACTCCGGCGAGGACCGCCGGGTGAAGAAGGCCTTCCAGCAGGGCCTGCGGGACGGGATCTACGCCGCCGTGGCACCGGAGCCGATCCGGGCCTCGGCCGAGGAGCGCCGCTCCAACCCAAGGTCCACCAGTGCGAAGCTGCGCTGGGCGAGGGTGCCGACCCTGGGCTAGAATGTTCGGCTATGGCCACGACGACCCCGATCTCCCGAACCCGCAGCGTCCTCCTCTGGACCGCCGCCGTGCTGCTCATGGCCACCGCCTTGATCTATCAGCGCAAGACTGGCCCCACCTACCCCCTGCGCGGCAAGGCTGCCATCGCGGGCAAGGAGGTGGCCTACAGCCTCGTCCGTAGCCAGGAGACCACCCACGAAGCCCGCGTGGCCCTGCCGGATGCTGGCGTGCCCGGCACGCTGGTCTGGCGGCACTTCCCTACCCAGGAGGCCTGGACCCGCCAGCCCCTGGTCCAGGAGACCAAGAACGGCAAGGCCGAGCTCGCCGGCTACCTGCCCATCCAGCCCCCGGCGGGCAAGGTGGAATACACCGTGGAAGTGGGCGCGGGTCCGGAGCTCCTGCGCATCCCCAAGGTCGATCCCATCGTGCTGCGCTTCAAGGGTCCCGTGCCGCTCACGGTGCTGCTGCCCCACATCACCATGATGTTCCTGGCGGTGATGCTGGGCCTCCGCACGGCTCTCGGCTGCCTCTTCGGCCAGACCGTGCCCCGCCGCCACCTGTGGGTGACCCTGGCCTTCATGACTGTGGGCGGCCTCATCCTGGGCCCCATGGTGCAGAAGCACGCCTTCGGGGCCTACTGGACCGGCTGGCCCTACGGCTACGACCTCACGGACAACAAGACCCTGCTCATGTGGCTGGCCTGGGTGCTGGCGGCCCTGGCGGCCGGCCCCCGCGTGCATCCCCGGGAGGCCTGGAGCCGCGTGGGCGTGGCCCTGGCCACGGTGGCCATGATCGTGGTCTACGTGATCCCCCACAGCCTGCGGGGCAGCCAGCTGGACTACAGCAAGGTGAAGGCCGGCGGCCCGGCCCACGAAGCCATTACTACGGGGCGGTAGCCGCCAATCGACCCAGCTCCAACGCGAAGCGCAGCTGCTGCAGCATCCCCTCCAGGTTCCAGGCGGGATTGTAGCGGTCCGTGGGCCGGTGGTAGCGGGTCATGAAGGCCGCCGCCTTGGCCTGGGCAGTGGCCTTGTCGCCCAGGTAGTCCCAGCCGCCATCCAGAGAGAAGCCCGGGGACAGCGCAGGCACGCCAGCCTTTGCGAAGGGGAAGTGATCCGAGCGGAAGCAAAGTCCCGCGGGGTCAGCCTTGGGCGGCGTGAGGACCAGCCCCGAGGCCGCTGCGGCCTTAACGCAGAGCTTCAGGAGCGCGGGCTCGGAGGAGCCCAGCAGCCCGATGTCCCGGGTGGGTCCCACCACGTTGAGGCTCTCCAGGTTGATCACCAGCCGGGTGCGGGCCAGGGGCCTGAGGGGCGCCTCCACATAGGCCGCCGAGCCCAGCAGGCCCTGCTCTTCCGCGCAGGGGAAGAAGAACAGCACGCTGCGTGCCGGCGGTTTCAAAGCCAGGGCCTTGGCGATCGCCAGCACCCCCGCACAGCCCGTGGCATTGTCCACGGCCCCGGCGTAGATGGCCCCGTCGGCACCCTTGCCGAAGTGGTCCCAGTGGGCCGAGAAGATCACCAGCTCCCGGGCTCGCTGCGGATCCCGCCCGCGCAGCAGGCCGGCGACGTTCCACTGCTCCAGGCTGCGCACCGTGGAGCGCACGGTGCCCCGGGCCCGGAGGGCCAGCGGCACCGGCTGGAAGGTCAGCGCGTCCGCCCCGGCAATGAGGGCCGGGAGCTCCTGCCCGGCCAGCGCGAAGAGGCGCCGGGCCGCGGCCTCCGTGAGCCAGCCCTGCACGGCGCCGGGCTGGCCTGAGCCCGCGCGCTGGAAGCGCTCCTGGGACCAGCTGTTCCGCACCACCGCCCAGCCGTAGCCCGCCGAAGCGTCCGTGTGGATCAGCAGCGCCCCCGCGGCGCCCCGGCGGCGGGCCTCCTCGAACTTGTAGGTCCAGCGTCCCTCATAGTTCTCCGCCTCGCAGCAGAGCGGCAGGGGTGGGCCGTTCTTCCGGTCGCCCACCAGCATCACCAGGATGCGGCCGCGCACGTCCAGGCCCTTGTAGTCATCCCGGTGGCCGTCGGCAATCCCATGGCCCACGAAGACCAGCGGCGCGTCGACGGGTAGCAGCACTTCGGGAGCCGCCGCGCCCAGGGCGAGTTCGTCGCCCAGGGCCGGCGTCAGCACGCCCTGCGGCCCCTCGAACCGCAGGCTGCTGGCCGCCGGCTCCAGGCGCAGGCCCGCCAGCGCGACCTTCTGGCGGTAGCTGGCGCCGTTCGCGGGCGCCAGGCCGAGCGCCTGCAGCTGGGTCTCCAGGTAGCGCACGGCCAGCTCGCCGCCCCGCTGCCCGGTGCCGCGGCCCTCGAGCACATCATCCGCGAGGAAGGCCAGGTGGGCCCGCACAGTCCGCTCATCCAGGCGCGGTGCCTGGGCCTCCAGAGTGAGACAGGCGAGCAGGGCGAGCAGGATCGGTTTCAAGGCGGCCTCCCAGGGTCCACCTTAGCCGTTCCAGCCTCCTAAAGGTTTTCCTTGAAGAAGTCCTGCAGGTGCCGCCAGCTGCGGCGGTGGGCCGCCTCGTTGTAGGCCGCGCCCTTGCTGTTGTCGTTGCCGGCCTCCTTCTGCGTGAAGGCGTGGACGGCTCCGGCGTAGGCGATGAAGACATAGTCGGCCTTGGCCTTCCGCATCTCGTCCTGGAAGGCCGCCACTTCGGCGGCGGGTTCGTAGGGATCGTCAGCCCCGTGGCAGACCAGCACCTTGGCCGTGATGGGCCCCGGCACGTAGGTCCCAGGCACGTCCAGGCCGCCATGGAGGGAGACCACAACCTTCACGGGCAGGCCCGCCCGGGCGGCCTCGAGAGCGCCGGTGCCGCCGAAGCAGTAGCCGATGACCGCCACCCGGGAGCCGTCCACATCCTTCTGCGCCTTCAGGGCCGCAATGGCCGCGGCCACACGGCGCCGGTAGAGGGCGCGGTCGCCCTTGTAGGTGCCGGCCAGCTTGCCGGCCTCGCCACCGGACTTGGGACGCACGCCTTCGCCGTAGATGTCCGCCGCCAGGGCCACATAGCCCAGCTTGGCCAGATCCTCGGAGACCCGGCGCTCGTGATCCGAGAGGCCCATCCACTGGTGGACCACGACCACACCCGGCCCCTTGCCCTTGGTCTCGGCAGGCCGGGCCAGGTAGCCCGCCAGCTTCGTGGGACCGTCCTGGTAGGCCAGCGGCTCCCCGGCGAAGGCGGGCAGGACAGCAAGGGAAAGGGCAAGGGCGGTGCGGCGCATGGGATCTCCGGTGGTGCAACACCGATCTTATTCCTGTCATGACCGGTATTCCAGGAAAACCAAAGCAACAGCTCTCGCAGAGGCGGCGGAGGGGCAGAGATTCGCAGAGGACTTCTGCGCTCTCCGCGCGCTTCTCAGCGCCCTCTGCGAGCGTTTTTACTTTTCAGCGCCCGGTACTGCCGTAGCCACCGCTGCCGCGCTCGGTGTCGCCCAGAGCTTCGACGCTGGGCTCGGGGATCCAGGTCCAGCTGGCCACGGGGGCCACCAGCAGCTGGGCGATGCGCTCGCCGCGGCGCAGCTCGAAGGACAGGTCGCCGTGGTTGACGAGCAGCACCTGCACCTCGCCACGGTAGTCCGCGTCGATGGTGCCGGGGGCGTTCAGCACCGTGATGCCGTGCTTCAGCGCCAGTCCCGAGCGGGGCCGCACCTGGGCCTCGAAGCCCGGCGGGATGGCCAGCACCAGGCCCGTGGGCACGAGCCGCCGCGCGCCAGGTGCCAGCGCCCAGACCTCACCCTCAGGTAGCGCCGCCCGCAGGTCCATGCCCGCCGCGTGGGCCGTGGCCGCCGAGGGCAGGTCGAGGCCGAGGCCGTGGGGGAGCTGATGAACCGGGATGCGCATGACAAAAGAGTCCCTGGAACGGGGAGAAAAGGCAAAGGGGAGAACGCAGCAGATGGACGGGGATAAGGAAAATGCGTGTGAAAGAGTCCTTGCCCTGAACTCGGCCCATGCGCCCCCCTGCCTCAGGTTCTCAAGGCGGATTGAAACCCCGGCTTCTATTCCCGTTCCTGCCTGGCCTCGTTGACCTTGCGCCCCACGCCGGCCGCCTTCACCAGCTGCCCGCAGGCGCCCTGGATGTCGCGGCCGCGGCTGCGGCGGACGGTGACGAAACAGCCCCGGGCCTTGAGCCACCCGGCGAACGCCTGGACGCGAGCCTCGTCCGGGGGGCGCAGGGTGCTGGCGTCGTGCTCGTTGAGGGGGATGAGGTTCAAGTTGTGCGCCGGGCGCAGGTCCCCCAGCCAGTCCGCCAGGCGCTCCGCATCGTTCTGGGTGTCGTTCTCCCCGGCGATGAGCACGTACTCGAAGGTGAACTTCTCGCCACGGCGGGGGCCCCAGGTGTCCAGGGCCTCGCGCAGGCGGGCCAGGTTCCACACGCGGTTCACGGGCATGGTGCGGCTGCGGGCCTCGTCCGTGGTGGCGTTGAGGCTGAGGGCCAGCAGCGGGCGCGGCTCCAGGGTCGCCAGCTTCTCGATGCCGCTCACCAGCCCCGAGGTGCTCACAGTGATGCGGCCCTTGCCCAGGCCCAGGCCCGCGGGGTGGCAGAGCAGGCGGATGGCGCGGTGCAGGTGCTCCAGGTTGTGGAGGGGCTCGCCCATGCCCATGAACACCAGGGTCAGCTCGTGGCCCCGGGTGGGCCCGAGCGCCGCCATCATGGCCAGCACCTGGCCCAGGATCTCGCCCGGCTGGAGGTTGCGCAGGATGCCCATGCTGCCCGTGGCGCAGAAGGTGCAGCCCATGGCGCAGCCCACCTGGCTGGAGACGCAGTAGGTCACGCGGGGGTTGCGCACGCGGCGCGGCATGTGGACCGCCTCGATGCGCTTCCCGTCCGCCAGCTCCAGGGCCAGCTTGGTGGACCCGTCCTCGGAGGGCTCGCGCTCCACGATGCCCGGCAGCGCGAGGTCCGCGACCGCTTCGAGCCAGCGGCGGATGGCGGGGCCGAGCACCGGAGCGCCGGCTTCCCAGGTCCAGGGCCGATGCAGGCGGCGGAAGGTCTCCAGGGCGCTGCCGGGGCAGCCCAGGGCGGCGAGATCCTCTGGAAACAGCGACCAGGCCGAGGGCAGTCCCTCCCGCTCCGGGGCGGGGCGGTCCCAGGGCATGGCCCCGGCAACCATCAGGCGACCAGATCCTGCGGGCGGACGTCGCAGCCGGCGCGGCTGCCGAGGACGCTGACGCCGAGCTGGGCGGGATCCAGCAGGGTCTGGGCCATGCGCGAAAGGTCCTCCAGGGTGACGGCCGCAATCTCAGCCATCTGCTGATCCAGGCTGCGGAGGCCGCCCTGGTGGATGGCCTGGTGGGCCAGGCTGAACATCCGGCTGCTGCTGCTCTCCTGGCTGAAAACGAGGCCCGTACGGGCCTGGAGCTTGGCCCGCTCGAGCTCGTCCGCGCCCACGCCCAGGTCGCGGATGCGGGCGCACTCGACCATGGTGCGCTGCACCAGCTCGCGGAGCTGGGCCGGGGCGCAGGAGGCGCTGATCTGCAAGGCGCCCGTGTCGGCGTAGGGGCTGAGGTAGCTGCCCACCTGGTAGCAGAGGCCCCGCCGCTCGCGCAGCTCCAGGAAGAGGCGCGAGGCCATGCCGCCCCCGAGCACATGGCTCAGGAGGTGCGTCGCAGCCCGGTCCGGCGAGCGGTGGCCCGGGGCGGGGAAGCCCAGCACCAGGCTCGCCTGCTGGAGGTCCTTGCGGCGCACATTCCGAAGGAAGGGACGGCTCTGCGCGAACACCTCGGGCGCATGGGCCGTGGTCTTGGGCAGGCGGTCCAGAATGGGCTGGAGCAGCTCCAGAAAGGGCCCCTCGGCGATGTCGCCCGCGGCCGCCACCACCAGGTTCGGGGCCCGGTAGGTGTGGTCGAAGAAGGCCCGGGCCTCCTTGGCGCCATACTCGGCCACCTGCTCGGGTCGGCCCAGGATCGGGTGCGCCAGGGGCGTGCCCTCCCAGAACCCGCCGTAGAACATCTCGCTGACCCAGTCGTCGGGCTGGTCCTCACTCTGGGCGATCTCCTCCAGGATGACGCTGCGCTCCCGCACCAGCTCCTCGGGATCGAACCGGGGCGCCGTCAGCAGGTCGCCGAGCAGGTGCACCAGCTCGGGGAGCTGCTCCGCCAGCACCTTGCCGTAGAAGCAGGCGACCTCCTTGCCCGTGAAGGCATCCACATGGCCACCCAGGCGGTCCGTGGCCGCGGCCAGCTCGTCAGGGGTGGGATAGGCCTCGGTGCCCTTGAAGACCGTGTGCTCCAGGAAGTGGGCCAGGCCCTCCTCGGCCGGGCCTTCGTGCCGCGAGCCGCGCCGCACCCAGAAGCCCACGGAGCAGCTCCGCACGTGCGGGAGCGGCTCGATGTAGATCTCGGTGCCTTCCGGCGTGACGGTGGGGAGCGGTAGGGCCATCCCGCCAGTCTACCGTCCAATGGCCTGGACCACCCGCGCCGATACCTGGAGGGATTCCTTGGCCTGATTCCCTTACTTGCTCCAAACTCACAACCCATGGAGGTTCGCATGAACCATCGCATCCAGTTCCAGGCAACCGGTGGCCCTGAGGTGCTGCAGTGGGTGGAAGCTCCTCTGGCGGACCCGGGTCCTGGTGAGGTCCGCGTCCGCAACACCGCCATCGGCGTGAACTTCATCGACATCTACCAGCGCCTGGGGTTCTACCCCGTGACCCTGCCGGCACCCCTGGGCTTCGAGGCCGCGGGCGTCGTCGAGGGCCTGGGCGCAGGGGTCACCGGGCTGGCCGTAGGTCAGCGGGTCGCTTACGTGGATGGTCCCACGGGCTCCTACGCCGAGGCCCGGAACTACGCAGCCCACCGCCTGGTGTCCCTGCCGGACACGGTGTCCGACGACCAGGCCGCCGCCCTGCTCTTCAAGGGCCTGACCACCCACATGCTTGTCCACCGCGTCTGGCGCCGGGAGAACGGGCCCTGGGTCCTGGTGCACGCGGCCGCCGGTGGTGTGGGCCTGCTGCTGACGCGGTGGCTGACCCACGAGGGCGGCCGGGTCATCGGCGTCGTCAGCACGCCAGAGAAGGCCAAGGCCGTGATGGCTGAGGGGGCTGAGGCGGTCATCGTCGTGCCTCGGGGCGGTTCCTATGCGGATCTGGCCGCCGAAGTGAAGCAGCTCACCGGAGGCCTCGGCGTGGGCACGGCCTTCGATTCCACGGGCAAGGACACCTGGGAGGCCTCCCTGGACAGTCTGGCCCCCTTCGGCCTGCTGGCCTCCTTCGGCCGCGCCAGCGGCGCGCCGCCCGCTGTGGAGCTGGTGGAGCTGGGTCGGCGCGGCTCCCTGGCCGTGCAGCGGCCCACCTTCTTCAACCACATCGCCACACCCGAGGCCCTGCGGACCGCCGCCAAGGACCTCTTCGACGCCCATGCCCAGGGCATCCTCAGGGCCCACATCCACACCCGGCTGCCCCTGCGCGAGGCCGCCCAGGCCCACGCCCTCCTGGAGTCCCGCGCCACCACCGGCGCTGTGGTCCTGGTGCCGTGAAGCGGGATGAATGGACCCCGCAGTGTCCTACTTCAACCGCCGGACATGCTCGCCCTTGCCGAACTTGCCATCGAAAGTGATGACCTCGCTGGCTCCGCTGGCGAGGCCAACCTGGGCGATGAGGTGGTCGGCGAAACCCCCGGTCCCTCCGGCCCGGGTCGCCTCGATGGCCTCTCGAACCAGTCCGGGAGCCTCGACGGTGACCCCACGGGTCTGAAGCAGGGCCTCCAGGGCCTCCAGGATGCGCTCCCGATCCCACTTGGCGCTCCGCAGGACCCAGGAGAGCTCGGCCAGGACGAGCACGGGAACGAACACTCCGCCCTTCCCCTGAGCCTCGGCCAGAGCCTTCCGGGCCTTCCTGGCCTGGGCCTGGTTGTCATTCAAGTGGGCGCGGGCCCAGACGTAGGTGTCGGCGACGACCATCACCATTCCCTCCGGCCCTTGGCGGCATCCATGTCCTCGAAGCTCAGGACCCCCGGGGCCTTTGGGCCTGCGTCAGCCTTCTTCCAGAGGTCGTCCAGGTCGTACCGAACGGGTTCCCCCTGGAAGCCACCGTGGGAGGTCAGGCTGAACCGGATCCGGCTGCCGGTCTGGATGCCGAGGTTCTCCCGCAGGGCCTTCGGCAAGGTCACCTGGCCCTTGGAGCTTACCGTAGCCTCCACGTCAGCCATCGGCGGGTAAGTCGCAACAGTTCGCATGGCTTTACCTCTGCCTTACATTTTAGGCCTTTTTGGCTTACTTGCAAGCTGCCCTGGAGCTTCTTCAGCCCTCGGCTTCGCTGCCGGCGAGGCCCACGGGGGTGCGCTGGAGCTTCCAGCCGGCGAGGGCCCAGCAGAGGGCGCCGAAGGCCACGAGGATGAGGAAGGCCAGGAGGGGATGGGTCGTCACCTGCTCCTGGGCCAGCAGCTGGCTGGTCTGCACCGAGGTGGCGCGGCTGCCCGCGAGGCTCTCGATGTAGTGGGTGAAGGTGAGCCGCTGCAGGAAGGGTGGGAAGATCCGCACCAGGGGCTCCCAGATGAAGAAGTAGAGGGCGCCCCACAGGGTGCCCCGCTTGAAGAGCAGGCCCACCAGGGTCATGAGAGCCAGCTCGCCCCACCAGGCGCCCACCATGGCCACCAGGCGGCCTAGCAGCTGCGCCGGGTCGCCGCCCAGCGCCTGCAGGCCCAGGACACCCACCAGCAACCAGAGGGCGCCCCAGGCGAACCAGGGCAGGCCCTTGCCTAGGGGCAGTGCCCAGGCGGGGGCGGGGCGCACCAGCAGCAGGGGCAGGGTGCGCTGCTCCAGGTCCTCGCGAATGCCCGCCGGAGCTGCCACCAGAGCCATGATGGGCAGCATCATCTTGACGAGCACCTCGTGGAAGACCTTCACGGCCTCGGCGGAGTTAGGCCCTTCGCCCTTGAGGCGCACGATGGTGAAGATGAGGAGGGTGAGGGCCACGGGGATCAGGACCAGGCCCGCCATGACCCAGCCCCGGCCCTGCAGCACCCGGGGGGCGTAGCCCAGGGCCGTGGCCCGGATCGTCGCCAGGGGAGTCGGGGCGGCGCTCATGCATGGTCCTTTGTCAGATATTGGAAGACAGCATCCAGGTTGAGATCCAATGGATCCAGGGCCCGCAGGGGGATGCCGCCCTGAGCGGCGGCCTTCTGCAGGCGGGGCAGGATGTCACGGGGCGAGCGCACGGAAATCACGATGGAGCCCTCCTCCATGCGCAGTGCGGCCAGCTCCGGTTGCTCCACGGCCCAACGGGCCAGGGCCTGGGCTTCGCCCGTGAGCCGCAATTCCACCGGGTGGCGATCCAGCAGCTGCCGGATCTCGGTGACGGACCCCTCGGCCAGGAGGCGGCCCCGGAACAGCAGGAGGATGCGGTCCGTGAGCTGGGCGATCTCGCCCAGGATGTGGCTCGACACCAGGATGCGGGTTCCCTGCCCGGCCAGGTCCCGCAGCAGGGCCATGAGATTGAGGCGGGCCTCCGGGTCCAGGCCATTGAAGGGCTCGTCGAGGATGAGCAGCTCGGGCCCGTGCATCAGGGCCTGGGCCAGGCGGATCCGCTGGCGCATGCCCTTGGACATGCGGGCGAAGGTCAGGTGGGCGCGGTCCGCCATGCCCACGGTCTCCAGGGCCTGGGCCGTGGCCGCGCGGAGGGCTTCGCCGCTGAGGCCCGCAAGCTCACCCATCATGCGCAGCCAGCGGTCGGCCCGCAGACCCGTGGGCAGGCGGTCCCCTTCGGGTACGAGGCCCAGGCGCGCCAGCACCGCCGGGTTGCGGAAGGGGGCCTCGCCGAAGATGCGGACCTCGCCGCCCGAGGGGGGCAGCAGGCCCGAGAGCAGCTGAAGCAGGGAGGACTTACCGGCCCCGTTGGGCCCCAGCAGACCCGTGATGCCACCGCCGTCCGGCAGCTCGAAGGTGGTGGGGCTGAGCCCGAGGATGGGGCCGTAGCGGAGGGAGGCGCGATCGAGGGAAATCATCAGATCACCGCCTCTGAGGGGCGGGTGCGCCGGGCGGCCACCCAGGTCCAGAGCCCGATGTGGAAGGCCGTGCCCAAGAGGGCCGGCACCCAGGCCACCAGGGGCTTGTCGACGCCCACCAGGAGCTGGGGCCAGGCTTCGGCGAGCATCACGGGGTTCAGGCCATCGATGGCCTTGAGGCCCGTGAGGCCGTGGATCATGGAGGCCAGGGTGCCCGCGCCCAGCACCAGGCCCAGGACCCAGCCGATACCGGCCCGGGGCGTGGCCGCCATGCTGGAGGCTCCCACGGCCAGGGAGCCCATGAGCAGAGAGCTGATGGCCATGGCGGGCAGCAGGCGCAGCGGCGCAGTGACCCAGACGGGTCCGTGCGCCCCCGCCAGCACCAGGGACATGGCCCAGGGCAACAGCGCGAAGGGCAGCAGGATGCCGAAGGGCAGCGCCGAGGCGAAGCCCAGCTTGGCCAGCAGGTAGTCCTTAGGTGCCACAGGATGGGCATACATGAGGGGCCGCACCCGGTAGAGCGTGTCCCGCGCCACCAGGCCACCCCCCACCAGGGCCACCAGGAACCAGAGCAGGTAGCTGGCGGGGTTCAGCAGGTCCGCCTGGAAGGCGGCGCCCTGGGTGAGAATGGCGTTTGCCCACTGCTGCATGGGCTTGAAGGTCTGGTTGGTCTGGAGCAGGAAGTCGATGTAGATGCGGGCCACCTTCCAGAGCAGCAGGAAGAGGAAGGCGAAGCCGAAGAACCGGCCGATCTTCTGGCGCCAGAGCCGGGCGAAGTCGAAGCGCATGAGCACCAGGGCCGGTGGCTGACCCAGTGAAAGGTCCGGTGCGGGCGGGAGGGTGGGTGCGTAGATGGGCATGGCTAGGCTCCCGCCGGCTGAGGATGCAGGGCTCTCAGGAGCACCTCGTCCAATCGGTCATGGCGGGGAGTGAGCTGGATCAGGGTGAGGCCCTGGGCCTCGGCCCAGCGGAAGGTCGCGGTGGGATCCGCCTCGGTCAGTTCCAGGTCGTAGAGTCCGTTCCGGGCCTCCAGCACCGCGCCCAGCTCCGCCAGGGCGGCCTCCTGGGCCGCATCCAGGGGGTCCAGAAAGCGCAGCTCCACCCGCCGGGCCAGGGCCTTGCGCAGCCCGGCCATGGAGCCCGCAGCCTTGATCTGGCCCTGGTCCAGGATCACCAGCTGGTCCGCCACGCGCTCGACGTCGCCCAGCAGGTGCGAGGCCAGGATGACGCCGGTGCCGAGCTCGGCGTGGACCCGCAGGACCAGGTCCAGCATGCGGCGGCGACCGTCGGGATCGAGGCCGTTGGTGGGCTCGTCCAGGAAGATCAGCTCGGGGCTATGGACCAGGGCCTGGGCCAGCTTCACCCGCTGGCGCATGCCCGTGGAGTAGCCGCTGACGGGCCGGTAGCGGGCTTCATCGAGGCCCACGAAGTAGAGCACCTCGTGGGCGCGGTCCCGGGCCGCCTCCGGCGCGAGGCCGCTCAGCTCGCCCCAGAAGGCCACCTGCTCGTAGGCGGAGGCATCCTCGATGAGGGCGTCATACTCGGGCATGTAGCCGATGCGGGCCCGCAGCCGGGCGGCCTCGGCTCCCCCCAGGGGCACCCCCAGCACCGTGCCGGAGCCCCGGGACGGGGTCAGCAACCCCAGCAGGGCCTTCAGCAGCGTGGACTTGCCGGAGCCATTGGGCCCCAGCAGCCCCACGATGCCCCGCTCCAAGCGCAGGCTCAGCCCCTTCAGGGCCGGCACCGGGGTGGCGGGGTAGCGCACTTCCAGGTTCTCGAAGGCGATCAACGGCATCTCCAAAGGGTCCAGCGATGTTGGCGGCTACGAGCAGCACAAAGAATGGATTAGGCTGGGAACCATCCTCCCATCCCCCGGACCCCCCCGCATGCAGCTTCTGGACTGGCCCTTCCTCGATGCCCTCCAGGCGGGAGCCCTCGCGGCCCTCTGCATCAGCTTCGCGGCGGACGCCCTCACCCGGCGGGACCGCATGGTCGGATGGCTGGCCCTGGCCTGCCTCCTGGTGAGCCTGCGCCACGGCGTCCTGGCCCTGGGCGCCCAGGCCGACCTGAATCCCCACCTGGTGGACCGGGCCCAGAGCCTGCTCATGGCCTTCGGCTTCCTGGCGCTCAGTGCCGCCTTCACCCGGCTCTTCCAGGGTCACATCCCCAAGCAGTTCCCCCGCTGGGTGGCCCTGGCCCTGATCCCGAACTTCCTCCGCAATCTGGTCCTGCCCCACCCGAGCCTGGGCGACACCTGGCTGCACAACACCTCCAACCTCGTCTACCTGACGGGCTGCGGCTGCATCATCTACTGGACCTTTCGCGCCCGCCAGGAGGGGGACCCCCTGGGCCGCCGCCTCTTCCTGGGCTTCCTGGGCGTCACCCTGCCGGTGGTGGTCGAGCTGGCGGCCTTCAGCCTCTTCGACCTCAAGATCCGCCTCTCCGGCTTCAGCCTCCTGATCCTGGCCCTGGCCATCGGGTCCGCCTGGCAGTGGCTCGTGGTGAGCGTCCTGGAGGCCCGCATCCAGCTCGCCGAGACCGAGCGGGAAGGCTGGCAGAGCCTGGCCCCGGGCCGCACCTTCCGCACCGATCGCGCCGAACCGGCCCTGGAGGCCCTGTTCGGCGCCACCTGGGCCGAGCAGGTCAAGGCGGCCGCAGACCTCACCCTCCTGGGCGCGGACGGCAACAGCTACCGCGTCCAGAGCCGGGTCCTCCAAGGCCAGGAGCGCCTCGGCTGGTATGACCGCGACGAGGCAAGCCAGCCCAGCCACCGGGACTTTCTCTCCGGCTGGACCGTGGCCCTGGGCATGGATCACCCCGGAGAGAGCGACCGGCTCCTGGCCCTGCTCCATGCCTGGGGCGCCGAGGTGGAGCCCTGGGGCACCGTGCCCCCCCGGGAAGGTCCCTACCCGAGCGTCCTGCTCTGGGCCCGGGAGCCGAGCATCCTGGCCGTCTGGCGCGAGGGCAACCTGCTGCGCCGCCGGCCCCGCTGGATTCAGATCGGCGGCCCCGCCACCGAAGGACCCCACGCCCGCCTGGAAACCGGGGCCTCCGGCGACCAGCTGCGGCAGGCCCTGGAAGAGCTGCTCTCCCGGCACTGACCCTGGGGAAGTTGCCCGAAAGGGCGGCATCCATCGGAGAATGGGGCCATGAGCTTCGCGCACCTGCACCTGCACACCGAACACTCCCTGCTGGACGGCCTCACGCGCATTCCCGAGCTCGTGAAGAAGTGCCGGGCCTCTGGCATGCCCGCCGTGGCGGTCACCGACCACGGGAACATGTTCGGGATGATGAAGCTCTTCGACGCCTGCGAGAAGACGCGGGAGGCCGACGGCACCCTGGCCGTGAAGCCCATCCTCGGCTGCGAGGTCTACGTGGCGCCCAAGACCCGCTTCGACAAGAAGCTGGAAGCGAAGAACACCACCGGTGACGAGGGCCTCGAGGACTGCGTGGACCCGAGCGGCTCCCGGGACGCGGGCTACCACCTGGTGCTGCTGGCCAAGAACCCCGTGGGCTTCACGAACCTGTCGAAGCTGGTCTCTGCGGGCTTCACCGAGGGCTTCTACTACAAGCCCCGCATCGACAAGGACCTCCTCCGCCAGCATAGCGAGGGCCTCATCGCCCTGTCCGCCTGCCTCGGCGGCGAGGTGCAGGCCCGCATGCTGCAGAACCGCCTGGACCAGGCCGAGCGCGTGGCCCGGGACTTCCGCGACATCTTCGGCGAGGACTTCTACCTGGAAATCCAGGACCAGGGCTTCGACAAGGAGCGGGAGATCATCCCCCACCAGGAGGCCCTGGCCGCCAAGCTGGGCATCCCCCTGGTGGCGACCAACGATGCCCACTACCTCAACCATGAGGATGCCGACCTGCACGACACGCTGCTGTGCATCGGGACGAAGACCACCAAGGCCAAGGAGAAGCGCATGCGTTTCTCCACCGACCAGTTCTTCGTGAAGACGCCCGAGGAGATGGGCTACGTCTTCCCGGACCACCCGGAATACCTGGAGCGCACCCTGGAGATCGCCGCCAAGGTGGAGCACTTCCCCATCACCCGGAAGCCCGTCACCCCCCGCTTTCCGGTGCCCCCCGGCTATGACCTGGAGTCCTACTTCGTCCACATCGCCAAAGAGACCTTCGAGGCGCGCCTGGAGGAGTGCCGCCCGCTCTGGCAGAAGGGGATCCTGAAATACCCCGAGGAGAACTACCGGGAGCGCCTCGCCTTCGAGCTCGACATGATCCTGAAGATGGGGTTCCCCGGCTACTTCCTGCTGGTCTGGGACTTCATCCGCCAGGCCCGGGAGATGGGGGTGCCCGTGGGTCCCGGCCGTGGCTCCGCCGCCGGCAGCATCGTGGCCTGGTCCATGCGGATCACCGACATCGATCCCATGCAGTACGACCTGCTGTTCGAGCGCTTCCTCAACCCCGAGCGCGTCTCCATGCCCGACGTGGACATCGACTTCTGCCGCGACGGCCGCCAGAAGGTCATCGACTACGTCACCGAGAAGTACGGCCAGGACAAGGTCAGCAACATCATCACCATCAACCAGCTCAAGACCAAGGCCGTCATCAAGGACGTGGCTCGGGTCTTCGAGAAGGACTTCGCCTTCGCCAACAACCTCACCAAGCTGGTGCCCCAGGAGCCGGGCAAGCCCATGTCCATCGGCGAGGCCCTCGAGAAAAGCGACCAGCTGCGGAAGCTCTACGAGACTGACCCCGAGGTGAAGAACATCCTGGACATCTCCGCCCGGCTGGAGGGTCTCTCCCGCAACACCGGCGTCCACGCGGCCGGCATCATCATCGCGCCGGACGAGCTGACCCGCTTCGCCCCGCTCTGCAAGGACAAGGACGGCAAGGTGATGGTCCAGTACACCATGACTGAGTCCGAGCGCGCGGGCCTGCTGAAGATGGACTTCCTGGGCCTCGAGACGCTCACCCAGATCGCGAAGACGCAGGAAGTCATCACCCGGCGGCAGGGCCAGCCCATGGACATGACCACCATCCGCACCTTCGACGACAAGAAGACCTTCGACCTTTTCGCGGCGGGCGACACTGACGGCGTGTTCCAGTTCGAGTCCGGTGGCATGAAGCAGCTGCTGCGGCAGCTCGGCCCCGACCGCTTCGACGACCTCATCGCCCTCAACGCCCTCTTCCGGCCGGGCCCGCTTGGCGCGGGCATGGGCAGCACCTACGTGGACCGGCGCCACGGCCGGGAGCCGGTCACCTACATGTTCCCCACCCTGGAGCCCATCCTCTCCCCCACCTACGGCGTGATCCTCTACCAGGAGCAGGTCATGCAGATCGCCAGCCTGCTGGCGGGCTACAGCCTGGGCGAAGCCGACATGCTGCGCCGGGCCATGGGCAAGAAGGACAAGGAGAAGATGGCCAAGGAGAAGTCCAAGTTCATCGACGGGGGCATCGCCCGGGGCTACGACAAGGTCAAGGTCGCGGAGATGTTCGACCTCATCGAGTACTTCGCGGGCTACGGCTTCAACAAGAGCCACAGCGCCGCCTACGCCATGGTGGCCTACGAGACCGCCTACCTGAAGGCCAACTTCCCCGTGGAGTTCATGGCGGGCCTGCTCTCGACCAAGTCGGGACGGACCGATGACGTGGCCAAGTACGTGCAGAACTGCCGGGAGCGGGACATCGAGGTCATGGGGCCGGACATCAACGAGTCCGCGCTCGATTTCACGGCGACGGGAGACCGGCAGATCCGGTTCGGCTTTGCCGCGGTGAAAGGGCTCGGAGATGCGGCGCTGCAGGCCATTCTGGAGGCCCGCCAGACGGAGGGGCCCTTCAAGGACCTGTTCCATGCCCTCAAGAGCACGGACCTGCAGAAGGCCAACCGGAAGGTCTGGGAGTCCCTCATCAAGGCCGGGGCCTTCGACAGCCTGGAGCCCAACCGGGCCGCGCTGCTGCTGGGCCTGCCGGACGCCGTGGCCGCCGCCGCCCGCGGGGGCGGGGACACGGGCATGACCAGCCTCTTCGATGATGCGGAGCTGGCCAGCCTCAGCGAGGACTGGCGCGTGCCCGAGAACATCGAGCCCTGGGACCGCAAGACCCGGCTGGCCGCGGAGCGCGAGGTGCTCGGCCTCTTCGTGAGCGGGCATCCCCTGGAGGAGTTCGCCGACGCCATCCAGGTGCACACCCACGGCAACCTCGCGAAGATCCAGGAGGACGCCACCTCCGGCCGCCTCCGGGACCGGGCTGAGGTCAGCCTGGGCGCCATGGTGAGCACCGTCGCCTTCAAGACCAACCAGAAGGGGGAGCCCTGGGCCATCCTCCAGGTGGAAGACCCCACGGGCAAGATGGAAGTGCTGCTCATGGCCAGCAAGTGGGATCCCGTCACCAAGAAAGCGGGCAAGCGACCCTATGCCCAATACCACCACCTGGCCGTGCCCGAGGCCATGCTGCGCATCACTGGCGAGCTGCGGGTGGAGGTCCTCCAGAGCAACGGCAACAACAGCGAGTCCGAGGAGGAAGAGGAACAGACCGTGGTGAAGCTCTTCGCCACCCAGATCGAACCGCTGGAGTCCTTCCAGGGCATGGGCTTCACCGGCGCGGTGGTGCGCCTGCCCCCGGGCGAGTGCCCGCCCCGCATGGCCACCCTCCTCGCGGAGCACCGGGGCGAGATCCCCGTGACCTTCGAATACCGGTCCAAAGAGGGCCTGGTGGCGCGGGTGCGGGCCAACTCGGACCTGCGCCTGAAGCACGACCCCGACCTGGCCGAGCGGCTGGCCCGGGAGACGGGCTGTGCCCTGAGCTGGACCTACTGAGTCATGGAATCCCTGGTTCCCGGCCCTTGCCACCTGCGGCATCCTGATTCCACCGGGTCAAGCGCCCCCGGGACCCGCTGCCGGAGCACCCATGTCCGCTGAGCCCTCTTCCGACCCCAGCATCGACCTTCCCGCCATCATCGAGGCCCTGGCGCAAGCCTCCACCGCCCTCACGGAGATGCCCCTGGGCCGGCGGGAGTTCCCATCGCGCGCGGCGCTGGCCGACCTGGTGGAAGACCTGCGCGCCCTGCTCTTCCCCGGCTACTTCGGCCCCTCGGAGCTGAAGGGCGAGACCCTGCGCTACCACCTGGGCGCCCGCATGGACCGGGTGCTGCACGGCCTCCGGGACCAGATCCAGCGGGGCCTCATGGCCGCGGACCCCACCTGCGAAGGCTGCGAGACCCGCGCCCTAGCCCTGGCCAGCGCCTTCCTCACCCGCCTCCCGAAGGTGCGCCACCTGCTCGCGACGGATGTCCAGGCGGGCTTCGAGGGCGATCCCGCGGCCACCAGCCCCGACGAGGTGCTCTTCTGCTACCCGGGCCTGCTGGCCGTCACCAGCCAGCGCCTGGCCCACGAGCTGCTCGACCTGGGCGTGCCCCTGCTGCCCCGCATGATCACCGAGCACGCCCACAGCCTCACGGGCATCGACATCCACCCCGGGGCCCAGATCGGCGAGCGCTTCTTCATCGACCATGGCACCGGCGTCGTGATCGGCGAGACCTGCGTCATCGGCCGCAACGTCCGCATCTACCAGGGCGTCACCCTGGGCGCCAAGAGCTTCCCCCTGGACGCGGAAGGCCACCCCATCAAGGGCGTGCCCCGCCACCCCGTCGTGGAGGACGACGTCATCATCTACTCCAACGCCACCATCCTGGGCCGCATCACCCTCGGCAAGGGCTCGGCCATCGGCGGCAACGTCTGGCTCACCCGCAGTGTGCCGCCTGGCAGCATCGTCACCCAGGCCAACGAGAAGGACGGGATGCCCACATGAGCGTGCTGCTGCGTTTCCTCTTCTCCGCCATCGGCCTGCTGGTGGCCTCCGCCGTGGTGCCGGGCCTGGGCCATGGCTCCTTCCTGGAGCTGCTGGTCGTGGCCGTGCTGCTGGGCGCCCTCAACACCACCGTGGGCTCCCTGCTCAAGTTCCTGGCCTTCGTGCCCGTGGCCTGCTCGCTCGGCTGCTTCAGCCTCGTCATCAACGGCCTGGTCTTCTGGCTGGCGGGCACCCTCTCGGCCCGCCTGGGCCTGGGCTTCGCCGTCAGCGGCTTCTGGCCCGGGTTCTTCGGCGCCCTGGTGACCAGCCTCGTGGCGTCCCTGCTCAACGCCATCTTCATCCCCAAGGACCGCCAGCGCCCCCAGGGCCCCGGCCCGTCCATCAAGGTGATCAACCCCTAGCAGGCTCTATTTGACGGGCAGCACCGTGGCTTCTTTGAGGCGCACGGCGAACTGGGGGACGTCGCCCATGCCACGGCGCCACTCGGTCTTGACCCGGGCGATGCGGTCCACCACCTCCAGGCCCTCGACCACCCGGCCGAAGACGCAGTAGCCGTAGCCTTCCGCGGACAGGTCCCGGTGGTCCAGGGCGACGTTGTCCACCAGGTTGATGTAGAACTGGGCCATGGCGCTGTGCGGCGCTGCCGTGCGGGCCATGGCGATGGTGCCCCGGGTGTTCTTCAGGCCGGCCTTGAAGGTCTGGGGGGCCTCATTGAGCACGGCCTCCCCGGTGGGTTTCTCCTCCATGTTCTCCAGCAGCCCCCCGCCCTGGATCATGAAGCCACTGATGACGCGGTGAAAGATGGTGCCGGCGTAGTGGCCGCGCTGCACGTAGCCCAGGAAGTTCGCCACGGTCCTCGGCGCCAGCGCCGGCTCCAGCTCCACCACGATGGGACCATAGCTGGTGACCAGCTGGACCCGGGGTTTGGCTGTGGGCGCAGGCGCGGCGGCCTGGGGTGCCGCGGTCTGGGCCACCGCCGGGAGGGCCAGGGCCAGCAGGAGAGAGGCAAGCAGGGGACGGATCATGAGCGCTCCGGGGTGACCTCCTAATATTGCCGGAATCCGGGTGGAGGTCCCCGGTATCGTAGTCGCATGCCCCTTCTGGACCTGCCCCCCTGGCTGCTCTCCCTGCTGCTGGCCCCCTTCGGCCTGATCCTGGGTTCCTTCGGCAATGTGCTGATCCACCGCCTGCCCCAGGAGGAACCCGCCGACCGCGATGTGGTCCTGCGGGCCAGCCACTGCCCCTCCTGCAAGGCCCAGATCAAGCCCTGGCACAACGTGCCCCTCCTCGGCTGGCTCTGGCTGCGGGGCAAGTGCGCGGCCTGCGGCTGGCGCATCCCCGTGCGCTATCCCCTGGTGGAGCTGCTGGTGGGCCTACTCTTCGCCGTATCCCCCTGGATCTTCCCCTTCGGCACCCTCATCTGGTTCAAGGGGCTCCTCTGCGGCTACGCGCTGTTGGTGCTGTTCTTCACGGACTTCACGGAGATGATCCTGCCGGACGTCCTCCAGTTCCCCCTCATGGCTCTGGGGGTGCTGTTCACCCTGCCCCAGCTCCAGTGGCCGGAGACCCTCGTCAAGGTCTGGACCGAGAGCAACCACCTCCTCCAGGTCCTGGCCTGGCACAACGGCCTCCAGCCCGCGCCCGCCTATCCCGGCTTCGAGCCCGCCGTGACCTGGCAGCAGAGCCTCCTCGGCATGGCCGTGGGCTACGGCGTGCCCGCCCTGGTGAACCAGGCCTACAAGCTGGTCCGCAAGACCGATGGCCTGGGCATGGGCGACTTCAAGATGCTGGCCTGGCTGGGCGCCTTCTGGGGCTGGGCGCCGATGCTCGGGATTCTCTTCCTGGGCGCGGGCCTGGGTGCGGCCGTGGGCGTGCCCCTCATGCTCATGCGCCGCTCCAACGGCCAGACCCTGCTGCCCTTCGGCTGCTTCCTGGCCCTGGCCACGCCCGTGGTGGTGTTCTTCGGGCGGGCGCTGTGGCTGGGCTACCTGGGGGCGGTGAGCTAGGCGGTCGCCCGCCAGGAAGGGATGCCGAAGGCTTGACAGGCACACCCCTTACCCTATAGTAAGGAATAATACATGGAGGCCACCATGGCCACTGCGACCCTGACCACCAAGGGGCAGATCACCATCCCCGCCTCCGTCCGGGTGGCGCTGGGCTTGGCGTCCGGAGACCGGGTGGAGTTCGTGCAGCTGGAGCCGGGCCACTTCGAGCTGGTGGCGGCCACCCAGCCGGTGGCCAGCCTCAAGGGCATGGTTGGGAAACCCGCCAAGCCCGTGAGCCTCGCGGACATGAACGCGGCCATCGCCAAGCGGGGAGCAGCCTCCCGATGATCGGCCTGGATACCAATGTCCTGGTTCGCTACGTGGCCCAGGACGATCCCCGGCAGTCCCCCCGGGCTACGCGCCTCATGGAAGCCCTTACGGCCGAGGCACCTGGCTACGTCAGCCTGGTGGCCGTGGTGGAACTGGTGTGGGTCCTGACCGGCTGCTACGGCTCCAGCCGCGAGGAGGTCGCCGCCGTGCTGGAGACCCTGCTGCGGGCCAAGGAGCTGGTGGTCGCCGACGCCGATGCCGCGTGGAAGGCCCTGCGCCTCTTCAAACAGGGCAAAGCCGATTTCGCCGACTGCCTCATTGAGCGCTGTGGCGCCCTGGCCGGTTGCACCCACACGGCCACCTTCGACCAGGACGCCTCGAAGCACTGCGGGATGAAGCTGGTGGAGTGAGGGGGGTAACCCTCTCACGAGCCTGCCCCTTCAGCGCTTCGGCCGCCGCTGGGCGAAGAGCCACGAGACGAAGGCGTCGGAGGCATAGGTGACGTCCCAGCTGTTGTGGTTGAGGCCCGGGTATTCGGTGTAGTGGGCGACAGTGGACTCGGCCTGAAGGGCTTCAAAGGCGGTGCGGGAGCCCTGCACGGGCACGACGGTGTCCTGGTCGCCATGGAAGATCCAGAGGGGCAACTTGGCGAGCCGCCGGGCGAGGGCCGGCAGGGCCGGGCCGTCTTCCGGCGGCACCACCGGCACCATGAGTCCGTGGCTGGCCAGATCCTGGGTCCAGCCGCAGATAGGCGCCGCGGCGGCGAAGCGCTCGGGGTGGCGGTAGGCGAGATACCAGGTGCCGTGGCCGCCCATGGAGAGGCCCGTCAGATACACCCGGTTCACATCCACCCGATACTCGCCGAGGACCTGGTCCAGGGCGGCGAGGGCCAGGTCGGCCTGGGCTCCGGTCCACTGCGTTCCCACAGGCACCTGGGGAATCACGACGATGGCGGGGTAGCGCTTCGGTGCCCGGCGGAGCGCGGCGCCGAGTCCCGCCTGGGTCGGGCGCAGCCCGTCCTCGCCCCGCTCCCCGGCGCCGTGCAGGTAGAGGACCACGGGCCAGTCTGTCCGGGTGGCGTACTCCGCAGGGACATGGATCTGGTAGCGGTGGCGCTGGCCGGCGCGGGTAAGGGTCCGCGAGAGGAACCCCGTCTCGGCGCCCTGGGCCCCGAGGGCGCCGACCCCCAGGCAGCCGGCCAGAAGCGCGGCGAGGTCAGTGAGGCGCATGGGCGGCCTTCAGTGCGCCCCGCCCTGGCTCAGCTCCATCAGCACGCCGCCGGTCTCGGCCGGGTGGATGAAGGCCACGCGGCAGCCGTGCGCGCCGTTGCGGGGGGCCGAGTCGATCATGCGCACGCCCTTGACCAGCAGCGAGGTGACGGCAGCATCGATGTCGTCGACCTCGAAGCAGACATGGTGGATGCCGGGGCCGCGCTTCGCCAGGAACTTGCCGATGGGGCCATCGGGATCGGTGCTTTCCAGATACTCCAGGGTGCTGGGCCCCACAGGGAAGAAGGCCGTCTTCACCTTCTGCTCAGCCACTTCCTCGGTGTGCTCCGCCGTCATGTCGAAGAGGCGGGCCATGCGGGCCATGGCCTCGTCCAGCCCCGGCGCCGCGATGCCCAGGTGGTTGATGCGCAGCAGTTTCATGGGGTCTCCGAAGGCAATGGGGGAAGACCTCGATCATGCAGCAGGAGCGCAGGGGGCGTCCAGGGAAGGGGCTGTCGGCTCTCAGCTATCAGCTGTCAACTGAAGCACCCGTCCCAGCGCCGGGACAGGCCGGGGCCATCTTGACTGACAGCCGAGAGCTGACAGCCGACAGCCAAGGACTCAGTGCTGGCATGCCGGAGCGACACCCAGGCTCACGGTGCCGTTCTGGACGCTGACCTTGCCCTTGCTGGCCAGGAAGCCGAGGACCCCGTCGAAGTCGAAGCTGTCGCCGCCGCAGTTGCAGTAGACGGCCGCGGGGCCGTGGGCCGCGACGGAGGCCGCGCGCAGGGACTCCAGGGAGCAGGCCCCGCCCTTCTCCACCAGGAGACCCAGCAGATCGTGGCCAAAGAGGGGTTCGGACATGGGGGGCTCCAGTTCAGGAGTCTTCGCTCCTGAATCTATTCTAGCCCAGCGAAGCCAGAAGGCAATCAGCTCCTCAGCGAGAGGGCCACTTCCCGGAGCAGGGGCTCGGGGCTGAGGTTCCGGGCCAGGTGGCGCAGAGCCTCGAGGATGGCCTCCTGGGGGGCCTTCAGGTCCAGCGGCGCAGCGGCCAGGGCCCCCAGGGCCTCCCGCCAGGGGGCCAGGGTCGGTGCCTCGCCCGTGCGCAGGCGGGCCAGGTCCGCCAGGATCCGGAGGAGCAGCTCCAGGGGCTGCCGCAGCTGCTCGCCCTGAGCCAGGGCCGATTCCTTCTCGGGCAGCAGGGACCCGGAGGCCTCCCCGAAGGCGGCGCCGCCCAGCAGGGCGAGCCAGGCCTCCAGCTGAGCCTCGGCCCGCTGGAACGCGGTCTCGTCCAGGAGCCGGAGGCTGCCTTCCCCCAGGGCAGACCAGCGGTCCTGGTCGGCCTCCTGCCAGCCCCGCCGCTGGGCCACGGCCCAGGCCTCCCGGGGGGCGAGGGGCGCGAAGGGGATGCGCTCGCAGCGGCTGCGGATGGTCTGCAGGAGCGCCTCGGGGCGGTGGGTGATCAGGATGAAGTGGGTGCCCTCGGGCGGTTCCTCGAGGGTCTTGAGCAGGATGTTGCCGCTGGACTCATTGAGCCGGTGGGCCTCTTCGACCAGGATCCAGCGGTGGCAGCCCATGGGTGGGGCCAGGGACGCCCACTCGATGACGCCGCGGCTGAACCGGGGCTGGTTCGTGGAGTCGAGGCCCTCGCGGATCTGGTCGATGCGGATGACGCCGGCCTTGCCCTCGGGGGTGATGCGCAGCAGGTTCGGCAGCTCGAAGGGCAGGTCATCCCCGGCGAACATCCGGCAGCCCTCGCACTGGCCGCAGGCGCTGCGCCTGAAGCAGAGCTCGCGCTGGGCCAGCTCCAGGGCCACCCGGCGCTTGCCGATGCCCTCGGGCCCGGTGAAGACCAGCGAGCCCTGCAGACGACCCGCCAGCAACCGGTCCGCCAGCCGCTGGCGGATGGCCTCATGGCCGGAGATGTCGGCGGAAAATCCAATCACCACTAGTCCACCCCGAACCCGGCGTTCCGCAGCAGCGGCGCCACCCGGGCCCAGATGGCCGCCTCGACGTCGTCCACCGCGTCCCGGGCGGGGATCAGGGCCACCCGGTTGGGGTTGTTCTGGGCGATGGCCAGGAAGCGCTTGCGCACGCGTCGGTGGAAGTCCAGCTCGGCCTCGTCGAAGCGCGTCTCGGAGAACTCGGCCCCCATGGAGAGGTTCCTTACCTCGACGCGCTGCAAGGACAGCTCGGGATCCACGTCCAGCAGGATGGTCAGGTGGGGCCGGAGGCCCTTGAGCACCAGCTCGCTGAGGCGGTCCAGGGCCGATTCAGGCACGCCGCTGGCGCCCTGGTAGGCCCGGGTGGAGTCCTCAAAGCGGTCCACCAGCACGATCATCCCTTCGGCGAGGGCCGGGCGGACCACCTGCTCCAGGTGCTGGGCCCGGTCGGCGTAGAAGAGCAGCAGCTCGGCATCCGGACACCAGGCCTCGCCGCTGGGATGGCGCTCGAGCAGCAGCCGCCGAAGCTCCCGGCCCAGGGCCGTGCCGCCGGGCTCCTTGGAGACCAGCAGGGGCAGGCCGATCTGGCGCAGACGCTCGGAGAGCCGGAACAGCTGGGTGGACTTGCCCGACCCCTCCACGCCTTCGATGGTGATGAACACGCCCAGCACGAAACCTCCGTGCTGCCAGGATACCCGGCCCTGGCGACAGCGCCCCAGGGGGGGTGCTATGCTGCTCCGAACTCGAGGAGTCCACGGTGGCCGAAGCGATTCATTGCCCGAGCTGCTCCACCCGCTACCGCCTCCGGCCGGAACGGCTGAGGCCGACCCTGCGGCGCGCCCGCTGTTTCTCATGCGGGAGCACCTTCCCCGTGGGCGATGTCGTCCAGCGGGTGTTGGGCCTGCCCACCCAGAATGCCACCGCCGGTTTCGAGGCCGAGGCGCTCGAGGCCCTGCGCCTGGCCACCCTCCCTCCCCAAGACCTGGAGGAAGCGCCAGCCCTCACCCTGGAGGATCTGCCCAGCAGCTTCACGGCGGTCCTGGACCAGACCCTGCCCGAGGTCCCCGCCTTCCTGCCCGAAGCGAAGGAAGACTTGCCTGCCGCCGTGCCAGTCCAGGAGGCCGCCCCCCCGGTGGAGCTGCCTCCCCTCGAACTGCCCAAGACCACGGCCTCGGGCTACACCTCCGCCCGGGATGCCATCGACAAGCTCTTCGGGGATGCCCCCGCCGAACCGGCTGGCCTGAGGATCAGCCGCCATCCCGACGACATGGACATGGAGGCCACCCTGTCCGCCCTGGACTCGACACTGGCCACCCCGCAAGCCAAGGTCCAACCCGAACCAGAGCTGCCCTCGGTGCCCGCCCCCAGCCTGGAAGACGGCGCCACGGCCTCCGGCTATGCCCCCGACCTGCTCGGCGCCTCCAGCTCGACGGTCCGCATCTCCCAGGCCGACCTCCTGGCGGCCATGGCTTCCGTGCCCGCCTCCGCCATGGAGGAGCCGACGGTGGCCTTCGAGGCGACGGACCTGCTGCCGCCCCCCGAGGAACTCACCGAGGTGGTCCCGGCTCCGCGCAGCTTCGCGCCTCTCCCCGAGGGCCCCGACACGGGCGCAGAGCTCCTGCGCCTGAAGATCGGCGAAGACATCTACGGCGGGCTCACGATGCCCCAGCTCATCGCCTGGGTGGATGAGGGACGCATCCTCGAGAACCACATGGTGGCCCGCCAGCACAGTGAGAACTGGCTGGAGGCCTGCAAGGTGCCGGGCTTGCGCCCTGCCTTTGACCGGCTCCGCCGCGAGCGGACTGGCGGCGCGCCCACCCTGCCCCAGGTCGACGAGTCGGCCCCCAAGAAGGGCCTCTTCAGCGGCCTGTTCGGAAGGCACTGAGATGCAGACGCTCCTCCTCGTCGCCGCCCTGGGTCTCGCCCAGGTTCCCTCCGGTGGGTCTGCCCCGGCGGCCCCAACCCAGGTGGAGGTGGCCCAGGCTCCGGCCGCCCCGCTCTCCTTCCACTCCGAGAGCCTCGGCTTCATCTGGGACCGCACCATTCCCCTGGCCATCAACCTGGACGGCCTGAAGGTGACCAGCATCTTCTTCAACAAGCGCAAGGTCGAGAAGAGCCTCTTCGATTTCCTGAAGAACGCCGAGTTCGGCACCCGGGCCCAGCTGGAGGTCACCAACACCAGCAAGTCCCCCCGGATTCCCGGCTTCGCTGTGGCCGTTCTGGACAAGGATGGCCGGCTGATCGGCGTGGCCTCCGGCGGCACCAAGCTCGGCACCATCAGGCCTGGCGAGACCGAGACCTTCGACCTCAACTTCAGCCAGGTGAAAGAGCGCCTCGCCTCCGGAGACCGGTTCCTGCTCGCCATTGAGCTGCGGAACTAGGGGCACTTGTGGCTGTCGGCTGTCAGCTCTCAGCTGTCGGTAAAAGAGGGCCACGGCTGGGCCCATCAGGCTGGCCCGGCCCTGCTCTTGATAGCTGATAGCTGATGGCTGACAGCCGACAGCCCTAGTTCGCTTCCTGATCCTGATAGTGGGCCAGGATCTCCGCGGGGGTGGCGGTGGCGGTGCCTATCTTGGCGACCACGACACCGGCGGCGGCATTGGCCAGCATGGCGGCCTCGCGCCAGTCGGCCCCGGCGGCCACCGCGGCGCTGAAGGCGGCGATGACCGTGTCCCCGGCGCCGCTCACATCGAAGACTTCCCGGGCCTCGGTGGGGATCATCCAGGGGGCGACCTGGCCAGCGTCCGGGGCGAAGAGCGCCATGCCCCGCTCGCTGCGCGTCACCAGCAGACCGCCCAGGCCCAGGTCCTGCATGAGCTCCCGGCCGGCCACCGTGACTTCCATGTCGGACCGCGCCGGGCGGGTCGTCAGCTCCGACGTCTCCTTCGTGTTGGGCGTCATGAGGGTGGCGCCGCGGTAGAGGTGCTTGTGAGCGGGCTTGGGATCCACGATCCAGGGCAGGTTCCGCTCGGCGCAGAGGGAGCGGACCGCCGCCATGATCGGCTCGCTGATGGCGCCCTTGGCGTAATCGGACACGATCAGGGCCGAGGCCTCGGCCAGGGCGCGGCGCAGGCGGTCCTTCAGGCCCAGGAGCACGACCGGATCCAGCGGACCCGCGTCCTCCCGGTCGATGCGCAGCATCTGCTGCTGCTGCCCGATGACCCGGGTCTTGATGATGGTGGGACGCGAGGTGTCCAGCACCAGGCCCGAGATGGAGATGTCGAGCGCCCCGAGCAGACCCAGCACGCCCTCCCCGGCGCGGTCCTTCTGCAGAGTGCCCACCAGCATGGGCTCCGCGCCCAGGGCCTTGAGGTTGGCGGCCACGTTGGCCGCGCCGCCGAGCACGGACCGCTCCCGCACCACCCGCACGATGGGCACCGGCGCCTCGGGCGAGATGCGGCTCACCTCGCCAAAGAGATACTCGTCCAGCATCACATCACCCAGCACGGCCACTTTCCGGCCCTGCATGCGCTGGAGCACCGACTCAGCCTGGGCGCGGTCGAGGCGCATCAGTCCACCCGCCGGGCCTGATCCACCAGCATCACGGGAATGCCGTCCTCGATGGGATAGCAGAGCTTGCACGATTGGCAGTGCAGGCCCTCGGCCCGCTCCAGGAGCTCACCGTGGCAGGCGGGGCAGCAGAGGATCTCGAGCAGGCGGGGTTCGAGCGGCATGGGGATAGCTTAGCGGAATTCCACCGGGGTTCGGCCCGGCCAGCCGCAGGCCGGTCCTGCTCAGAAAGCCAGCTGTTCCCGGATCTGGGCGCTGAGGCCATCCAGCAGGAGGTAGCGCTTGGTGTAGAGGGACCGCTTGTTGGGCTTGATCTCCTCCGGCGTGCGCCGGGGCGTGGTCAGCGGCAGCCGGAACCAGCCGTCCCCCACGGGCACACCGCCGACCTCGGTCCAGAGGTCATCGAAGTCGAACCGGAAGTCCCGCCTGGGTACCAGGGGGTTGTTCACCCGCGCTCGGTAGACCTGGATGGCGTTGCCCACCCCCTGCAGCTCGGAGGCCCCCAGGGCCCGGGCCACTTCCTGGACCACCAGGACCATGAGGTTCTTGGGGCGGAGGCCGTGCATGGCTTTCGTGGCCAGCTTGATGGCCGACTCGTCCCCACCCTTGCGGCCCTGCAGCCCGCCGATGCGAACGATCAGTCCTGTGCCGAGTTCCAGGGAGAAGGCCACCCCCGTGATGGCCCCTGGCACACCCTCCAGCTCCAGGAAGACCGAGATCTCGCCCTCCTTCCGGAACTGGGCATCGCTGCCCAGGCGGAGCAGGCCCTTCTGGCCGCGGTCCAGGTCGAAGCGCGCCAGCACCAAGCCCCCCGGCTGCCGCATGGCCTCGGCCAGGAAGCCACCATGACCGAGGAGGCACAGGTAGGTGTCCTGGATGACCTTGGTCCGGCGCGCCAGGCCCCAGCCCACGGCCATGTAGCGGGTCAGGGCCCGGAAGATGAGCCGAGGGTTGGCCCTGCTGAAGGCCTCCACAGCCACATCCTCGTGGAAGGAGAACCAGGCCAGGGCCGCCTCGGGCCGGAGGGCAGCGGCCGTGGCCCAGCGCAGGTGCCGCTTGAACAAGCGCAAGCTGTTCGGATTGAGGCGATAGACGTGCCGACTCCATCCCCAGGCCTTGTGGGCAGCTTTCCAGTAGACCCGAACCAAGGGGGCTCCATCCGTGTGGACGCATTGTAGCCCACAACATAGAAAGAGCCGGTCCCGGGGCAGAGGCTCCCCAGATAACCCAAGGCCCGGGTGCCCAGCAGGCCCGCCGGGCCCTCATTCGGAACCAGGATTCAACCCCGCTCCAGTATCATCGGTCCAAGGAAGGGAGTTTCCCTTTGCCGCGGTCTGCCCGGCTCGTGGTGTGTCTTGCCTGGAGGCGTGGTTGAAGCTGAGAGCTCTGTTGCTGCCCCTGGGTGTCCTGTTCCTGTCCGGTTGTGCGGGTGGGCTGAACAGCGACACCAGCAACATCGAGATCCGGGCCCTGAACATGGCCCTGGCCAACAAGGCCCAGGAGCTCAAGCTCACCTACCTCGACACCTACTCCATCCTGCTCACCAACACCGGCAAGCCCCTGGTCTTCTTCTACCAGCCGGACGGCGAGCATCTCTCGGAGCTGGGCTACCTGCGCTGGGCCGACGCCAGCCTCGTCCCCTACATCACGTTCAACAAGGTCACCTGCGCTGGCATGGTCGGGGACTCCATCACCCGGCGCGTCAACGCGGTTCAGATGCCGAATCCCACCCGGGATGCCACCTGGGACGACCTCCTGGCCATCAAGGCCTACAACATGGGCGTCGATGGGGAGACCTCCGCCGATGTGCTTCAGCGGCTGCACCAGCTGGTCCAACCCGACATCGACTGCTACTTCGTGATGATCGGCAACAATGACCTGCACGCCGCGGTGCCCATCTCCCAGGTCGTCGCCAACGTCGAGACCATCGCTCGCTATCTGAAGACCCAAAGCGGCAAACCGGTCGTGATCCAGGCCGTGATGCCCCTCAACCGCTAGTCCCGCCCCCCAGGAACACCCGCCCATGCCCTTCACCCGACCCATGATCTTGTCTCTCAGCCTGGCCTACTGCGGGCTCGCCTCAGCGGCCGAGCCCATGGTGCCCAGCCTGCACCTGGGGATCGCCGACGCCCAGGGCGATTTCCGCAATGAGATGGGGACAAAGCACGCATCCCAGGGAGCCCTGTCCCTGACGATTCCCCTGACAGGAACCCTGGCCATCCGCCCGAGGGTGTCCTTCCAGGCCTTCACCACCATCGACAACCAATACGCCTACAAGTCGACACGCTACAACGATCTGGGTGCGGAAGGCTCCCGCTGGAGCGCGTGGTCCCTGGGTGGGGACCTGCTCTACCGCCCCAGCGGGCCCCAGGGCCGCCTCTACTTCCTGGCCGGGGCCTACCTCAAGGTCTGGCGCGAGCACAGCTTCGGGACCTACACCACCAGCGACCGGGTGAACGCCACCCGCACCTACATCGTGAACGACACCAGCACCAAGGACGAGCCCGCCGTCGCCCTGGGCCTGGGCTACACGCTCCACCGCCGCGTCAGCCTGGAGAGCCGCTATGTCTTCTGCATCTACCGGGGTCTGAGCTACAACACCCTGGAGGCGGCGGTGGTGCTCAGCTACTGAGGGGCACCCGACCAGTGACCGCCTACCCCTCGGGCTGGGCGATGGGCTTTCCTTGGAACAAGGTCCCCCGCAGCACACCCCGCAGCGTGTTGCCGAGGATGTAGAGCCAGAGCCCCACCAGCAGGACTGTCAGGACCATGGCATAGCCCCGCGTGAGCAGCGACGGAAAGCGCAGCGCGATCTTCTGGCTGCCGATGGTGTAGGCGGCGAGCGGAAAGACGAAGGCCCACCAGCCGAGGCTGAAGGGGATGCCGCCCCTCCGCCACTGATAGGCGCAGATCACCAGGATCAGGGCCAGGATCCACATGCCGAAGCCCCAGAGGGTGGCGGCGGCCAGGGAGAAGAGGCCCGTCTCCGTCACGAGGCCCAGGCTCCTGGCGCTGGCGCCCAGGTCCAGGACGGCGCTCACGGCCAGCCCCGCCGCGCTGAGGATGATCCCGAAGGTCGGGGTGGTCTCCGCCGGTGGCAGCGGGTGCAGCGCCAGCCGGACGAAGATGATGGCGCTGATGAACAGGAACAGAAAGAAGCCGATGCCCAGCATGGCGGCGTTGCAGACGAGGATGGTCGAACACCACTGGGGCCGCAGCTGCGCCGCCCAGCCGCACACGGGGTTGCCCAGCAGGAGCAGGGCCATGTTCGCGATGGGGGCCATGATCCAGGAGAAGTTCATGGTCTCCGGCGCCGGAGATGCCTCGGCCCGGATGAACCGGAAGGTCGTGAACAGGGTAAAGAAAGCTACGCCGGCGATGGCGATGACCCAGCAGGCCAGCAGCAGACCGAAGACCAGCTCCCGGCCCAGGTAGGGGCTCCAGATGAGGTGCAGGTTCGTGCCCAGGATCACCGTGGCCACCGGCATGGTGACAAAGAAGTTGGTCGCCACCGGGTGGTGGAGATCCCGGTGCACATAGTCGAAGTGGCGCACCCACCGCAGCAGCCAGGGAATCAGCACCAGGAAGTAGCCGACATCGGCCAGGGCCGCCACGGCCAGGCTCGGCCGCCAGACCCACAGGAACTGGCCTTCCCACAGAAACAGGATGTTCGCCAGCCCCCCGGTCCCCATGATCACGGCGAACCAGCTCGGGGCGAAGTGCTTGATCGCGTGTTGCTCTTGCATGCTCTTCCCTTCGTCCTGCCCGTCTTCCCTGACACACCAAGCAGCCATGAAACGGGAGGTCCCGCCTCATGGCTGCTCGGGGTGGGTCGCCTACTTGAGCGCCTTCGCCGCCAGCTCCAGCACGTCCGTGGTGGCGACGCCCTCGTGGCCGGTCTCGCCCGCGGCGTTGTTCAGCATGACGTTGCAGAAGGGGCAGGCCACAGCGACGGTGCTGGTCTTCGTCTCCAGGGCCTGCTCGAAGCGCTCGTGGTTGACGCGCTTGCCGAGGTGCTCCTCCAGCCAGAAGCGTCCGCCGCCCGCGCCGCAGCACATGGTGGCCTCGCCGTGCTTCTCCATCTCCGTGAGCTTCACGCCGGGGATGGCGTCCAGGATCGCGCGGGGCGCGGCCACCTGGCCGTTGTAGCGGCTGAGGTAGCAGGGGTCGTGGTAGGTGAGGTCCACGGCCACGGTCTGGTCGAGCTTGATCCGGCCTTCGGCCAGGAGCTGCGCCACCAGCTCGGTGCCGTGCACCACCTCGAAGGTGCCGCCAAAGTCCGGGTACTCGTTCTTCAGCGTGTTCAGGCAGTGCGGGCAGTTGGTGATGATCTTCTTGACGTCGTAGCCCTTGAGCAACTCGACGTTGGTCTCCGTGGCCGTCTGAAAGAGGTACTCATTGCCCAGGCGCCGGGCGGACTCACAGGTGCAGCTCTCCTCGGTGCCCAGGATGGCGAAGGAGATGTTGGCGGCCTTGAGCAGCTTCACCAGGGACTGCGACACCTTCTGGCCCGCGGCGTCGTAGCTGCCGGCGCAGCCCACCCAGAACAGGTATTCCGCATCGGGCTTCTCGGCCAGGGTGGGCACGTCCAGGCCCTCGGCCCACTTGCCGCGGTCGGCCTGGGCGAGGTTCCAGGGGTTGCCCTGGCGCTCCATGCCCTTGAAGGCGATCTGGGCCTCGGCAGGGAAGTCGCTCTCTTCCAGCGTGAGGTAGCGGCGCATGCCCACGAGCTTGTCCACGAAGCTGATCTGCAGCGGGCAGGCCCACTCGCAGTAGCCGCAGCTGGTGCAGGCCCAGATGGTGTCCCGGCTGATCCAGCCCTCGAGCTGCGCCTTGCTCCAGGGGGGCGCCTCGTCATCGCGCTGCCAGTGGGCGCCCTCGGGCACGGGACCGCCGATGAGCAGGCGGTCCTCGGGCACGCTCTGGTCCTGGCCCATCTGGGCGAGGGGCGTGGCCTTCAGGTAGTCGCGCAGGTCGTTGCCGAAGTCCTTGGGCCGGAGCGGCTTGCCCGTGAGGGTCGTGGGGCAGTTCTCCAGGCAGCGGCCGCACTCCACACAGGTGTAGAAGTCGAGCATCTGCTTCCAGGTGAAGTCCTGGATCTTGTTGATGCCGAAGTGCTCGGCCTCCATGTCCATGGGCTTCAGGTTCTTGTTGGGCTGCAGCTCGCGGAAGTAGATGTTGAACAGCGACGTGAAGACGTGGAAGTGCTTGGAATAGGGCAGGAAGTTGGCGAAGAAGTAGAGCAGGCCCAGGTGCAGCCACCACATGCTCTTGTAGACCACCAACAGGGCGGTGCCATCCAGGGGGCGCAGCAGGTTCGCCACGAAGAGGCTGGCCGGGGCCCACAGCTTCCAGGTCGGGTTGTGCAGCCAGATGTAGGCGCCGTCCGCCAGCAGGTCCGTAATCATGAGGCCGCCGATGAGGCTCAGGGTGGCCCAGGCATCCCAGGAATTCTCCAGGCGCCAGGGCTTGGCGGCTAGGCGGCGGAAGGCCGCAAGGCCCAGGCCCACGAGGACCAGCACCTCGAAGATGTCCTTGGTGAACTGGTAGCCCAGGCCGAACTGGCCCAGGGCCTCGGTCATGTGCCAGCCGAAGAGGCCTTCCAGCACCAGCCCGAGGCTGCGAAGCCCCAGCACGCAGAAGCCCCAGAAGATGAGGATGTGATAGAAGCCGGCATACTTGTCCCGGACCATGCGCTGCTGGCCCAGGGCCAGCACGATGACGCCCTTCAGGCGCTCCCAGGGCTGGTCCGTGCGGTTGTCCGGCAGGCCGGCCTTCATGGTTCCGATCCGCTGCCGGATGGTCCACACGAAGAAGCCGCCCGCGGCCAGGGTCAGGATCCAGAACAGCGCGATTTCCAGGGCCTTCATGGGGTCGCTCCTCGCGAAGACGGGTGGCAGTCAAGGTGGCGGGGGCCGCCTTGATCAATAACCCGGTTGTCAGGTATGGCAGGCTCGATGGCCCAGTGTAGCCTTCACCATGTGAAACTGAAGTCTCAACCTGGAGTAAGTCGGAGGCCCCCTTGGCCCAAGTTCCCAGCCTGGTGTTCGAGTCCGCCGTCACCCGCCCCCTTTCCGTGGTGTTCCGCTCCGGCGGACGCTGGGAGGGGCACGACTACCTGGTTGAAGTGGTGGCCGCCCGGGAGGGCCTGGACAGCTTCGACGTGGTGGTGGACTTCCGGGACCTGGAGGCGGCCCTGGACCGCAGCCTCGCCCCCCTGCAGGGACAGCTGCTGTCGGACCTCGAACTGGAGGGCCCCCTGGCCCTGGCCCAGCGGCTCCTGGCCGAGCTGGCCCCCTTCACCCCCGCCCCGGCCCGGCTCAAGGAGGTCGCCCTCACGGACGGCCAGGGCCGGCGGCTGAGCGTCTTCGGCTGAACTGAGTCAGCGTCTCGTGCGCCCCTGGATCCCCCTCGCCGCCGTGGCCCTGGCCCTCGCGCCCCTGGGGGTGGTGCGGCCGGTCCGCATCTCCGGACACAGCATGGAGCCGGCCCTGCCGGATGGGGCCCTGCGCTGGTCCTGGCGGGCCTGGGTGGTCCCGGCCCCCCGGCGGGGCGAGGTCTGGCTCGTGGAGGGGCCCCAGGGGTCCTCGGTGAAGCGGGTGCTGGGGCTGCCCGGCGACCAGGTGCGCTGGGAGGGCGGGGACCTGTGGATCAATGACCGGCGCCTGGACGAGCCCTGGGTGGCCCACCCCGAGCGCAGCGGCGGGGGCCGGCAGGCCTGCGGGGACGGCTATCTGGTGCTGGGCGACAACCGCCCGGCCAGCCAGGACGGCCGGAGCTGGGGGCCGCTCCCCGCCGGGGCCATGCACGGCCGGCTGCTGGGGAACCTCTGACCGGCGCCGGGCGCAGGGGCTATCCTGAATCCCCCGGAGGCGCCATTCATGGCCACGAAGCGACAAGGCCAGGTCCTCACCCGCGAACGCACCAAGCTGCGGGAACCGGGTCTGTGGAAGGTGCTGCTCCACAATGACGACTACACCACCCAGGAGTTCGTGGTCTGGCTGCTGACGACGGTCTTCCGCAAGCCGGAGCCCGAGGCCATCGCCATCATGCTGGCAGTCCACCGGGCCGGGGTGGGCGTGGCCGGTCGCTACACCCGGGACGTGGCGGAGACCCGCGCCGAGCGCGGCCGGCAGCTGGCCGAGCGCGATGGTTTTCCCCTCCTGCTCACCGTGGAGCCCGACGATGCCTAAGACCCCCCAGCTCAGCCCGGAACTGAACCAGGGCTTCCAGCGGGCCTTCGACCTGGCCAAGGCCCGCCGCCACGAGGACGTGAGCCTGGAGCACCTGCTGCTGGCCCTGCTGGACGATGTCCACGCCGGCCGGACCCTGCGGAGCTGCGGCGTCAAGCTGAGCACCCTGCGGGAGGAGCTGGAAGCTGCGCTGGCGAAGTCCTTCGAGCCCGTGCCCGGCGAGGAGGCGTTGCAGCCCCACAGCACCCTGGGGTTCGTGCGGGTGGTGGAGCGGACCCTGCTCCAGGCCTTCAGCGCGGGCCGCAAGGTCGTCCAGGGGGGGGAGCTGCTGCCAGCCTTCCTGGAGGAGGAAGCCAGCCCCGCCCGGTTCCTGCTGGAGAAGCACGGCGTGCAGCGCCTGCCCCTGCTCAAGGTCCTGAGCCACGGGCCCGCCGCCAAGACGCCGACCCCCCAGGCTGAACCGGTGGAGGAAGAGGCCGAAGGCGGCTCCGTGGCCCCGGATCCCCTGGAGGCCTACGCCACGGACCTGGTGGCCCGGGCCGCGGCCGGACGCCTGGACCCCCTGGTGGGCCGAGACGCCGAGATCACCCGCATGGCCCAGGTGCTCTGCCGCCGCCGCAAGAACAACCCCCTGCTGGTGGGTGAGCCCGGCGTGGGCAAGACCGCCATCGTGGAGGGCCTGGCCCGCCGCATCCACGAGGGCACCGTGCCCGAGCCCCTGCAGACCGCGCGGATCTTCGCCCTGGACCTGGGCGCGCTGCTGGCCGGCAGCCGCTACCGGGGCGACTTCGAGGAGCGCCTCAAGGCCGTGCTCAAGGCCCTCGGCGACACGCCGGGCGCCATTCTCTTCGTGGACGAGCTGCACACCCTGGTGGGCGCGGGCGCCACCAGCGGAGGCGCCATGGACGCCGCCAACCTGCTGAAGCCGGCCCTGGCCTCGGGGGAGCTGCGCTGCATCGGCGCCACCACCTTCCAGGACCTGAAGGGCTCCCTGGATAAGGACCGGGCCCTCTCCCGGCGCTTCCAGGTGGTGGAGATCAGCGAGCCCAGCGCCGCCGACGCCCTGGGCGTGCTGCAGGGGCTCAAGGCCGCCTACGAGAGCCACCATGGCGTGAAGTATGCCGCGGCCGCCCTGGAGGCTGCCGTGCGCCTGGCCGCCAAGCACCTGACCGACCGCCGGCTGCCGGACAGCGCCCTGGACGTGGTGGACGAGGCCGGCGCCGCCCAGAAGCTGCTGCCGAAGAAGGCCCGGGTGCGCCAGGTCGGCGCTGCCGAGATCGAGGCCGTGGTGGCCCGCATGGCCCGGGTGCCCGTGGCCTCGGTCAGCGCCGACGACCGCGAGGCCCTGGCGGGTCTCGAGACCGCGCTGCGCGCCCAGATCTTCGGCCAGGACCCGGCCTGCGAGGCCGTGGCGAGCGCCATCAAGCTGGCGCGGTCAGGCCTGCGGGATCCCCTGAAGCCCATGGGCTGCTTCCTGTTCGCGGGACCCACCGGCGTGGGCAAGACGGAGCTGGCCAAGCAGCTCGCCAAGGCCCTAGGCATCGCCTTCCTGCGCTTCGACATGAGCGAATACCAGGAGAAGCACGCCGTGGCCCGACTCATCGGCGCTCCGCCGGGCTACGTGGGCTACGAGGAGGGCGGCCTGCTCACGGACGCCGTGCGCAAGCAGCCCCACGCGGTGCTGCTGCTCGACGAGCTGGAGAAGGCCCACCCGGACCTCTTTGGCGTGCTGCTGCAGGTCATGGACCACGCCGCCCTCACGGACAGCCACGGTCGCAGCGCCGACTTCCGCCACACGGTGCTGGTGATGACCACCAACGTGGGCGCCCGGGAGCTGTCCGCCCGGCAGGTGGGCTTCGCCGAGGCCGGGGCGCGCCGGTCCGCCACCGGCACCCTGGAGAAGGCCTTCAGCCCCGAGTTCCGCAACCGCCTCGATGCCATCCTCCAGTTCGCGTCCCTGGGCCGGGCCGAGATGGAGCGGGTCGCCGACAAGCACCTCCGGGAGCTGGAGACTCAGCTGCAGGAGAAGCGTGTGACCCTGACCTGCGCCCCGGCGGCCCGGGCCTGGCTGGCGGCCAAGGGCTACGACCCGGCCTTCGGCGCCCGGCCCATGGCCCGGCTCATCGAGCGCGAGCTGCGCCGTCCCCTGGCCGAGGCCCTCCTCTTCGGCCCCCTGGCCAAGGGCGGCAAGGCCAAGGTGGGGCTCAAGGACGGCCGGCTGTGCCTGTCTTTCGGCTGACGGAGCGCCTGGTCTTCCCGGACCCGGAGCTGGCCGAGGACGGCCTCCTGGCCATCGGCGGGGACCTCAGCGTGCCTCGGCTCCTGCAGGCCTACCGCAGCGGCATCTTCCCCTGGTTCGGCGAGGAGGATCCCCTGCTCTGGTGGTCCCCGCCGGAGCGGGCCCTGCTGCGGCCCGGCCACCTGCACCTCTCCGCCCGCACCCGCCGGAGCCTGCGGCACCAGCCCTTCGAAACCCGCTTCGACACGGCCTTCGAGGCGGTGATCGGCCACTGCTCCCGGGTGCCCCGCCCCGGCCAGGACGGCACCTGGATCACGGCAGAGATGCGGGAGGCCTACCTGGCCCTGCACCGCGCGGGCCACGCCCACAGCGTCGAGGCGTGGCGGGACGGGCAGCTGCGGGGCGGCCTCTACGGGGTGTCCCTGGGCGGCGCCTTCTTCGGCGAGAGCATGTTCAGCCTGGAGCCCGAGGCCAGCCGCGCGGCCCTGGCGGCCCTGGATGTGCGGCTGGCCGGCTGGGGGTTCACCCTGCTCGATGGTCAGCTGCCCCACGAGGGTCTGCGGGGCTACGGGTTCCGGGTGGTGCCCCGGCGCCTGTTCCTGGTGGAGCTCCAGGAAGCGCTCCAGGCCGAGGAACACGTGGGCTACTGGTGAAAAGATAGCCTTTCGCTTGGCCAGTCCAGGGCTATTATTCCCTTAAGGCCAAAGGACTCTCATGTTGACGATCTCTGAATCGCGAGTCTCACCAAGGCACACCATCGCGCTCGTGATGGCCGGAGGGCGTGGCAAGCGCCTGATGGACCTGACCGATCACTACGCCAAGCCCGGTCTCGATTTTGGCGGCAAGTACCGCATCATCGACTTCACCCTCTCCAACTGTGTGAACTCGGGCTTCCGCAAGATCATGGTGCTCACGCAGTACAACTCGCACCGCCTGCTGGAGCACCTGCAGTTCGGCTGGACCTTCCTGCCGGGCAAGCTCAACGAGTACGTGCACGTGCTGCCAGCCCAGCAAAGCTTCGACAAGGACGCCTGGTACAGCGGCACGGCGGACGCGGTCTACCAGAACCTCGACAGCATCCAGGCGGCGGATCCCAAGACCGTGCTCATCCTCGCGGGCGACCACATCTACCGCATGGACTACAAGGTGTTCCTCAAGGACCACCTCGACAACCAGGCGGACATGACCATCGCCTGCCTCGAGGTGCCCCGCGACGCGGCGCGCGGCTTCGGCATTGCGCATGTCGATGAGAACGACCGCATCGTGTCCTTCGTCGAGAAGCCCGCGGATCCCCCGGCCATTCCCGGCAAGCCCGACCGGGCCTTTGCGTCCATGGGCATCTACATGTTCGACGCGAAGTTCCTCGCCCGCGAGCTCATCAAGGATGCCGAGGATCCCAACTCCGGCCATGACTTCGGCAAGGACATCATCCCCCGCATCGTCAGCGAGGCCCGGGTCTTCGCGCACCGCTTCGAGCGCAGCTGCATCCCCAACCCCGGCCATCCCGAACCCTACTGGAAGGACGTGGGCAGCGTGGACTCCTACTGGGAGGCCAACATGGACCTCACCAGCGTGCTGCCGGCCCTGAACCTCTACGACGCGAACTGGCCCATCACCACACACCAGGAGCAGCTGCCCCCCGCCAAGTTCGTCCATGCGGGCGAGATGCGCAACGGCGTGGCGCTCTCGAGCCTGGTCTCCGGCGCCTGCGTCATCTCCGGCGCCCACGTGCACCACTCGCTGCTCTCGAGCCGCGTCTCGGTCCACTCCCACGCCCGCCTGGACGGGGCCATGATCCTCCCCGACTGCGACATCGGCCGACACTCCCGGCTGCGCCGCTGCATCGTGGCCCGGGCCTGCAAGATCCCGGCTGGCATGGTGGTCGGCGAGGATCCGGAAGAGGATGCCCGCCGCTTCTACCGCACTGAGAACGGCGTGACCCTCATCTCCCAGCGCATGCTGAACCAGCTGGAGCCCTAGGTTTTGAAGGTTCTTTTCGTCGCCTCCGAGCTGTTCCCCTACGTCAAGACCGGTGGTCTGGGCGATGTGATGGCGGCCCTCCCCCGGGCCATGCGCGCCCTCGGCATCGATGCCCGGCTCCTGGTCCCCGCCTACCCGGCCATCCTTGCTGCGGTCGAGATACAGGGCGTGGCCGCGACGTTCCCAGACCTCATGGGCGGTGGCCCCGCCCGTATCCTCCAGGCCGAGGCCCCGGGCCTGCCCCTCTACCTGCTGGACCAGCCCGCCTTCTACGCCCGACCCGGCGGCCCCTACGGCTACCCCGACGACCTCGCCCAACGCTTTGCTGCCCTGGCCTGGGCCGGTGCCCACCTGGGCCGCGTCGGCACGGCGGATGGCTGGCGGCCCGGCGTGCTGCACGGCCATGACTGGCACACGGGGCTCATGCCCGCCTATGTGGCCTATGGCGATGGGCCCCGGCCGGCCACGGTCATGACCATCCACAACATCGCCTTCCAGGGCCGCTTTCCCGCCAAGATGCTCGACAGCCTGTGGCTGCCGCCCCGCGCCTTCACCCCCGAGGGGGTCGAGTTTCACCGGGACATCTGCTTCCTCAAGGCCGGGCTGCAGCTTGCGGACCGCATCAGCACCGTCAGCCCCACCTACTCCCATGAGATCCAGGTGGCCGGTGGGCACGGCCTGGAGGGCCTGCTGTCCCACCGCCGGGGCGATCTGTGGGGCATCATCAACGGCGTGGACAGTACGGTCTGGAACCCCGCCCGGGATCCCAATCTGGTGAGCCGCTACGATGTGCGCCACCCGGGCCGTCGCCAGCCGAACCGGCCGGTCTTCCAGCGTCGCATGGGCCTCGACGAAGATCCGACCGCGCCCCTCTTCACCTCGATCAGCCGCCTGGACCCGCTCAAGGGCCTCGACCTGGTCCTGGAAAACGTGGATCACCTAGTGGCCCGGGGCGCGCAGCTGGCGATCATCGGCACCGGCGACCCCCATGCGGAGGGCGCCTTCGTCCAGGCCGCCCACCGCCACCCGGGCCGGGTGGGCGTCTTCCTGAGCTACGACGAGGCCCTGGCCCACCGCGCCTTCGCCGCCTCGGACGTGATCCTGGTGCCCTCGCGCCAGGAGCCCTGCGGCCTCACCCAGCTCTATGCCCAGACCTACGGCGCCCTGCCCCTGGTCCGGCGCACGGGCGGGCTGGCCGACACCGTGGTCGGGCTGACGCCTGAGACCCAGGCCGCGCGCACGGCCACGGGCTTCGTGTTCGACCGGGCCAATGGCTGGGCCCTGGGGGAGGCCCTCAACGCCGCCATCGACCTCTTCCAGGATCCTCAGGCCTGGCGCCTCCTGCAGCGCCGGGGCATGACCACCAACTTCAGCTGGGAGGGGCCCGCCCGGGCCTACCTGGACCTCTACGCGAGCATCGCCCCCAAAGGAGACTGAGCATGGACATCCGACCGCTCTGGCAGGCTGTGGTGAGCCATCCCATGGGAGGCTGGCGCAAGGTGGCCGAGCCCGCCCTGCCCGCCCTGGATCCCGCGAAGCGCCTGCTCTGGTGCGGCATCGGGGGCTCCATGCTGCCCTCGGAGACGCTCATCCGCGCCTTCGGCAACGACCGTTCCTTCAGCAACTGGGTGCCCCTGGCCTCCCCCGAGCCCGCGCCGGAGTTCCGGCTGCAGGCAGGCGACCAGCTGGTGCTGGCCTCCAAGAGCGGCAAGACCCTGGAGCTCTGGACCTGGGTCGCGCGGCTCCGCGCCCTGCCGGGCTACGCGGAGCTGGCCCCGCCCGTCCTGATCACCCAGGACGACGCCAACCCCCTGGCCACCTGGGGCCGCGCCAACGGCTGCCGCATCCTGCCCATCCCCGTGGAAGTCGGCGGACGGTTCTCCGCCTTCACGCCCATCGGCACCCTACCCCTGGCCTGGCTGGGCCGCGATGCGGCAGGCTTCCTCCAGGGCGGCCGCGAGGTCATGGCCCAGGTGGAGGCCGGCGCCGGCCCCTGGCACGACCGCATCGCCGCCACCGTGGACCTGCTGCTGGACGCCCACCAGCAGGGCGTCACCGAGTGGGTGCTGATGCCCTACGCCATGCGCCTGGACAACCTGTCCGCCTGGTGGGTGCAGCTGGTGGCCGAGTCCCTGGGCAAGGTCGCCAAGGACGGCACCCGCAAGGGCTTCACCCCCATCCGCGCCGTGGGCCCCGTGGACCAGCACAGCCAGCTCCAGCGCTGGATGGCCGGGCCGCGGAACCTGGGTGTGATCCTCATGACCGTCGAGGGTGCCGCTGCCCCCGAGAAGCTGGATCCCCCGCCGGGTTCGCCCTATCCGGGCCTGGCCGCGCTCCAGGGCGGCGAGATCCTCCGCGCCCAGGCCGAAGGCACCGCCGGCGCCCTGGAGGCCGCGGGCGTGCCGCTGCTGCGCTGGTCCCTGCCCAGCCTCAGCGAGCGGGAAGTGGGCGCCTTCATGATGGCCTGGCAGGCCATCATCGGCATCCTCGGCTTCGCCCTGGACCTGGACCCCTTCGACCAGCCCGAGGTCGAGGACGGAAAGAAGCGCACTTTCAAGCGCCTCGGCCTCGCCTGACCGAGAGCCGACAGCTAAGCCATAGTGACCTGCAGCAGGTGGGCGGCGCCGTCGGCGAGCGCCTCCAGCATGGCCAGACTCTCCGGGGTGAAGCGGTCGCGGCGCGCATCATTGCACTGGATCATGCCGTAGGTGACCCCGTCCCGGCGGATGGGGAACAGGCCCACGGTCTCGAACCCTGCCGTGTGGCAGCGATTCCGGATGGCGCAGGTGAGCGGCAGCGCCGGGGCCGAGGCCAGCAGGTCCGAGGTGGCATTGGTCCAGAAGGAACCCCTCTCGGTGATGAAGGCCTGGGCCGGGTCGACGCGCTCGGAGAGCACCGCCCCGCACATGCAAGCCAGCAGGGGGTGGCGCTGGGCATCGCGCAGCAGCCGCCCCTCGCCGTCTTCCATGCAGAGGCTGTTCTCCAGCTTCACGAAGCTCTCGGTGAAACCCTGGGTCACGACATAGGGATACTCAGGGCCGACCTTCAGGCGGATGCCGATGGCCTCGCAGGCGGAGATCTCACGGACGACGACGATCAGCTGCTGCGCGATCTCCCGGGGACTGGACAGGGTGTTCGACATGCGGAGCAATGCCAGGAAGGCCCGGCGCTCCGTGTTCAGCCGATCAGCTTCCGATTGATGGACCACTGCTAGGGTCATCCCGGACATCCCCTTAGCCACCCTATCGGCAGGGAGGCTAGGTTCTTTAGAAGCTAATTCTTAGATTTGGGGGGAGCGGTCTACCGCCTCAAGGAGGTGGCATCTGGCAGCTGCTGCCGATGGCGGCGGGCAGGTAGAGGTGCTCGGTGTAGTCCTGCACCATGCGGTCGGCATTGAAGCGCCAGGCCAGGGTGCGGATGGAGTGCTTCATGCGTTCCACCCAGCCGTTGGGCACGCCTGCGGCATTGCGGTTTTCGTAGTAGAGCGGCACCACTTCCTCTTCCAGCAGGCGGAAGAGGTCATCGGCGTCGCGCTGGTCCTGAACGGCCTGGTCTGCGTGGATCTCGCCACTGCCGATGGCGAAGCCGTTCTCACCGTCGTAGGACTCGGCCCACCAGCCGTCCCGCACGGAGATGTGCAGGCCGCCGTTGAGCACCACCTTCATGCCGCTGGTGCCACAGGCTTCCAGGGGGCGCTGGGGGTTGTTCAGCCAGCCGTCGATGCCCTGGTAGAGCATGCGCCCCACCCGGATGTTGTAGTTCTCGATGAAGAGGATCCGGTGGCGGAAGCGCGGGTCCTCGAGGAGCTGGGACACCCTCTGGATGAGGCCCTTGCCCGTCTGGTCCGCAGGATGGGCCCGGCCCGAGAAGATGAGGTTCACGGGCCGCTCGGGGTTGTTCACCAGCCGGTCCAGGCGCTCCAGGTCCGTGAAGAGCAGGTCGGGCCGCTTGTAGGGCACGAAACGGCGGGCGAAGCCGATGGTCAGCGCATCCGGATCCAGGGGCGGCGGCTCGATGGCCGGCAGGCCGAGGCGCTCGCGCATCTTGGCGGAGCGGCCGCGGATGAAGCGGATGGTCCGGGCCTTGAGCACCTGCTTGGTCTCCCAGATCTCCGCGTTGGAGACCGACGTGATCTTCGTCCAGGTGTCTGGCCGCGTCAGGGAGCTTTGGTAGGCCACGCCCAGGTGGGCCTCGTAGAGATGGTGCATCTCGGTGGCGAGCCAGGAAGGCAGGTGGACGCCATTGGTGACGTGGCCGATGGGCACGGCCTCTTCCCGCAGGCCGGGGTAGAGGTGGTTCCACATCTTTCGGGACACCACGCCGTGCAGCGCGGAGACCCCGTTGGCGCGGCGGGTCAGCTTGAGGGCCAGCACCGTGGGCAGGAAGGGGGAGCCGTGGTCATGGGGATTCACCCGGCCCAGGCCCATGACCTCGTCCAGGGACAGCTTCAGACCCTCGGCCAGGGCATGCAGGTGCTCCGCCGCCAGCTCCGCGGGGAAGCGGTCATGGCCGGCATCCACGGGAGTGTGGGTGGTGAATACCGAGGCCGAAGCCACCTCCTGCAGGGCCTTGTGGGGATCCATGCCATCGTGCTGGATTCGGTACCGCGCCCGCTCCAGCAGCGCGAAGGCGGAGTGGCCCTCGTTCAGGTGGAACACGCTGGCGTTGATGCCGAGGGCCCGCAGGGCCCGGGCGCCGCCGACGCCGAGCAGCAGCTCCTGCTCGATGCGCATGCGCTGGTCGCCGCCGTAGAGCCGGGCCGCCAGGGCCACGTCCTTGGGATCGTTCTTCTTGACGCGGGTGTCCAGGAGGATCAGCCGGATGCGGCCGACCTGGACTTCCAGCACCGCCGCGTGCACCAGGCGCCCCGGCAGCTCCACGGAGACGTAGATGGGCTCGCCGTGGCGGTCCACGGTGTGGACCAGCGGCAGGTCGGCGATGTCGTAGGGCTCCACCACATCCTGCTGCCAGAGGTTGGCGTCCAGCACCTGGCTGGTGTAGCCCTCGTGGTAGAGCAGGCCCACGCCCACCAGGGGGATGCCGAGGTCCGAGGCGGACTTCAGGTGGTCGCCCGCCAGGATGCCGAGACCGCCCGAGTAGATGGGCAGGGACTCGTGGATGCCGAACTCCATGCAGAAGTAGGCGATGGGCCGGGAGCGCATGGCGCCGGCGTGGGTGAGCCCCCAGGTGGTGACGGGCGTGAGGTACTCCTGCAGCTGCCGCAGAGCGCGATCGACCCGGGCCGGCACGTCCACGTCCGCCGCCCGCTGCTCCAGCTGCTCGGGCGAGATCTGCTTCAGGACGGACATGGGGTTCTGGTGGGCCCGGTGGTAGAGGTCGATGTCGAGATCCCGGAAGATCGTGCGGACCTCGGGTTTCCACGTCCACCAGAGGTTCTGGGTGAGCTGCTGCAGCTTGGGGAGAAGTTTGTCCATGAAACGTCCTAGGAGCGAGGCGAAGAAGGGACTGCTTCAGGCCGCAGAAACAGGGCGGCCAGGGGTGGGAGCGTGAGGTTCAGGGACTGCGGAAAGCCGTGGGCGGGGATGGGCTCGGTCTGGATCCGCCCGGTGTTGCCGAGGTTGCGCCCACCGTAGTGCTCGGAGTCCGTGTTCAGCAGCTCGACATAGGTGCCCGCCGCCGGCACCCCGATGCGATAGCCATGCTGGGGGAGGGCCGTGAAGTTGAAGGCCGCGACCACGAAGTCCCCGGGATCCGAGGCACGGCGCAGCAGGGTGAGCACGCTGTTGAAGCGGTCGCCACAGTCGATCCAGGCGAAGCCGCCCCCCTGGCAGTCCCCTTCATGGAGGGCCGGCAGCCCGCGGTAGAGCCCGTTCAGGTCCCGCAGCAGGTCGTGGATGCCCTTGTGGTCGGGTTGCTCCAGCAAGCCCCAGTCCAGGGCCGTGTCGTGGTTCCACTCCAGCCCCTGGGCGAACTCGCCGCCCATGAAGAGCAGCTTCTTGCCACCGTGGGCGTAGAGCCAGGCATAGAGCAGCCGCAGGTTTGCCAGGCGCTCCCAGGGATCCCCGGGCATCCGGCCGTAGAGGCTGTGCTTCCCGTGGACCACCTCGTCGTGCGAGAGGGGGAGGACGTAGTTCTCGGCGTCGTGGTAGAGCATCGAAAAGGTGATGTCGTCGTGGTGGTGCGGCCGCGCCATCATGCCCTGGCCCAGGTAGCGCAGGGTGTCGTGCATCCAGCCCATGTCCCACTTGAAGCCGAAGCCGAGGCCGCCCTTGTCCGTGGGCCGGGACACGCCAGGCCAGGCGGTGGATTCCTCCGCCACGGTGAAAGCGTCCGGGAACTGGCTGTAGACCACCTCATTCAGGCGGCGCAGGAAGGCGACGGCCTCCAGGTTCTCCCGGCCCCCGTAGCGGTTGGGAATCCACTGCCCTTCCTCGCGGCTGTAGTCCAGGTAGAGCATCGAGGCCACGGCGTCCACGCGCAGCCCGTCCACGTGGTACTGGTCCAGCCAGAAGAGGGCGTTGGCGAAGAGGAAGTTCTGGACCTCGGTGCGCCCGTAGTTGTAGATCAGGGTGCCCCAGTCCGTGTGGCGCCCCTGCCGCGGATCCGCGTGCTCGTAGAGGTGCGTGCCATCGAACATCCCCAGCCCGTGGGCGTCCTCGGGGAAGTGCGCGGGCACCCAGTCGAGGATCACGCCCAGGCCCGCCTGGTGCATCGTGTCCACGAACTCCCGGAAGTCTTCTGGCCCGCCGAAGCGGCTGGTGGGCGCGAAGAGGCCCAAAGGCTGGTAGCCCCAGCTGGGATCGTAGGGGTGCTCCATGATGGGCAGCAGCTGGATGTGGGTGAAGCCAAGCCAGCTCGCGTAGGGCGCCAGCTCAGCGGCGAGCTCCCGATAGCTCATGAAGGTGCCGTCCGGCCGGCGGCGCCAGGAGCCCAGGTGCAGCTCGTAGATGCTCATGGGCGCGGCGTGGGCCCGGGTCCGGCGGCGCTGCTCCATCCAGACCCCGTCGCCCCAGGGACGCTCCGGCAGGCCGTGGACGATGGAGGCGGTGCCCGGCGCCCGCTCCGAGCGGAACGCGAAAGGATCGGCCTTCAGGGGGAGCAGGTTGCCTTCGGGCCCGTGGATCTCGAACTTGTAGAGCGCGCCGGGACCCACGCCCGGGACGAAGGTCTCCCAGAACCCGTTGGGACCCGCCTGGCGCATGGGCTGCTGCCGCCCATCCCAGCCGTTGAAGTCGCCCACCAGGCTCACCGAACGGGCGTTCGGGGCCCAGACCGCGAAGTTCACGCCTGCGACGCCCTCCACCTCACAGGGGTGGGCACCCAGCTTCTCGTAGGCCCGCAGGTGGGTACCCTCGCCCAGCAAGTGAAGATCCAGATCGCCCAGGAAAGAGGCGAGGCGCGAAGGTTCCATGGGCCATTCTAGGGTCTAAACCGATGAACCAGGACCCTTGATTCAGGGATGCAGGACCTTCCAGACCCGCAGGGCCTCGCTGACGCTCCAGGCCTGGGCATCACAGCCACGCTGAGCGTGGGGCGCGTCGCCATCCAGGAGCTCGGGTAACTGCCCCAGGCACCCCACATCCAGCAAGGGACCAACCGAGGCCAGCCAGGCCCGGGCCGTGGCGCGGGCGGCGGCGTCCCCGTCCCAGGCCAGGTCCAGGGCCTCGCAGAGCATGGGCAGCTGCCAGACCCACGCCGTGCCGTTGTGGTAGGCAGGCTTGCGCCGGGTGTCCTCGTCGCCCTCGTAGTGGCCCCAATAGGGCTGCAGCGGGTCGTTGAGGGTGGTGCCCCAGGGGGCCGGGATGGGTAGCGGCAACGTCACGGGCAGGGGTGCCAGGCTGCGCAACCCCCCAGGTACCAGCAGGTGGCGGGCGCAGGCGGCCACGGCCCGGCGGGCGCGTTCGCCCACCACCAGACCGAGGGAGATCAGGAAGAGCTGGTTGGGCCGCAGGTGATCCGCAGGCACGGCCTGGGCCGCGGGCACCCCCTTCCCTGCCGCCAGGACATCGGCGAACCAGCCTCGGTCCGCCAGCCAGAAGGCATCGAGGGACGCCTCGGCCCGGACGGCCGTGTCGCCCCAGGGCTCCCCGTCACTGGGCGCGCGGAGCCGCTCCAGCAGGCGCAGCAGCCGGACCCAGAGGGCCTGGATCTCCACCGGGTAGCCCTCCCGGGGCGTACCCATCGGGTAGCGGGTGTCCATCCAGGTGAAGTGCGCGGGGCTCCACAGCAGGCCCGATGCGGGATCCATGCCCACGCCGTTCAGCGCCCCCCGCCGCAGGTGCTCGCCCAGGGAGGTCAGCACTTCGAGCACGGTGCGGCCGCCGGCATCCGCCTGGTAGAACGCCAGACCCAACTGCTCGGCGGCCTCCTCGCAGGCCACGGCCAGCCAGAGGGGCGCATCGGACGTGTCCCGATCCGCCGTGTTGTCGGCGCCCAGCATGTTGGGCAGGGTGCCGCCCTCCTCCAGGGCCGCGAAGGTCCTGAGGATCAGCCCCGCCTCCTCGGCCCAGCCCGCGGCCAGCAGGCCCCGGCTGGCGATGAGGGTGTCCCGGCCCCAGTCCAGGAACCAGGGATAGCCCGCGATGACCGTGAGACCCGCCTCCCGGTGGGCCAGAAAAGCGCCGAGCGCCTGGTGGAGCCGCTCGGGGATGTCCCGGGCCTGGGAGGCCGCGGCTGGCGCGGTCTCCTCGGCCGGGGCAGCTTCGGCATCGATCCGCATGGACACCTCGGTGCCCGGCGGCAGGGACACATCAAACCAGCCTGGGCTCCAGGCGTCCCCAACATTCAGGAGCCCCCGGGAACCCTCCACGGGGTGGTGGATGCCACGACAGGCCTCGGGCTGGGACCGGTAGACCCCTGCTTCCGCGGTTACCTGGAGCTGGCGGCCCGGAGCTGGCGTGAAGGCGAAGCCAACTTCGTTTTGCAGGCTCTTCGTAGACGCCGCAAAGTGGGCCTCCAGCGCGGGATCGAGGCGGGTCTCGCCATGGAAGGAGCGATCCTCCAGGTCCAGCCGCACCGTGAGCCGCACCTGGCGCTCCACCGGCAGGACGCTGGCGCTGTGATCCTGGGCGGGCCGGGACCAGCGGAGCACCACCGTGTTCAGGTCCGGGAGCATCTCCGCCTCGAGGCGGAGCTCCACCCGGCACCCGTCCCCGGCACCGGCCAGGAAGGTCCACCGGACCGGCGGACCCGCCTCGAAGTGCGTGAGGTTCAGGCCGTCCAGCGGGCTGATGAAGCCGTCGGCATTGACCCACGCCCGCAGCCGCTTGACCAGCACGTGCCGGTCCGAGGGGGCCGAGGGGTGCAGGTTCGCGGCCAGGAGGCAGTCATACTTGGAGGCGATGGCGCCGAGATCCGCATGGAGCCGGGCCATGCCGCCTCGCCCGTTGGTGAGGAGGGCCAGCCCGCCGCGACCGACCCGCATGGGCTCCGGCATCACCGGCAGGAACCGGAGCTCCGCCCGGAGCAGGCCCTCCCCCGCCCGGTGGCGGTGCAGCTGCAGCGTCGCGTCCCCGGCCCGGACGGGCTGGGGCGGCACGGCGGCGATGTGGCCACCCACCACAGGAATGCTGCGCAGGTGCAGGTTGGGGTGGCCCGCCAGGACCAGCGTGGCCTCGAAGGGCGCGGTCTCCCAGAGCAGCAGCCAGTGGTCCGGGGCCACCAGACTCACCCGGCGCAGGTCCTCCGCCTGCCAGAGGGTGACCCGGGGGAAGGTCCCGGCCTGCTGGGCCTGGTCCAGGGCGGCCAGCAAGTCCTGCCGGAGCAGGCCGGCGTCCAGGTGGGGCAGCGCGGCCAGGAAGGCGGCGGGGTCCCGGGCCACGCGCCCGGCCAGCTCCCGCCAGTCCGCGGGTCCGAGGGCTTCCGCCGGCAGGACCGCGGCCATGGCCTGGAGAGCCCAGGCCGCCTGGGCCCGGGCCTCCCGGTAGGCCTCGCCCGCCAGACCCCGGGGGGCCAGCTGGGCCGCAAGGCAGTAGCTGCCACCGGGGGGCAGGAGGAGGCGGCGCGCCCCGTCCGGCAGCACCTGCTGCTCGGGCCTGGCCTGGCCCAGGAGGTCCACGCAGACCTCGCCGAAGTCGGCCCAGACCGGGGCCTCGATGCGGCAGGGCTGGGGCGCTTCGGGATCCAGGTTGACCAGGACCAGGGTCCGGTCGAGGCCCTCGGCGGAGGTCCGCAGCAGGACCAGGCCGGGCGCGTCCACAACGCTGAGGCGGCGGACCTCGGCGCCATCGTAGAAGCAGGGGTGGTCCGCGAGCAGCCTGCTGAGGGCCGCCAGGTCCCCGACCAGGTTGGGTTCGGCGCCCCAGGCCAGCTCCCGGGCCTCGTGGACATCGACCTTCTCGGTGGCCAGCCACTCCACCCCGGACGTGTAGCCGAAGGCGCCACTCTGGCTGGCCAGGGCGCAGAGCCGGTTCCGTAGGCGGGACCAGCCGGGCCCCTGGGCCGCGAGTCGCAGGTTGTCGTGGGTCTCGCTGTAGTGCACCAGCAGCCCCGAGCACTCCCCTTGACGGAAGCAGTGGTCAAGGTAGGTGGCCACCTCCGTGGGCCGGTAGTTCTGGAAGAGCTCGGAGTAGGCCCAGTGCATGCCGCCCCGGGTCAGCAGGGTCTCGGTGGCCTCCCAGGCGCCGCCCAGTCCCTCCAGCAGGAACACCGCCTCGGGATAGGCCTGGTGGACCTTGGTGGTGATGTACTGCCAGGCGGGCAGCGGCACCATGTAGCCCGCGTCGCAGCGGAAGCCGTCCACGCCGCGGCCGCACCAGACCAGCAGGGCCCGGGCCACGGTGTCCCAGAGGGCGGGACTGCCCTGGTCCAGCTCCACCAGGTCCGCCCAGGTGTTGCCCCAGGCGCCGGGGCTGTGGAAGGTCCCGTCCGGGTTCCGGCGGAACCACTCGGGACGGTGCTCCAGCAGACGCGAACCCCAGCCCGTGTGGTTCACGAGGATGTCCAGGAAGACCTGACCACCCCGCTGGTGGACGGCGGAGGTCAGCTCCCGGAACTGCTCCTCGCCCGTGGTCCGCTGGTCGAAGTCCACCAGGGCGGGATCGATGGCCGTGAGGTCCAGTTGGGCGTAGGGGCTGCCGAAGCGCCCCATGCGGGCGTGGGTGGTGGGCACGGGCCCCACGGGCAGCAGGTGGAGGATGCGGCAGCCCAGGCGGTCGAAGATGTGGGGCACCTCGGCCGTGAGGTCCCGCAGCCGGCCCGAGGGCGGAATCACCGTGTAGTCCGCCTGGTCCAGCTCGCGGATGGTCTTGGCCAGGTCCGGCCGCTGGAGGCCCGCCGCGCCGCCGAACATCCGGGGAAAGGCGCAGTAGATGGTGTTGGCCGTGCGCAGCCGGTCCGGGTGGACCGTGATCCCCACGTTCTCGCCCTCGGGCCAGTGCTGGAAGCCTTCGGGATCCACGCAGTAGGCCTTGGCGCGGAAGGGGCCGGACTCCGTGAGGGCCAGGTCCAGCGTCCAGCCCTCGGGGGTGGCCTCGAGGGGGATGTCCCGCCAGGAAGAGCCCGCGGGATCCCGCAGCTTCTCTCCGAGCAGGCCCAGGGTCTCCTCCCGCATCCGCGCCCCGCGGGTGAGGTTGGTGCGCAGGTAGGCGCGCCAGCCGGGGGCTCCGGGTTGGGGATGGTCGAGGCTGAAGACCGCCCGGTCTCCCACGAAACGGAGCAGCCGGGTGCCACAGGGGGGACGCATCGCGGGATGAGACATGGGGGGATTTTCAGGCCAATGGCGCCTTTCCGGGACAAGAAATGCGTCCCGGGGCCTGGCAGCTGCGTCCTCGGCCCCACGGGATGGGCTACGCTGAGTGGCGGGAGATTCGATGGACAGACTGGTGATTCAAGGCGGCCACCCCCTGTTGGGGCGCATCCGGGTGTCCGGTGCCAAGAACGCGGCCCTGCCCTGCCTGGCGGCGGCTCTGCTGACGTCGGAGCCGGTGGTCCTCTCGAACCTGCCCGCGGTGGCGGACATCCGCACCATGGTCAAGGTGCTGCAGGCCCTGGGCACCGAGGCCACCCTGGAACCCGAGGGCGAGGGCTTCGAGCTGAAGGGCACCCTGGCCTGCGCGGGCAGCGAGGATCCCAAGGCCCCCTACGACCTGGTCAAGACCATGCGGGCCTCCATCCTGGTGCTGGGCCCCCTCCTGGCCCGCTTCGGCAAGGCCACGGTGAGCCTGCCCGGTGGCTGCGCCATCGGCGCGCGGCCCGTGAACCTGCACCTGGAAGCCCTGGAGCGCATGGGTGCGGTCATCGAGATCAGCCACGGCTACATCCACGCCTCGGTGAAGGGCCGGCTGAAGGCCATCGACCACATGTTCGAGAAGGTGAGCGTCGGCGCCACGGAGAACATCCTCATGGCCGCGACCCTGGCGGAAGGGGTGACCATCCTCCGGAACGCCGCCCAGGAGCCGGAGATCGGCGACCTGGCCCAGCTGCTGGTGGAGATGGGCGCCCAGATCGAGGGCCTCGGCACGGGCACTCTCATCATCACCGGCGTCGAGAGCCTCCATGGCTGCGAGCACGTGGTCATCCCCGACCGCATCGAGGCTGGCACCTACCTCTGCGCCGTGGCGGTGGCCAGCGGGGACGTGGTGCTGGACCGCTGCGAGCCCGAGCACCTGCGCTCCCTGCTGGACCTGCTGGAGCGCTCCGGCTGCGTCATCACCGAGCGCGAGGGCCAGGACGGGCGCCAGCTCCGCATCCAGCGGGAAGCCGGCCAGAAGCTGCGCTCCAAGGACATCACCACCCTGCCCTACCCGGGCTTCCCCACGGATCTGCAGGCGCAGGTCATGGCCGTCATGACCCAGGCCCACGGCATCAGCGTCATCAATGAAGGCATCTTCGAGAACCGCTTCCAGCACGCCATGGAGCTGGAGCGCCTGGGGGCCAACCTGCGCACCGACGGCCACACGGCCATCGTGGCGGGCCCCGCGGACCTGACGGGCTGCACGGTCATGGCCACGGACCTCCGCGCCAGCGCCGCCCTGGTGATCGCGGGCCTGGTGGCCCGGGGTGAGACCGTGGTCGACCGCATCTATCACCTGGACCGGGGCTACTCGGGCCTGGAAAAAAAGCTCCAGGGCGTGGGCGCCCACATCGAGCGCGTGGGCGGGGGACGGGTCTAGGCCCCGATTCTCCCGCCAGACTCTTCCATGTGACGCCCACCTCCCGGATCGGTCGGCTACACTAAGACCACCATCGGGGGATCCATGTTTGGCGAGATGAAGGTCTTTTCCGGGAGCAGCCACCCGGATCTGGCGCGGGGCATCACCACCCACATGGGCATGCCGCTTGGTCGCCTCAAGGTCACCCGGTTCTCCAACGAGAACATCAAGGTGAAGGTGGAGGAGAACGTCCGCGAGGCCGATGTCTTCGTCATCCAGTCCTCCTGCCCGCCCGTCAGCGACCACCTGATGGAGCTGCTGATCCTCATCGACGCGCTGAAGTTCGCCTCGGCGGCCCGCATCACGGCCGTGCTGCCCTACTTCCCCTACGCCCGCAGCGACAAGAAGGACGAGGCGCGCATCTCCATCACGGCCCGCCTGGTGGCCGACCTGCTCGAGACCGCCGGCGCCGACCGCGTGCTCACCATGACCCTGCACGCGCCGCAGATCCTGGGCTTCTTCCGCAAGCCCGCGGACCAGCTGCTGGCCACGCCCATCCTCACCAACTACTTCCTGACCAAGGACCTCTCCAACGCCGCCGTGGTGGCCACGGACGCTGGCGCCGCCAAGTTCGCCGGCCACTTCGCCAAGCGTCTCTCGGTGCCTATGGCCATCATCGACAAGCGCCGCTTCGACGACTCCGAGCAGGCCCAGAGCGTGGCCCTCATCGGCGACGTGGAGGGGAAGGACGCCATCATCTACGACGACGAGATCGCCACCGGCGGCTCCATCAAGGAGGCGGCCCGCATCCTGCGCGAGCTCGGCGCCCGCACCGTGCGCGTCGGTGTCACCCACCCGGTGCTCTCAGGCAAGGCCGTGGAGACCCTCAACTCCGCGAACCTCGACGAGCTCGTGGTCACGGACAGCATCCCGGTCTCGCCCGCCACGGCCAAGGCCCTGCCCTTCCTCAAGGTCCTCTCCACCGCCGCCCTCTTCGGCGACGCGATCCTGCGCATCCACGGGGGACGGAGCATCAGCGAGATGATGGACTGATGGCCCACTCCCTGGGCCCCCTGGAGGCTGCACCCAGCCTCGATCTCCTGGGGCCCCACGGGACGGACATCGCCCGGCTCTTCACCCAGCCCTTCCTGGTGCTGCATCGGGCCTCGGCGGTCTATACCGCCCGGACCTGCCTGCTCCTCCTGTTCGATCTGGGCTGGGAGGGCCGGCTGCGGGCCGGAGCCACGCTCGATGACCTCTGTGAGGGGCTGCCGGCGCAGTGCCGCAAGCCTCTGGCCTGGATGCTGCCCTTCCTGGCCGGAGAGAGCCTGCTGGCGCGGGAGGGCGAGGCCTACGTCCTGCGGGGGGAGCCGGACCTGGATCTGGCGGAGCTTCGCCAGCTCGCGGAGGCAGCGGCGCCGGGCCACGCCGGGAACTTCGACCTGCTCGACGGGGTGCGCTCGCACATCCGGCCCTTCTTCACAGAGGGAAAGCCCGGCGAGGGCCTGCTCTTCGACCTGGCGCTGTACCCGCTCTGGCTGGCCTACTTCCGCAACGAGAACCTGGGCTACTACCCGAACAACCTCCTGACCCTGCTCGCTTTGCGTGAGGGACTCCCCGAAGGCGCCCGGGTGCTGGAGCTGGGCGCCGGGGCAGGGTCCTTTGCCCAGCTGCTCGCCCGCCAGGGCACCGAGGAGGGCTGGGCCAGCCGCATCGCCGAGTACCGGTTCACGGATGTCGCCCTGACCTTCCTCCGCCGCGCCCAGCGGGAGCTCAAGGCCGCCGCACCCGGCCTCCCCCTTCAGTTCCAGTCCCTGGACCTGAACCGCCCGCTCGGGGACCAGGGCATCGCAGCCCAGAGCCTGGACGCCATCATCGGCATCAACGTGCTGCACGTGGCCCAGGACCTCGAGCGCACCCTGCTGGACCTCCGCAGCAAGCTGAAGCCCGGCGGCCGGCTGGTCATCGGCGAGTGCATGAAGCCGGACCTGGGCACCCCGCTCTACCTGGAGTTCTTCTTCGGCTTCATCAAGAGCTTCACGGACGTCACCCTGGATCCCCGCTGGCGACCCCGCCACGGCTTCCTCACGCCCGAGGCCTGGGAGGCGGCCCTCTGCCACGCAGGCTTCGGCGACCTCCAGTTCGTGCCGCCCCCGCGGCCACTCATGGACCAGCACCCGGGCTTCACCGTGGGCGCCGTGAGCGCCCGGGCCTGAAAATACGAACGGCGCCAAGGCACCGTTCGTATTTTCAGATGGCCAACATCAGAAGCCTGTGAAAACCACCACCGCGTAGGCCGCGAAGCTGTTGTCGGGCTTGGGCACCACGGCCACCCGGACCTTGGCGGGAGCCACCAGCTTGGTGCCCCAGGCAATCAGGTCGATGGGAACGACCGTCACCACACTGCCCTGCTTCACGACTTCGAGCACGGAGGGCTGGGCACCGACCGTGGTGTTCAGAGTGACGGTGATGGCCTGGCTCGCGTTGGCGCTGTTGACGAAGGTGAAGCCCAGCTGGCCACCGTTGTAGGAACTGCTGATGGTGCCCTGGGGCAGGTTCACGGGCAGGAAGATGGCGTTGCTCGCATCCCAGGCGCTGGTGCCAGAGTTCCAGACCAGGTCACTCACCCCCTGCGACTTCACGTCCCCCGCCCCAGCGACGGCCGCCGCGAAGGTGCCCGCGCTGGAAAAGGCGGTGCCAGGGAAGCCTAGATACCACCAGGAGAAGGGACTGGCGTAGGCGTGGAGACGATCGGCGGCCTGCGGGTGCTGGTAGGTGAAGGACGTGGCGGTGGCAGTCTTGAGGACGCCGCCGTCCACGGCGCGCTGAATGTCCACGGACTTGGCGTGCATCGGGGCGGCCAGGGGATCCTTCACTTCGATCTGGACCTTGAAGCCCGTCCACAGGTTCGAAAGGATCGCCTGGCCGGTGCCCAGGCTCTGACCGCCCTGGAAGGTGAAGGTGGTGTCCGTATCGATGGCAAAGGCCCTGGGCGCGGCGGCATTGGTGCTGACCAGCAGCCGCTTGCCCACGAGATCGACGCTGGTGACGTGGCCCTCGGGGGTCCACTCCTGCAGGGCGCTAGCGCTGTACCACGCCCGCACCAGCCAGAGCGAGCCGTCCGGCTGCAGGCGGAGTGACATCAGCACATTCTTGCCCGCCGTCAGGCCTCCGAAGCTCCCCAGGGCCTTGGTGTCCACATTCCAGAACCAGGCATTGGTGTCCACATGCACGGTGAGGTCGTTGCCGGTGTCCGTGTGCAGTTGGAAGCTGCTGGTCGCGACAGAGGTGACGGTGCCACGGCGGTGCCGCAGGACCAACTGGGCCATGCCCATCATGCCGTTGGTGTTGGGCCGGTGCTTCACCTGCAGGTTCAGGGCCCAGTCGCCGTTGGGCAGCTGCACCAGGAAGAGGGGATGCCCCAGGTCGAAGTCCAGCTGCACCGCGTTGCTGCCGGCAGCGGTCACCACCAGGTCCGCACTCAGGGTCACCAGCACGCTGGCCCCCTGCACGTGGATCTGGCCGCTGGGGATGGTGACTCCCCCGGCCGTCACCAGGTTCACGCTGGCGGGGTCGATGGTGACGCGCACCGCGTCATAGGTGCCCACGGGCAGCTGGGCCGTGGCGAGCAGCTCACCCACGCTATCCAGGTCCACCAGGTTGATCTTGGCGCTGGTGCCCTCGAAGGCCACCACTTCCTTGGAATGGTCCGTCTTGTTGAGCAGGGTCACCTTGGTGACCACCACTTCCACGGCAGACCACTGGTCCGAGGGGGCGTCGGTGAGGATGATCGCCGCCCCACCTGTCACCGGAGCGACCAGCGAGGGGGTGTCAGAGGAAGACTTGGAGCTTCCGCCGCAGGCGAGGGTCAAGGCCAGGCCCGTGAGGGCCGGAACCGCCAGCAGGGAAAGGGTGCGGAGCGAAGGTCGCATGGAGGTCTCCTGGGGTGGGTAGCTCAGCGCGTGGCGTGGGGAACCCAATACCCCCACAGACCCGCAGGTCCCGGGTGGGGTTGACTAGCAATTTTACTTAGCAAGCTCCCCCGAGGAGGGACCACACTGGGCGGCATGGCCACCAACCTCCGGGAGCTGCTCATCCAGCGTGCTGCGCGCCTCCAGGAGCGGCCGGCAGTCTCGGCCCCGGATTGGGGTACCTTGAGTTACGCCCAGTTCCGGAACCGGGTCGAGGGCGTGGCCCGGGGACTCCTGGCCCAGGTCCCCCCACCCGAAGCCGTGGGGTGCGCCACCGGCAGTCCCTGGGACTGGGTCGCAGAGGTCGCGGCCGCCGCCTCAGGGCTGGTCTGGGACCCCGCCCGGGCCACCCTGCCCCCGGAAGTCCTGGGAGGGAGCCTGTTCAACGCGGAAGCAGGCCGAGGCCCCTTCCATGAGCAGGAGCAGCAGATCCATGAGGCCACGCCCTTCCTGGGCAGCCAGACCCAGACCGAGCACTTGGCCAGGCTCAAGGCCCTGAACCGGCGCCTTGGCTGGGACCATGAGACCCGGGTCACCCTCCCCTTGGAACGCCTGGCCGAGCCGCCGGTCCGCAATGCCCTCTGGAGCGCCCTCTACGCCGGCGCCCACGCGGTGCTGGGACAGCCTTCGACCGGCGCCTCCTGGGAAGAGCCCCTGTTCTTGAGTTGTGGGAGCTCCGCCGAACGGCTTTGACCCCTTGCCTTTGGACAGTCGCTGACCAATCCTGGAGCCAGGAGGTCGCCATGGCCCGTCCCGCGTCCCGGAAAGCCCTTGAGTCCCCCCGCCCGGACGGCGGCCATCTGGTCAAGCCCGAGCGGCTGCAGGAGGTGCTGGAAGCCATCCGCGATGCCGGCGAGCGCGGCATCACCAAGGCGGGCCTGGCCCGGAAGCTGGGTGGCGTCGCCATGCGCACCGTAGACCGGGCCGTGCAGCTCCTGGAGGACCAGGGCGCCCGCTTCGGCAAGGCCCGCGAAGGCCGGCCCGCGCTCATCCACTTCACCCTGGAGAAGGGGCCCGACTGGGACAGCCGCATCACCCCCCACGCCCGCATGGCCCTGGAGGTGGCCCTCATGGCCCTGGAGGGCACGGCCACAGAGCTTTGGTATGACCAGCTGGAGGGCCTGCGCGCCCTGGCGGACAGCCACCTGAGCACCCGGGACCGGGACCTCTTCAAGGCCCTGCAGGAGCACGTCTGCGTGCGCGGCGGCGCCGATGACCAGCAGGCCCTGGACACGAAGATGCTCACCCAGGTGCTGCTCGCCCTGGGCCACCCCGAAGGCCCCCGCGAGCTGGAGCTGACCTACCAGGCCGCCTCCACGGGCCGCACCAGCGCCCGGACCGTGGTGCCCTTCACACTCACCCACGATGTGTTCTCCGGCGGCGCCTTCCTCTTGGCCTGGGACGCGGCCAAGCAGGAGCCCCGACACTTCCGCCTGGCCCGCATCGTGGAGGCCAAGGCCCTGGCCCGGCGGGGCCTCATCCCCGACAAGCGCCCCCTGGAGGCGGCCCGGGAACTGCAGATCGGCGGGTGGTTCAGCCCCTCGGCGCCCTTCAGGATCCAGGTGCGCGTGGCTGGCACCAACTGGCCCCAGGCGCTGCTGGACGCTCCCCCAGCCCTGCCCGGCATCGAGGTCCGCAAGGAGAAGGGGGGCACGGTGCTCCTCAGCTTCCAGGCCACGGAGCCCTCGGGTCCCACCCGCTTCATCCTGCAGTTCGGGGCCGATGCCGAGGTGCTCGAGCCGAAGAGCCTGCGGACCCAGCTGCTGGCGACGCTCAAGCTCATGGCCGCCAAGTATCGCTGAACAGAGGAAGGGCCGGCGCTGCCGGCCCCTCTTCTGTCCCTGCTGGAAAACTATTTTTTCGCGACCTTGGGCTTCCCGAGATCCCGGAGCACCACCTGCCCCTGGCGGGCATAGTCGATGGCCTCGCCCAGGATGCGGGCGGCTTCCTGGGGGGCGTGGAAGCCCATGGAGTTCTCGGCGTTCACGAAGTCCACGCGCCACTGGGCCTTGCGCTGGAGCTCGAAGACGGGCTGCAGCTTCGCATCGTCCACGCCAGCCTGCTTGGCGGCGACAATGTCACTGATCAGCTGCACCACGGCATCCTCGGCGCGGTCCATGAGGGCCTTGGTGCGGTCCTGGATGGCCGTCACGCGGGCCTTGAGCTCTTCCTCGGGGAAGCGATGGCAGGTCTGGCAGGAGCGCGAGACGTCCAGCAGCGGGCTGCGCACCTGGTGGTTGCTGATCTTGATGGCACCCTCGCGGACATAGGGCATGTGGCAGTCGGCGCAGGAGACACCGGAGCGGGCGTGGACGCCCTGGCTCCACATCTCGAACTCCGGATGCTGGGCCTTGAGCACTTCGGCGCCGGTCTGGGCGTGCTTCCAGTCGAAGAAGCGGTGGCCGTCGCTGAACTTGTAGCTGTCGTAATAGGCCTCGATCTGCTCGACCTTGAGGCCGTTGTTCCAGGGGAAGAACAGCGTCGCCTTGGGGCCGCAGTAGTACTCCACGTGGCACTGGCCGCAGACCATGGAGCGCAGCTCCTGGCGGGAGGCGTCGCGGTTGGCGTCGTAGGGCATGGCCTTGTCGCCCTTGCGCCACTTCTCGATGGAGGGCAGGTGCGGCACGGGCTCCGTGCTGTTCGCCAGGGCCACGACGCCCCGGATGAAGCCAGGCTTGGTGACGCGCAGGGCCATGTTCTTGGGGTCGTGGCAGTCGATGCAGGCCACGGGGTGCTTGACCAGCTTGGTCGCCTCGGCATAGGGCAGCTTGCAGACGGCCTCGAAGCCCGCCATGAGCTGGGCCTGGGCATTGGGGCTCGGAAAGGCTTCGTCCAGGGTGCCTGGCGCGCCACCCTTCAGGCCCGCCTCGCGGTAGGCCACGGTGTTGGACGCGTGGCAGTGCATGCAGGCGCCGGTCTGGGGCTTGGTCGTGACGCGCTTCGTGTTGCGCTGGTCCTCCAGCATGTAGGCGTGCCCCTGGCGCTGGTTGAAGTCGATGGCGAAGGCATAGCCGTCGAAGATGCTGACCAGGCGGGGGTCTTCCAGGATCCGGCTCTTGGGCAGGCCCTCGCTGCCGGCGCCGCCGTATTTGGTGCTGTACTTCTCGGCGGTGCGCTTGTAGGCATCGAGGTGGCGGGGGAAGTTCTTGCCCCAGATCTCGGGATCCACGGTCTTCTCGTCCAAGTCCACGACCTTGAGGCTGGTCTGCCGGGCCTCAGCCTTGCGGCTGGAGATGCTCGCGTAGAGGCTCATCATCAGCACCGTGGCCACGGCCGCGCCGATGGCCAGGAGCCCCATGCGGGCCCAGGGGCGGGAGAACAGGGGGGTGGGCTGGTCGGTCATCGGAGGGTTCCTCCCGCGTGGGTGACACGCATCGTCGGGTTGGGGTCAGGCGTTGGCATGGGGCTTTATCGGGTGGGGCCGTGGCCCACACCCTGGTGGCAGCGGACACAGCCGTAGAGGTCGGCCTTCTGGCCCGGATCCGTGGCGACACCCAGGGTTCCGTGGGCCGTGATCTCGTCCGTCAGCTCGCCGTGGCAGCGGAGGCAGTTCGCCTCCAGCACCTCGGCGTTGCCGGGCTTGATGCGGATGGGCTCGGCGAAGTTCAGGAGCGTGAAGGCCTTGGAGTGGTGGTAGCCGTTGCTGGCCTTCACGAAGAGCTTGTTCACCACGTTGTCATGGGGCAGGTGGCAGTCGTTGCAGACCGCCACCGCGTGGTGAGAGCCGTGCTGCCAGCCGTCGAAGTCGTCGCGCATGATGTGGCAGTTCACACAGACCGCGGGATCGTTCGACAGGTAGGAGGTGCCGTGGGCCGAGATAAAGGTGTAGGCACCCGACCCCAGGAACACCCCGAGGAAGACGCTGGTGGCCAGGCTCAGGAACAGGAGTCGACGCTTTCCGCTCACGGGTCATCCATCGGTGGGACCGGGCACTCACCCAGCACCTGGAAGGATGGGTTCATAATTAAGACCAGTCAATCCTAAATTCCTGTTTATTTGCCCGGCAAGGAGCAGGAATCCTTCGTGGGTGTAGCTTCCCATTACATACAAATGTATCTAATTGCCGATATTCACGCTGATTATCTTGGTCTTTTCAGTGCCTCGCCCCTGCCCTGAGGGCAGACCTCCCCCATCGGAGGACCGTATACTGGCCTCCCGGAGCGCCCATGTCCCAGACCATCGATCACCCCGAGCTCAGCGCCGCCGAGTGGAAGCTCATCCAAGGCCTGCGTGCCCTGCCGGAAGAGGCTCTGCAGGCCCGGATGCTGGGCTCCGTCCAGGAGCTGCTGTTCTTCTTCAGCAACCCCCGGTGCCAGGGCATGGGCGTGGAGGGCTTCCCCTGCGGCGAACCCCGCTCCACCTGCGAGGAGTGCCACGAGGTCTGGGACATGCTGGACCGACTGTCCGCGCGCAACCGGAAGCCCTGACCTGCAGCGCCCTTCGTGTTGCTCGACCCGGATGGCGGGAGCATGGCAGATTCCGGCCTTCATTAACGACTGCCGGGTTATTATCAGAGTCCCCCCGGAGGCCCCATGCGCACCCCCGCCACCCTCGCCCTCATGCTCCTGCTTCCCGCCTGCCTCAGCGCCGCGGGAGCCCGCAAGTACGGCCAGCCCCTGGCCCTCAAGGACGAGGTGAAGGTGGCCGAGATCCTGGCCAATCCTGATGCCTTCGCCGGCAAGAAGGTCCGCGTGAAGGGCCTCGTGACGGAGGTTTGCGAGGAGCGCGGCTGCTGGATCAAGATCGGCGCCGACAAGAAGGAGATCCTGTTCAAGGTCGAGGATGGGGTCATCGCCTTCCCCATGGCCGCCAAGGGCGGCACCGTGGTGGCCGAGGGCACGGTGTCCAAGCGCGTCCTCTCCGTCGAGCAGCAGAAGGCCATGTGCGACAAGGAAGCCAAGGCCCTGAGCAAGCCCGCCGACTACGGCAAGATCACCGGCCCCAAGACCATCGTGCGCATCGAAGGCCTCGGCGCCGAGGTCCAGTAGGCCCCAGGTGACTCCCGAACCGGCCCGCCGGGCACGGCCCTGGCGCCGCTGGAACGCCGCCACCCACCGGGATGTGGGCTACGTCACCGTGGCCCTCACCGTGGCCTATGCCATCTCCGGCCTGGCGGTGAACCACATCGCCAGCTGGAATCCCAACTACGCCAAGGTGAAAGAGGTCCGCCAGATCCAGCCCCTGAGCCGGACGGACCCCACGGAGGCCCTGGTGCGGGCCGCCCAGGCTCAGCTGCAGCCCGAGGGCCGCTTCAAGAGCGCCTTCCAGCCGGATGACGACACGCTGAACCTCTACTACGAACGGGCCAGCTATGCGGTGGACCTGCCCACGGGGAAGGTGCTGGTGGAGGCCGTGCGGCCCCGCCCCGTCCTCTTCGCCATGAACCAGCTGCACCTCAACGCTCCCAAGCGCCTGTGGACGGTCATCGCCGACCTGTATGCCCTGGCCCTCCTCGTCCTGGCCTTCACGGGCCTGTTCATCCTCAAGGGCCCTAAGGGCTTCCTGGGCCGGGGCCTGTGGCTGACCGGGGCCGGGGCCGCGGTCCCTGTCGCCTACTGGATCTGGTGGCGCACCCTGGCCTGAGGCCCGCGCTCAGAGCTGTTCCCAGAGCGCCCGCGCCTTCCCGGCGGCATCGGCGGTGGCCAGCTTCACCAGCGTCCGCAGGTTGTCGGGCAGCTGCAGGGCGGCCTCCAGGGCCTGGATGCGGAAGGGCGGCGCCAGGCTGCCCCAGGCCGTCAGCAGCGCCCTGCACCAGGACTCGTCCCCGAGGCAAGCCCGGGCCGGCCACCGCCAGGCCGCCCCCATCCCGGGCTCGTGGAGGGCCTTGAGCGCCGGCTGGATCAGGCCGGTCCGGAGGGCCAGCTCCGCCACAGCCTCCGCGGCCTCGCGCTGGGCATAGGGATCCGGCAGCAAGGTGAGCAGCGGCCCCAGGGCCAGCTCTCCACCGACCTTGCCCAGGGCCCGCGCCAGGGCAAAACGGGCGCTCGCCGGGGCCGCCGTGAGGGCCTCCGCCAGCCAGGGGCCGTCGCCGTCCCGCACGGCCGCGACGAGGCCATCGGCGGCAGCGCGCCGGACGCCCACCTGCCCCGTGGCCAAGGCATCCAGGTAGGGGCCGAGCCGCGCGCTGAAGCCCTCATCCCGCCGCGGCCCCGCCACCGTGGCGGCTTCCCGCTCCTGGGCGGAAAACCCCGGGAGGGGCTCCTCGCCCCAGCCCGCGGCCTCGGCGCTCTCCAGCCAGGTCGCCAGCTCCCCGCCCAAGGTGGCCATGTCCGGCAGGCGCCTGGCGGGATCGGGCTGGAGCGCCCGCAGCACCAGCCCGGCGAGGCGAGGGGGAAAGCCGGGTCGGCAGGCCGCCGGGGCGATCTGCACCTGGGCGTAGGGCTGCCCGGTGGTGAACTCGTAGAGCACCGCACCCAGGGCATAGACATCGCAGCGGCCATCCACCCGCCGGGGATCGCCATGCTGTTCCGGGGCCATGTAGCCCAGAGTGCCCACCACCATCTGGCTGCGGGTGGCGCGGGTGAGGCCCTCCTCCCCTTCCCAGAAACAGACGCCGAAGTCCGTCACCTTGAGCTGGCCCGTGGCGGCGAAGAGGAGGTTCGACGGCTTGAGGTCCCGGTGCACCACGCCCGCGGCGTGGGCCACGCCCAGGGCGCCGCAGACCGGAACGAGGCGGCGGACCAGGGCGGCGGGCGCCTCGCCCCGGCAGGCCTTGAGGCTGCCGCCGGGCAGCAGCTCCATCACCAGGTAGGGCCAGCCGTTGCTCGTCCCGAAGGAGTAGATCTCCACCAGGGCCGGGTGCGAGAGGCGCTCCAGCACCTCGCCCTCGCGCAGGAAGCGGCGCACCAAATCCCTGTCCCGGTGCACCTCCGGGCGCAGCAGCTTCACGGCGCAGGAGAGCTCGGGACGGAAGCGGTCCTCGCCCCGGAACACCAGGGCCATGCCCCCTTCGCCCAAGGGCTCCAGCAGGCGCACGCTGCCGATCTGGGCGGGCGGACGCTGCCCGTTCATGGCGCGGCGACGGCGCGGTTCCGGCCCCGGTCCTTGGCGGCGTAGAGGGCCACATCGGCCCGCGCCAGGAGGGATCCCCCGCAGGCATCCTCCAGCTTCAGTTCCGCCACACCCAGGCTGCAGGTCACCAGGATCGCCCGGCCATCCTCCAGGGTCAGGGGCCGCTCAGCAAGCGAGCGGCGGAAGTCCTCGGCGGCACTGAGGGCCAGGTCCACGGAGGTCTCCGGCAGCACCGCCAGGAACTCATCGCCACCCAGGCGGCCCACCGGATCCGAGCTGCGGAGCCGCCGCCGCAGCAGCCCGCCGAAGGCCTCCAGCGCCTGGTCTCCCGCCCGGTGACCGAAGGTGTCGTTGACCTGCTTGAACCGGTCCAGGTCCGCCAGGAGCAGCGACAGCGGTCGCTGGTGGCGGCGCGCCAGCTCCACGTGGGACTCGAGCTGCTGCAGGATGGTGGCCCGGTTATGGACGCCCGTGAGGGGATCCAGCGTGGTGCGGGCGACGATGTCCTGGTGGTAGCGCCGCTCCAGGGCATCCATGTGCTTGAGCTTGAAGGCATGGCCGCCCACCCGGACCACGTCTTCAGCCACCAGCCGATGGGGAGCGGCCGTGACCGGCAGCCGTCGGCCGTTGACGAAGACACCATTGGTGGACCCCAGATCCCAGAGGCTCACCGAGACCCGGTCCGGCGAGACCTCCAGACGGGCGTGCCTTCGGCTCACCTGGGGCTCCAGCAGGCAGAGCCCGTTCTCGGGATCCCGGCCCACCTCCAGGCCCAGCGTCGACAGCGGAATGGCTTCCCCCATGGGCTGCCCCACGTAGCGGACCAGCACCCACTGGTGGGCGGCGGGATCCTCAAACAGATCCGATTCCACCTGCGCGGCGGCAGGGTCCCAAGGAGGCAGCTCGGGGGGGGTGGGTTCGAGGGGCATCGACGAGAGTCTAGCGGAGTTCCATTCAGTCCTCGCAGACGCGATTCCGGCCCTGGGCCTTGGCGCGATAGAGGGCGGCATCGGCCCGGGCCAGCAAGTGGCCCGCCTCCAGGTCCGCCACCGTCCGCTGGGCCACGCCCATGCTGCAGGTGATGCTCAGGCTCCCGGTGGGCAGGAGGATGGGTTTCCCGGCGATGGACTTGCGCAGACGCTCGGTCAGGATGCGCGCGCCCGCCAGATCCGTCTCGGGCAGCACCATGAGGAACTCCTCGCCCCCGATGCGTCCGGCCAGATCCGCCTCCCGGAGGGCCGCCTGCAGCCGCTCTCCGAAGGCGCGCAGCACCAGATCCCCGCCGCCGTGGCCATGGACATCATTGACCTGCTTGAACAGGTCCAGGTCGCAGATGACTACCGAAAGGGGGCGGCTGTAGCGGAAGCTCAGGCCGAACCGGTTCTGGAACTCCGTCAGGGTGCTGCTGCGGTTGGCCAGCCCTGTCAGGGCATCCCGGGTGCTGAGGTCCAGCAGGGTCTCGTGGAAGGCGCGCTCCAGCGGATCCAGATACACGAGCTTGAGCACGTGCCCACCCAGGGACAGCCGGTCGCCGACGCCGAGCTGCACGAGGCCTCTCACCAGGTCACCGTTGACCAGGGTGCCATTGGTCGAGCCCAGATCCTCGAGCTGGATCCCAGCCTCGGTCACCTGGAGGCGGACGTGGTGCCGGCTCACCTCGCCATCCACCAGCGCCACCGTGCAGTCCGAGGCGCGCCCCAGCAGGAGCTCACCCCTGGGCAGCGGAAACACCCGGCCCAGCGCCGCGCCGGCATAGGCTACAAAAGCCCACTCCGCTGGCGCCAGGTGGCCTTCGTCCAGCGTCTTGGGACGGACCACGGTCTCCATCTCCGGCAGACCGGGGAGGGTCTCATCCGCTGAAGAAAGGGGCCCTGGGGTGCCTTTGCGCTTCACGAGCCCTCCACGAAGCAGCTTAGCAACGCTCCGTCGTCCTTGCGCCGGGCCAGAATGAAGGGTTCCCGGGGCGCCCGGACCGCCGAGGCCTCCAGGCGGATCAGGATCCGGCTCTGCCGGGGGTCGTGGCGCAGGTCCGCCACCCCTTTGCGCGGGATGCGGAAGAGTCCGAGCACCTCCAGGTTCCGGACGTTCTCCCCGGTGCCGCGCACCAGCTGCAGGCTGTAGCGCATCCACAGGCCCTTGGGCAGCCGCTGGATGTCCTCGGCGCGGATGGGGATGGGCAGTCCCAGGATGGCCTCCAGGCCAGCCTGAGCGCTCACGTTGCCAAGCCTGGGATCCAGGCGCCGGGTGCCCGGCCGGGCCAGCGGCTCCGCGATGCGGCGCGTGCTGGGGCAGGCCGGCGGCTCCACCCGGCCCAGCGTCCGGGCCTGGAGCGGGAGGGGGGGCACCGCAACCTGCGCGGCGCGCCCCGCTTCCAGGGGCGTCATGCGGACCACTTCGGCCGCGGCCCCCCAGCTCGCCCAGCCCGCCTCGGCCTGCAGCTTCGCCTCGAAGGCGGGCAGCGCCAGGGCCGGCACCCCTTCCCGGAAGAGCCGGGCCCCCTGGCCCGTAGCGGCCAGGAGCTCCAGGCCGGACCTGGGATCGACCGCGAGCAGGGCTCCGCGATGGCTCCCGGGGTGGAAGTGCTCCGGGACCACGGTCACGACAGGGAGCCCGGCAAAAGTCCGACGCAGCGTCTCCGCCGCGTCCGCCATGGCGCCCTTCACCCGGCTGAACATCAGGAGCCCTTCACGACCAGGCTCTGCAGCGCCACAGTGACCCGCTCGAGGGGCTCGGTCAGGTCCATGTGGTAGCCCGCCTCCAGCAGCTTGGCCATGGCCTGCTCCTGGGCGGCGGCATCCACCGAGGCCGCGAACATCACCCGCAGGGGCGCCGCGCCCTCCGCCAGCTGCAGCAGGATGTCTCGGGGACCCGCCCGGAAGGTGGTACCCACCTTCACCAGCGGAGTCTCCTGGGACTTCTGCACCGCCAGCACCGGGCACTTCGCGTCCCCGGACCAGCCGCCCGCCAGCTCCGTCGCGCTGAGGATGAACAGGTCCGGCGGCGTCTTCAGCTCCTTCAGCAGCGTCTTCTGGATGACCTCCTCCTTCAGGTGGGGCTCCAGCGACTTGCCGTAGAGGATGCTCTGCAGGTGGGTGGGCGTGATGGGCTCCGTGTAGCGGAAGTCGAGAGGGATGCCCGAGGTGTCCGTGACCAGCAGCCCCCCCAGGTAGCTCGCTCCCTCTTTGACCGCCATGAAATAAGCCAGCTTGATTGATTCCGCCATGGATACACCTCTCCCCTGAAGGCTACCTCCCCATCGGCGGTACCGCCCCTTGCCTTTTGTCTGGCACCTGGTACAGTGAATCTTCCACTCATTGGGGAGTGGTCTAATGGTAGGACAACGGTTTCTGGTACCGTCAGGTGAGGGTTCAAATCCTTCCTCCCCAACCATTCAAAAAGCAGTATGCAGTAGGCAATACGGTCCCATCGTATAGCGGTTAGTACACCGCCCTCTCACGGCGGGAACAGGGGTTCGATTCCCCTTGGGACTACCAAACAAAACCCGCGCCTAGCGCGGGTTTTCTGCTGCTTGGCGATTAATTTGTAAATATCATATATAAGGTTAGTTGAGTCCTACTGAAAGCACTTGGGGTTGCTCATCCAGATGGGGCTACGAAACAAGCTGGGCGGACCAAGCTTCGCCGAGGCGCTAAACGGAGCCGAGAAAGCCGGAGGATGAGAGAGAGCGGAGGACATGACAGGCGGGGTCCGAGTTGAGCGGAGGGTTAGGCAATCCACAGGGCCTGGCATCGGCGAACAGGCAGCGGCCCACAGAAGGTCTACAGGGGGCGCTGGGTTGCTATGAAGACCCTGATCCCATGGAGGGATGTGCGGGGGCGCGTCTTCCTCACAGTTGCCAAACGGATTGTAGCTCCGTTCAACCTTCAGTAAAAAAAGAGGGGCATCGTTGCCGATGCCCCAAAAACCCTTGAAGGGAGGATGCCCGTATAAGGGGCAGCGCCTACGGACACAAACTAGTTGGGTCCTTACTGAGACTCACCAAGCAAGCGCCCGCTCAAGTACACGAGCGTATGATTCCATCAACCGTAGTTGACTACAAGGGGGTTTTTGTGCCTTTTCCTGGTGAAGTCGGGGTTGTCCTTGGATTGGATCTTGGAACGGCCTCCGTTGGGTGGTGTGCCCTTGAAGCGGGATGGGACCCTCAGTCGAAGGCTTGGGTTCCTCATTCCATCCTTGGCATGGGTTCCCGCATCTTCGATCCAGGCACCAGCGGAGACATTGAACGCGGGAAGGATGAAAGCCGTGGTGTAGAGCGTCGGCAGGCTCGGGGGATGCGAAGGGGGTTGGCCCGACGCGCCGGGCGGATGCACACACTCTTCCTCGCTCTGGTTGCTGGGGGACTGCTACCGATACCAAGTGACCCGAAGAAGCCTTTGGCCACTCGAATCTTTCAGACCCTCAAGGACCTAGATGGGGATCTGCTGGTTGCTGGGGGAGATCCAGTCCGCTTGCCTTACTCACTCCGTGCCAAAGCCATCTCAGGCCCACTCGACCCTTTCGCCCTCGGCCGGGCCTTTTACCACTTGGGGCAGCGTAGGGGATTCAAGAGCAACCGGAAGGCAGCGCGCAAGGAGGCGGATGAAGAGACAGGGATCGTCCGTGGAAGCATTGAGGCACTTCGGCGCCAGATGGCTGACCAGGGGGTGAGCACTCTGGGAACTCTGTTCGCCAAGCACGATCCAGAGAACCATGCTGGGACAGGCCCAAACAGGATCAGGGGTCGTTACACCTCCCGAAACATGATTGAGGCGGAGTTCGAGATCATCTGGGCCGAGCAAGGGAAGCACCATCCCTGTTTGCTGACCCCAGAACTGAAGGAGAGGCTCCACAGGGCCATCTTCTTCCAGAGACCCTTGCAGAGCGCCGACCACTTGATTGGCTGGTGTTCACTGGAGCAGGGCCGTTGGGTAAAGGTTAAGAAGACCCATCGTCGCGATGGTCGACCCCTAGAGAAGGGAAGCCTGGTCCCCATCTACAAGGCCCCGCGAAGGATGGCTTTGGCCCATCCCAAGGCCCAGTTGTTCCGCATCCTACAGAAGGTCAATGACCTGAAGGTCCAGTGGAACGACGGAACGGTGTCCGAAGCAACGCCAGAGCAACGGCAGTGGCTCATCGGTGAACTCGGTAGAGGGGATGTGTCCTTTGCATCCATTAAGTCTCAGTGGGGGATCGGTCGCCGGGGGAAGCTGAACCTAGCCGAAGGGGCTGCCAAAGGCCTTCCGGGGAACCGCACGGTTGCTCGCATCGATAAGGCAGTCCCAGGGCTTTGGTCCCGCCTGGATGCAGATCATCAGGAAGCCCTAGTCAAGGCGCTGCGCCACGCCGAAGATCCAGATGCCTTTGCCTCTACCCTCCAGATGGACTGGAGCCTTTCCAAATCAGAGGCAGCCCTCCTCGCTGACACGGCACTAGAAGATGGTTACCTCGCCATCTCTCGCCAGGCGGTCGAAAAGCTTCTTCCGTGGCTTGAACAAGGCACCCCTTACTCCACAGCCGTTAAGCAGGTCTATGGCGCAGAGCCGACTCCAACTCCCGTAGACAAGCTCCCTCGGGTCATCGAAGCCTTCCCTGCCCTAAGAAATCCAATGGTTTCCAGAACCCTGACCGAACTTCGGAAGGTGGTTCATGCAGTCATTCGTGCGTGGGGGAAACCCGTTGCCATCCACATCGAACTGGCTAGGGATCTGAAGAAGAGCCGGGATGTTCGCGCCGCCATCTCCAAGAAGATTGCTGACCGGACCAAGGACCGTGAGACAGCTCGCGAGGCCATTCGCCCCTTCAAGGCCGACCCAAAGGGCAGAGACATCGAGAAATACCTCCTGTGGCAGGAATGCGGTGGCCCAATGGCGCTCTGCCCCTACACCGGGAAGCCAATCACTCTTACCGAGGTCTTCCAGGCAAGCAGTCCATGGGATGTCGAACACATCATTCCTTTCAGCAAGTCCCTGGATGATTCATTCGCCAATAAGACTCTTTGCTGGGCGGAACACAACCGGAATGTGAAGAGAAATCTGGCCCCAATGGAGGCATACACGCCTGGCGTCATGGCCGAAATCCTTGGGCGAATCGAGAACTGGAAGGACGGACCGGGGAAGATCGTAAAACTTCAGCGATTCCGCCAGACGGAACTGGACGGGGATTTCATTTCCTCTCAGTTGAATGACACAGCCCACGCCAGTCGACTGGCTTGCCAATACATGTCCTTGCTATATGGGGGGCTCTGGGATCAAGAAGGCCGAAGGATTCATGCCTCAAAGGGCCAGGTGACATCAATGCTCCGGGGCCTGTGGGAACTGAATCCTCTACTTGGTGGTGGAGAGAAGAACCGTCAGGACCACCGGCACCATGCCCTGGATGCACTGGTCATCGCGGTGACCAGCCCTGGGACCCTCAAAGCCCTTTCAGACGCATCCAAGAACGGTTGGGAGGCAAGGCGATCCCGCTTCTCCACCTTCAGCCTCCCCTGGGCCGACTTTTCCAAGGACGCGGCTGCCGCTCTGGAAACAGTCACCATTAGCCGTCGGGTCCGCAGGAAGCTACAGGGACGCATCCACAAGGAGACGATCTACGGGGTCGAGGGGGCAAGCCTGATCCAGCGGATTCGCGTGGAGGACCTTGGTCCCAAGGATATAGCCAAGATCGTGGATGACTCGGTTCGTGGAAGGGTGGAGGCGCGACTAGCCGAAATGAGGCAGACCGAGCCCAAAAAGGCATTCAAGGAACCAAAGGACCACCCCCACTTGCTCTGTCGCGATGGTCGCCATATCCCCATCCACAAGGTCCGAATCAAGGTATCCGGAACTGTCATTCCTGTTGGTCAGGACCACCGGCTTCGCCATGTGGAGTCAGATGCGAATCACCATATGACCATCCATGAAGCCCTGGATGCCAAGGGGAGGTCCATTTGGAAGGCGGATGTGGTTTCTCTGTTCGAGGCCCTTCGAAGACACGCCGCAGGAGAAGCCGTGATCAGGCGAGAGGATGGATTCGTCATGTCGCTTCGTTCAGGGGATACCGTGCAATACGAAGAAGAAGGTGTTGTGAAGGCGGCATGGGTCAGAACAGTAAAAACCAACTGCCAAATCGGTCTCGCTTCCCATTCAGATGCGAGGCTGAAGCAGGAGCAGGAAAAAGTGGGGGCTTATTTCCTTGTGGCACCATCTAGGGCCAGAGAATTGAGCCTGAGAAAAACCCAAATTGACCCTATTGGACTGTCCCGAAGCTCCCGTGACTGATCGGGTCTTAGAGATCGCCGAGTCACCAGCCCGCATCCACCTGGCCCTGGAGTCGTTACAGATCGACCAACCTGGGAGGGAGCCTGTCCGGATTCCGCTGGAGGATCTGGGTGTGCTTGTCCTCTCCCACCCCCAGGCACAGATCTCTTCTGCTGCGCTTCAAGCCATTGCCATGGTGGGAGGTGCCGTGCTGGTCTGCGACACAAAACACCAACCAGCAGGCCTTCTCCTGCCTCTTCAGGGACACTTCATTCAGGCAGAACGAATGGCCCGCCAGGCAGGTGCATCCCTCCCACTGAAGAAGCGTCTCTGGCAGCAGATCGTCAAGGCAAAGGTGAAGGCCCAGGCCTCCCTGTTGAAGCTAGTAAGAGGCAAGGATGAAGGGCTTGGAATCATGGCTAGGCAGATCCGGTCTGGGGACGAGGGCAACCTTGAGGCACAAGCTGCCAGAAGGTATTGGAGGGCGCTCATTGGCGACCCTGAGTTCAGGCGCGACCGGGAGGCTGATGATGCCAACCGCTTCCTGAACTACGGCTATGCAGTGCTCAGGGCTCAGGTAGCTCGAAGCCTTTGCGCCTGTGGGCTCCACCCGGCATTGGGCCTCCAGCATCACAATAAATACAGTAACTTCCCTCTGGCTGATGACCTGATGGAACCCTACCGCCCCTTTGTGGATGCCGTCGTGGTCCAGTTGCTTAATAGCCACGAAGCCAAGGCAAAAATGAGCCAGGAGATCCGGGGTGAACTGTTGGGCGTGCTTCATACTCGGATTAGTATGGAAAAGGAAAGCCTCCGCCTGTCTCATGCCGTGTTGAAGAGCGCCCAGAGCCTCGCCGCAGCACTGACAGGCAACACCAAGAAGTTGATCTTTCCCGACACATGACCGACCTCTCTGGATACCGCGCCATGTGGTTGCTGGCCATGTTTGACCTGCCCGTGGAGACCGCCGAACTGAAACGGAACTATTCCCTGTTCAGAAAGGCTCTCCTCAAGGATGGCTTCATGATGTTGCAATACTCGGTGTATGGCCGATTCTGTGAGAGCGAGGATGCCGCTGATGTCCACAGGAAACGGGTCAGGCGCTGGGTCCCGGAAGAAGGCGAGGTCCGAGTGTTGGCCCTTACAGACCGTCAGTTCGCCAAGATGGAAGTCTTTCGAGGAAAACGCCGTGTCCAGGTCGAAGAAGAACCCCCACTACTGCAACTCATGTAGTCCGATCATCACACTAAGCCTCCCCCTTATATGCATTTGGGGGAGGATGGAGTGTACTTGAGCGGACGCTCTTGGTGGGCCACAGCCCGCTCTACGCAAATGGTGGCACGCCGCCTAGTGTACTTGAGCGGACGCTCTTGGTGGGCCACAGCGGCCAGGTCGAGGTCGAGGAACTTCCCACAAGTGTACTTGAGCGGACGCTCTTGGTGGGCCACAGCAAGCGGGCCGTGATGGCCCAGGCCGCGAAAGTGTACTTGAGCGGACGCTCTTGGTGGGCCACAGCCTTGGTCTTGATGATCTCGATGGCTTCACTAGTGTACTTGAGCGGACGCTCTTGGTGGGCCACAGCCAGCTTGTGGAGCGGCTCAAGAAGACCTTGAGTGTACTTGAGCGGACGCTCTTGGTGGGCCACAGCGCCTCGATAAGTCCTCGACGGAAAAGGGGAAGTGTACTTGAGCGGACGCTCTTGGTGGGCCACAGCCAATATTTACCGAGCCTCCAATCTCCATCCAGTGTACTTGAGCGGACGCTCTTGGTGGGCCACAGC
>CAIOFF010000015.1 GCA_903857495.1 uncultured Holophagaceae bacterium | reverse complement strand
CGTCCCCGTTCCACATGGCGACGATGCGGTAGCTGCCGGGCGCTGTGGAGGCCGTGAATAGGCCCGCGGGTGTAAAGGTGCCACCGGTGTCAGGCACCACGGACCAGGTGGCGGTGCCGCCCCAGGGGATGGTGGCCGTGAACTGCAGGCTCTGGCCCGGGCTCACGGTGGCCACGGCGGGACTGATCGTCATGACCTGATTGATGGTGGCGGCGCGGTCGCCGGTGACACGGCCGCCGCCGCAGGCCAGGAGCAGCAGCAGGCTGGTGGTCGCGAGGAGGATTCGGGAAACGGGGCTGGTCATGGGGTTCCCCTAGAAGCGCCAGAGGAGGCCGCAGCTCGCGGCGTTCGCGGGCTGGTTCTCCTGGCCGTAGCGGCTGAAGGTGGTGCGGACCTCGGCCTCGAGGTGGCGCGACAGGCGGCAGGTGAGCACCGGACCCAGGCCCAGGCGCCACCAGTGGGTGGTGCCGCTGGCACTCACGGAGCTGCCGGGAACAGGGCTGACCCGGTTGGTGCTGGCCACGGACCAGCGCAGCTCCTGCACTCCCACCCCGACGGCCCAGCGGTCATCCAGGCGGTAGAGGTAGTCGGCGCCCAGGGCCAGCGTGCGCACCCGGGTGTCCAGGGACTGGGGCGTGGCCGAGCCGTTGGCGATCCGGTTCTGGTTGCCGTAGGTGGCGAGGTCCACCCGGGGCCGCAGCTCGTGGCCCCCCGCGAAAGCCCAGGTGCCATGCAGGCCCAGGGAGAGGCCCGGCGCACCGGCTGTGGTCCGCAGGTCCGGACTGACCGGGAAGACCAGCGCCGCCTGGGCGCCGAACGACCCTGGAACTGACACTTCCGCAGCCTGGAGTCCCGGCGTCGCCATCAAGCACACCAGGGGCAGGTACCGCTGCAGTCGGGCCATCTTGTCCACCTTTGTCTCTAAACAAGGGTGCGAATTGACCCCTTTGTCGATTATTCGGAGCGGATGGAAGGGGCTGAAGCTGGGCGTTCTATGAAAAGCGGACTGATTTCTATGAACCAAAGCCTTCGGGGGTCCCTTGATCCTCCGGGAGCCCTAGACTCTCGCCATGGAACTGAGCTTTGCCCGCCTGCACTTTCGCTGGCTCCTCGACGGGGGCGAGGACAGCTTCGCGTTCAGCCCCGGGGACGGGGACCTGGAGCACCAGTCCCTGCACTTCCCCCCGGAGCTCGGCCAGGGCCACTTCGACCACACCAACCTGGCCCTGGGCATGAGCCTCTACCGGAGCAGCCACCGCCTGCTGCCCGCGGCCTCGGGGCACCTGATCCCCGTCGCCGAGATCGAGGTCGACTACGGCGGTCCCGCCTTCGTGGCCCAGAGCCTGCGGGGCGGCCGGATCTGCCAGCAGGAGCGCCTGCCGGAGGCCAATCTCATCTTCGAGGAGGGGCGGGACTTCTTCCTCCACATCCAGAAGCGGCGGGTGCTCCCCCTGGTGGATGGCTCCGCGGACTCCACCATGGTCGCCCTGCAGACCCAGATCACGACCCTGGAGCGACTGCTCGGTGAGCCAGAAGCGGCCGCCATGCGCGCGGCCCTCAACCTCACCGCCCTGCCCTCGGTCACGGTCCGGGCCATCCCCCGGCAGATCAGCGCCCCGCTGCACCAGGCCATGGCCCGGTCGCTCACGGGCGCAGCCCAGAAGCTCTACGCCCAGGCGAAGGTGCTGGAGTATCTATCGGGGCTCTCCGAACACCTGACCCTGGAGGGCCTGGGTGAGACCTGCGCCTCCACGCTGAGCGAGCGCGTGGCGGCCTGCCGGGACCACCTCCTGGGGCTGGAGGGCAAGCTGCCCAGCCTGGTGGCCCTGGCGCAGACCTTCAACCTGCCTGCGAAGCGCCTCAACGCCGCCTTCAGCGAGACCTACGGCCAGACCATCTTCGCCTTCATCACCGCCCACCGGCTGGACCAGGCGCGGCACGCCCTGCTGGAGACCGATGTGCCCATGAAAGCCCTCTCCCACAAGCTGGGGTATTCCCACGTGAACAACTTCATCACCGCCTTCCAGAAGCGCTTCGGCCAGTCCCCCGGCAGCCTGCGCACCCGCGAAGGCAAGCCCCTCAAGCCGCGGATCGCCTGAGGCGTCAGGTCGAACTACCGCAGAGAAAACTGATTTTTTAACCACAAAGAACACAAAGGGCACAAAAGGGAATCCCCGGCTGTGCCCTCTGCTTTTTTTGTGTTCTTTGTGTTCTTTGTGTTCTTTGTGGTCGATGTCATTTTTTCCTTTTTTCTTTTCCGGCGGTTTCACTTTGCGGTGCATCGGCTTGCGGTGGCCTGCGCTCCGGGAAGGGGGAGGGACTGGAATCCCCTTGCGTGTCCTGGGTTCCCTCGCGCACACTGACGGCATCATGACTGTCTCCGTGAGCTCCGACCCGCGCCCTAGCCACTCCATCCCGATGGTTGGGTCGAAGGGCGTCTGAGCTGGTTTTCTGAGTGTTCGCTCTGCCGCCCCCGACCCTTCCGGATCGGGGGTTCCTGTTTCTGAGGTTCCCCATGTCTGACCAGCACCCCACCGCAGTGTCCTCGGGCCGGAAGGCCCCGATCCAGACCCGGCCCGAGCTGGGCAGGGCCCGGCGCATCGTCATCAAGCTGGGCACCCAGGTGGTGGTGGACGCCGAGGGCCGCCCGGCCCTGGGCCGCCTCTACGGGCTCATGGAGGCCGTGGCCGCCATGGCGGCGCGCGGCTGCCAGCCGGTGCTGGTCTCCTCCGGCGCCGTGGGCCTCGGCGCCCGCCGCCTGGGCATCCACCCCCGGGAGCTGGCGGACAAGCAGGCCAGTGCCGCCGTGGGCCAGGGCGAGCTGATGTCGCTCTACCAGGACGGCCTCGGGCGCCTGGGCTTCCCCGCGGCGCAGGTGCTGCTCACGGAAGACGACTTCGCGGACCCCACCCGCCACGCCAACCTCAAGCGCACCCTGGAGACCCTGCTCTCCCTGGGTACCGTCCCCGTGCTCAACGAGAACGACACCGTATCGACCCTGGAGCTGGAGCGCCCCGCCGAGGACCGCGCCCCGATCTTCAGCGACAACGACCACCTCTCGGCCCTGGTGGCCGCCCACCTGGACGCGGACCTGCTGGTCCTGCTCTCGGACGTCACGGCCCTACACACCCGCAACCCCGGCCTGGACCCCACGGCGGAGCCCATCCTGGATGTGCCCTACGCCAGCCAGCCACCCGCAGAGGTGCAGGGCAGCAACGGCCGGGGCCGGGGTGGCATGGCCAGCAAGCTGACGGCGGCCCGGCTGGCCGCGGCCCAGGGCGTGCCGGTGGTGATGGCCTCGGGCCTGATGCCGCAGGTCCTCGAGCGCATCCTGGCGGGCGACCCCGTGGGCACCCTCTTCGCGCCGAACCCCGACCCGGCGGCGGCGAGCCACCCCATCCTGGCGGACAACCCTGTCCGGCCCCTGGCCCAGGCGGCCCGGGAGGCCTCCCGGCGCCTGGCGGTCACGGACGGACCCACCCGGAACCACGCCCTCGCCGCCCTGGCGGACGTCCTGCTGCGGAAGACCCACCGCATCCTGGCTGCCAATGAGCGGGACCTGGATGCGGCGGTGAGCCACATCAGCAACTCGGCCTACCAGCGGCTGCGCCTGGACGAGGCCAAGCTGCGCGAGATGGCAGCGGGCGTGCGCGCCGTGGCGGCCCTGCCGGATCCGCTCCACCGCGTGCAGCTGCGCCGGAGCCTGGACGAGGGCCTGGAGCTGACCCGCGTGAGCTGCCCCCTGGGCGTGCTGGGCGTGGTCTTCGAGTCCCGGCCGGATGCCCTGATCCAGATCAGCGCCCTGGCCCTGAAGAGCGGCAACGCCGTGCTGCTCAAGGGCGGCCACGAGGCGCTGCACTCCAACGCCGCCCTGCTCTCGGCGGTGCAGGAGGCCCTGCAGGCCGTGGGCCTGCCGGTGGCGGCGGTGCAGGGTCTGGAGGACCGGGCCTCCGTGGAGGCCCTGCTGGGCCTGCCGGAGCTGGTGGACCTGGTGATCCCCCGGGGCTCCAACGCCCTGGTGAAGCGCATCCAGTCCGCCACGCGGATTCCCGTGCTGGGTCACGCCGAGGGCATCTGCCACATGTACCTGGACGCCGCCGCTGACCCGGCCATGGCCGTGGCCCTGGTGCGGGACGCGAAGCTGCAGTATCCCTCCGCCTGCAACGCGGTGGAGACCGTGCTGGTGCACGCCGCCGCGGCGCCGCGCCTGCTGCCCCTGCTTGCCGCGGACCTGCGCAGCCACCAGGTGGAGCTGCGGGGCTGCGCCCAGTGCCAGGCGCTGGTGCCGGACCTGGCCGCCGCCACGGAAGAGGACTGGGACACGGAGTACGGCGAGCCGATCCTGGCCGTGAAGGTGGTGCGGGACCTGGACGAGGCCCTCGCGCACATCCGCCGCCACGGCAGCGGGCACACGGAGGCCATCATCACCGAGGACCCCGCCGCAGCGGCCCGGTTCCTGGCCGAGGTGGACGCCGCTGGGGTCTACCACAACGCGTCGACGCGCTTCGCGGACGGCTTCCGCTACGGCTTTGGCGCCGAGGTGGGCATCAGCACCGGCCGGATCCACGCCCGGGGTCCCGTGGGCCTGGAGGGACTGCTGAGCCACCGCTACCTGCTGCGGGGCCAGGGTCAGCGCGTCGCGGACTACGCGGGAGCCGCTGCCAGGCCCTTTCTGCACCGGGATCTGCCCATTGAGTCATAAATGAAATTAATCAAAGCATAAATCCAGATAACTTGAGCTGGGGGTCCGAACTGTTAACCTTATAGAGATACTTGTCGCCCAACAACTTGTCGGGGCGGCATTTTCTTACTGGGAGGTACCGTGTCCACCCTTCTCTCCCCTGAGACTCCGGCCTATGCCGTTCCCGAGGCCAACCTCGTCCCGGTGAGCAACCACCTGGGCAGCATGCTGGCCATCCCGCCCTCCCGCATGTTCCTCATCAACAAATCGCTCAAGGTCTTCCAGGAGAAGCAGCCCGGCGTACCGGTCTTCGACGCCAGCCAGGGCGACGGCGGGGCCTCCCTGCCCGGCGTGCCCGAGGCCCTGCTTGACCGCGCCTTCGAGCTGCAGAAGCAGCACGGCACCGCCTACGACATGCCCTTCGGCACCGACGCCTACCGCAAGGCCGTGGCCGAGCAGTATTGGAAGCTGGCCCCGGAGACGGGCTGGGGACCGGCCAACGTCATCGGCACCCAGGGCGGCCGCGACGGCCTCGTGAAGGCCTACCAGGCCATGCTGGCCCTGGGCCACGGCCGCCAGGGCGATGTCATCGTCGTCAGCCGCGTGCCCTGGATCAGCTACAACTGGGGTCCCTACGGCATCGGCGCCAACGTCATGTGGGCCCCCGGCCGGCCCGAGGAGGCGTGGTCCTACTCGGAAGAGGGCATCCAGGCCTGTGTGGCCGAAGCCGCGAAGCAGGGCCGCAAGGTGGCGGGCCTCGTCATCACCAGCCCCGACAACCCCACGGGCCAGACCCTCACCCTGGAGCGCCAGATCGCCCTGGGCCGCGCGGCCCTCGAAGCGGGCGTGGCCTTCGTGCTCTACGACTGGATGTACCACGCCGTCACCGACGGCGGGATGACCGATGTAAACGCACTGCTGCTGGCCTTCGAGCCCGCGCTCCGCAGCCGCATCATGGTGCTGGACGGCATCACCAAGTGCCTGGGCGGCTCCAACATCCGCAACTGCCACCTGCTGGCACCCGAGGCTGTGGTGAAGATGATCGTGGCCCAGGCCTCGCACACCGTCATCCCGTCCTTCTTCAGCCTGGCCGTGGCCATGGCCGCCTATGAGCAGGGCCTGCTCAACGCCGCCGCGCCCATCATCGAGCCCACCCGGGCCAGCCGCGCCTGGCTGAAGGGCTACCTCAAGGAGCAGGGCCTCACCCACATCATCGGGCAGGGCTACTACGCCTTCATCAAGGTCGCCGACTCGCTGGAGGCCAAGGGCTGGGCCGACTCTGAGCCCATGGGCCAGTACCTGGCCGAGAACCACGGCGTGGCCATCGTGCCCGGCGCCTTCTTCAGCCCCTACGGCGGCGAGTGGGTCCGGTTCTCCTACGCCACCCCCCGCGAGCGCACCCAGGGCGCCGCCGAGCGCCTCGTCAGTGCCCTGAATGACCTAAAGAAGTGATTCGCCACCAAGGCACCAAGACACCAAGAACTGCTTTTTTCTTTTCTTGGTGTCTTGGTGCCTTGGTGGTTTTCAGTTTTCATTACTGACTGTCCGGAGTCCCCGTGTTTGACCTGAATGCCTTCGTCGAGAAGTTCCAGCTGGCCCGGCGCACGGCGCTGGAGACGCGGCCCGGCGGCGGGCTGTGCGGGCTCGAGCTGGAGTGGAACCTGGTGGACCCGCAGTTCCGCCCCCTGCTCACGGTGGGCACCGGCCCTGACCACATGTCCTTCGTGGACCACCTGCGCACCAAGGTGCTCTCGCCCTGGACCGAGGAATACCACCAGCTCGAGGTCTTCCACTGGATGATCGAGTGGGTCACCCGGCCCTACCACACCCCCAAGGGCGCCGTGTATGAAGGGCGCATGCTGGAAGCGGCCCTCATCAACGCGCTGGCCAAGACCAGCCGCGCCTTCGGGGAGCCGATCCACTACTGGCACGGCAACCTGCTCGTGCTGCCCAAGATCGGCCCCGACTGCGTGCCCGAGTCCTGGCACCTGGCCAAGCGCCGCTACCTCCAGCGCTGCGTGGAACTCTACGGCACCGAGCTGGCCACGGCGGGCACCCACTCCAACCTCAGCCTGCCCGAGCCCATGCTGGCCTGGGACTTCATGCACCTGCCGGCCTCCGAACGCGGCGAGATCCACCTGGACGACTACAAGAACCAGGTCTACATCACCGGCACGCGGCTCATGCGCGCCTTCGCGGCGCTGTTCATCTCCGCCAGCGCCAGCACACCCCTGCAGGCCTCCGAAGAGAACGGCGAGCCCGTGGTGCGGCTCACGCCCTTCGAGTCCGTGCGCAACCTGACCTTCCCCAACCCGCCCTCCCTGGACGTGCCGGATCTGAACCGCAGCCACCCGGACTACCTGCGCCTGTCCTACGACCTGGTGCGCCGGGGCGTGCGCTTCGGCAACAACAACTGGATCCCCGTCCGCGCCCGCTCCCAGGCGGAGCCGGTGGAGCGCCTCATCCAGGTCACCAGCGACCAGCTGCACGACATCTATGCCCGGGGCCTGTTCGCCGCCGGCGAGACGCGGAACGTCGAGGACATGGCGGCCCAGATCGAGCGCCAGAACCTCTTCGCCCGAATCGACCTGCCCATGGCCCGTGTGGAAGTCCGCACCGATGATCCCTGCCACGACCTGGCCCTGGACGTCGCGAACCTCACCCTGAAGCACCTGCTGCTGCTCCGCTTCTACGCCGACTCCGACTTCGCCCGGAGCTTCCGCTACGATGCCGAGGACATCAAGCGGGCCCGCCGCAACGAAGAACTGGCGGCCCGGGAGGGCCTGCGCGCCACCATCGAGAACCCCCTCACTGCCAAGCCCATCACCATGCGCGCCTTCCTGGCCTGGACGCTCAGCGAGCTGCGCCCCCTGGCCGAGGCCCTGGGCATGTGGGAGGACCTGCAGCCCCTCCGCGACATGGCCGAGGGCGCCCCCAGCACCGCCGAGCGCATCCGCCAGCACCTCAAGAGCAAGCTGGGCACCTCCGAGATCGTGCCCCCCGACATGCTGGTCGCCCTGGCCGAGGCCCGCAAGGATCAGGTGCGCGGCGACGTCCAGACCGTCACGGCCCACCTCTCCGACCTCGGCAAGGAAGAAGGCAAGCTCCGGGACTTCCTGGAGCATGCCCGCGAGGAAGTGCACACAGATCCCCAGGCACCCATCCGCTTCCGCCCCAAGCCCGAGGCCCTGGTGGATGCGACGTATCCCGACAAGACCAGCGAAGTGCTGGCCATGTCCCAGCGCCTGGTGCGCATCCCCAGCGTCACCGCCTGCCCCGAGGAGCGCCTGCCCGAGATCCACCGTGCGGCCACCCTCATCTACGACTACCTGCGCAACCACGGCGTGCCCGTGGTGAGCTTCGACCAGGGCCCCTTCCCTTCCCTGCTGGCCCACTTCCCCGGCGGCGAAAAGGCCCCGGCCATGCTCTGCGGGCACTTCGACGTGGTGGCGCCGGAGCCCGATGACAGCCAGTTCGACCCCCGCATCGAGGGCGACTACCTCTGGGGCCGCGGCGCCGCAGACATGAAGACCGTGGTCTCCACCTACCTCGTCTGGATGAAGGACACCCTCAAAAAGGGCGCGCCCTACCCCCCCGTGAATCTGCTGCTGGTGGGCAACGAGGAGAATGGCGAGCTGGACCCCATGGGCACCCCGCACGTGCTGCAGCAGCTGAAGGAGCAGTGGGACGGGTATGAGCCCAGCTTCTTCGTGGCTGGCGAGCGCACGGGCGAGAAGGGCACCGAGCTCTGGGGCGAGGTCTGCACCCAGAACCGCGGCGTCCTGCGCTTCGAGCTCATCGCCCACGGCACCCGCGGCCACAGCGGGCTGGCCGGCGGCACCGACCTGACCGAGCGCGTGCTCAGCGCCCGCGAGGCCCTGCGCGAGCTGTTCGCCAAGCACCTCACCCTCAAGTCCGCGGACGGCTGGCAGTCCCTGGCCCGCTTCGCCTACGTCCAGGTGGGCACGCCCGGCATCTTCAACATCACCGCGGACCGCGGCGCCATCGGCGTCGAGATCCGGCCCATCCCCCAGGACGACGTCTCCAAGATGCGCGCCGACATCGAGGCCCTGGCCGCCGAGCGCGAGCTGGAGTTCATCCCCTCCGCCTGGGAAGCCGGCGTGGCCTGCGACGCCGAGAACCCCTGCCTCAAGGCCCTGCTGGCCGGCATCGAGGCCGCGGGCGGTGACGTCCGCATCGGCCGCAAGGGCGCCGGCACCTCCGCCCGCTTCGCCCCCGGCGGCCAAGGCGTGGTCTGGGGCCAGACCGGCATCGGCCCCCACGCCGCCAGCGAGCGCCACTACATCCCCAGCATCGACCCCTACTACCGCGCCCTGGACGCCTTCGCGGCGGAGCTGAAGAAGAGCTAAGTCACCACGAAGACCACAAAGACCACGAAGGAAGACAAACCAGCCCGTCTTCTTCGTGGTCTTCCTGTCTTCGTGGTGAACCCATCTTTTCAGGAAAATCTGAACCACAAAGAACACAAAGAGCACAAAGAAGGACTTTCAGTTCCCGCCCCTTCTTTTCTTTGTGTCCTTTGTGTCCTTTGTGGTTAATCCCTTTTTCAGAAAAACAGGAACCACGAAGACCACAAAGACCACGAAGGAAGACGGCCAGCCCGTCTGCTTCTTCGTGGTCTTCCTGTCTTCGTGGTGAAAGTCCTTTCGTCGAGAAGTGCCTAGAAGTCCTGGTTCTCGGTGAGGCGGGTGCCGTCTTTCTTGAAGGCTTCGAGGTAGTGGGCGATGCGGGCTTCGGCGGTCTTGAGGTCCTCGAGGCCGAGGTTGAGGTTCAGCAGGTCCACGTACCAGGGGGCCTTGAGGGGGCTCTGGACGTAGGTCTGCACGATGGCCCGGGCGATGGGCAGGGTGGTGTCCTTGGAGTCGTCGTGGACGTCGCGATTGCCGGCCTTGCGGAGCTTGGCGTATTCCTCTTCCAGCAGGCGGGCGAAGAGGGCCGGGGTGAAGGCCTCCCCGGCGGCGCAGCCGGTCTCGGCATCGGCCTCGGTGAGGACGGCGCCCTTGTGGATCCACTCCCAGAGGATGGACAGGCGGATCTCGCCCGTGGCCATGTCCTCCATGAGGTAGAGGACGTCGTCGTTGCCGAAGAAGTCCGCAGGCTTCAGCGCGGCGGCCTGGAAGCCCCGCAGGAAGGCATTGCCGTACTGCAGGGCCACGGAGAGCAGGTCCCGGGCGCCGGCGATGGTGCGAGGAGCGGGCTCGAGCAGCATGAGACCGGCGGCATCCGCGGGTCCATAGGTCAGGGCCGGGAAGGCTCGGCCCAGCTGGTTGGCCTGGCCCACCTTCTCCCACACCGGCCGGACGATGTGGACCATCTTCCAGTGGGCCACCCACTTGCCGGAGGCACCCTCGCGCTGCTCACGCTCGGCCCCGGCCACGGCCCGCTTCATGCTGGCGGCCACGCCCTCGGCCGAGCCCACGGGGATGTTGGGTTCCATGCCGCCCTGCCAGAGGGTACAGCGGCCGTTGCGATCCGGCGTGTTCATGGCCCGGCGGACGCGATCCTCGTAGTTGCGCATGTAGCCGTAGGTCATGGTGATGGCCTGGATGTTGGGATTGACGAACTCCTGGTCCCAGGCCAGCGCGTCCGAGACACTGTTGATGTAGTCCCAGCGGCCGGTGTTGAAGCCCACGAAGTGCGGGGACAGGGCGGCGCGGATCTCCATGAGCTGGAAGCACTGCTCCAGCTGCTCCACCAGCACGTAGCACTTGATGGTGCCCACGGGCAGGCTCAGGTGGGCTTCCAGGGCCAGGATGAAGCTGTTCCACAGGGCCGCGTCCTCGGCGGTCTGGGTCTTGGGCAGGTAGATGACGATGCTGCGGCCCGTGGCGAGGAGGCGCTCGTGGTTGTTCACCACGAACAGCACCAGGTCCGAGAGGGAGGCCGAGAAGCCGTGGCCGTCCTGGCGGATGTGCCGGTCATCCAGGTGCAGGCCCCGGCAGCGGAAGATGACGGTGGTGAAGTCCAGCTGCTGACGCCAGTCGGCGATGATGGGCCGCCCGAGGAAGCCCTGGGCCCAGGTGTTCATCTCCCCGGCCACCTCCTGGGCGACCTCCAGGAAGAGCGGATCCCGGTCGATGGCCAGCTTGAGGTTGCGGTGGTTGTCCAGGGACATGGTGTCCACCTGGCCCAAGGCGTCCTCGCCGTCGAACATCCAGCCGTCGGCGCCGGAGAGCAGCGCGTAGGCCACGTTGCGGATGCCCGAGCGCACATCCGAGCGCGGCTTGGTGGCGGGACCCGTACCCTGGATCCACTGGCGCTGGAGGTCCGGGGGGATGATGGCGCCGTCGAAGTTGCCGGACCGGGCGTCGGCCACCTTGATCTGGGTCCCCGGGATGAGGGACTCGGGATCCAGGAAGCTGATCCGCTCACCCTGCCCCGCGCGCCGCTTGCGCAGGGCGGTGCGGGCCGCCATCCGCTCGTGGCGGCGGTGGTTGAGGGGCGCCAGCACCTCCAGGGCCGCCAGGGCCGCCGGGGTGTAGACATCGGGATAGGCCGCCAGGACCGCGTCGCGGAATTCCAGGGTGAGGGTCATTTCTAGCTCCTAAAAAGAGAAGCACCCGCTGATTAGGCGCTTCCCTGGTTTTCATGTGCCATAAAGGGGGGAAAATACTTGATTAACTCATGCCGCCTGGGCGGTCAACTCACGACCGGCGCGGTGGGCAAGATCCAGGGCATGACAAAGGCTTGCAAGAGGATGATGACTATCACCATACCCAGCAGGATCATCGAATACTTGAGGGTCTTTCGGAAAATATCGGTTTCCTTGCCCACCAGGCCCACGGCCGCGCAGGCCACGGCGATGGACTGGGGGGAGATGAGCTTGCCCATGACCCCGCCGAAGAGGTTCGCCGAGGTGGTGAGCACGGGGTTCAGGCCCAGCTGGATGGCCGTGACCTGCTGGAGCTTGCCGAACAGGGCCGCCGACGAGGTCACCGAGCCCGTGAGGAACACGCCAATGAGGCCGATGATCGGGCTGAAGATGGGGAAGGCCATGCCCGTGAGCACCGCCATGGCCAGACCCAGGGTGAAGGACATGCCCGAGTAGTTGGCCAGGAAGCCGAGGCCGATGACCGAGGCCAGGGTGATGAGGGCGAAGCGCAGCTGCATGAAGGTCTTGGCGAACACCCGGGCGCCGATGGCGGGGGAGATCTTCAGCACGACCATGGAGAGCAGGGCGGAGAGGAACATCGCTGTGCCGGGGGCCGTGAGGTACTGCCACTTGTAGCTGGCGGCGTAGGCGGCGGGCTTGGCGACGATGGGCGCGGCCTTGAAGACGATGCCGTCCAGCCCGGGCCACTTGGGCACGGCCAGGAACCAGTGGTGGGTCTTCTCGGCATAGGCCTTGAAGGCGGGGGTACCCCAGATGCCCATGACGACCATGAGGATGAGGAAGGGCGACCAGGCCTTGAAGACCTGACCCGCGGTGTGGGCGGTGGCGTTGGCGGTCGCGTCCGCCGCATCGTTCTCGAAGGTCCAGATGGTCTTGGGCTGCCAGATCTTGATGAAGCCCACGAGGCAGACGAGCGACACCACCGAAGCGGTGATGGCCGGCAGCTCGGGCCCGAACCAGGTAGAGAGCACCAGGGAGGCCGCGGCGTAACTGACACCCGCCACCAGGGCCGCGGGCAGCACTTCCTTGGCCTTCTGGAAGCCCACCATGACCACCACCATGAAGAAGGGGATGATCAGGGCCATGAGGGCCATGTCGATGCCCACGGCGCGGGCCATGGTGGTGGCGGGAATCCCGGTCACGGTCGACATCATGATCGTGGGCACACCCACGGGGCCGAAGGGCACGGGGGGCGTGTTGGCCACGAGGCAGATGACGGCTGCGGTCAGCGGCGGGAAGCCGAGGCCGATGAGCATGGCCGCAGCCACGGCCACGGGGGCGCCCTGGCCGGCCACGCCCTCCATGAAGGCAGAGAACGAGAAAGCAATCAGCAGGGCCTGGATGCGACGATCCGGGGACAGGGAGGAGATGGAGCTCTTGATGACCTCGAACTGGCCCGACTCGACGGTCAGGTTGAACAGGAACACTGCCGTCAGGATGATCCAGCCGATGGGGAACAGGCCCGTCAGCATGCCCAGGGCCGAGGCCGAGAGCGCTGCGGTGATGGGCATGCGGTAGACCACGACGCTGATAACGATGGTGAGGGCCAGGGTGAGCAGGCCCGCCACATGGCCCTTCATCCGCTTGACCGCCAGGGCCCAGAACAGGAAGAAGATGGGAATGGCCACCACGAGGGCCGTCAGCAGGAGGCTCCCGTTCAACGCAGCGTAGTTCTGATTCCAGGGCATGGGATGACCTTTCAACGGAACGGTGAGGGAGGAGCATCGGACAAAGTCGATGCGTGAATCCTGAAATTCCAATCTTCCGTGACCCCTGATTCTTGACCAGATGGTAATTTCTGATGCTTAGCATCGGGTTTTCCGATGCAGCCGGTAGACTACGGGCCATGGATGTCCGCACGCTCTCCACCTTCTGCGCCGCCGCCCGGACGCTGAACTTCACCCACGCCGCCACTGGCCTAGGTTATGCGCAGTCCAGCGTCACGGCCCAGATCAAGAGCCTGGAGGAGGACCTGGGGACGGACCTGTTCAACCGGGTGGGCAACCGCCTGGAGCTGACGGAGCCCGGGGCGCGGTTCCTGGTGTATGCGGAGCGCATCCTATCGCTGACCCACGAGGCGAAGGCTTCGGTCCTCGAGGAGGAGGGCGTGGGCACCCTCCGCTTCACAGGACCCGAGTCCGTCTGCACCTACCTGCTGCCCCCCCTCCTCCGGACCTTCCGGGCGAAGTTTCCCCGGGTTCGGCTCCAGTTCCAGCCGGGTTTCGTGCGGGACTTCAAGCGCCAGGTGCTGGAGGGCGCCGTGGACTTCGCCTTCATCCTGGAGGAGCCCTTCCCCTCGAAGACCCTGGCCGTGGAGCGGCTGCGGGACGAGGAGATCCTCATCCTGGCCGCCCCCTCCCACCGGCTGGCTTTCGCCCCCAACGTCTCCGCCCAGGACCTCATGGGCGAGGAGGTCCTGCTCAAGGCCCTGGGCTGCAGCTACCGCAACCAGTTCGAGCGGCAGCTCATCACCGCCGGGGCCCACCCCGGGGACTTCACCGAGTTCCAGGGCGTGGAGACCATCAAGCGCTGCGTGATGGAGGGCCTGGGCGTCGCCCCCCTGCCGCGGATGGCCGTGGAAGCCGAGCTCCGGGCCGGCACCCTGGTGGCCCTGCACTGGGATGGCCCCGAGATCCGGATCTCCTCCCACCTGGTGTGGAACCCCGCCCGGCACCTCAGCGCCGCCGAGAAGGCCTTCTTCCAGCACGTCCGCGAGCAGCTGAAGGCCGTCCCTGTGGCAGAGGCGAAATAAAGAAAAGATTGGCCACCGATGAACACCGATAAAAGCTGATTAAAAGATGATAAGGAAAATACTTATGTTATATATTTGCTTCGAGTCCAAAGGCCTTTGACGGGGATCAAAGGGATGAACGGGGATAAAGATGCTGGGGTTCATCGGCACCGGTGCATGGGCTCCATCTCGGGGTGACACTGTCGCGCCATTTGGGGGGCGCGGCCGTGGCACCCCGGGATGACTTCCGGCGCCGCCGGAAGCCGCCGCAGGCGGGCCCATGCAGAGGATGAGTCGGCGCGATGACTGCGCCTTCGTGGTCCTTCGGGGTCGTTCTTCGTGTCCTTGGTGGAGATCTTTGAAGGCCAAATTTGGCGGAGCAAGGCCGATTACCAGGACGTGTTTTTCATCATGCTTTTATCGGTGTTCATCGGTGTTCATCGGTGGCTGATTTGCTTTTGGCTTGCAGCGGTGTATAGCAGCCTTCATCGGTGGCTGACTTGCCTTTTGCTATTACCGCAGCGCCTGACCCACCTTGAGCAGGCGACAGACCCGGGCGGCGGCGGCTTCCAGCAGGGCCGCTCCCTGGGCCATGCAGTCCTCCAGCGCCATGGGCTGGGGCACGATGCTGGCGAGACCGTCGATGCCGTGGGCCAGCACGTCGTCGGCCCCTTCGCCCAGCCCCCCCGAGAGGCAGATCACCGGGACGCCGTGCTGCTTGGCCACGGCGGCCACGCCCACGGGCGCCTTGCCCATGGCGGTCTGGAAGTCCGTGCGGCCCTCGCCGGTGAGGACCAGGTCCGCATCCTTGACCAGGGCGTCGAAGCCCGTGGTCTCCAGCACGATGGCCACGCCGGGCCGGAGGCTGGCGGGCGTGAAGAAGAGCAGTCCCGCGCCCAGGCCACCGGCGGCGCCGGCACCGGAAGCAGTCGCCAGGTCGCGGCCCGTGGCTTCGGCGGCCACCCGGGCGAAGACACCCAGGGCGGCATCCAGCTCGGCCACCAGCTCCGGGGTCGCGCCCTTCTGGGGGCCGTAGACCGCCGAGGCGCCCCGGGGCCCACAGAGAGGATTGTCCACATCGCAGGCCACCAGCAGGCTCGCCTCGGCCACGCGGGGATCCAGCCCCGAGAGGTCGATCCGCGCCAGCCGCGCCAGGGCGCCGCCGCCTTCCGGCAGGTCCGCTCCCGCGGCGTCCAGGAAGCGGATCCCCAGCGCGCGCGCCATGCCCGTGCCGCCGTCGTTGGTGGCGCTGCCGCCGATGCCGATGACCAGCTTGCGCAGGCCCGCGTCGAGGGCGGCCTGCATCAGCTGGCCCGTTCCATAGGTGCTGGTGAGGCGGGGGTCCCGCAGCTCCTTCGGCACCAGGGGCAGGCCCGAGGCCGAGGCCATCTCGATGAAGGCCGTGGCTCCGTCGCCGGAGACGCCCCAGTGGGCGCACACGGGGCTGCTCAGGGGACCGCGGACCTCCGTGTGCCGCAGCTGCCCCCCGGTGGCCGCCACCAGAGCCTCCACGGTGCCCTCGCCACCATCGGCGATGGGCACCTTGAAGACCTCGGCAGTCGGAAACACGGCGTGGATGCCACGCTCCATGGCCTCGGCCACACCCAGGGCCGACACGCTGCCCTTGAAGGAATCCGGAGCAACGATGATGCGCATGGCGTCCACCTCTCTCTGCAGGTCAGTCTGACTGGATCAGGGTACGAGGCCCGGGAACAGGAAGGCAAAGCCCCAGGTCATGAGGGCCAGCAGGAGCACGTAGGGGATCGTGTACTTGATCGTCTGCCGCATGATCAGGCCTTCCTTGCCCGCCAGGCCCACAGCGGCGGCGGCGATGACGATGCTCTGGGGGGAGATCATCTTGCCGGCGGAGGCACCGGCGCTGCCGGCAGAGGTCATGAGGATGTCCGACAGGCCCATGCCCTGGGCGGTGAGCTTCTGCAGGTTGCCGAAGAGGGCGTTCGCAGAAGTGTTGCTGCCGGTGAGGAACACGCCGATGGTGCCGAAGAGGGGACTCAGCAGCGGATAGACGTGCTGGCTGACCAGGGCCACGATGCCGTTGGCCATGGTGGCCACCATGGAGATCTGCTTGTTGGCCAGGTCCCCGGCGAAGGCCAGCTTGGTCTTGGGATCGATGATGGGCAGGGCCAGGTTCATGACCGAGGCGATGGAGAGGATGCAGGCCACGGCGATGAAGGAGGGGATCATCTGCTTGAAGGTCTTGCCGACCTGCTCGCCCATCACGGAATACTTGATGCCCATGAAGGGGAAGGCGATGGCGCCGGCGATGAGCATGATGGTGCCGGGGGTCTGGAGCCAGGTGAACGCGTAGAACTTGCCAGGATTGGGGTCGGCGATCTGCACCTTGATCACGGCCCAGCTCCAGCCCGCGGCGGCACCGGCGAACAGGGGCTTGGTCTTGGGCAGGTTCACCGCGATGACGAGCACGGCCAGGAGCAGGTAGGGCAGCCAGGAGAGGAACAGCTCCTTGAGGTTGAACGCCTTGGGGGTGTTGTCGGCCGGGGCGTCGCCCTCGAAGAGCCAGGGCTGGGCGTGTTTCTGGAACTTCAGGTAGATGGCCGTGGCGATGAGGCAGGCGAGTCCGGCCAGCACGGAGGTGAGGTCCGCGCCGATGAAGTTGGACACCAGGAACTGGGTGATGGAGAAGCTGAGGCCGGCCACCAGGATGGTCCCGATGGCCCCCTTGAGGCCCTTGGTCTTGGACATGGCATAGACCGTGGCGAAGGCCATGATCAGCGCCAGCGGCGCCATGAAGCGGCCGGTCATCTGGGAGAGCTTCATGATGTCCAGGCCCGTGGTCTTGGCCAGGGTCACCGTGGGGATGGCCAGGGAGCCGAAGGGCACGGGGCCCGTGTTGGCCACCAGGCAGACCAGGGCCGCCATCATGGGGTTATAGCCCAGGCCGATGAGGATGCTGGCGGGAATGGCCACCGGCGCGCCGAAGCCGCAAATGCCCTCCAGGAAGGCGCCGAAGCCGAAGGCAATGAGCAGCGCCTGCGCGCGGCGGTCAACGGTGAGGCTGGCCATGGCGCCCTGCATCTTGTCCATCCAGCCCGTGACCTTGAGGACGTTGTAGACCACCAGGGCGCCGAAGGGGATGTACATGATCGGGAAGAGGCCCGTGAGGCCGCCCTGGAGGGCTGCCAGCAGCGTCACCTTCGTCGGGAAGTGGAAGACAAAGATGGCCGTGAGCACGGTCACCAGCCAGGCCACCGGAGCCACTTTGGCAGCCGGCTTCATCAGGATCGGGATGCCGATCAGGAGGACGATCAGGGGGAGCGTGGCCGCGAGGGCACCGTAGTGCATTGTTTACCTCCAGGTGAACGAAACCGACGTTAGCAGGGAGGGCGTTCATGCACCGCAGTAAAATGCATCAAAAAACGAGGTTTCTTCCAAGGCCTTAGACGACCCATGCACCATCTATAAACAGATGGGATATTCCCGGCGCAATTATTAGGTCTATTTGGTCTTGACGGGATCCGCCGGGCGCTTGGGGAGCTGCATGGGCGTCTCGGCCAGGCGCTTCAGGACCTCCTGGACCCCCCGCTCAAGCTGCAGGTCCCGGCCCGCGAGCAGGGAGATCGGGTCGTCCTCCACCTCGATGTCAGGGGTCACGCCCTTGCCTTCGATGATCCACTCGCCCGTGGGGGCGTTGGTGCCGGACTGGGGCACAAAGACGCTGCCGCCGTCGATGAGGGGCGAGTTGCCGCCGCCCACGACGCCACCCCAGGTGCGCTTGCCGATGAGGGGGCCGAGGCCCGCGGAGCGGAAGTGGTAGGGGAAGATGTCACCGTCGCTGGCGCTGGTCTCGCTGGTGAGCGCCACCATGTGGCCGTGGAAGACTGTGGAGGGATAGGTGGTGGGCTGGTCGCCCACGTGTCCGAAGCGGGTGCCCAGCAGCTTCTTCCCGAGGCGCTCCAGGATCATCTGGCTGATGTTGCCGCCGCCGTTGGCGCGGACGTCCACCACCAGACCTTCCTTGCGGATCTGCGGGTAGTACCACTTGATGAACTCGTAGAGGCCCGGGGCGCCCATGTCAGGGATGTGCAGGTAGCCCACCTTGCCGCCGCTGAGGCGGTCCACGGTCGACCTGGAGCGCAGCACGAAGTCCAGGTAGCGCAGGCTCGCGTCGCTGTCGATGGGCCGGTAGGTGGCCTGCCGGGCGCCCTCGGCGACGGGCTTGTCATTGAGGGTGAGGGTCACGGCGAAGGTCTTGTTGCGGAGCAGCTGGTAGGGGTTGTCCTGGGCCTTCAGCTCCTGGCCGTCGATGGCGAGGATGAAGTCCCCTTCCCGGGCATCCACGCCGACCTCGGTGAGGGGGCTGCGGTACTTGGGCTCCTCGTTGTGGCCCCGGTAGATCTTCGCCAGGCGGTAGCGGCCGGACGTGGCATCCAGCTCGATGCGGGCGCCGGGGAGGCCCACCTTGGCGCGCTCTGGCAGGTAGGCATCGCCGCCCTCGGTGTAGGTGTGGCCGATATTCAGCTCGGAGATGAGCTCCGTGAGGACGTAGGTCAGGTCCGAGCGGTGGGTCACGTGCTGCAGCCAGGGCCGGTACTGCTCGCGCAGGGCCTTCCAGTCGTAGCCGTGCATGTTCTTCACGTAGAAGAAGTCCCGGAAGCGACGCCAGGCCTCGTCGTAGACCTCACGCCACTCCTCGGCGGGGATGCGGTCCACATAGAGGTCCTTGGTGGAGACCGTTTTCTTGTCGCCGCCCTTGGCCTTGGCGTCCACCAGCTGGTAGGTGGCCGCGGGGCCCTGGCCCGCGCGGGCCAGGATCTTGCTGCCGTCCTGGCTGAGGGTCCAGCCCTGCACCTCTGCGAGCAGCTCGCTCTCCTGGCGCTTCTTGAGGTCGAAGATCCAGAGGCTGCTGCCGCCGCCGCGGCGGCCGTTGGCCTCACCGTTCACGTTGGCCGGGGCCTTGGCGTAGAGCAGGAAGCCACGGATGGCCTCGAGGCCGCTGAGGTTGTCCGCGGGTACGGGCACGCGGGTGCCCCGCTGCTCGAAGCCCTCGAAGTCGATGCGAACAGAGACCGGCGCCCGGGGGCCTTCGGCCTTCTTCTCGCCCTCTTCCCGCTTCTCGGCGCTGGCGCCGACTTCATCGCTCTCCTGCGGGAAGGGATGCGGCACGTCCCGGCGCAGCGCGTAGGCCACGATGTCCAGGTTGCGGTTGCCCGCGTAGTCGAACTCCAGGTTGCTCATCTGGGGCGCGTAGTCCCGGCGGCTGAGGGCGTAGAGGTACTTGCCCTCGGGATCCCAGGCAGGATCCATCACCGGGAACAGCTCCCCTGTCAGGCGGTGCAGCTGCTGGTCCGCCAGGCCCCACACGTGGAGGCTGCGGACACCGTTGGGATTGCTGAGGGAGAAGGCCAGGAACTGGCCATCCGGCGACCAGGCCAGGTCGCTCACGCGGCCGTTGGCGTCCCGGCCGGCCTGCACCAGCTTCCGGTCGGCGACGGTGACCACGTAGATGATGCCGTTCTTGTCCGTGAAGGCCAGGCGCTTGCCGTCCGGAGCCCAGAAGGGGGCGTTGAGCTGCACGGTCAGGCCCGTGGTGAGGGCTTCGGGCCGGCCCTTGCCGTCCTGGGCCACAAGGTAGAGCTGATCCTCGCCCGACAGGTCCGAGATGAAGGCGACCTGCTTGCCATCCGGGGACCAGCGGGCGTGCCGGTCGTGGGCGCCGGAGCTGTTGGTGAGGTTGCGCACGGGGCCCTTCTCCACGGGCACCGTGAACACATCGCCCCGGGCCACGAAGAGGGCCCGCTCGCCCTTGGGGGACAGGGCGAAGCCCTCGATGTTGCGCTCCACGCTGATGCGCGAGGGCCGCGAGGCCCCGCCGTCCGTGGGCACGGTGATGGCCAGACCCGTGTCGCCGCCCTCCTTCACGTTGAAGATGCGCAGCTCGCCGTTGAGCTCGTAGACGATGCGCGAGGCGTGGTCGCTGGAGGGCCAGCGGACGTCCCAGGTCTTCTGGAAGGTCAGCTGCTTCACGGTGTCCGTCGCCGGATCCACGGTGTAGAGGTTGAGGGTGCCGTCCCGGTCCGAGGCGAAGCAGACCTGGTCGCCGATCCACATGGGATCCCGCTCGGTGCGCGGGCTGGAGGCCAGCTTCTTCTGCTGGTTCGTGGCGAGGTCGAAGACGTAGAGCTCCTGCGCCCAGCCGCCTTCGTAGCGCTTCCAGTGGCGGAAGTCGCGGAACATGGGCGCGTAGACGATGCGCTTGCCATCCGGGGAGAAGGAACCCGGCCCGGCCGTGGGCATGGGCAGCTTCTTCGGCAGACCGCCCCCGAGGCTCACGGTGTAGAGGGCCGTGCGGCTGAGAACGCCATCCGCGTCCGTGCCGGCCCGGAAGAGCACGCTGCTGCCATCGGGAGTCCAGCCCACCACCTGGTGGTCGTAGCCGCCCCGCGGCGCCAGGGGTCCGGCGGCGGGGTCGAAAGTGAGCTGGCGCGGTACGCCGCCGGTGCTGGGAATGACATAGACCTGCTCGTCCCCGTCGTACTGCCCCGTGAAGGCGATCCACTTGCCATCGGGGCTGAACTTGGCGAAGACCTCCAGGCCCGGATGGGCCGTGAGCCGCGTGGCCAGGCCGCCGGTGGTGGCAGCAGTCCAGAGGTCCCCGCCGTGGGTGAAGACCACCCGGTCCCCATGGATGTCCGGGAAGCGCAGCAGCTTGGTCTGGGCCTGCGCGAAGCCGGCTAGAGCCAGCGCCAGGGCCAGGCTGCGGAAGAGGAGGGTGCGGATGGACATGGCGTCACCTCAAGGGCGGGAGCGTGCAGGAGCATCGGGGGACATTGTATTACGATGCAACCTGCCTGGGCGGGATTCCGCAAACGCCCCATGCGATCATGCGGTCCATGGACGCGCCTCTCTCCGTCAAGCGCCTGCTCGAGCAGGTGAAGACCCGCATCGAACCGCCCTTCTCGGCGGTCTGCGTGGTGGGGGAGGTCTCGAACTTCAAGGTCTCGGGCAAGCACTGGTACTTCACCCTCAAGGAAGAAGGCGCCGCCATCGGGTGCGCCGTCTGGGCCAGCACGCAGCGGTTCCTGCCCCAGCGCCCGGCGGACGGCCAGCGCGTGGTGCTCAAGGGCAGCCTCGACCTCTACGTGCCCGGCGGCAGCCTGAAGCTGATCGTCAGCCACTGTGAGCCGGCCGGCGTGGGCGACCTCCAGGCCCGCCTGCGGCAGCTGGAGGCAGAGCTCCGCGGCCAGGGCTTCTTCGACCGACCCAAGCGCCCCCTGCCCCGCTTCCCGCGCAAGCTCGGCGTGGTGGCCGCCCTGGGCGGCGCCGCCCTGCGGGACGTGCTGGAAGTGACTGCCGGGCGTGCCCCGGGCATCGACCTGCTCATCGCCCCCGCCGCAGCCCAGGGCGAGCGCTGCGTGCCCGAGACCCTGCTGGCCCTGCAGGAGCTCCAGGACCCCCACTGGGGCTGCGAGGCCCTGCTGCTGGTGCGCGGCGGCGGCAGCCTGGAGGACCTCTGGGCCTTCAACGACCCGGCCCTGGTGCGGGCCGTGGCGGACTGCCGCATCCCCGTCATCACCGGCGTGGGCCACGAGATCGATACGACCCTGGTGGACCTGGCGGCGGACCGGCGGGCCGCCACGCCCAGCCAGGCCGCGGAGCTGGCCACGCCGGACCGGCAGGCCCTGGCGGCGGACCTGCGCCGGCGTGGCGAGGCCCTCCTCGCCAAGACCCAGTGGGGCCTGCGGGGCCTGGAGACGACCCTCAACCTCCTGGTGGACCAGGGCCTGCTGCGGGTCGAGCCCCTGGCGGAACCGGCCCTGCGCCTCGCGGGCCTCGGCCAGCGGCTGGCCCTCGCCCACCCCAGCCGCCACCTGGATGGGCTCGCCACCCGGGCGGCCCTGCTGCGGCAGCGGCTGCGGCACGTCGCATCTCTCGTGGCCCGGGAGGCAGACCTGCCCCGGGTGCGGGAGGCCCAGCGCCGCCTGGCCCCGGCGACCCTCCGGGGCCTCCAGCGCCGGGATCAGCGCCTGGCCGTGCTGGCCCAGCGGCTCCAGGGTCTGGATCCCACGGGCCCGCTGCAGCGGGGCTTTGTGCTGGCCCTGGACGCGGCTGGGCGCCCCGTGACCCGGGCCGCGGCCCTGCCCGTCGGCGCCGGGCTCCGGCTGCGCTGGCAGGATGGGGAACGGAAGGCCCATCTGGACTGACCAAATCTCAGGCAGTCCCTGCCCAGCGTCGATAGGAGACTAGGCAGGGGTATGTTCAAGATCCTTTTTCTACCATTCCGAGCACTTCGGCTGCTGGCGGTCGTGGCCATGGTCCTGCTCGGCGTGGTCGGCCTTGAGGCCGCGCCGCGCCGGGTCGTGACCGTCGCGGTCTTTCCCCACGCCCCGGCGCTCTCCATGGGCGAGGACGGGACGGCCCGGGGCTTCTACGCGGACATGCTCCGCGAGGTCGCCGCCCGGGAGGACTGGGAGCTGCGGTTCCTGCCAGGCACCTTCCAGGAGGGCCTCGACCGCGTCCGCAGCGGCCAGGTGGACCTCCACACCAGCGTCGCCTTGACCCAAGCCCGCAGTGTCTACCTCGACTACGGCAAGGAGTCCTCCTTCACGGTCTGGAGCATCCTCTACTCGCACCCCAAGGCAGCCATCCACACGGTGCTGGATGTGCTGAACCGCCGCATCGGCCTCATGCGCGGGGATGTGAACGGCGACCACTTCCGCGAGCTCTGCGCGAAGTTCAACCTCCAGGTCACCTACGTGGAGTACGGCAGCTTCGAAGACGTCCTGCGGGCTGTGGAGGCCGGTCAGGTAGAGGGGGGCGTGGCCACCAACATCTTCGGCTACTCGCAGGAGGCGCGCTTCCAGGTCGAGCGAACGCCCGTCGTCTTCAGCCCCTTCGACACCTTCTTCGCGACCACCAAGGGCCGCAATGCCGACCTGCTGAAGGCCCTGGACAGCTACCTCGCGGAGGGGAAGCGCCACAGCGATTCGGGCTACCGGCGGGCCCTCAACCACTGGCTGGCCCCCCAGCTGAAGACCGGCCTGCCGCGCTGGCTGGTCCCCACGAGCCTGGGCGTCCTGGCGGCCCTGGCGCTGGCCATCCTGGCGGCCCTGGCCTTCCGGCGCCAGGTGGACGCCGCCACGGGCGAGATCCGCGCCCTCAACGTCGGCCTCGAGCGGGAGCTGGCCGAGCGGCGGCGCATGGAGGCGCAGATCCTCCACGTGGCCAGCGGCGTGTCCGGCTCCTACGGTGAGTCCTTCTTCCTGGATCTGGTCAAGCACCTGGCCCAGGCCATCGGCGCGGACGGCGCCCTCATCGGCGAGACCGTCACCGTGGACGGCGAGAAGCGCGTGCAGACCCTGGCCGTCTGCCTGGATGGAGACGCCGTGGAGAACCGGGACTACCCCCTCCACGGGTCGCCCTGCGAGCGGGCCCTCACCGGGGAGATCTGCATCATTCCCTCGGGAGTCCAGGAGCGCTTCCCGGACTTCCGCCTGCTCAAGGAGCTGCAGGCCGAGGCCTACATCGGCTCGCCCCTCATGGACTCGCAGGGCAAGATCCGGGGGCTCCTGGTGGTCATCCACCGCAGCATCCTCCCGGCCCCGGCGGAGGCGGCCTCCCTGCTGCGGATCTTCTCGACCCGGGCCGCGACGGAGCTGGAGCGGCGCGGCAGCGAAGGGGCACGGCAGCTGCTGGAGCGGCAGATGCAGCATGCCCAGAAGCTGGAGAGCCTCGGCGTATTGGCCGGCGGCATCGCGCACGACTTCAACAACCTGCTCACGGCCATGCTGGGCCACATGAACGTCGCCGAGACCAAGCTGGCCCCGGAGTCCCCCGCCCGGCCCCACCTGGAGCGGCTGGAGCGCATCATCCACCGCGCTGCGGACCTCACCCGCCAGATGCTCGCGTATTCCGGCAAGGGGCGCTTCGTGGTGCGCTCCTACGATCTGAACCACGTGGTGCAGGAGGTGACCCACCTGCTGGAAGTCTCCATCTCCAAGAAGATCGCCCTGCGCTTCGACCTGACCCCCAGCCTGCCCGCCGTGGAGGCCGATGCCGCCCAGATCCAGCAGGTGATCATGAACCTGGTGACCAACGCCGCCGATGCCATCGGCGACCGCGAGGGCACCATCCGGCTCACCACCGGGACCCACTTCCTGGATCGGGCCTACCTGGATCAGGTCTTCCAGGGCCAGGACCTCCTGCCGGGCACCTACGTCACGCTGGAGGTCAGCGACACCGGCTGCGGCATGACCGGGGAGGTGCTGGAGCGCATCTTCGAGCCCTTCTTCACCACGAAGGTGGCCGGGCGCGGCCTGGGCCTCTCGGCCACCATCGGCATCCTGAAGGGGCACCGTGCGGGCATGCGGATCTACAGTGAGCCAAGCCGCGGCACCACCTTCAAGCTGCTGTTCCCGACCACCGAGGTGAAGCGCCAGGACGAGGCCGTCCAGACGGCGCTGCCGGCCCTGGCGCGGCAGGCGACCGTCCTGCTGGTGGACGACGAGGAGATGATCCGGGAGGCCGCCACGGCGGTGCTCGAGTCCCTGGGCCTGATCGTGATCCCGGCCTGTGATGGGCGGGAGGCGGTGGCCGCCGTCCAGCGCCCGGACCTGAAGCTCGATCTGGTCCTCATGGACCTGACCATGCCCCACATGGACGGCAAGGAGGCCTTCCAGATCATCCGCCGCCTCCAGCCCGACCTGCCGGTGATCCTCAGCAGCGGCTACAACGAGCAGGAGTCCCTGCAGTCCTTCTCGGGCCGGGGGCTGGACGCCTTCCTGCAGAAGCCCTACACCCTGCGCGTCCTGGAACGCACGGTGCTCGAGGTGCTGGCCCGGAGCCGGGCCTAAGGTGCTCGCTGGGCAAAGATGATCAGCAAGATCCTAATTTTTATGAGCTTAGCACCATTATTGTGGTAAATTAACCTAACCACTTGGTGCCGAATGCCCAATAACCTGCCACCGGAAGGTCCTCCCTCCCCGGAGCGGTCGATCCTGGACCCGCTGACCCGGGTCGGCCGCTTCCAGGTGGAGGCGCTCATCGGCACCGGGGGCATGGGTGAGGTCTACCGTGCCTGGGATCCCTCGCTGGAGCGCAGCGTGGCCCTGAAGGCGCTGCATCCTGGCGAGCTCCGCGAAACGGGCGCGGTCGAGCGCTTCCGCCGGGAAGCCCTGGCCCTGGCCCAGCTGAACCACCCCAACGTCTGCCAGGTGCATGAGCTCGTGGATGAGCCCGGGGGATCCTACATCGCTATGGAGCTGGTGGAGGGCCAGACCCTGGACCAGGCCGCAGAGGCCCTCACCCTCCTCCAGAAGCTGCAGGTGCTCCGCTTTGCCGCTCTGGGGCTGGCGGCGGCCCACAGCAAGGGCATTGTCCACCGCGACCTCAAGCCCCGGAATGTGATGGTCACCGAGGACCGGGAGAGCCACGAGCTCCAGGTGAAGGTGCTCGACTTCGGCCTGGCGCGGCTCATGGATCCCGTGGGACAGACGGAGCGTTCGCAGCCATCTTTCGCGGGAACCAGCCCGGCCGCCCGCCAGTTCCTCGAACAAGCCGAACAGAAGCGGACCGCAGACACCGAGGTCACGGCGGTGCACCGAGCGGAGTGGGGAGCGCGGGAGGAGTCCGGTCCCCAGGGCTGGGGCCGCATCACCCGGGCCGGAACCTTCATGGGCAGCCCGAGCTACGCCTCCCCCGAGCAGATCCAGGGCCAGGCCGTCGGGCCCGCCAGCGATGTCTTCTCCCTGGGCATCCTCGCCTGGGAGCTGCTGGCTGACGAGCATCCCTATCCCGGCGAGGGTAGGATCCGGATGCGCGCCATCGTCGATGGCGAACGACGCGAGCTGAAGGTCCGCGGCCTGCCCTCCGGCACGGTGGATCTCCTCAAGGCCATGCTGGAGACCCATCCCTTCAAGCGGCCCAGCGCCGCCAAGGTGGCCGAGGTGCTGGGCCAGCTGGCGCGTCCGCGCCGGGCCCTGCAGTGGACCGCCCTCGCCGTGGGGGGCGCCCTGCTGCTGGCCGCGGGCGTGAACCTGTTCCTGGGCCGCGGCATCATCCCCGACCTCACCCGCCAGCGCCCGGCCCGCCTGGCGGTGCTGCCCTTTGTCAACAGCACCGGGGACCCCCACCTGGACGCCACAGCACGGCTGATCCTGCCGGAGATGCTGGAGAGCGCGCTGCGGGAACACCCCAAGCTGGCCCCCCTGGATCCCGAGAGCGTCGCCCGGGCACGGAAGGCCATGCGCCTCCCCAGCGACGGTCCTCTCCGCGCTGAAGACCGATCCCGGCTGGCCAGTGCCCTGGGCACCCAGCTCCTGCTGACCGGAACCTTGACCAAGGGCGCCGGCAACAGCTTCGTGCTGGCCTACGAGCTCAGTGACGCGAGCGGCAAGCTTCGCCACGCCGGAGAAGCCCGGGAAGCGGGCGAGCGCACCGTGGTGGTGCTGCCTCTGGCCCGGAGCCTCGCCAGCGCCTTGCTGAAGGCGGTGGCGCCTTACTCTTCGTCCTCCACCAGAACCCTTCCGGTGGTTCCAGCCGTGGCGCTGGATGCCTACGCGAGAGCCACCGATCTCATGGACCGGGGCGAGTTCAAGGAGGCAGCCCCCGCCTTCCAGGCCGCCGTCCAAGCCGCGCCGGACTATGCGCCGGCGGTGCTGGGCTACGCCCGCTGCCTCAGCCGACTCGCGGACATGCCGGCGGAACCTGTCTACCAGTGGGCCCGCTGGTCCGCCCGGGCCCAGGGCAACCGCATCTACGAGATGAAGGCCCTGCACTATCTCGCCATCCGCCTGGGGGACCGGGGGCAGTGGGAGGCCTCGGACCACACAGCCCAGGAAGCGCTGCGCCTGGCCCACGAGCTGGGGGAGGCCGCCTTTGAAGCTGGCGTCCACGCGACCCTGGGTACCACCCTCCAGCGCCGGCACAAGATCCCCGAGGCCGAGGCCGAGTATCAGCAGGCCCTCACCCTGTTCGCGAGCATCGGTGACAAGCACAGCGCCACCCGCGCCATGAACAACCTGGCTGTGGTCAACCGGGAGCGCGGCAACTTGACCGGCGCGGAGAGCCGCTACCTCGAGGCCCTGCAGATCGTCCAGTCCTACGGCGACAAGTGGGGAGAGTCGTTCCTCCTCAACAACCTCGGCGACCTGGCCCTGGCTCAGGAGGGCTCGCTGGACCGCGCGGAGGCCTTCTACCGGAAGGCCGAGGTCCTCCGGAGAGCCAACGGCGATGAGAGCGGCCTGACCTACACGCTGATGGGGCTGGCCAGCGTGGCCCAGGCCCGGGGGGAACTGGCCCGCGCCGAGGACCTGGACCGCCAGTTCTTGGCGCAGGCCCAGAAGACCCGCCTGCGCCCCCTGGAGGCCCTCGCTCTCTACAACCTGGGCGAGGTGCACCGCGCCGGGGGCAAGTACGAAGCAGCCCGCGCTTACTACCAACAGTCCCTGGTGCTGCACGAGGAGCTGCAGGATGTGGGCATGGAGGCCCACTGTCTGGCGGGTGAGGCCGAGTGCCTGGCCCGGGAAGGCCGGCGCGGCCTGGCCCGCGCCCTGCTGGAGCGCATCCCGGCCCTGTCTGGCGAGCAGACTCCCTACCTGTTCCGCGCCCAGGCCTGGCTGGCCCGCAGCGAAGGTCGCGCCCCGGAGGCCCAGGCCCTCTTCCTCAAGGCGCTGAGCACTGCCCGGATCCAGGCTCCTGAGATTATTCGGGAGCTGAAGGATGCCCTGCATTGATTCAGCGACTGAGGCTGAGCAGGGTCAGATCATCGGCCAGGGGGCGGCCCTGGGTGAAGGCCACCACATCGGCCAGGATGGCGGCTTGGAGGTCCTCGCTGGGCCGGCCGAGTAGCGCCGCCAGACGCTCCTCCCCATAGAAGCTCTCATCGGGGGCCTGAGCCTCCGACAGGCCGTCCGTGAAGAAGTGCAGGCTGTCGCCGGTTGCCAAGGTTCCCTCGCAGAGTTCCAGCGCCGCCCGGAACCGGCTGGCGCTGAGCCCCACGCCCATGCCCTTAGGGCAGAGGCGTCTCACCTGACCGTCCCCGCACCGCAGGAAGGCGGCGGGATGACCCGCCCGGACGAACCGGTAGCTTCCGGTCCTGGGGTGGAAGGTTCCGTAGGCCAGCGTGAGGAAGAGTTTACGGCCATGCCCTTCGCACCAGATCGAGTTCAGGCGATCAGCCACTTCCACCGGATCCAGGGCCTGCTTGTCCAGGGCAGACAAGACCCCTTTCGTCTCGGCCGCGTAAAACGCCGCGCTGGTGCCTTTGCCGCTGACGTCCGCGATGAGGAAGGCCAGTCCGCCATCCGGCAAGGGGAACACGTCGTAGTAGTCCCCTGCCACCTCGCGGGCGGGCAGGATGATCGCCCGCACCGAGGGCAGGCGGAGGGATTCCAGATCTGGCAGCAGGCGCATCTGCACTTCCCGGGCGACGCGCAGTTCCTCCTCCATCCGAAGATGCCCTTCCCGTTCGGTCTGGGCGATCTGGATCCGCAAGGCCATCTCGTTGAAGGCCATGGAGAGCTGCGCCACCTGATCGCGGCCTCGGGGGGCAATGCGGGTAGCGAAGTCGCCAAGACTGAGGCGGCGCACTCCACCATGGAGAGCATTTACGGCGCGGCCGAGGGTCCAGGCTAGACGCAGGCCCAGAAGCGTCGCCCCTGCCTGCATCAGGATCAGAACCGACAGGATGAGACCAACCACGACCATGGCGGTCACGGCCCCTTCGGACAGCACTTGGCGCTCCGCACTCCGGTAGCCGGCGAAGAGCGCGTAGAGATTGGACTGCGGCCTGGCGGTGAGGACCAGGGCCTGACCCGTGGCCCAGTCGCAGATGGGGAACGCCAGCGGCGGAAGAGGGAATGGCGCGTTGAGCCCTGAGCCCTGCAGCGGCTGCCCCTTGCTCCACTGGGCCAGCGTCTCGGCCTTCCCGGCGAGGATGGGCTCCGTCGATGGAGTCTGCCCCGAAACCTTGATCCGCACCGTATCTCCGTGGGTATCCTCCCCCCGCAGGGAGGAGAGGCGGAAGGCGACCTGACCGCCCGACAGGGATTGGACCCGATCGCCGAGCACGTCCAGGCCGAGCGAAAGCAGGCGATAGCCACCCGGAACCTTGCGGACCGCTCTCAGGTAGGTCTCCTTCCTACCTTGGCCAGAAGTGCCCTCCCCGGGGTCGGCCCAGACCATGCCCACGAATCTTTCATCGACCCCCGCCGGCAGGGTACCCGTGCGCTCCACCCAGGTGCCGCCGTAGGTCTTCAGCATCTGCAGCGCGGCCGCATCCGTTGGGGCGGTGTTGGCGGTCCGGAGGGCCTCCTCCCAGGCAGTGAGGGTCTGCTGGGTGGACCGGCTCACCTGGGCACCCAGGCCCAACCAGGCGAAGGACAATAGGATCAGGCCCAGGGTGAGCATGGGGAGGACCGACATCAGAAGGAGAATGATCCAGAGCCGGCGCGAGACCTTGAAGAGCAGGCGGTCCCAGACCCAGCGCAGTCCGCGCCCGACGAGAACCAGTCCCCCGATCCAGAAGAGGGCGTTGGAACGGCCCTGGGAATCAAAAACCCAGAAGAGCAGGCCCATCACCAGAAGGAGCCAAGGCAGGTCCCGCTTGAACCGGAAGGAGGCCCAGAGGCTGCGGAGGCGCTCCGGCCATCCGGTCAGTAGAGTGGAAAGGGCCACGGTTTGGGTCCTAGGCCATCAACAGCCCGCCGTTGACGCTCAAGACCTGGCCGGTGACGTAGCTGGCCTCGTCGCTGGCGAGGAAGACCACGGCGGCGGCGATGTCTTCGGGGGTGCCCATGCGACCCAGGGGGATCTGCTGGGTGAAGGCGGCCTTCACGTCGCCCGAGAGGCCCGCGGTCATGGCGGTCTCGATGTAGCCCGGCGTGACCGCGTTGGCGGTGACGTTGCGGCTGGCCAGCTCCCGCGCCACGGACTTGGTGAGGCCGATGAGCCCCGCCTTGGCGGCCACGTAGTTCGCCTGACCCGGGTTGCCCATCTGGCCCACCACCGAGGCGATGTTGATGATCCGGCCCCAGCGCTGCTTCATCATGGGCTTCGTCGCGGCCTGGATGGCCGTCCAGGCGCCCTTGAGGTTCGTGTCCAGCACCGCGTCCCAGTCCTCTTCCTTCATCTGGATGAGCAGCTTGTCGCGGGTGATGCCGGCGTTGTTCACCAGGATGTGGAGGGCCCCGTGCCGCTCGAGGGTGGTGGCAATCGCGGCTCGCACGGAGGCGCTGTCGCCGAGGTCCGCCTCGAGCACATCCGCCTTCCCGCCCGCCTCGACGATGGCGTCCGCCACCTGCTGCAGCTTGGTCAGCGTCCGCGCCGCGCAGACCACCGTGGCGCCCTGCGCCGCCAGCCGCTTCGCGATGGCTTCGCCGATGCCCTGGCTGGCGCCGGTGACCAGTGCGACCTTGCCATCAAGACGGAACATGGGGCCTCCAGAGGGATGAACGACCAGCATAACAAGGGCGACGCGGTGAGCCGCTTGAAGCCCGCCTGCGCTACTTGAGCGTCTTCAGCCACGCGGCCAGGGGGCTCAGGTCGGCGAGGGGGGTGCTGTCGCCGTAGGTAGTCAGGGCGGCGGGGCCGGCGAGGCTGGCCTTGTCGCGGGTCTCGCGCTTGAAGAGGTGGTTGGCCTCAGGGATCTGGAGCACGGTGCCCTTGAACTCCGGGGGCACGGCAGCGGGTTTCCAGGTCTGGATGTCGCGCTCGCCCCACACCACGGCGCAGGGCACAGCGAGCCGCTGGGCCGAGCCCCAGGGATCCAGGTCCATGGTGGCGCGGACGAACCCGCGGGTCTCGGGCCGGGTCAGGGATTTCGCGAGGTTCACGATGCCCTGGGCAATGCCTTCTGCCGCAGCGGGCGGCTCCTTGTCCCCGCGGATGGCCTCCAGCACGCCCTCCAGGTAGGCGAGGTTCTGCTTCTTGAAGTCCTCGGGGGCACCGGCCCCGTCCAGCTGGTTCTTCACCTGGAGGACGATGAGCTTGCCCATGCTGGCGCCGGGCATGGCCAGCAGCAGCGCCGCGTCCGCCTCGCCCGCCGCCAGCAGCGACAGCAGGGAGCCCTCGCTGTGACCCACCAGCAGCAGCCGCTTCCCCTTGGCTTCGGGCAGCAGCCGCGCCGCCTTCAGAGCCGCCTTGATGTCGCCGACCTGGGCGTCGAGGGAGATGTCGAGCTTGGCATCCCGGGAGCCGATGAAGCGCTTGTCGTAGCGCAGACTGCCCAGGCCCTGGCCCTGCAGCCAGGCCGCGAAGTCGCGGCCGCCGTGGCTGGGCACATTGATGAGCGGGTTCGACCAGTCGCGGTCCGTGGGTCCGGAGCCAGCCACCATCACGGCGAAGTATGGGTGCGCGCCACCCGCCCGGACACTGCCCTTCAGGGGGAAGGCGTTGAAACCAGGGAAGCCGAGCTCCCGGTCCTGGGGATCCGGCTTGGGCGCGGCGACTGCCACCGGGGCAGCGGCGCCGACCCGGGCCAGCCCGAAGGGGAAGACCTGGCCGCCCTGGCTGAACATCCCCTCGATGCGCCCGGCCTTGCCCAGTTGGCCACTGAACTTCGGGCTGCCGGGAATCCCGGGCATGGCGAAGGACACCGCGTCGCCCGCCACCTTGACGTCGCCCAGGGCCAGATCCTTGGCGCCCTGGGGCGGGATGGAGATGCGACCCGACCAGACCGCACCGCTGCCTTCCAGAGTCACCTGGATCTTCATCTCCGTCCCCGGAATCTGGATGACCCCCTCCCAGTAGCCCGCCAACGAGGGGGCAGGCTGGGCAGACAGGGACGCGAGGACGAGGATCTGGGCAGCGAGGGGGCGTAGCATGGGGCGCTCCGGAAGGGATGTGCCGTGGAAAGGCCCGGCAGCATCACGATGCCAGAAAAGGGGAGGCGGCCGTCAATTCCAGACCCCGCCCAACCCATACGAAAACCCCGCCTAAGCGCCCCTATCTTGCTCGGAACAACCCGACCGACAGACAGAAACTTCACTGAATGCTGACGAGCTAGCCCTCCAGAATGCGTAAACTGAACCTCCGGTCCGGCGTCGAATGGCGGCCCGCGATCGACCACTGTCTGCGCAAGGCCACCCCATGGTCTGGGTGCCTCGGCAAAGCGGCGGGATGGAGGTCTTCATGGTCTGCTGCTTCTCCCGAGTTCCCGGCGCGACCCGCACGCTTCGCGGCACCGCCCTGGCCCTCGTGACCCTGGCCACCGCCGGTCCCGGCCTTGCCCAAGCCCCTGCGGCCCCCAAGACCGTGCAGCTCACCCTGGCCCAGGCATTACGCCGGGCCCTGGACCAGAATCCCCGCGTCCACCTGTCCCTGCTGGCCATCGCCGAGAGCGGCGACGACCGCCGCGCCGCCGCCGCCTCCCTCATGCCCACCGTCGCCGCCCAGGCCCTGGGCCAGCGGGCCAAGAACAACCTGGACGCCTTCATCGGCATCCCGACCCCCCACGGCCCCGAGGTTGTCGGCCCCTTCAACTGGGGCCAGGTGGGACTCGAAGCCCACGTGTCCCTGTTCGACCTGAGCCTCTGGAAGAAGTGGCGGGCCGCCCAGTACGGCGAGGCGTCAGCCAAGGCCCAGAACCGCGCCGTGCGTGAGGAAGTGGCCGCCCTGGTGGTGGGCCAGTACCTCCGGACCCTGCGCGCCCAGGCTTCGGTGAAGGCCGGCGAGTCCCGCGTGGAGCTGGCCGGAGCCCTGGCCCAGCTGGCCGAGAACCAGCAGAAGCAGGGCGTGGGCACGAAGCTCGACACCCTGCGCGCCCAGCTCCAGCTGCAGACCGAGAAGCAGCGGCTGATCCAGGCCCAGACCCAGCGCCTCACCTCGCTCGCGGGCCTGGGCCGCCTGCTGGACCTGGAGCCCACGACGCGCATCGAGCTGCTGGACACCCTCGCGGCGCCGGTGCTGCCCCAGATCGGCTTCCCGGAGGCCTACCAGGCGGGCCTGGCCCAGCGGCCAGAGCTGGCCGTGCTGGAGGCCCGGGAGCAGATCGCCGAGAACCTGCGCCAGGCCGCCCAGGGCCTGCGCCTGCCCACCCTGGTCGCCACCGGTGCGTACAGCACCACAGGGCTCCAGTCCCAGCCCTGGGCCACCACCTACCAGCTGACCCTGGGCGTCCGCGTGCCGCTCTTCACCGGCGGTCTCGTGAGCTCCCGCATCTCCCGCGCCATGTCCGAGCTGGACCGCGTCCAGGACGCCCGGCGCGAGGTCCGCGCCCAGGTGGGCTTCGAGGTCCAGGTGGCCCAGGCCGAGCAGGAGGCCGCCGCCAGTGAGGTGCAGGTGGGCAACCTCGCCGTGAGCCTGTCCACCGAGGCGCTCAGCCAGGCGCGGCACCGCTTCGAGGCCGGCGTCAGCAGCAACATCGAAGTGATCAACGCCCAGGACGAGCTGGCCCGCGCCACCGACAACCAGATCAGCGCCCTCTACCGCCTGAACCAGGCCCGGGCGGACCTGGCCCGCGCCACCGGCCAGCTCGAGAGCCAGTTCCAACTCCAGGGCCCCTCCCGCTGAGTCCGCACCTGCCCCACCCGATTCCTGAAGACGCCCGCCGATGGAGACTCCCATGAGCCAAGATCCCGCCAGCCAGCCCGTCAGTGCGGAGGCCTCCGCCGCCCCCAGCACCTCCAAGGCGATGCGGATGCTGATGATCGGAACCCCCATCGCCCTGCTGCTGCTGGGCGGCGTGTGGTTCGTGAATCGCAACCACGTGAGCACCGACGACGCCCAGGTGGACGGTCACCTGGTGCCGGTATCCAGCCGCGTCTACGGCAGCGTGGAGAGGGTGCTGGTGGAGGACAACCAAGCCGTGAAGGCCGGCGACCCCCTGGTGGCCATCGATCCCCGCGACATCCAGGCCCGCCTGGACCAGGCCAAGGCCGCTCTGGCCCAGGCCAAGGCCCAGGTCGAGGGCGCCAAGGCCGAGCTGGAGCGCGGCAAGGTGGCCTTCCAGCAGGCCCGGGGCTCGGATCAGGAGACCGCCAAGGCCAACCTCGATGCCCGGAAGGCCAGCCTCGACAAGGCCAGGATGGATGTCCAGCGCATGAAGCCGCTGGCCGAGCGGGAGGAGATCTCCGCCCAGCAGTTCGACGGCACCCGCACCCAGGCCGACGTAGCCGATGGCGAGTGGCGCGCCGCCCAGCAGCGGCTGGCCTCCCTCCAGCGGGAAGCGGACATCCGCAAGGTCGCTGTGAGCGCCGCCGAGGCGCGGCTGACCTCGGCCCTGGCCCAGGTGGACGCGGCCCGCGCGAACCAGGACGGCCTCGAGCTGCAGCTGAGCTACACCAAGATCCTCGCGCCGGTGGAAGGCGTGGTGACCCGCCGCTTCGTGGAGCAGGGCCAGACCATCCAGCCGGGTCAGGGCCTGCTGACGCTTATCCCCCTGCACCGCACCTGGGTCACGGCCAACTTCAAGGAGACTCAGATCGCCCGCATGCGGCCCGGCCAGGAGGTCGAGATCAAGGTGGACATGACTGGCAGCACCCTCAAGGGCCGCGTGGACTCCATCGCCGGCTCCACCGGCTCGCGCATGAGCCTGCTGCCCCCCGAGAATGCCGTGGGCAACTTCGTGAAGGTGGTCCAGCGCATCCCGGTGAAGATCCGCATCGACGACGCCGAAGCCGGCAAGGTCGTCCTCCGCCCCGGCATGAACGTCGAAGCGACGGTGATCTTGAAATGAAACCACGCTCGCAGAGGGACCACTGCTCCTGGTAGCCACAAGGGAAGCAGGCAATCAACAACTTGCTGATCGATGCCTCATGAGAAAAAAAAATTAACCACAAAGGGCACAAAGAACACAAAGAAAGACCTGAGATCAATAGCTGCCAGATGAAGTAGAACCCCAACAGCCTTTTCCCTTTTTGTGCCCTTTGTGTTCTTTGTGGTTAATTTGCTCTTTTTCTGTGGATCTCCTCTTTCATGAATTCCACCCGCGCCATCAACCCCTGGATCATCGCCCTCACGGTGATGATCGCGACGTTCATGGAGGTGCTGGACACCAGCGTGGCGAACGTGGCGCTGCCGCATATCGCGGGGAACCTGTCGGCCACGGTGGAGGAGACCACCTGGGTGCTGACCTCCTACCTGGTGGCCAACGCAGTGGTGCTGCCTCTGGGCGGCTACTTCTCCAGCCTCATGGGGCGCAAGCGGTTCTATCTCACCTGCGTGAGTGTCTTCACGGTGGCGTCCTTCCTCTGCGGCATCGCGCCGTCCCTGGGCTGGCTCATCTTCTTCCGGGTGCTGCAGGGCCTGGGCGGCGGCGGGCTGCAGCCCATCTCGCAGGCCATCCTGGTGGAGACCTTCCCGCACGAGAAGCGCGGCGCCGCCATGGCCGTCTACGGCATGGGCGTGGTGCTGGCCCCCATCATCGGCCCGGTGCTGGGCGGGTGGATCACGGACAACTTCAGCTGGCACTGGATCTTCCTCATCAACATTCCGGTCGGCATCCTGTCCTTCACCCTCACCAGCGCCCTCGTGAAGGACCCGCCGACTTTCCACCGCATCTCGCTCAAGGAGGGTGCCCGCTTCGACTACCTGGGCATCGGCGTCCTCACCCTGGGACTCGCCTCGCTGGAGATTGTGCTGGATGAAGGCCAGCGGAAGGACTGGTTCTCCTCGGGCTTCATCATCTTCTTCGCCATCGTGGCCGTGGTGGCGCTGCTCTTCGCGGTCATCTACGAGCTGGGCAAGGAGCGGCCCATCGTGGACCTCCGCCTGCTGAAGGACCGCACCTTCGCGGTGGCCATCCTCATGCTGTTCGTCCTGGGCTTCGTGCTCTACGGCAGCCTGGCGCTGCTGCCCATCTTCCTCCAGACCCTGCTGGGCTACACGGCCCTGCTCAGCGGCTGGGTGCTCAGTCCGGGCGGCCTGGCGGTCATGTTCATGATGCCGGTGGTGGCGATGCTGCTGAAGAAAGTGGACACCCGCTGGCTCATCGGCATCGGCTTCACGGTCTGCGGGCTGGGTCTCATCCAGATGTCGGGCTTCAACCTGCAGGTGGACTTTCAGACGGCCATGACTTCTCGCGTGGTCCAGAGCCTCGGCTTCGCCTTCCTGTTCATCCCCATCAACGTGCTCGCCTTCCAGCACATCCCGCCGCACAAGACCGCCTACGCCGCGGGCCTCATGAACCTGGTGCGCAACATCGGCGGCAGCACGGGCATCGCCATCGTCACGACGCTGCTGTCCCGCCGCTCCCAGTTCCATCAGGCCAACCTGGTCGGGAACCTGGCCCCGGGCAATCCGGCCTACCAGGGCTTCCTGGATCGGGCCACGCAGCTGGGCGCCACCAGCGGTGGCCTCTCCCCCGTGGATGCCGGCCACATGGCCCAGGGCGCGGTCTACGGCACCATGGCCAAGCAGTCCGCCATGATGGCCTTCTCGGACACCTTCTGGTTCATGGGCATCATGTGCTTCCTGCTCTTCCCCCTGCTCTTCCTCATGCGCCAGGGCAAGTCCGCAGGCCCCGTCGCCATCGACTGAAGCCCCCAGCGGGCCTCACGATTCCGAAGCGAAAAGGCTGAATGAGCGCGGAGGACTGCTGAGGAGCGGAGGAAAGCGGAGCAAGGCTTTTCTTTGGGTTCATCGCGTTTTAGCGTGGAGGTTGGCGCCCGGGAAACCAGTTCTCCTCATCCCTGCCAGGGCCCCGCTGCCAGGGCCAGAAAAGCAATAAATCCAAAGGAAACCGGTGAGGAACAGTGAGGAACGGTGAGACTGCCACGAGCTAAGGCTCTTTCTCACCGGCCCTCACCGTTCCTCACCGGTCCATCAGCTTTTTTGTCCG
>CAIOFF010000014.1 GCA_903857495.1 uncultured Holophagaceae bacterium | reverse complement strand
GGGTGTTCAGGTACTTGAAGTGCGCCACGGCCCCGCTGCTGCCATTGGTCATGCTGTGGCAGGTGGTGCAGGCGATGCCGTTGGCGAGGGTGGCGGCGTTGTGGGTGCCCAAGGCATGGCGGCCGAAGGCGTCATTGAAGTTGGTGACCGTGTCGGCGCTGGCGGCCACGCTGTGGCACTTGGTGCAGTCCGTCGCGCTGTTGATGCTGCCGGCCGTGGTCCAGGCCGGGGTGGCCTGGCCGCCGTGGCAGCTGACGTTGCTGCAGGTCAGGGCGCTGGGCGTGAATGCCGCGATGGCGGCCTTGCTATTGAAGCTGCTGCTGATGACGACCGGTGCGGGTCCGGCGGTGCTCCGGGAGTTGGCGTAGTGGGTCGCCGTGCCCGACCCGCTGCCTGCGTGACAGGTATCGCAGGTCAAGGCCGTGGGCAGGACCATGTGCTTGGCGTGGGCCCCGGCGATGCTCGGGAAGGAGGCCCCTCCGGGTCCCGCGGGCAGGCCCGCCGTGCCGCTGTGGCAGGACAGGCAGGTGCCCGTGCCGGTGGCCGTCAGGGTCGGGTCCGCCACCCTGTGGCAGGTGCTGCAGAGCGGCGCGCTCGCCGCCGGGCTCGTTCCGGAGATGGCATGGCAGCTGGAACAATCGCTAGTGAAGGTCGCCGCCGTGGTCGCGACATGGGCCCCACCGAGGAAGGGGACCGCGTGGTTCGGCTGGCCCGGGCCATTCACATGGCAGGCTACGGCATTGGCGGAGGCGGAGAAGCAGCTCGGCGCGGTGGCATCCGGAGCGATGCGCCCCTTGGTGCCGTCATGGCAGAGCGCGCAGGCCACGGCACGGTTGCCCGCATCCCGATGGGAGGCGGCGTAGGCCGGGAAGGCCCCCGGGGCCTGCACCCAACGGTCGGCGTGGGCCCTCGCCTGGACATGGCAGCTGCTGCACTTGGTGGCCGCGGCCGCCCCGCCCTCAAAGCCGGTGGAGCCCGGGTTGCCGTGGCAGCCCTGGCAGGAGGCCAGATCCTTTTTGGCGGCGATGCCATGGAAGGCGGCGCTGGTCGCCGTGGTCCAGACGGAACCCAGCGCATGGGGCGCCGCCTCGGCCCCGTGACACAGGGTGTTGTTGAAGCAGCCCGGGGCCGTGCCTGCTGGAGCGGGCGTCGCGGGATGCCCCGCCGGATTGGCTACGGCGCCGGGGTAGTGGCACTGGGCGCAGACCGGTGCATTCGTGGCATCCGTGGTCGCGTGGTTGGAGCCTGAGGTGTTGTGCCAGGGCTTCGCCGGGTGCGGGGCCGCGACCCCATGGCAGGTCGTACAGGCCTTGGTGGTCCCGTCCGAGGCGGTCAGCCCCGAAGCGAAATTCGTCCCATGGCAAGCCTGGCAGGAGGCCAGCCCGCCGCCCGAGGTACTCTGACCCAGCTTCGCCCGGAGACCGTGGCTGCCCGCCAGGGCATAACCGGGCTGGGTGTTGTGGTGGCAGGCGGCCGTGAAGCAGCCGGGCTCACTGAAAGGCCCGCCCGTCAGCTGGGCGCCATGGCAGATCTTGCAGGTGCTGAGCCCGGCCAGGGCGCTGCCGGGATGGCTTGCGATCCAGCCCGCAGGATGGACGCCGCCGTTGCCAGCCCAGGTATAGGAAGCGTGGGTCTTGCCGTGACAGACGATGGTGCAGGTCTTGGCTGTGGGACTGTAGCTGCCGCCGGTCAGGACGATGGTCTCCGCCGCCACGCCTTCCATGGCCGCGGTGCCCAGGTTTGTCAGGTGGCCGAGCGCCCCGCTGCTTCCGTTCGCCATGTTGTGGCACTCGGTGCACAGCAGCTTGGCCGACGAGTTCATGTGCAGCGCGTGGAACCCGGAGTAGGCGCTGTTGCTCTCGGGCAACCCTGGAGCCGTCCCCAGGGCGTGGCACTTCGTGCAGTCGGCGGCAGTGTTGAGGCTGCCTGATGCGGTCCAGGCCGGCGTGGTCTGGCCGCCGTGGCAGCTCACGTTGCTGCAGGTCAGGGTCGTCGGATTGAAGGTCGCCGGGCCCGCGTTGCCGCTGTAGGCGCTCAGGAAGGCCACGAGGCCCGGCCCCGTGCGCAGGCTGTTCATGCCGGGGCGACCATCGGCGTGGTTGTAGTGGGTCAGGGAGCCGGTGTCCGCGCCCTGGTGGCAGGTCGCGCAGGTTCCTGCCACGCCCGCCAGGGCATTGTGCTTCCCGTGGGCCCCCGCCACATTCGGGAAGCTGGCGCCCGTGGGCGGCTTCTCGTGGCAGGAGGCACAGCTCGCCACGGTCAGTGGCGAGCCCGCCTGATGACAGGCGCTGCAGAGCGGCGCCGACACGACCGGCGAAGCCCCTGACACCGCGTGACAGGTCGCGCAGGTGCCACTGAACCCCGCCTGGGTGACGCCGGTGTGCTCGCTGCTAAGGAACGGCACCTGATGCGTGGCCTGGATGGTGCCATGGCAGAGGGTGTTGTTGGTGCAGCCCGGGGCCGTCCCGGCAGGGGCCGGCGTGGCAGGGTGCCCGACCGGGTTCGCGGGCGCTCCGGGGAAGTGGCACTGGGCACAGACGGCGGCATTCGCGGGGTTGGTGGTGGCGTGGTTCGATCCGGCGGCGTCATGCCAGGGCTTGGCCGGATGCGGCGCAGCCACCCCATGGCAGCTGGCACAGGACTTGGCGGCGACCCCTCCGGTGAAGTCCTTTCCGTGACAGATCTGGCAGGAAACCAGGCTCCCGCCGTCGGTCCCGGCGGCCAGCTTGGCCCGGGTGCCATGGATGGCCGCAGTGCCCCAGGCAGGAAGGGTCTTGTGGTGGCAGAGCATAGAGGTACAGGTCGGAACATTGCTGCCAGCCGCAGCAACCGCCAGCTGGTGACACTTGGTGCACGCGTCCAGCCCCGCGATGGCGCTACCAGGATGGCTGCTGATCCAGCCGGAAGGGTGGTAGTTCTGGCTGAGGTTCACGGTCGGTGTGCTGGCACTGCCGCCCCCACCACCTCCGCACCCAAGGAGGGCCAGCGAAAGCGTGAAGGCCAGTCCGAACAGGCCAACCAGTCCTGCCAAGCGCTTCCAGGCGAGGAGGTCGATGGCAAATTTTCGATAACCTTGCCTTGGGGGCATGCGGAGATCCTCGAATTTGGAACCGGTTGGATTCATCAGAGCATAATTGAGTCTTTTGGTTTATCAAGTGCAAGACGAACGATTGTTGATTTTAAATTGATCTCCATTCTCAATGTCGCTACATAGAAATATCTAGCTGTAGTAAAATTCAGCGCGCAAATTTATGCATACAACCGGCCCCAGCCTGGGCAGTCTGGTGGTGCACGCTGGCCTTCTTGAGCGCAGTCACACCAAGGGGCACCCCAGCGTGTGGTCCCCCGCCCAAGGAACTTGCAAGCCCCCAGAGACCTTCCGCTTCTGGTGGTTCTGTCAGGCTCCCCCACCGCCACGCTGCCTGGGTTTCGCCCCAGGACTCCCCTTCCTGAGGCCCCATGCTGCGCCGCATCATCGACGTCGACGAACGCCTGCCCATCCTGCAGACCCTGCCCCTGAGCCTCCAGCATCTCTTCGCGATGTTCGGAGCCACCGTGCTGGTGCCCTTCCTGTTCAAGGTGAACCCGGCCACCTGCCTGCTGATGAACGGCGTCGGCACCCTCATCTATCTGGCGGTGGCCAAGGGCCGAATCCCCGCCTATCTCGGCTCGAGCTTCGCTTTCCTCTCCCCGGTCTTTGCGGTGCTGGCCTCGGGCCTCAGCTACTCCGCGGCCCAGGGCGGATTCATCGTCTTCGGCCTCATCTTCATCCTGCTGTCCCAGGTGGTCCGCTTTGCTGGCACCCGCTGGATCGAGGTCATCTTCCCGCCCGCGGCCATGGGCGCCATCGTGGCGATCATCGGCCTGGAGCTGGCCCCTGTCGCGACCAACATGGCGGGCCTGACCGCCAGCAGCACGCCCCTCGGCATGTCGGTGAAGCTGGCGCTCATCGTGTCCCTCTCCACCCTGGCCGTGACCATCCTGGCCTCGGTGCTGCTGCGCGGGTTCATGGCCGTCATCCCCGTGCTGCTCGGCGTCATCGCCGGCTACGCGCTGTCCCTGGGTCTCGGCGTAGTGGACTTCGAGGCTGTCCGCCTGGCCCCCTGGTTCCAGGTCCCGACCCTCTACGCGCCGATCTTCAACGTCCAGGCCATCCTCATCATCCTGCCCGCGACCCTGGTGGTGCTGGCAGAGCACGTGGGGCACCTGGTGGTGACGGGCAACATCGTCGGCAAGGACCTCGTGAAGGATCCGGGCCTGCACCGCTCCCTCCTGGGTGACGGCATCTCCAATGTGCTCTCCGGCCTCGTGGGCGCCACCCCCAACACCACCTACGGCGAGAACATCGGCGTCATGGCCATCACCAAGGTCTACAGCGTGTGGGTCATCGCCGGCACGGCCATCATCGCCATCGTGGTGTCCTTCTCTGGCAAGCTCGCCGCCATCATCCGCAGCATCCCCGTGCCCGTGATGGGCGGCGTCTGCATGCTGCTCTTCGGCGTCATCGCCGCCGCCGGCATCCGCATGCTGATCGAGAAGAAGGTGGACTACACCAAGTCCCGCAACCTGATCCTCACCTCCGTCGTGCTCATCAGTGGCATCAGCGGCGCCGCCGTCAAGCTCGGCACCGTCGAGCTGCGCGGCATGGCCCTCGGCACCGTCGTCGCCATCTGCCTCGCCCTGCTCTTCTGGTCCTTCGACAAGCTGGGCATCAGCACCGACGGTGGCGCCCACTAAGCCTGAATCCAAAACCCGCTAGACTGGACCTGCGTGCCCATAGCTCAGGTGGATAGAGCAGCAGCCTTCTAAGCTGCAGGTCGTTGGTTCGAGTCCAACTGGGCGCACCAGCGCCCAGTTGGACTCGGACCAACGAGTGGACTTGCCGAGGCGCGACTAGATGTCGCGCCGAACAAGGCCGGCAGACGGCGCAGCCGGATGCGTTCGAGGCCAACGTCAAGTGAGTCGGCGCTCGCACCAGCGCCCAGTTGGACTCGGACCAACGAGTGGACTGCCCGAGGCGTGCCTAGATGGCACGCCGAAGCAGGCCGGCGGACAGCGAAGCTGGACGCAGTTCGAGGCCAACGTTCAATGGGTCGGCGCCCCACCAGCGCCCAGTTGGACTCGGACCAACGAGAGTGGACTTGCCGAAGCGCGCCCTCCGCCTGACGGACAGCGAAGCTGGACGCGTTCGAGGCCAACGTTAGGTGGGTCGGCGCCTACACCGGCGCCCAGTTGGACCCGGGCCAACACGCGAAACATCGGTAGCACATCCTCCCGGGACAGGGCGATCATGGTCGGGTTGGTCCCACCTTCAAGCTGGAGCACCCATGCATGTCCTTCGCACCGCCCTAGTACTCGCTGTTCTGGCAGGCCAGGTTCCAATTCAGGCCGCGCCGCCCAAGACCCGTCGGCAGTGGGATCTCTCGGTGTTCAGCTGGATCCGACGCAGCCCTGTGGAGCCCGGGGCCCCCGCCAACAGCCACCCGTTCCAGGTGAGCCCCAAGGCCCTGGAGCAAACGCTGGGCTCGGTGCTGGTGGCAAGCCCCCAGGGTGAGGAGCACCTCTTCGACGAGAGCGAGGCTGCGGGCCTGAGCCGGTCGATGTCTGAAGCCCTTGCCGTGACCCTGCCAGGGGAGGACCTGGAACTGGTCAGCACCGTCAAGCGCCTCGGAGCCATCTCCTCCTATGCCCTGACCGTGACCGCCCGCGTCTTCATCGTGGGCGGTCGGCTGAACCTCCTGGTCCACGACGCCCGCCGGGATGTTGCCTTTGCCTACGGCATGAACTTCCAGATGCCCAAGTTCGAGTTCGGCTCCCGCGCCAAGGCCAGCGCCGTGGTCCTGAGGGCCGAGGGGGCCGAGGTCCGCCGTCCGGATTGGCTGGTCCTGCCCCTGCCCGCCCCGGAGCCTCAGGCCAAGGCCACGCCGATGCTGCCTCCAGCGACAATCGCCCCGGCCCCCGCCGCTCCAGCCCCCATTGCGCCAGCCCCCGCGGCCACCCCCGTGCCCTCTCCCACCCTGGAGGGCCGCCTGCTCCGGCTCAAGCAGCTCCGGGAGCAGAACCTCATCACCGAGGAGGAATACGCCAAGCGGAAGCAGGAGCTGCTGCGGGAGCTGTGAGCTCCCTCAGAGAAAACACCAAGGCGGGGATAAAAGCTTTCTTCCGACTGCTATAATTTTTAGTCAAATGCCTAAAAAAGCCCCCTCCCAACCCGTCCAGACCCGCCTTGCGGAAGCCTACCGGGAACTCCCCGAGGCCATGCGGCGCATTGCCGATGCCCTGATGTCCGATCCGCTGCTGGGCGCCCTGTGGGGCATCGAGTCCATGGCGGAGCGGGCCGGGGTCAGCGTTGGCACCGTGGTGCGCTTCGCCAAGCGGCTCGGCTACAAGGGCTTCAGCGAGTTCCGCGACGCCCTGCGGGAGGCCTGCCACACCCGCTCTGGGGACGCCGAGCTTGAAATGATGGAGTCCCCCACGGACGTCTACGGGACCCTCGCCGAGGTCGCCCGCCGGGATGGCGAACACCTGAACCGCCTGATCCAGATGGTGGACCAGCCCACCCTGGAGGCCGCCACGAAGATGCTCACCGGGGCCCACCACCGCGTGATCCTGGGCCGCGGCGTCTCCCACGTGATGAGCCTGATCATGGGCCTCTACCTGACCCAGGCGGGGCTGCCCTGCATCGCGGCCATCCCCTCGGACTTCTCCAACCAGGTCGCCAACCTCGGCGCCAAGGACCTGCTGGTGGTCCTCAGCTTCGCCCCCTACAGCCGGGAAGCCGTGGACGCGGCCATGTTCGCCCACGAGAGCGGCATCCCGGTGCTGGCCTTCTCGGACCGCGCCGACTCGCCCCTGAAGCCCTACTCGGACATCCTCATCCCGGTGCCCAGCGAGGACCTGCTCTTCAGCTGCAGCATCACCACCTTCGCCGCCCTGGCCCACGCCTTCGCCATCGTGCTGGCGGCCCAGGACCACGCGGGCACCATCAAGCGCCTGCAGGCGGCGGATAAAGTCGCCCAGCCGCTCTTCGTGAACCACTGGCTGCCCATGCAGCCCGGAGCCTATAGCCTGGGGCGGATGCGGAAGAACTGAGCGCCTGCGTCCTCCGCCACCCTCACGCCAGGTGACCCATGTCCGCTCCCAGCCCTGATCAGATCCTCCGGCACCTGCGCCGCGCCAACGCCGTGGCGAAGCGCGCGGCGAGCTTCGGCCACCACCCCTTCGGCGCCATCCTGGTGGGGCCCGACCACGAGACGGTGCTGCTGGAACAGGGGAACGTGAGCACCGTCAACCACGCGGAGGCGGTCCTGGCCCGCACCGCAGACATGAACTTCCCGCCGGCCTACCTCGCGAGCTGCACGCTCTACACCACCGTAGAGCCCTGCGCCATGTGCGCCGGGACGCTCTACTGGGCCAACATCGGGCGTCTGGTCTACGGCATGGATGAGAGCCGCCTGCTGGCCTTCACCGGTAGCCATCCCGAGAACGCGACCCTGGATGTGCCCTGCCGCTACCTCTTCGCCCACGGCCAGAAGGACATCCCCGTGATCGGCCCCGTGACGGAAGTGGAAGCGGAGATCGCCGAGCTGCACCAGGCCTTCTGGAAGAGCTAGAGCCTAGAATTCCAACCGCTTGTAGGTGGGGAAGCCCACCTCAACCCAGCGCTCCTGGCCGTAGCGCACGATGTTCCCGAAGATGAAGATCAGCGGGGACGTGGTGGCATTGCCCGGGAACACGCCGAGGATCCAGGGGTGCTCCGGGTCCAGCTCGAAGCCCTCGGTGGCCTGGGCCCGCTCGGTCAGGCCGTTCATGTAGGCCTTGGCGTAATCCAGGGCCGCCGCCTCGCTGACGATCTGCATGCCTTCCGCGGTGTAGCTGCGGCCCTGGTTGCTCCGGAGGAACATGGCGGGCTCCGCCAGCAGGCGCACGTGGGAGGTGGGGTAGGCCTTGCGGAGCGCGTCCAGCAGGCTGTCGATGGGGATGCTCATGGTTGCCTCGGAGGCGATGGGTCGGTGTTGGATGAAGCTAGAAGCGCATCTCACGGTTGTAGGGCTTGCCCAGGTCCGTGGGGCCCAGCTGCCGGGCCTTGCGGGCCAGGGCCAGCACCACGATGACCAGCACGTAGGGCAGCATTACCGCGAACTCGTAGGGGAACTTGATGCCCCACACCTGCATGGAGAGCTGGAAGGACTGCGCGATGCTGAAGAGCAGCGCGCCGCCCAGGATGCCCAGGGGGCTCCAGCGGCCGAAGTAGACCAGGGCCACGGCGATGAAGCCACGACCGGCCACCAGGTCATCCGAGAACATCTTGGCCTGGCAGAGGGACAGGTAGGCCCCGGCGAGACCCGCCATGGCGCCACCCAGCATGAGGGCCTGGTAGCGGATGCGGTCCACGTGGATGCCCATGGTGTCCGCGGCGCGGGGATGCGTGCCCACGGCCCGGACCTTCAGTCCCCAGGGGGTCTTGTAGAGCAGGAACCAGCAGGCCGGCACCAGCAGCAGGGCTGTGTAGGTGAGGGCGTTGTGGTTGAAGAGCACGCCCCCCAGGAAGGGGATCTTCGAAAGACCGGGGATGGCCAGGGCCGCCATGCCCTCCACACCGGTCACGCCCCCCACGAAGTGGCGGAAGAGGGTGCCCGCCAGGCCCCAGCCCAGCATCTGGAGGCCGATGCCCGCGATGCCCTGGGAAGCCCGGAAGGTCACGGTCACCAGGGCGAACACCACGCCCATGGCGGCACCGACCGCCAGGGCGGCGCCGATGCCCAGCAGGTTGCCGTAGGCGGCCCAGGGGGTGGCCTTCAGGCTGAAGGGCACCATGAAGCCCAGGAAGGCGCCCATGCACATGATGCCGTCACAGCCCAGGTTGAAGACGCCAGCCCGCTGGTTGAAGTTCTCTCCCAGGGCCGCCAGCAGCAGGGCCACGGAGAAGGGCACGGCCAGACAGAGCACGTTGTAGATCATCAGTCCGGCGCTCATGACTGGGCTCCTTTCCCGGCCTTGCGCGCCGAGGACGAGAACTTCCCGAACCACCGGAAGAAGCGCTCCTGGGCGTAGGGATTCCGGAGGAAGCTCTGGGCGCTGACGATGGAGAGGATGATGACGCCCTGCAGCACCAGCACCATGTTGGCGGGCACCGAGGCGGAGCGCTGGGTCATGTCGGCGCCGATGAGGAGGATGCCGAAGAAGACCGCGGAAGGCACGATGCCACCGGGATGGAGGGCACCGAAGAGGGCCACCACGATGCCTGCGAAGCCGTAGCCCGAGGAGATGCCCTCGATGGCCCGGTGGTGGACGCCGGAGACCTCCACGGCCCCCGCCAGGCCCGCGAAGCCCCCGGCCATGAGCATGGCGACGATGAGGTAGCGCTCGACAGGGATGCCGGCATAGCGGGCGGCCTTGGCTCCGGCCCCAGCGGTGCGCATGCGGTAGCCCAGGGTGGTCTTCCACAGCAGCATCCAGACCAGCAGCGCGGCCACCAGAGCCAGGATCAGGCCCATGTGGATGCGTGTTCCGGGAACCAGCGTATCCAGGAAGGCCATCTCCGGGAGGCGCATGGACTGAGGCGTGCCCGAGCCGGTCTCCAGCTCGTTGGGATCGAGCATGGGGCCCCGCAGGAGGAAGGTGTACACCTGGGCGGCGATGTAGTTGAGCATCACGGTGCTGAGGATCTCGTTGACCTGGAGCTTGGCCTTGAGCCACCCGGCGATGCCGCCCCAGACGGCGCCGGCCAGGGCACCGGCCATGAGGGCCGCGGGGAGCAGGATGGCCTTGGGGGCGTGGGGCATGGCCAGGGCCATGGCCGTGGAGGCGATGACGCCCATCTGGATCTGGCCCTCGGCGCCGATGTTCAGGATGCCGCTGCGGAAGGAGATGGCGATGCCCAGCGCCACCAGCATCAGGGGCACGGAGCGCACCAGGACTTCCGTCACGCCGAACAGGTCTGACAGGGGTCCCGTGAGGATGGTCTTGTAGGTGGCCAGGGGGCTGGCGCCGATGGAGTACAGGACCAGCGCCACCAGCAGGGCGGCGATGAAGGTGACAGCCAGGATGATGGCGCCGGAGTAGAGGATCTTGTTCCTATTCATGGACCACTCCTGCCGGGACTTCCGCCTGCTCATCGCCGGGGCTGTCCGGATCCGCGAGGCCGGCCATGAGGATGCCCAGGCGCTCCCGGGTGGCTTCCACCGCGGGCAGGACCTTGAGGATCTTCCCCTTGTAGATGACGGCGATGCGGTCCGAGAGGTTCATGACCTCCTCCAGCTCCTCGGAGATCAGCAGGATCCCGATGCCTTCCCGCCGCCGCGCCAGCAGCTGCTCGTGGATGAACTCCTGGGCGCCCATGTCGATGCCGCGGGTGGGGTAGACCGCCACCAGGGCTTTGGGCCCGCGGCTGATCTCCCGGGCCAGGATCACCTTCTGGATGTTGCCGCCGGACAGGGAGCCCGTGGCGGTGCTGGTGGAAGGACAGCGGATGTCGAAGCGCTCCTTAAGCACCTCGGCGTTGCTGTCGATCTCCTTCTTTCGCAGGAAGGCCATCTTGCTGAAGCGGGGCTCGGCGAAGTCCTTGAGGATGAGGTTGTCCTTCACCGAGAAGGACGGCACGATGCCTTCGGTCTGCCGGTCCTCGGGCACGTAGCCCATGCCGGCGTGGATGATCTCCCGGGGCGTGCGGTTGGCCAGGTCCTTCCCGCCGAAGAGGATCTGCCCGGACTCCACCGGACGGAGGCCCGCCAGGGCGTCGGCAAACTCCCGCTGGCCGTTGCCGGAGACACCCGCCATGCCCAGGACCTCGCCCGCGCGCAGCTCCAGGCTGAGGCCATCCAGGACCAGGTTGCCGCGGTCGCCGCGCACGCAGAGGTTCTGCACCGAGAGGAGGGCCTCGCCCTGGATGCCGCTGCCCTCGTTGCGGGGCAGGACGACATCGTGGCCCGTCATCAGGGCAGCCAGCTCCGAGGGCTCGTGGTTGGCCGTCTGGCCGTTGAACACCACCGCACCGTGGCGGAGGATGGAGACGCGGTCCGACAGGGCCTTCACTTCGTTGAGCTTGTGGCTGATGAAGATGATGGCCAGCTCCGAGGCCATGCGCTGCAGGCGCACGATGAGGTCGTCCGTCTCCTGGGGCGTGAGGGCGGAGGTGGGCTCGTCGAGGATCAGCAGCCGCGCGCCTAGACAGAGGGTCTTCACCAGCTCCACCCGCTGCTGCTCGCCCACGGAGAGCTGCCAGATGTAGGCATCGGGGTTCACGGGCAGTTCGTAGCGCTCGGAGACCTCCCGGATGCGCTTCGCCGCGCCCTTGATGTCGAGGTTCATGAAGTGGTGGAGCTCCTTCAGCCCCAGGGCCAGGTTCTCAGCCACGGTCATGTTGGGTACGAGCATGAAGTGCTGGTGCACCATGCCGATGCCCCGGGCATAGGCGTCCCCGGGGGAGTGGAAGTGGACTTCCTCGCCGTTCACGTGGATGGAGCCGGAGTCTGGCCGATACAGCCCCATGATGATGTTCATGAGGGTGGTCTTGCCCGCGCCGTTCTCTCCCACCAGGGCCAGGACCTCCCCGCGGCGCACCTGCAGGGAGATGCCGTCGCAGGCCAGCACACCCGGAAAGCGTTTGGTGATGCCTTCCAGCTTGAGTTCGGAGATGGGTTCCAGTGAGGGGGTCATGGGCAGTCCTGGTCGAGAACAGATTTCGCGCCAGTCCCGGCGAGCCGGGTCTGGCGCGAAACCTGCGGGGTGACTACAGCTTCACAGCCTTCCAGTCGAGCTTGAGCTTGCCGGACTTCAGGTCTTCCCGGGCCTTGTCCACGGCCTTCTTGATGGCCGGGGTCAGCACCTTGGCGTCCGCCTTGGCGTTGTACTCGAAGTGGAAACCGCCGTTGGAGAACTGCATGGGGAGGCTCTCGCCACCCTTGGTGCCGGCAGCGCGCTTGGCGATGAGGTTCTCCACCACGGAGGCATAGTTGTAGCCGGAGGCGGCCAGCACGCGGGAGCCCTCGGGGATGCTCAGCTGGGCGGTGTCCTGACCCACCCACCAGATGCCGGCGGGCGCGGCGGCGACGGCGCGGAGGGCGCCGATGGCCTGCTGGGCGGCGCCGGTGAGGACGTCAGCGCCATCCTTGAGCTGGGTCTGGGCCAGCTCGCCAGCCTTGACGAAGTCGCCGAAGCTGCCGGTGAAGGCGAGGCGGATGGCAGCCTTGGGGTTGGCGGCCTGGACGCCCAGCTGGAAGCCGCGGATGTAGCGGGCGGCATCGCCACCGTCCACGGGGCCCACGTTCCCGATCTTGCCGGTCTTGGTGACCATGCCGGCGATGATGCCATTCAGGTAGCCGGTCTCCTCGCTGAAGGGCGTGTAGGTGAAGACGTTCTTGGCGCCGATGTTGGCGCTGGTGCCGTAGGCGAAGGTGGTGTTGGGGAAGACCCCGGCCATCTCGTCCACCAGGTTCTTATACTGGGCGCCGTGGCAGATGATGATGTCGAAGCCCTTGGAGGCGTACTGGCGGGCCGCGGAACCCGCATCCACGGGCTTCATCTTCTCGCTGTGGCTGTACTCCATGGCGCCGGCGCCCATCTTCTTCTGCACGGCCAGGATGGCGTCGTGCATGGACTGGCACCAGCCCTTGTCATCGACCGTGGATTCCACGATGAGGGCCACGCGGACCTTGGGGGCGGGGGCCGCCTGGGCGGATCCGGCGAACAGGCCGAGCAGGGTTGCTGCGGCAAGAGCTGTCTTGAAGAATGCCTTCATTGCTCACTCCTTAGGTGGGGTCGGAAGCAGGGTTCCGAAGGGGGGGCTGGGTGGTGGTGAAAAGAGGTCAGGCACTCGGGGCGGACTTCTCCGAGGTGAGGACCGGGGCGGCCTGGTGGATCGCCCCGAGGCGGTCCCGAAGGCTGCCCCCAGTATGCCCGGCCAGGGCCGCCTGGGCCTCGGCAAGCATGGAGAGGGCGATGACTTCAGGCGATTCGGCGCCGATGTCCAGCCCCGCGGGGAAGTGCATGAACTGCCGCTGGGCCTCGGTCAGGACCAGCCCGGCCTCCTGGATCTCCTTGAGCAGCCGAGTGCTGCGCAGGCGGTTGCCCTGGAGGCCCAGGTAGCCCAGGGGCTGCTGGAGGAGGAACTCCAAGACCTGGCGGTCCTTCTCGTAGACGTGGCTCACCACCAAGGCAGCGGTGCGGACATCGAAGGCCAGACCCTCGAAGCAGGCGGGGGGGTGCCCCACCACGATGCGATCCGCTTGCGGGAAGCGCTCGGCCGTGGCCAAGGCCGGCCGGTGGTCCACGATGCCCAGGAACCACCCCAGCTCCCGGGCGAAGCGCGCCAGAGGCCGGGCATGCTCCCCGGCGCCGTAGATCCAGAGCGCGTAGGGCGGCAGGATGGGCTCCAGCAGGAGGTCCACCTCACCCGCCCCGCAGGGCAGCACCATGTTTTCGGGGACGCCCTTGGCCAGCGTCTGAAGCTGGGCAGCCTCAAGGGCCTCGGCAAAGGGACCCGGCGGGGGCGGCAGACACAGCCCCCGGGGGTCCAGGACGAAGCGGTCCCCCACCCGGGCTTCCGTCGCACCCCGGGCGCCGAAGACCGTGGCAAGCACCCCCGGTCGACGCGTCTCCAGCAGCCCGGCGCAGAGCCTCAGCCAAGCGGGGGGCGGCCCCGGCAGGATGGGCTCCAGCAGCACCTCGGACTTGCCCTGGCAGCCCATGCCGGTGCCCCAGATCAGGTCCAGGTCACTGCCCAGGTCGAAGGTCGCCAACTGCGGCTCACCGCTGCCCAGCACCGAGGCCACCCGGGCCTTGACGTCGGTCTCCAGGCAGCCGGCGCTGATGCTGCCCGTCTGGTCGCCGTCGGCCTTGAACACCATGCGGGCACCGGCCTTCCGGTAGGAGCTGCCCTTCACGCGCACCAGGGTCGCCAGCGCCGCGGGCTCCGTGAGGGTGCCCAGCGTGGCGAGGATCTCCTGGAGTCCCTTCATGGGCTAGAACCGTTCCCACAGGCTGGTGGCGAGCTCCCGGCTGCGGGCGGCCAGGGCGGCTTCGTCCACGTCGATGGTCAGGCGCTTGCCCTCCATGAGCACCCGGCCCGCGCAGATGGTGGTGTCCACGGTGGCCTGCGAGATGCCGAAGACCAGGTGGCCCAGCACCGTGTCGCCATTGAGGGGCGTGGGCGCGTGGTAGTCCACCAGGATGACGTCCGCGGCGGCGCCCTCCTGCAGGGTGCCCAGGGGGAAGCCCCAGAGGCGGCTGGCCAGCTCGGGGTTGCGCACGAACAGGGCGTTGGTGACGTCCATGAAGGCGCAGGTGGGGTTGTCCTGGCGGAGGTGCTGGGCCCACATGGCCACGCGGACCTCTTCAAGCATGTTCACGGTCATGGCGTCGGTGCCCAGCCCTACGCGGACGCCCCGGGCGTTGAGCTTGACGATATCGGCGATCCCCACGGCGTTGTTCAGGTTGGACTGGGGGTTGTGGGCCACGAAGGTATCCGTGGCGGCCAGCAGGTCGATGTCCGCATCGGAGACGTGGACGGCGTGGGCCGCGATGCTGCCGGGACCCAGGAGGCCGTGGGCATGCAGCCGGGCGGCAGGGGTGGCGCCGTACTTCTCGAGGTTCACCGCCACATCCGAAGCGGCCTCGGCCGTGTGCACGTGGAACCCGACGCCCACCTCGTGGCCCAGGACCGAGGCACGCTCAAGCGTTCGATCCGAGAGGGTGAAGGCCGCGTGGAGACCGAAGAGGGCGCGGAGGTGCGGATCCTGCTCGGCGGCGCAGCGGCGGGCGAAGGCGGCATTCTCCTCCAGCCCTTCGGTGATGGTGGCCTCGCCATCCCGGTCCGACACTTCATAACAGAGGCAGGCCCGCAGCCCGGTGGCCTTCACGGCGCGGGCGATGTGGTCCAGGGAGCCGGTGATGGCGAAGGGGCTGGCGTGGTGGTCCACCAGGGTGGTGGTGCCCTTGCGGATGGCGTCCAGCAGGATGATCTGGGCGCTCATCTCCACATCGGCCAAGGTGAGCTTGCGGTCCAGCCGCCACCAGAGGTTGTCGAGCACCTCCTGGAAGGTCGCACTGGGGGCCGCCTTGCCCAGCCCCCGCACCAGCGTGGAGTAGAAGTGCATGTGGGCATTCACGATGCCCGGCATGACCACCTTGCCCCGGGCGTCGATCACCTTGTCGAAGGGCCCCGTGATCGCCCCCACGGGGGCAATGCGGGCGATGCGCCCACCCTCCAACAGCAGCGCCTGTCCCTCCAGCACCCGGCAGGGGGCGCCGAAGGTGATCAGGATGCCGTTCTCGATGAGGATGCGGGAGGTCATGGATCACCTACTTTTTTCACCACCAAGGCACCTGGTGCCTTGGTGGTGAGCTGTTTTTTTAGGACGCCGCGACCTGCTCGTTGAAGGCCTTGATGAGGGCATCGAAGTGGGCGGCCTCTTCGGTGAAGAGCTCGCGCCAGTACTCGGGATCCCACTGGGCGCAGATCTCTTCGTAGGTCTTCCCCTGCTGCTCGACCCAGGTGTAGTACTTCAGGTTGTGGATGGCCTTCTTGTCGGTGAAGGTCAGCTCCTTGAAGTTGTCCACGGCCTGGCGCTCGATGCTGCCGATGTGGGCGGTGGCCGCATTCACGGCGGTGAAGGCACCGTGCTCCGTGGTCTGCTCGGCCAGGCGGGAGCGGTACATCTCCACGCTGTCCGTGAAGACCGTGAAGATCACATCGTTCTCGTCGAGCTCGAAGTACTTCGCCATCTTGATGGCCGCAAGCATGTTGCAGATGCCGCTGATGCCAAGCAGGCCCAGCTTGCCGATGGTGGCCTGGTCCACGCCGAGGCTGGCGAGGTGGGCCTGGCCCGCGGGCTCGTTGAAGAGGCGCAGCACGCGCATGCAGTCTTCGTCATCGATGGCGGCCACGGCGTCCGTGTTGCGGACGTTGTGGACCCAGGGCACGTGCTTGTCGCCGATGCCCTCGATGCGGTGGTCACCGAAGCCGTTGTTGAGCAGGGTCGGGCACTGGATCGCTTCGGTGGCGACGGTCTTGGCGCCGGGGTGCAGGGACTTCAGGTAGTCACCGGCGGCGATGGTGCCGGCGCTGCCCGTGGCACTCACGTAGCCCGCGAGGCGGGTCTTCTCGGTGCGAATGCTGTTGAAGATGTCTTCCATGGCGGGGCCCGTGACGTTGTAGTGCCACACGGGGTTTCCGAACTCCTCGAACTGGTTGAAGATCAGGTGCTTGGGGTCATTCTTCAGCTCCCAGCACTTGTCGTAGATCTCTTTCACGTTGCTCTCGCAGCCGGGGGTCGCGATCACTTCGGAGCCGATCTCGGCCAGCCAGGTGAAGCGCTCCTGGCTCATGTTCTCCGGCAGGATGGCGATGGCGGTGCAGCCCAGCACGGCGGAGTCGAAGGCACCGCCGCGGCAGTAGTTCCCCGTGGAGGGCCACACGGCCTTGTGGTAGTCAGGATCGAACTCGCCACTCACCAGCCGGGGCACCAGGCATGCGAAGGCGGCGCCGACCTTGTGGGCGCCGGTGGGGAAGTACTTCCCGACGAGGCCGATGATGCGGGCCTTCACGCCGGTGATGGCCACGGGGATCTCCACGTGGTTGGGGCCGCCGAAGAGGCCCGTCTCGGGGTCGTTCTTCCAGGTGATGCGGAAGAGGTTGGCGGGATCGATGTCCCAGAGGCCCACGTTCTTCAGGCGGGCCTTGACGGCCTCGGGGGCGGTCTCGGGATGGCGCATCTGGGCGAAGGTCGGGATGATGATGCCCCGCTCCTTGCAGCGCTTGGCGGTGCGCTTGACGACTTCGGCGTTGTAGGTCTTCACGATCTTGGACATGGGTGTTCCTTTCGGGGGTTTACAGGCTGAGGCTCTGGGCGCGCTGGATGATCTGCTCGAGCTTGGCGCCCGGATCCTTCAGCCGCGTGAGGAACATGAGGGCGCTGATCACGAAGGGCTTGTAGCTCGCCTCGTGATACGTCGGAATCCGATACTG
>CAIOFF010000013.1 GCA_903857495.1 uncultured Holophagaceae bacterium | reverse complement strand
TTCTCAACCCTTCTACCCTTCGTCGTGGCTTTTCCCCAGGGGTCACACCCGTTCCCATCCCGAACACGGCCGTTAAGACCTGGAGGGCCGATGATACTGCTCTGCACAGGAGTGGAAAAGTAGGTCGCTGCGACGTTAAAACAAGACAGGTCACCCCGAAACGGGTGACCTGTTTTTGTGTACCCAGCCCCGAATTCGCGGGGCTTTTCCATTCGCGATCCGGATGTCATGGATATACTGATCCTTCCGTGTGGAGGATTCGATGAGCAAGGGTGTCTATACCTTCGGGGGAGATCGCAACGAAGGGGGTGCAGCAATGCGCAACCTGTTGGGAGGCAAGGGTTGCAACCTCGCTGAGATGGCCGGATTGGGCATCCCCGTCCCCCCGGGCTTCACCCTCACCACCGAGCAGTGCGGCGCCTACTACACCAACGGCCGGAAGCTCACTGACGAGCTGCAGGCGGAGGTCGTGGAGGCCTTGCGGTGGCTGGAGGGTGTGCGTGGTTGCGGCTTTGGTGCCACGGAAAATCCGCTCCTGCTGTCGGTCCGCTCCGGCGCCCGGGTCTCCATGCCCGGCATGATGGACACCGTCCTCAACCTCGGCCTCAACGACCAGACGGTGGTGGCCCTGGAGCGCGCCAGCGGCAACCCCCGCTTCGCCTGGGACTCCTACCGCCGCTTCGTCACGATGTACAGCAACGTCGTGCTCAATGTCGAACATGGGCTCTTCGAGGCCGAGCTCGAGCGCGCCAAGGAGCGGCTCGGCAAGCACCTCGATACGGACCTGGATGTGGATGACTGGAAGGCCATGGTGGTGGCCTTCAAGGCCATCGTGCTGGACGAGACCGGCGCGGCTTTCCCGCAGGATCCCATGCAGCAGCTCTGGGGTGCCATCCGCGCCGTCTTCGAGAGCTGGAACACGGGCCGCGCCATCACCTACCGCCGGCTGAACCGCATCCCCGACGAGTGGGGTACCGGTGTGAACGTGCAGAGCATGGTCTTCGGCAACATGGGCGACGACTGCGGCACCGGCGTGGCCTTCACGCGGGATCCGGCCACGGGCGAGAAGATCTTCTACGGCGAATACCTCATCAACGCCCAGGGCGAGGATGTGGTCGCCGGTATCCGCACCCCGCAGCCCATCACCCGTGCCCAGGCCGAAGGCACCGGCCTGCAGAGCCTCGAGGACGTGATGCCCCTCTCCTTCACGGAGCTGGACGCCACCTGCAAGCGGCTTGAGCACCACTTCAAGGACATGCAGGACATCGAGTTCACCATCGAACGCGGCAAGCTCTACCTGCTCCAGACCCGCAACGGCAAGCGCACGGCCATGGCCGGCATCCGCATCGCCATTGACCTGGTGGACGAGGGCCTCATCGACAGCAACACCGCGCTGCGGCGCATCGATGCGGACAGCCTGTCGCAGCTGCTCGCGCCGGTCTTCGATCCCAAGGAGAAGGACCGCCTGCGCAGCAGTGGTGAGCTGCTCACCAAGGGCCTCAATGCCGGACCTGGCGCGGCCACGGGGCGCATCGCCCTCACCGCAGATGCCGCCGAGAAGCTGGCCAAGGAAGGCCCGGTGGTGCTGGTCCGGATCGAGACCAGCCCCGAGGACATCTCCGGTATGGTGGCCTCCGAGGGCATCCTCACGGCCCGCGGCGGCATGACCAGCCACGCGGCCGTGGTCGCTCGCGGCATGGGCAAGCCCTGTGTCTGCGGCGCCTCCGCCCTGCAGATCGACGTTGCGCAGGGCACTGTGCGAGTCGGCAACCGGGAGCTGAAGGCCGGTGTTGACTGGATCTCCATCGACGGCTCGACCGGAGAAGTGTTCGCCGGCCAACTGAGCGCGCACCCCTCCGAGGTGAACCAGGTGCTGGTGGATGGGCGCCTGAAGGCCGAGAACAGCGAGCTCTACCAGCGCTTCGCCAAGATCATGACCTGGAGCCACACTGCCAAGCGCCTCAAGGTGCGCACCAACGCGGACACGCCGCATGATGCCGCCGTGGCCCGCGCCTTCGGCGCCCAGGGCATCGGCCTCTGCCGCACGGAGCACATGTTCTTCGAAGGCGACCGCATCATCGCTGTGCGGGAGATGATCCTCGCCTCGGATGTGGAAGGCCGGAAGAAGGCCCTGGCGAAGCTGCTACCCATGCAGCGCGAAGACTTCGAAGGCATCTTCAAGGCCATGGACGGCCTGCCCGTGAACATCCGCCTGCTGGATCCCCCGCTCCACGAGTTCCTGCCCCAGGACGAAGCCGGTCAGCGGGAAATGGCTGAGGTGCTCGGCGTGGATCTCGGCACTGTGGAACGCCGCGTGGGTCAGCTCCACGAGTTCAATCCCATGATGGGCCACCGTGGTTGCCGCCTCGGCATCACCTTCCCTGAGATCATCCGCATGCAGGTCCGCGCCATCGCCGAAGCCGCGCTCAACGTGGCGGCGAAGGGGATCACGGCTGTGCCTGAGGTGATGGTGCCCCTCATTGGCACCGTGCGAGAGCTGGCCTTCACCAAGGCCCAGATGCTGGAGGAGATCGCCCTGGTCAACCAGGAGCGCGGCACCCAGTTCGCCTGCCCCATCGGCACCATGATCGAGATCCCCCGCGCCGCCATCACCGCCGACCGCATCGCCGTGGAAGCCGAGTTCTTCAGCTTCGGCACCAACGACCTCACCCAGATGGGCTTCGGCTTCAGCCGCGACGATGCAGGCACCTTCCTGCCGGAGTATGTCGGCAAGAAGATCCTGGAGGACGACCCCTTCCAGAGCCTGGATCAGGAGGGCATCGGGGAGCTGGTGCGCATCGCCTGCGAAAAGGGTCGCACCGCCCGCCCGGGCATCAAGCTCGGCGTCTGTGGTGAGCACGGCGGGGATCCCCGCAGCGTGCAGTTCTTCCACAAGGTCGGACTCGACTACGTGAGCTGCAGCCCCTACCGCGTGCCCATCGCCACCCTGGCCGCCGCCCAGGCGAACCTGGACTAGGCTCCACCCCGGCACCAGGCCCCGCGCTGCTCCGGCAGCCGGGGCCTGGGCTTGTCAGCCTTGAGTCCGCGGCCACCACGGAGCACACCTCGCTGGGTGGGCGACCCGAACGGGGAAGCGCGATAGAATCACCCTTTTCGGGCAAAACACATGGCGAAGCCTTCCTCCCGACCGGTCACCGAGCAGCCCGAGATCATCTACTCGATGATGCGGGTCAGCAAGATCTACAACAACAAACCGGTCATCAAGGACATCTCCCTCAGCTACTTCTACGGCGCCAAGATCGGCGTCCTGGGTCTCAACGGCTCCGGCAAGAGCACCGTGCTGCGGATCATGGCGGGCGTGGACCAGGACTTCAACGGCGAGGCCGTGCTCAGCAAGGGCTACACCACGGGCATCCTCGACCAGGAGCCCCAACTCGACCCCGACAAGACCGTGCTGGAGATCGTGGAGGAGGGCGCCGCCGAGCAGGTGGGCTGGCTCAAGGCCTACAACGCCATCAGTGAGCAGTTCGCGGACCCCGACGCGGACATGGATGCCCTGCTGGCCAAGCAGGGCGAGCTCCAGGAGAAGATCGACGCCCACGACTGCTGGGACCTGGACTCGCGCCTGGACCAGGCCATGGACGCCCTGCGCTGCCCCGATCCCGACACCAAGATCGGCGTGCTCTCCGGCGGCGAGCGGCGGCGTGTGGCCCTGTGCCGCCTCCTGCTCCAGCAGCCGGACATCCTGCTGCTGGACGAGCCCACCAACCACCTGGACGCGGAGACCGTCGCCTGGCTGGAGAAGCACCTCCAGGACTACAAGGGCACGGTCATCGCCGTCACCCACGACCGCTACTTCCTGGACCACGTGGCCGAGTGGATCCTTGAGCTGGACCGGGGCGAGGGCATCCCCTGGAAGGGCAACTACTCGAGCTGGCTGGAGCAGAAGCAGGGCCGCCTGGCGCGGGAGGAGAAGTCCGACCAGCGGCGCCAGAAGACCCTGGAGCGTGAGCTGGAGTGGATCCGCATGTCCCCCAAGGGCCAGCACACCAAGAGCAAGGCCCGCATCGCCAACTACGAGAGCCTGGCCGGGGAGGAAGGCCGCCAGAAGGAGCAGGAGCTGGAGATCTACATTCCCAGCGGTCCGCGCCTCGGCGATCTCGTGGCGGAGCTGAGCGGCGTCAGCAAGGCCTACGGGGACCGGGTGCTCTTCGAGAACCTGACCTTCGCCATCCCCCGCGGCGGCATCCTCGGGGTCATCGGCCCCAACGGCGCCGGCAAGTCCACGCTGCTGCGCCTGCTCACGGGCCAGGAGGCGCCGGACGCGGGCACCATCCGCATCGGCGAGACCGTGCGCATGGCCTACGTGGATCAGCTCCGCTCGAACCTCAAGCTCGACAAGAGTGTCTTCGAGGCCGTCAGCGGCGGCTACGAGCAGATCGAGCTGGGTGGCAAGCTCATCAACGCCCGCGCCTGGCTGAGCCGCTTCGGGTTCTCCGGCGACTCCCAGCAGAAGAAGATCTCCGAGCTGAGCGGGGGCCAGCAGAACCGCCTGAACCTGGCCCTCACGCTGAAGAGCGAAGCCAACCTGCTGTTCTTCGATGAGCCCACCAACGACCTGGACGTGAACACCATGCGGGCCCTGGAAGAGGCCATCGAGGCCTTCGCCGGCAGCGCCGTGCTGGTGAGCCACGACCGCTGGTTCCTAGACCGCCTGGCCACGCACATCCTGGCCTTCGAGGGGGACTCCCAGGTGCAGTTCTTCGATGGGAACTACAGCCAGTACGAGGACTACCGCAGGGACGTCCTGGGCCTCAAGCCCTTCGACCCGCACCGCATCAAGTATCGGAAGCTGACCCGATGACGGCGGACCTCTCCCGCTCCCTCCGGCTGACACAAGTCACGGCGCTGGCCGGTCTGCTCCTCGGGAGCGCCGCGCTGGGGCTGGGCTGGGCTCAGGGCGCCATCGCTCTCGGGGGGTTTGGCATGGCCTGCCTCCTGCAGGTCGCACCCGCCCTCAGCCTGGGCGCCCGCATCGGGGGCGGGCTTGGCAACGAGGGCCTCGAGCGGGACCGGGTGACCCTGCGGGCCACCGCCCACCTGCAGCGCCTCGTGGCCCTGGGTCTGGCCGGCGTCGGTCTGCTGGCCCTGCGGGGGGAGTGGCTGCCCTCGGCGGATGCTACCACCCGGGGACTGGCCCTCACGGCCCTAGTGCTGCTGGGGCTCCTCTGGATCGCCAAACGTGGTCTGGCGGGTCTGCATCCCGCGCTGGAGCTGGATGCCGCGCGGACTCGGGTCCTGCTGGAGCTGGCGGTGCTACTGGCCGCGGGCAGCCTGCTGGGCCTCTGGGTGCTCTGGGCCGATGCGCTGACGGCGCTGGCGCTGGCGCTCCGGCTCTTTGCCGCGGGCCATGGTCTGGCCAAGGCCACCACCCTGCAGGCGGCCTGCGGAGGGTGTGGCAGCGGCTGCGGCTGCTGATGCGCGTCCTCGAGCTGTTCTCGGGCCTGGGCGGTTGGCGCTGCGCCCTCCAGGACCGCGGTCAGGTGGTGGCGGCCTACGACGTGAGCGAGGCCGCCAACACCACCTACCAGGTGAACCACGGGGAGCTCCCGCGGCCCCAGGAGCTGGCCGCCGTGCCGCGGGCGGCGCTGGCCGCTCACGGGGCCGACACCTGGCTGCTGAGCCCACCCTGCCAGCCCTTCTGCCGCATGGGGAACCACCAGGGCCTGGAGGACCGCCGCTCCCGGGCTTTCCGCCACCTCATGGACGTGTTCCGCGAGGCGCCGCCGGACCACCTGGTGCTGGAGAACGTGGCCGGTTTCCTGGGCTCCGATGCCCACGCGCTGCTCTCGGAGCGGCTCCGCTCTCACGGCATGTACCAGCTGGATCTCCAGGCCTGCCCCAGCCAGTTCGGCTGGCCCAACCAGCGGCCCCGGGTCTATGTGGTGGCCTCGCGGAAGCCGCTGCGGGCCCTGCCGCTGCCGGTACTGGCGCCGCGCGCCGTGGCCGCGTTCCTGGATGCGGTGGAGGACGAGCGGCTCTACCTGCCGCCGGAGGTGCTGGCCCGCCACTACGAGGGCCTGGATCTCGTCGAGGCCGGTGACCGCCGCACCGCGTGCTTCATCGGCGGCTACGGTCGGCGCTACGTGGGCAGCGGCTCCTTCCTGCGGACGGCGCGCGGCGTGCGCCGCTTCTCGCCCCCGGAGGTGGCGCGCCTGCTGGGCCTGCCTGAGGGCTTCCGCTTTCCCGAGGCGCTGTCCCTGGAGGTCCGCTACCGGCTGCTGGGCAATGGCCTCTCCATCCCCGTCGCCGCCTGGGCGCTGCAGCATCTCGCGTAGAATCTCCCCATGCGCCTCCTCCTGTCCGCCTTCGCCCCCGAGCTGGGGCCCCTTGCTGCCGTGCCTCCCGCAGGTTGGACGGTGGCCACCGTGGGCATCGGCGCGGTGACCGCCGCGGCGACGACCGCGCGGCTGCTGGCCGAGCAGCGGCCCGAGGCCGTGCTCTTCCTGGGCACCTGCGGCCGCTACGACGAGCGCCTGGCCCTCTTCCAGTGCCTCTGGGCGGGCGAGGCCATCGCCACCTCCGTGGAGGAGCTGCGGGGCGGCGCCTACCGGCCGGGCCCCGAGCCGACCCGCTGGGCCTCGACCCTGGGCGGCCCCTGGCCCCCCCAGGCCGTGGCGGTGCCCCCGGCCATCACCTCGACTCTGGAGGGCGCGGCCCTGCTGGGCACCGTGGCTCCGGCGGAGCACCTGGAGCTCAGCGGGGTCTTCGCCGCCTGTCAGGCCGCGGGCGTGCCCTGCGGCGCGGCGCTGGTGGTTGTGAATGACGTGGGACCCGCCGCCCCGGCCCAGTGGCAGGCCAACCACGCCCGGGGCAGCCAGCTGCTGGTGGCGGCCCTCAAGGCAGCGGGTTGGTTCGCAGAGGCGTGAAGGCTTCGGCGCCCGCGCCGGTCCGGATCTGCCACCCGCCGGGCACGGCGGCCACCTGCACCCCGCAGGCGGGGCCCGTGATCCAGGGTGTCAGCTCGTAGCGGCGGAAGGTCTCCAGCGTCTCGGCGTGGGGGTGCTCGAAGCGGTTGCGGTAGCCCGCCGGGATGATGACCAGCTCGGGATGGAGCGCCGCGACCCAGACCGGATCCGAAGCGTTGCGGCTGCCGTGGTGGCCCGCCTTGAGCAGGCGGTGGCGGCCGGGGCCGGGCTCCCCCAGGTCCAGCAGGTCCCGCTCCTGCACGGCCAAGGCGTCGCCCATGAGCCAGAGCTCCCTGTCCTGCCAGGCCACCCGCAGCACGATGGACACCATGTTGGCATCGGGCAGGGCGAAGGCGCCGGGGGGCCAGCGCACACTGAAAGCCGCCGGTCCGCGGGACCAGGCATCGTTGCGCAGCAGCCCCGCAAGCTCGGTCCCCGCGCCGGGGCGGTAGGGTGCCCAGGGATCCTCGTCGTCGGCGGTGACGGGCACGCTGGTGGATGCCAGGGGCCAGATCCGGGCGAGGGTGGCCCAGCCCCCCGCGTGGTCCCCGTGGGCGTGGGTCAGCAGCAGGTGCACGGGCTCCCGCACGCCGCGTCGGCTGAGCACCCGCGCGAGGCGGCGGCCGGTCCAGGGGCTCGGCCCCGTATCGATGAGGGTGGCCTCCCCGCCGGGCACCCGCAGCAGCAGGGCGTCACCCTGGCCGATGTCCACGGACTCCAGCGTGAGGGTGGCCGGGGCCCGACCCGTGCCCCGGGTGGCGAGCAGGCCCAGGGAACCGGCCACCAGGCCCACGGTCAGGGCCCGGGTGCGCCGCAGCCGCCCCTGCAGGTGGGCCAGGGCCAGCCAGCCGAGGGCCAGCAGCAGCCAGGGCCAGAGGATGCCGGTGGCCAGGGGCGCGATCCCCGTGAGGGCGGGCACCAGCTGGTTCCCCATCCAGTCCAGGAGGGCGCCCGCGCCCTGGGTGAGCCCCGGCAGAGGCAGCAGGATCAGGGCGAGGCAGATGGGCGTCAGGAAGGCGACCAGGGGAAGGACCAGAAGGTTGGCCAGGACGCCCCACCAGGGGGCGCCTCCATGCAGCAGGGCCAGGAGGGGCAGGGTGGAGAGCCAGGGCGCGGTCAGGCGGGCCAGGGGCAGGGCCAGGCGGCCCAGCAGCGGGGCCAGGAGGCCTGCCAGCGGTTCCGCCCCCCAGAGGAGGCCGAGCAGGGCCCACCAGGCCAGCAGGAACCCGGGCTCTACCCCGGCGGCCGGGTGCCCCAGCAGCCAGAGCAGCAGGGCCAGGTGGAGACCCGCCACGGGCGGCAGCTTCCAGCCCGTGCCGCGCCCGATGGCCCAGGCGAAGCCCATGAAGAGGCCCCGCCACACTGGGGCGGAGAAGCCCACCAGGGCGGCGTAGAGCAGGCCCCCGGCCATGGCTCCGACGGCGGCGCCGCGCAGGCGGAGGCGGCGCAGCAGGGCCTCCAGGGCTGCCAGGACGAGGGTCACCTGCAGGCCCGAGACCACCAGGATGTGGATCGTGCCGCTCTCCGCGAAGACGCTGAAGTGGGCCTCGTCCGCCGGGGGGATGCCCAGGGCCAGTGCCCCCCACAGGTCCCGGGCCGTCGGGCCCAGGGGCAGGGCGTCGAAGCGGCGCCGGATGAAGGCCTGCAGACGCAGCAGGGGACTGGGCGCCGCGGGCCCGGTGGCCTCCAGCAGCTGGGCGGAAGCCAGGTGGAGACGGCGTGGGGCCTCGTCGCTCCGCGCGCGCCACAAGGGGCGCTCGGCCAGGAAGACCGGGCCGGGCTGGACGGGGCGCAGCTCGGCGCGGACCCGGATGGGGGTGCCGGGCGCGGGCGGGGGCTGCTCGCCCTCCGCGGGCACCGTGAGGGGCAGCGACAGGCCCTTCAGGGCGGGCGGCGCGGTCAGGTCCAGCTGGCTCCGCAGCCGCTCCCCCTGCAGGGTCCAGGGCAGGCCGATCCTGCCCTCCAGGGCCTGGAAGCCGGTGGGCAGATTCGTCTCCCACTGGGCCTTCCGGGCCAGGCCCAGGAAGGTGCTGCCCACCAGGCTCAGGGTCAGGGGCACCAGGAGCCAGCGGCGGCGGCGGAGGAGTGGCAGCGAGAGTGCCCAGACCAGGACTCCCAGAGCCACCCAGCGCGGCGCCAGCTGGCCGCTCCAGCGCTCGGGAAGGAGCCAGGGCACCGCGCAGGCCGCTACCAGAGCCCAGGCGACGGGCCAGAGGGGAGCCCCGGAGAGGCGCTGCCAGAGGGTGGACCTGGAGAGCATGGGCAAAGTTTACCAAAGTGTCCAACTCTTGACAGGTTTGAATCGAACTGGAACGCTGGGGGCATGCACGTGGCCCGGGTTCTTCTGGTGGATGACGATCCCACCATCCTTGAGGTGGTCGGCACGCTGCTGTCCCGGCACGGGCATGAGGTGGTCGGCACCGGCTCGGGCCTGCGGGCCGCCCAGTTCCTGCGGACGGAGCACTTCGACCTGGCGGTGGTGGACCTCATGCTGCCGGATCTGAGCGGCCTGGAGCTGGCCCGCCAGGGGGTCGCCAAGCCGGACACCGTGGTGGTGGTGCTGTCGGGCACCACGTCGGTGGAGACGGCCCTGCAGGCCATGAAGATGGGCATCTACGACTATGTGCCCAAGCCCTTCCGCACCGAGGAGCTGGAGCACACCCTGCTCCGCGCCATCGAGAAGTCCCAGCTGAACCAGGAGAACAAGCGCCTACGCGAGCAGATTCAGGGCAAGCTGAGCGGGCCCCAGATGGTGGGTCGCTCCGAGGCCTGGCAAAACCTCCAGTCCCTGCTCCGCCGGGTGGCGCCCTCGCCCTCCACGGTGCTGATCACCGGCCCTTCGGGCACCGGCAAGGAGCTGGCGGCCCGGGCCATTCACCAGTGGAGTCCGCGCGCCCAGGGGCCTTTCGTGCCCATCCACTGCGGCGCCATTCCCGAGACGCTGCTGGAGGACGAGCTCTTTGGCCATGTGCGCGGCGCCTACACCGATGCGCGCACGGACCGGCCCGGCCGGTTCCAGCAGGCCGAGGGTGGCACCCTCTTCCTCGACGAGATCGGCACCATGCCCATGAGCCTGCAGGTGAAGCTGCTGCGGGTGATCCAGGAGCGGGAGTTCACGCCGCTGGGCTCCACGCGCACGGTGAAGTCAGACTTCCGGCTGCTGGCGGCGACCAATGAGGATCTGGGCTCCCTGGTGGAACAGAAGCGCTTCCGGGAGGACCTCTTCTACCGGCTTAACGTGATCCCTGTGCAGCTGCACCCGCTCCGCGAGCACCCCCAGGACATCCCGGTGCTGGTGGCGCACTTCACCCGGAAGTTCGCCCGGGAGCTCGGGCTGCCCCTGAAGCAGGTGGAGCCGACGGCCCTGCAGGCCATGGAGGCCTATGGCTGGCCGGGCAATGTGCGCGAGCTGGAGAACGCGGTGGAGCGGGCCATGGCCCTGGGTTCGGACCCCGAGCGCCTGCTGCTTCAGGATCTGCCGGCCTCCATCGCCGGGGTCCTGCCCTCGGTCGCCTTCCCGAGTCTCTCCCAGAACCAGGACCTGGGCCAGTTCCTGGCAGACCTTGAGCGGCACCTCATCCTCGAGTCGCTCCAGGCCACGGGCTGGAACAAGAGCGAGAGCGCGCGCCGCCTGGGCATGCGCCGCACGACCCTCCTGCACCGGCTCCGGGCCCTGGGCATTCCCATGGATCCCATGGCCGAGGCCGAGTCCACGCTGTCCCTGGAGGGCGGCCAATGACCCGGCTCAGCTGTTCGATCCTGGCGCTGCTGCTCGCTGGCGGTCCGCTCGCTGCCTGGTCCCCGAAGGTCCATGAGGCCCAGACCGCCCGAGCCATCCGGCTCCTGCCCAGGCCCATGGCGGCCCTGCTCCGGGCCCACCCGCAGGTCCTGCTGGAGAGCGCCCGGGGCGTGGCCAACGACCAGCCGCCTACCGTGGCGCAGGTGGAGGCCCAGTTCCGCACTGTGTTGCGGCTGAGCGCGGAAGGCCGCCGGCCAGAGGAACTCGTCCGGGATCTGGGTGTCCTTGCTCACCAGGTCCAGCTGCTGGTGGACCCCTCGGCCACGGAGGGCTTGAGCCCGCTCCGGGAGTCCTTCGAGGCCTATGCGGAGCAGCACCTGCCCCACCTGCTGGTGACCCAGGAACCCTATTGGGCCGCCCAGGGGAGCCTCGATCCGGGTCCGTCCCTGCGTCGGTTCCTGGCGCTCAAGCTGGAACGCAACCAGCGGCTCCAGGCACACTTCGACGGGTCCGCAGGCCGGCGCATCGGCCCCTGGGATGAACTCTCGCTGCCCTTTGCCCAGCTCCAGCTGGCCTTCTCCAACGGCGTCTACGCCACCGCCAACCTCTGGATCCTGCTCTGGCGCGCCGCGGGAGACCAGTGGGAGCTCCCCCCGGGCGGCCCCTGACCGTCCCGCTTCACCAGCAACTGCATCAGCACCACACTTTCCCGACACCGCCCCCCACAAGCTTTCGTTCCGGAGATGGACATGGGTACTTATTCCCGCCTCGGGTCCTACCTGCTCGCCTCCGAGCTGACCAGTGATCCTTTTGGCACGATCCACCGGGCGGTGGTCATCGCCGGGAACGCGTTCGATCGGCATGTCCTGGTCCGCACCTTCTCGGAAGAGCTCTTCCAGGCGGGCCTGGACACCCGGCTGGCCGAGGCAGGGCGGGTGGTGCCGCTCCTGGGCGGAGCGCGCATCTTCGGGCTGGGCTACCAGATCGAGGACGGGAAGACGCCGCACCTGGCCTGGGACCATGTGGCTGGGCGCAGCCTGGCCCAGCTCATCGAGAAGGCGCGCCAGGAGCAGATCCCTTTCGGGGTCGATCATGCCCTGACGGTGATCCAGGGCGTGGCCCAGGGCATCGTGCAGCTGCAGGCCAAGGGGCTCAGTCATGGTGTGCTCAGCCCACACAGCGTCTGGGTGAGCATCGAAGGCTCCACCCAGATCCTGGACGCGCCCTACGCGCCGCTGGCCAAGAGCCTGCTGGCCAAGGCACCGGTGCTCCGGCAGAAGCTGGCCCCCTACCTCCAGGGCAAGGATCCACAGCCGCTCCAGCAGGATCTCTTCGCCCTGGGTGCCGTGCTCTACGAGCTGCTGACTTTTGAGCCGCTCCCTGTGGGCGGCGACCTCCAGTCGGTCCTGGACCAGGCCACGCTCAAGGCCGCCCAGGAAGATGCGCCGCTGCCAGCGGAGCTCCAGGCCTTCCTCGGGCGACTGCTGCTGGGCCGCCAGCCCTTCGCCACGGTGGAGGCCTTCAGCGTGGAACTCGAGCGGGTCCTCTACGACGGTGACTACAGTCCCACCACCTTCAACATGGCCTTCTTCATGCACACGTTGTTCCGGGAGGAGAACGACCGGGATGCCCTGGCCATGAAGGCCGAGCGGGAGGAGACCTACCAGCCCTACACGGCCGCAGGCGAGTCGCTGCGGAGCGGGGCCACGCGCGTCCTGCCCAGCGAAGGCCAGCCTGAGCCCCCGGCTACTTCGAAGCACACCCCGCTGCTCATCGGGGGTGGCCTGGCCGCCGTGGTGATCCTCGGCCTCGGCGCCATGTACCTGTTCCGCCCGCGGACGGATCCGGCGGTGCAGAAACAGCTGGCGGAGCTGACGGAGCTGTCCCTCCTGAAGAAGCAGCTGGAGCAACAGAAGGCCGACCTCGACGCCAGGGCCAAGGCCGAGTCCGAAAAGACGGTCCAGCTTCAGAAGCAGCTGGGCGAGACCCGGTCGGTGGAGGACCGGGCAAGAATCCAGAAGCAGCTGGAAGAGGCCCGCCAGCGTGGCCAGGAAGTCGAGCGCCAGCAGAAGCTTGCCCAGCAGCGGCTGGGCGAGCAGCAGGCGGCAGAGCAGAAGCTGGCCGCCGAGGCCAGGCCCACCGTGTCCGTACCGGCACCGACGCCTGCGGCGGAGGCCACTCCGGCGCCGGCCCCGGAAGCGGCCAGGCCCACATTGGCGGCGGCCCCGCAAGCCACCCCGCCGGTCGCCGCGCCGGTGAGCGAGCCCGCCCGCCTGGTGAGCCAGGTGGCCCCGAGCTTCCCCCCGCGCGCGGCGCAGATGCGCTGGGAGAGCAACCAGGATCATCTGGTCCGGCTGAAGGTCTACGTGAGTGAGCAGGGGCAGCCCCTGAAGGTCACGGTCATCGAAGGGGTGCCTGGCACCTACGGCTTCGACGAGGCCGCCGTGGAGGCCGCCAACCGGTCCACGTTCAGCCCCGCCACGCGCGATGGCAAGCCCGCGCGCGGGTGGACCCCGGACATCGTCTACCGGTTCCAGAAGCGGCGCTGAGGCCGGATCTAACGCAGCGTCTGGGCCGCCTCGGTGGCGAGGCGGTCCACGCGCTCGTTCTCGGCGTGGCCCGCATGGCCCTTGACCCAGCGGGCCTCCACCCGATGGCGCGCCAGCTGGGCGTCGAGGGCCTGCCAGAGGTCCGCGTTCAGGACGGGCTTGCCGTCCGCCTTCTTCCAGCCGCGGCGCTTCCAGTCCTTCAGCCAGGACTGGATCCCCTTCACCACATACTGACTGTCGCTCTGGAGCAGCACCTCGCAGGGCTTGGTGAGCGCCTCCAGGCCGCGGATGGCCGCGGTCAGCTCCATGCGGTTGTTGGTGGTGTCAGGTTCCGCCTCGGCGGCTTCCTTCTCCTGGACGCCCGAGGCCAGGCGCACCCGGAGCAGGTAGCCCCAGCCGCCGGGGCCCGGGTTCCCTAAGCATGCGCCATCGCAGTACAGCTCGATCTTCATACCATGGCTCCGTATGCTCGGGCCGGCGGCTGGGCGAGCCCAGCCCCTCCAGCTATCAGACGCTGCCCCGCAGCGCCCTCCCGCGCGCTGCGCTTGCGGAGCTGGAGCCTCGGACCAGGATTCCCGAGACAGGCACCATCGCAGTAGAGTTCGATCTTCATCCCACCAGAGTAGGCGCAGTGGCCGCGACTGCGGCAACCGCCTTGCGGAGCAGCTCCACGCCCAGGTCCAGGTCCTCGGTGCTGAGGTTCATGGCGGGGCGGAAGCGCAGGCCCTGGACACCCGTGGAGAGGATCATCATGCCCAGGTCGTGGCCCTTGGCCACCACGGTGTTTCGCAGCTCGGGCGAGGCGATGTCCAGGGCGCAGAAGAGGCCCCGGCCCCGGGGGTTCGAGGTGAGCTCCGGGAAGTCCCGGTGGATCTCCTGGAGGCCCTTGAGCAGGCGCTCGCCCTGCGTCACGCCGTGCGCCAGCAGGTTCTCTTCGCGGATCACGTCGATGATGCGCGTGCCGCGGACCATGTCCACCAGGTTGCCGCCCCAGGTGCTGTTGATGCGGCTGGGCACCTGGAAGACGCTCTCCACCTCGTCGAGGCGGCGGCCCGCGGCGATGCCGCAGGTCTGGGACTTCTTGCCGAAGGCGAGGATGTCCGGCTGCACGTCGAACCACTGGTGCGCCCACCACTTGCCCGTGGCGCCGAAGCCGGTTTGCACTTCGTCGAAGATGAGCAGGAACTCGTGACGGTCTGCCAGCACCCGCAGCTTCCGCAGGAACTCCCCGCGGAAGTGGTTGTCCCCGCCCTCGCCTTGGATGGGCTCGACGATGAGGCAAGCGATGTCATCGGGGTTCTGCGCCACGGCGGCCTCGATGGCGGCAATGGCCTCCGCCTCGGCGGCCTCGGTCTTCGCGAGGTCCATGGGGAAGGTCAGCTTGGGGTTCGGCACGCGGGGCCAGGGGAACTTGGGGAAGTACTGGTGCTTGCGAGGATCCGCCGTGTTCGTGAGGCTCAGGGTGTAGCCGGAGCGGCCGTGGAAGGCCTCGCGGAAGTGGATCACCTGGGAGCCCTTCTCGCCCTTGCCCGCGGCCAGGTTCTTGCGGACCTTCCAGTCGAAGGCGGCCTTCAGGGCGTTCTCCACGGCCAGGGCTCCGCCGTCGATCCAGAACAGGTGGGGCAGATAGTCCGGGGCCGCCTGGGTGCCGAAGGCCTCCACCCACTCCGCGTAGGCGGTGGTATAGATGTCGGAGTTGGCGGGCTTGTGGACCGCGATCTCGCCCAGGCGCTGGATGAAGCCGGCCTCCCGCAGGCGCGGGTGGTTGTGCCCCAGGGGCGCCGTGGCGAAGAAGGTATAGAAATCCAGGTATTTACGCCCGTCGCGGGCATCCACGATCCAGGAGCCGTGGGACTTCTCCAGGTCCATGACCAGGTGGAAGCCGTCCATCAGCATGTGGCGGCCCAGGCTCTCCAAGACGGCATTCGGGGCGATGTGCAGGCTGGGCATGGCGAACCTCGGTGTCGGTTCAGTGTATGGTTGGGGCTGCAGCGGAGACACGCATGATCCCCTGGATAGCGGTTCAGGAAGCGCCTCTCGACGGGATGGCTTTACGAAGTGTCATGGAAGATCCCCATGCGGGCGCCCTGGTGCTCTTCGAAGGTCGCGCCCGGGATCACCACGAAGGCCGGCCGGTGCTGGAGCTGGCCTACGAGGCCTATGTCCCCATGGCCGAGAAGGAGCTGGGCCTCCTGCGAGAGAAGGCCATCGAGCGCTACGGCCTCACCCGCTGCGCCATCCACCACCGCATCGGCGTGGTGCCCCTCACCGAGGCCGCCGTCATCGTCGCCACCAGCAGCGCCCACCGCGCCGAGAGCTACCAGGCCTCCGCCTGGATCATGGACGAGATCAAGCAGCGCGTCCCCATCTGGAAGCGGGAGAGATACCGGGACGGGTCCGAGAGCTGGGTGGAGTGCACGCATCGGTTCCAGATGTAGGGCGGTTGTCAGTCACGGATTTTCAGTCTCCCTAGCCCAAACCGCTGCACGGTTTGGGCCAGGGGGCGGGCGAGTGATGGGGGTGGGAGCCCCGCGAGTCTGACTCCTGCGGCGCCAGGAACCAGGCGAGGGCAGGGAATCCCGTCGGCCTGGCGGAATTTATGAGGGTAAGCCCATCCTTTCATCCCATTCTTGCCTCAGGTTTCCCCCTCCACGCTCCTCCCTAAATCAAGATGCCGCTCTCCGCCTACGAAGAGAAACTTAAGGACCCTGAGGACCTGCGGATGCACCCCAACCACCTGAAGCTGCTGAAAAAGGCCCAGGCGCTGGAGCGCATGGGGGACCACCCTGGGGCGGCAGAAACCTACCGGACCTTCCTGGCGCAGGCACCGCGGCACACCGATGCCTGGTCCGATTACGCCGGACAACTCCTGGCCCTCGGCCAGTTCAAGGAAGCCCAGACCGCCTGCACGACTGCCCTCGCCATCGACCCGCAGAATCCTTCGCTCCGCATTAACCTGGGTGCCGCCTTGCTGCGGCAGAATCTTCTAGAAGAGGCCGAAGCCCAGTTCCGGGCCGTCGTGAAGTCCGATCCCAGCCGTATGGACGCCCAGCTGTTTCTGGCGGAGTGCCTGCTCGAAAAGCGCCAGATCATCGCTGCACGCAGGGTCCTGGAGGGCGCTTCCCGGCCCGGTGCCATGACGGGGCGATACGCCATCCTGAAGCCTCAACTTGCCCAGCTTTGGTCCCGTTTCGCTGCCGACATGTTCATCTTGCAGCGAATCTCCGTCGCCGAGGAAGCATGCGAGGAGGCCCTCCGGTTCGATCCCAGCCACCTTGGCGCACGCCAGAGCTTGGGCTCCATTCGCCTGGCCCAAGGCCGCCTGGAGGAGGGCGCCAGCATCTTTAAGCAACTCGTGGCCAGCCATCCTGACGAACCCGAGCTCCGCCTCTTCCTGATTTCCGCACTGCTTCGGAAGGGAGACACGGCAGAGGTCGAAAACGAAACAGCTCTGGCCATCCAGGAACAACCGACCAGCTTTGGACTGCACAAAATGCTGACGGGGCTGTTCTATTCCTTCGGCCGCTGGGCTGCATTTGGGACCGAGGTCGAGCGCTATAGATTGGTGGATCCCACCTCCAGCTATCTGGATTTCGAAACCAGTTTCGTAGATCTACTCTTTGGCAGGATGCCCGAGGGCTGGGAAGGCTACGAGGCGCGCTTCAGGGTTCCCCAGGACCTGCGCCCTCAGCGGAGCTTCGAGCAACCCACCTGGAACGGTGAGCCCTTCTCCGGGAAATCGCTTCTGGTCTGGTCCGAGCAGGGCCTGGGGGACACGCTGATGGTTGCCCGCTACCTGCCTCAGGTGAAAGCCCTGGGGGGCAGGGTCATCCTCGAAGCCCAGCCTTCCCTGATTCCTGTGGTCGCCACCTGCGCCGGGTGCGACGAGGTCCTCCCGAGTGGTGAGGCCCTGCCGCTTCATGATCTGCAGGTGTCCCTGATGTCTCTGCCCTGGGTGTTTCGCACAAACCTGGCCTCCATCCCGGACAATGTTCCCTACCTGGATGTTCCGGCGGAGGTTCCCAACCGGGAAGCCCTCCTCCAGCGCCTGGAGGCGGCGGGGGAGAGCACCCGCATCGGCGTCGTATGGGCTGGAAGCCCGGGGCACGTCCGGGACATCGAGCGCTCCTTGCCCATGGAAGACCTGGCCCCCCTGGCGGATCTCCAGGGTGTTGTCTGGTACAGCTTTCAGATAGGTCGGCCAGAGTCGCCCCCACTGCCGAACCTGATTTCCTTGGGACACCTTCTCGGCGACTTCTCCGACACTGCCTACGCCCTCAGTGGCATGGATCTGCTGATCACGGTCGACACATCCATTGCCCACCTGGCTGGTGCCATGGGCATTCCCACGCTGCTGCTTGTGTCCTTTATTCCGGACTTCAGGTGGCTGCTTGAACGGAATGACAGTCCCTGGTATCCCTCCGTGCGCCTCTACCGACAACCAGACTATGGAGACTGGAAGTCTGTAGTACGGAAGGTGGTCTCAGACCTGACGCAGGAATGCTGAGGGGACATCGAGTCGAAAAACCTGTCATGGATAACGGGGGCTGCATTTGAATCCGAACCACCTGAAGCTGCTGAAAAAGGCCCAGGCATTGGATCTTGCGGGAAGAACCGGGGAAGCTGCGGCGGCCTACAGGCAGTTCCTTCAATTGGCGCCGAGACAGGCAGACATATGGGCCGACTTCGCCGGGAAGCTGCTCACGCTCGGCAAACTGAAAGAGGCCGAGGAAGCCTGCACCACCGCGCTCCGACTTGATCCCATCAACTTCAGGGCGGAGGCCAATCTCGGTTCCATCCAGATGACGCAGGGGAACCTGGCCGAAGCCGAGGGCCATTTCCGGCAGCTGGTGGCGGACCACCCCAAGGATGAGAAGGCCCGGTTGCTGTGGATCACCTGCCTGACCTGGATGGGGGATGTGGCTTCTGCCAGCCGTGAGATCTCCGCAGTGCTTCAGCAGGAGCCCGAGAATTTTCTTGCGCACAAGAGCGTGATGGGGCCCTACTACTCCCTGGGGCTCTGGAACGAATACCGGGCCGAGGTTGAGCGCTTTCGGGGGGTGGATTCCAACTCGGCCTACGTGGAGTACGAGGCCAGCTTCGTGGATCTTCTCTTCGGTAATATGCGCCAGGGCTGGGAACGGTTCGAGGCACGGCTGAAGGTGCCGAGCACCCTTAGACCGCAGCGGAGCTTTGCCGAGCCCGCCTGGAACGGCGAATCCTTCGCCGGGAAGACCCTCCTGGTCTGGGCCGAGCAGGGGCTCGGGGATACCTTCATGTTTGTGCGGTACCTCGCCCGGGTGAAGGCCCTTGGGGGCACGGTGCTCCTCGAGACCCAGCCCGCCCTGACGGCGGTCGCGGCCACCTGCAAGGGGGTGGACCTCGTCATCTCCCAGGGTGTACCTCTGCCGCCCTTTGACCTTCAGGTCTCCCTCATGTCCTTGCCCTGGGTCTTCCGGACGGACCTTGACTCCATCCCTGCCGAGGTGCCCTACCTGGGCGTTCCGAAGTCAGTCACCCACCGGCACGAGCTTCTGGAAAAGCTGGGGGCCGGGCAGGGCGAGACCAGGATCGGGCTGGTGTGGGCCGGCGGACCCAACCACGCCCGGGACTTTGAGCGGTCGCTTTCGGGTGCAGCCCTGGCGCCCCTGGCGGCGTTGCCAGGCGTGTCCTGGTTCAGCCTTCAGGTGGGTCGACAGGACGTCCCTCCCCTGCCAGGCCTGGTGTCACTGGAGCCCCTGCTGCAGTCCTTCTCGGACACAGCCCTCGCGCTGGACAGCATGGATCTGCTGATCACGGTGGACACCTCCGTGACCCATCTGGCCGGAGCCATGGGCATTCCAACCCTGCTCCTCCTGGCCTGGCAGCCGGATTACCGATGGATGCTGGATCGGCTCGACAGTCCCTGGTATCCGACCATGCGGCTCTACCGGCAGCCGGCCTACGGGGATTGGGGCTCCGTGATTCAGCAGGTTGTCACGGACCTGACGCAGGGCGCGTAGCCCGCAACAGGCGTCAGCGGGTGCCCGCGCCATAGCCTTTCAGCGCCCGGACCCCACGCTCATGCACCTCAAGCTCTCGCCGCACCTGATCGAGCGCATCAGCCAGCACCACTCGCCGTGCCTCCAGCTGGTGTCCTGCCGCATGCGCTCGGTCCCTGAGGTCGGTCCATCCCGAAGCCTTCTCGGCCTGCGCGAGGGCTGACTGGAACTCGGCGTCCCACTGGGCCAGCGTGCCAGCCTCGGGTTCCCAATCCGGGTCGGTCAGCCAGGCTTCCATCTGCTCAATGGCCGCACGAACCCTGGTGTCGCTCATGCGACTGGCTTCCCAGGCTGGGGGGCGGAAGCTCCCGTGGTTCCGAGCTTCATCTCGTGGAGCTGTATCCAGGTCTGGCGGATCTCGCCCATGCTCTGGGCCACCGCGGCCAGCCGCTGGGTATCTTTGGTTCGGCTGGCGGCCATGATCTCCTGCTTCCACCACTCGTACAGCTTCGCCAGGTTGTGGGCCAATTCTCCTCCACCCTCAAGGTCCAGGCGGAGAGTAGCCTCCTGGATGGCTGCGGAGACCCGAATGTAGCTCCGGGTTGCGGCAGAGAGGTCATTCAGGTCCAAGGCCTGGATGGCCCTGCCCAGGTGCAGCTGCCCTGCCTCCATGATGAGGGCAGCCTGCTCTTCGGGGCTGGCCCCGAGCATCTGCTGGCTGCGCTCGGCATCGGTAGAGCTGGCGTGATCATTCATGGTCGTCCCCCACAGGCTTGTATCGACAGACCCCCACCGGGCTTGAGAACAACGATCCTCCTGGCCTTGAAAAGTGGATCTGGCACACCCCTCATCTGGCCCACGAGGGCCTCCCTCCGAACGCAGTCACCCGCCCTTGTCCCCTTGCCGAACCTCGGCCAGAGGCTCTGGACTCTGGAACATCCAGCCAAACCCTGTATCGGAGGTCTCAGGGCGGAGACAGGCCACTGCCCCGGCGGCTCAATTTGATGTGATGATGCTAGGAATTCGCACCCCGCTTTCCTGCGGAAGACCAGGAGAAAGGAAGACCAGGTGGCAGATCCCTTAACAGATGCGCTAGAGAATGCCCGGGCCTTGGGGCGTTCCGGCCAGGTTCAGGGGGCGCTCATGGCCTATCGCAAGGTTCTGCTCACCCACCCGGAATCGATTGAAGTCTGGGTCGAGTATGCGGGTCAGCTGCTCTCGATGGACCAGCCAGAGGAGGCCTTGGAGGCGAGCCTCTGCGGCCTTTCCCTGGGCCCGGGCTTCCTTCCAGCCCTTGCCCTTCAGGGAAGGGCACTCTTGCGCCTGGGCCGACTCAAGGAGGCAGAGGAGCGGCTCATGGACCTGGTGTCCTTGGATCCTTCAGGGGTGGAGGCCCGCCTGGACCTGGCCCGCTGTTATATCAAGGGGGGCGACCTCGATTGGGCCACCGCGACGCTGATCCAGTGTGCCAAATTGGATCCCGGTAACCCGGTGATCACCACTCTCCTCCTGGAAATCTACATTACCCAGGAGCGTTGGCCCCAGCTCCATCAGGAGATGCTCCGGCGGGCGTCGGTGGATTATTCCGGCCCAGTCGCCGAGTGGGAAGCCAGTTGCATCAACCTCCAGTTCGGGTTCATGCCCCTGGGCTGGGACCAACACGAAGCGCGCTGGAGCCATCCCAGGCTTACCACCCCCCTGCGGGGCTACACTCAGCCCAGCTGGAATGGCGAACCCTTTGAGGGCAGGACCCTGCTGCTGCACTGGGAACAGGGCTTCGGTGACACCTTGATGTTTCTGCGATATGCCTCCAAGGTGAAGAGCCTCGGTGGCAGGGTCCTGCTGCTGGCCCAGCCTGAACTGGCAGATCTGGTGGGAACCTGCCCGGGCATCGATGAGGTCTGCGTTGAGGGTGGCCCTCTTCCGGCCTTTGACCTCCAACTGCCCCTGCTTAGCCTTCCACGAGTCTTTCGAACCACCCTAGACACCATTCCCACCGAGATCCCCTATCTGAACGTCCCGAGGGTGGTCCCCAACCGGCAGGGGATCTGCGAACAACTGGCGACTTCCCGAAAGGGCCACCGGATTGGTGTCTCCTGGGCAAGCAGTCCGATCCAAGATCGGGCCTCACAGAAATCCATTCCCCCTGCGCTGTTCGGTCCTCTCGGTTCCCTCCCCGAAGTGGACTGGTTTGCTCTGCAGCACGGTAGCCAGGAAATGCCGCCCCTCCCGGGGATTGTTGCCCTCTCCCCACTTCTCAGCAACTTCTCGGATACCGCCTACGCACTCAGCGGCCTGGACTTGGTCATCACCATTGACACTGCCCTGGCCCACTTGGCCGGGGCCATGGGAATCCCCACTCTGCTCCTGGTCCCCTACCTGCCGGATTGGCGCTGGCTCATGGGAAGAGCTGATTGCCCTTGGTATCCGAGCATACAGATCTACCGCCAACCCAGAGTCTCTGACTGGAAGGCCGTAATCCAGCAGACCCTCCAGGATCTCCAATGAACCGCCATACCAGTGAGACGAGGCTCATATGAAACTAAACATGGGATGTGGCTACAGCAGGCTGGATGGTTTTACCAACGTTGACAACGCGCCAGTTTGTCATCCCGATGCGCTGGTGGACCTCGAAACACTCCCGTGGCCCTGGCCGGATGATTCTGTGGAAGAGGTTGTTTTCCAGCACTGTCTGGAGCACTTGGGCCGTGATCCGAAGGTCTTCCTTGGCATGTTCCAGGAGCTCTATCGAATCTGCCGCAAGGATGCGCGGATCAAGATCACGGTCCCGCATCCCCGCCACGACCATTTCCTCAATGATCCTACCCATGTCCGACCCATCTCACCGGACATGCTGTGCCTCTTCAGCCGATCACTGAACGATGAGTGGCAGCGGGTGGGCGTCTCAAACACGCCACTGGCGCATCAACTGGGCGTGGATTTTGAGATCGTCCCCCCCTATTTCATCGATCTAGACGAGCCCTACAAAACCCAGGCCGAGCTGGGGCTCCTCTCCAGAGAAGACTGGGAAGTCGCCTTGCGCGAGCGCAACAACATCGCCACCCAATACCGAATTGAGCTCCGAGTCATCAAGTAGGTAATCCTGCACGCCCAGATGTTAGTTGGCCTAACGGGCCCCGGCGTCGTTTAGCCGACCCGGTTCCCAAGCTGGAAAGCGGGAGCTCCGCTAGCTCCAAGCTTCTTCTTATGGTACTGCTCCCAGGCCTGACGGATCTCGCCCATGCCATTCGCCACGGCGGCCAGGCGAGTCGTATCCTTGACCCGGCTGGCGGCCATGACCTCCCGTATCCACCAGTCATACAACTTTGCGAGGTTGTGGGCCAGCTCGCTGCCTCCTTCAAGGTCCAGACGGAGGGTGGCCTCCTGGATGACTTCCGAGACACGAATGTAGCTCCGGGTTGCAGCAGTGGGATCGCTCCGGTCCAAGGCCTGGATGGCCCTGCCCAGATGAAGCTGTCCTGCCTCCATGATGAGGGCCGCCTGCTCTTCGGGGCTGGTCCCGAGGATACGCTGGCTGAGGTAGGCATCAGCAGATCTGGCGTAAGCATTCATGGTTGACCCCTGCTGTATTTTATCGACACATCCCGGTCGGACATGAGAACGAGAACCCTCTAAGAGGTTGAGAACAAGGAACTCGTCGTCGCTTTCATCTGGCCGACAATGGCCTCCATCTGGGCGAATTTATCCTTCAGATCCGCCGTCTCCTGGTTCAACCTTGACTGCGCCTGAGCGATCTGAGTGACCAAGTTGGTGTTCTGGGAGGTGATGGTGCTCAGCAGGTTGGCGATGCCTCCGGTCGTACCCGTGTAGGTGGACAGGAGGTCCGAGGCCGCCTGTCCCGCACCCCGGCTGAGGGTCAAGGTGCCCGTGCCGGTGCCGGTGACCCCAAGGCCCAACCCGGCAAAAATTCCCGCGCCAGAGAGGATCCCGTTGGTGACCGGGATGGAGGTGACGGTGGTGGTGCCTTGGGTCAGGGTCCCCACCAAGTTCCCGCCGCCCGAGTCCGTGATGGCGAAATCCACACTGCCCGTGGCGGTCTGGGAGCCCCCACTCTTGACTGTCACGGCAGGGCTGGTGGAGGTTCCCAAGAAAGTGAAGAGGCTTTGTACCGAGGCCGGATCGCTGTTCATGGCCTGCTGGAACGTATAGCTATTCAGGTAGAGGGTGCCATCGGACTGGTTGGTGACTCCTACATTAGACAAGAGTTTATAGGTCGCGCCGCTTGACAGGCCCGCGGAACCGCCCTGCATGGCGGCTCTGAGGCTGTTCATCAAGTTCCGCATGGTGGCATCGTTGGACAAGGGCGCCAGGGCGACAGAGCCATCCGCATTCTTGGTGGGCGTGGAGGCTGTCTTGTAGTCCGTCACCAGCTTGTTGTAGTTGGTGATGACGGTCTGCAGGGCCGTGCTAGCGCCGGCCGTGTCCTGGCCGACCGTCAGCGTCGTGGTTCCGGTCTGGCCCCCCTGCTTGAGGGTGAGGGTCAGGCCATCCACGGCGTCCTTGACCACATTGGTGCTGCGGGTGAGGTTGATGCCGTTGAGGGTGAAGTTGGCATCTGTGGCGACCCCGGTCCCCGAGGAGGTGAGTCCCCCCAGGGTGATCTGCGTGGGCGTCGTCAGGTTGTCCACCGTGCCGGCAAGGATCCCCAGGTTGTTGGCCGAGGTGACGCCATCATTGGTGGTGATGTCGGCGAGGCTGACCTTGCCTCCGGTGCTCCCGGTGCCGGTATCCTTCGCCGTGATCACCAGCTGATAGGGGTTGGCACCCTTGCCTAGGTTCACGATCGAGGCCGTGACGCTGCTTCCGGCCAAGGCATTGATCTTGTCGCGCAGGCCATTCAGGGTGTTGGAGGCATCATCAAGGGTGATCTTGTAGACCTTCCCATCCGTTCCCTGGAGGGCGAAGGTGGCGGGTGTCCCCGTCGTGAAGATCGGGGAAAGGGAGGCATTGGACGGATTGGCCACAGCCATGTTGATGGCGTTGCCACTCCCGTTGAGGCTCGCCGAGAGCCGCCCCCGGGTGGCCACCGTGCTCACGGTGAGGTCATAGCTGCCCGATATGTTCCCGGTGGCCGACCCGGTGACATTGGTGTTGTTGCTGTCGGTGCTCGTCACGGCCCGGGCATTGAACTTGTCGGACAGGGCCCCCAAACTGTTTACGAGGGTGCCCAGTTGGGTCCTGATGGAGATCAGGGATGTGGTCTTCTGGTTGTTGAGGGTCTGCTGGGCCTTCAGGCGGTTAAGGGTAGTGGCCTTTTGAGCCACGATGGCGTTGATCAGGGCCGTGGTGTCGATGCCCGTGCTCAGCCCGTTCAGGCTGGCGGTGCTCGAAGTTGTGCTCGTCGTGATTGAAACCATGCCACACCTCAACCCTCAGGCGATTAAAGGGGGATGGGCAGTCTAGCCCTGCTTATCCACCAAGACCCCTGCGTTCAACGACTCGGCCTGCAATTCGCGTACCCGGCGGGACATCCCCAAGACCTCGGCCGAAGGCACCTGGAACAGCACCTGTCCGGTGCCCTCCTGAACAACCTGGAAGACAGCTCGTCCGGACCCCCGATCCACTTGGATCTTCAGATCCGCTTGCGTCTGCTGAAGGTGCTGATTGACCTGGGCGACGGCCGCATCCTGCGATCCGGGACTCGGCGCCGAGGCCTCGGCTTGGGGCGCAGAAGGGGCCATCATAGAGGGCGCAGAGGTCGACCGCGAGCTGGTGGCCTGCAGCGAAGCACTGACCGCCAGCATGGGGGTGCCGCTTAGGGACGTGATCTGATCAACCATGGTGTCTCCCTTCTGGAATTCATACAACCGGGAGGGGCAGATGGAATCTGCCCCTCCCGGAATTCAAACTCCTAGTTACCGGAAGAGGCCCATGACGGTCTGAGCCGACTGGTTCGCGTTGTTCAGGGCACTGGTGCCCGCCTGCATGAGGATCTGGTATTTGGTCAGGTTCGCCATTTCGGCGCCCATGTCCGCGCCCAGGTAGGCATCAGCGATGCCCTGATTCGTTTCAGCGGAGATCCCGTGGGTCTGCGCCTTGCTCAGCGCGGAGGACATGGATGCGCCATTGGTGGCCTGAGAGGTGGCAATGGCTGCAAGAGCGGCGGTCGAACTGGCTCCGTTAAGGGCCACAAGGTTGGTGTATTCCGTCGTGGCCGTGTTGCCACCGCCCTCGAGCTCGGCCATCCGATAGGCATCCTGGGTCTTCTGCAGGTTTGGGCCATCATTGTTGAGGGCGATGAAGTAGTTGGCCTGATCGGTCACAACCGATGCAGCGGCATTACGAGCGTTGGCCTGGTAGGTGTTGCCTTGCGTGAGGCTGGCCGCATCGTCCATGGCGTTGTTGACACGCCGGCCCGTGGTGAGCCGGGTGATGGCAGTGGTAAGGCCGATCTTGCTGACGCCCAATTGGCGACTGGCGGCCAGGGCTGTGACGTTGCTAAGAATGGTAACCATACTATCCTCCATGATACTGGTTAGGTAGCTTCCGTGCTACCGGGTCGAGGGAATACTTGTTACTTGAAGAGGCCCATGACGGTCTGCGCCGACTGGTTCGCGTTGTTCAGGGCACTGGTGCCCGCCTGCATGAGAATCTGATACTTGGTCAGGTTCGCCATTTCAGCACCCATGTCTGCGCCCAGGTAGGCATCCGAGATGCCCTGATTCGTTTCTGCGGCGATCCCGTGAGTCTGCGCCTTGCTCAGCGCGGAAGACATGGAGGCACCATTGGTGGCCTGAGAGGTGGCGATGGCTGCAAGAGCGGCGGTCGAATCGGTTCCGCCCGCAGTGCCCTTGAGGTTGGTGTATTCCGTCGTGGCCGTATTGCCACCGCCCTCGAGCTCGGCCATCCGATAGGCATCCTGGGTCTTCTGGAGGTTCGGGCCGTCATTGTTGAGGGCAATGAAGTAGTTGGCCTGATCGGTCACGACTGATGCGGCGGCGTTGCGCGCGGCGGCCTCATACGTATTACCTTGCGTGAGGCTAGCCGCATCGTCCATGGCGTTGTTGACACGCCGACCCGTGGTTAGGCGGGTGATGGCCGTGGTGAGGCCGATTTTGCTGACGCCCAACTGGCGGCTAGCGGCCAGGGCAGCAACGTTGCTAAGAATGGTAACCATACTATCCTCCATGATAATGGTTAGGTAGCATCCGTGCTACCGGGTTGAGAAGATTACGGTCTTACCGGAAGAGGCCCATGACGGTCTGCGCCGACTGGTTCGCGTTGTTCAGGGCACTGGTGCCCGCCTGCATGAGGATCTGGTATTTGGTCAGGTTCGCCATTTCGGCCCCCATGTCAGCGCCCAGGTAGGCATCGGCGATGCCCTGATTCGTTTCAGCGGCGATCCCGTGGGTCTGCGCTTTGCTCAGCGCGGAAGACATGGAGGCACCATTGGTGGCCTGAGAAGTGGCGATGGCCGCAAGAGCGGCGGTCGAAGAGGCTCCATTAAGGGCCACAAGGTTGGTGTATTCCGTCGTGGCCGTGTTGCCACCGCCCTCCAACTCGGCCATCCGATAGGCATCCTGGGTCTTCTGCAGGTTCGGGCCGTCATTGTTGAGGGCAATGAAGTAGTTGGCCTGATCGGTCACGACCGATGCAGCGGCATCCCGCGCGTTGGCCTGGTAGGTGTTGCCTTGCGTGAGGCTGGCTGCATCGTCCATGGCGTTGTTGACACGCCGACCCGTGGTGAGCCGGGTGATGGCAGTCGTCAAGCCGATCTTGCTGACGCCCAATTGGCGACTGGCGGCCAGAGCGGCGACGTTGCTCAGAATGGTTACCATGACTTCCTCCGTGAAGTTGGTTGGGCAGCATCCGTGCTGCCATGTCGCGGGGGGAAATCCTCCCGACCCCCCCTTCTTCGGGCTCGAAATCGAAAACCTTTAATTTTTTTCTGGGACCAGGCGCTGGGTTCTGCCTGCTAGGCAAAAATCGCTGGAGCCACCGCACCATGCCTCGGCATACTGAATTACATATAGGTCTTTCGGAAATAGATGGCCCAGGTATTGCTTGCGTGAAAATTGCTACCTAGTTGCCTTCCAATTGGGCATCAAGCACAGGGGGTTTTTCTGAGCGAGACTGCAGTTCCAGCCGAGATCTTGAATCGACTGATCGCCCTGCTCAACGAGGGAAGGTCTATGGAGGCGGAAGCGCAGGCTCATGCCTTGTTGGAGGCGTTCCCCCTCTCAGGGAAGGCCTGGCAGGTCCTTGGTCACGCCTTGCATGCCCAGGGCAAGCCAGCCATTCACGCCCTGGAGCGGGCAGTGAGCCTCCTGCCCGATGATTCAGTGGCCCACTACAACCTGGGGGTCGCCCTGGCCTTGGAGGACCGTTTCGAGGAGGCAGTCGCCAGCTACCAGCAGGCCTTGGTGCTGAACCCCTGGTTCCCCAACGCCCATTGCTACCTTGGAGCTGCCTTGCGAAAGCTCGGACAGTTCGAGGAGGCGCTTGAGAGCCACCGTGCGGCCCTGGCGATCGATCCCACCCACTATGGGGCGCCCCAGCGCCTTCAGGAGGGACTTACCCGACTTGGCCGACTCGTGGAAGCCGAGGAACTGTGCCGCAGGACCCTGAAGTTCAAGCCGGACTACGCGGAGGTCCGGCAGCTCCTCTCCAACACCCTCGCTTATATGTCCAAGTATGCAGACGTCGTGATGGAAAGCGAGCGCGCGCTCGAAGCGCCGAGTGTCGATCCAGCGATTTGGGAGCAGCACCTTTACTGCTTTTCCTATCACCCCGACCTCAGTGCAACAGAGATCTACAGCGAGTTCGTGCGCTGGGGGAACCGGTTTCCCGAGCCCCAGGTGGACTTCTCGTCCCATGACCGCAACCCGAACCGCCGCCTCCGCATCGGCTATGTCTCACCCGACTTCAGGAAGCATACGGGACGCTTCTATTTCTGGCCATTACTTCAGTACCATGACCGTAATTCCATTGAACTGTTCGCCTATTCCAATGTTGAACACGAGGTGGCCTGGACCGGCCTGTTCCGAGAACAGTTCGAGCACTGGCGGGACATTCGGCGCCTCGATGATCAGGCGGTGGCTGACCTAGTCCGGGCGGATGGCATTGATATCCTCGTGGACCTGTGTGGCCACATGGAAGGCCAACGGTTGGGCCTGTTTGCCTTGAAGCCGGCGCCCATCCAGGCTTTCTGGTTGGGATCTGCCTGGACCACCGGGCTGAAGACCATGGACTACGTGATTTTTGATCCCCATGTCGCCCCCGAAGGCACCCTGACCAGCGAGACCATCGTCCGGCTTCCCTACTCCTTCATGGTGTTCCAGCCGAAAGTGGATGCCCCGGACCTCGTGGCGCCGCCTTGCCTGAAAAACGGATTCGTCACCTTTGGCTACACGGGGCGCACCGAGCGGCTGAACCACCGGATCTTCAGGGTCTGGGGGGAGATCCTGAATCGACTCCCGGAGGCGAAGCTGATTCTGGACTTCCTTCCCTTCTCCGACCCCAGGACTCAGGACCACTACCGAGCCTTTCTTGCGCAGCACGGTGTGGACACGGAGCGGGTGATCATGCGGAATAGTCCGAAAATATTCGAGGGCCTTAACGACATCGACATCCTCCTGGACAGCTTCCCCCATGGTGGGGGCACCATGCTCATGGATGCCCTTTGGATGGGGGTACCTTTCATAACTCTCGCCAGCCGCCCGCCGGTGGGCCGACTGGGATTGGGCATGCTGATGAACCTCGGACTGCCTGAATGGGTGGCCTACAGCGAGGAAGAATTCATCGACAAGGCCTGCCAGCTCGCGGGTGATGGCCAGACCTTGAAGGAGCTCCGGCTGGGAATGCGGGAACGTATGCTCGACTCCCCCCTGACGGATGGGCCGGGCTTTGCCCGTGGTGTTGAGTCGGCCTACCGTGCAATGTTCGAACGCTGGATTGGTGCCTGACACCTTCCCTTTTGGGATCGAGGAAAGGAGGTTTTTCTGAGCGATACTGGGGCTCCTGTCGAGGCCTTGAATCGACTGAACACCCTGTTCGATGAGGGAAAGCATGTGGAGGTTGAAGCCGAGGCCAAAGTTCTGGTGGAGGAATTCCCCCATTCAGGACAAGGCTGGCATGTCCTCGGCCTCGCCCTCCATGCCCAGGGCAAGCCGGCCATTCCCGCCCTGGAGCGGGCGGCGAGCCTCCTGCCCGATGATTCAGAATTCCATTGCAACCTTGGGGTCGCCCTGGAGTTGGAGGGTCGGCTTGAGGAGGCAAGAGCTAGTTACCAGAAGGCCTTGGTGCTAAATCCATGGTTTACCAACGCTCACTGCTTTCTAGGCAATGCTTTTCGAAAGCAGGGGCTGGTCGAGGAGGCTCTTGAGAGCTACCGTGCGGCCCTGGCGATCGATCCCACCCACTACAAGGCGAACCAATCCATGGAGTTTGTGCTCTCCCAAGTTGGTCGACTCGTGGAGGCTGAGGAGGTGTGCCGCAGGGCATTGAGGTTCAAGCCGGATTTTATGGAAATGCGGCAGCTCCTTTCCAACATTCTAGGTAAGCAGTCCAAATATGCTGATGTTGTGAAGGAGAGCGACCGCGCGTTCGAGGCTCTAAGTGTTCATCCGGTGATCTGGGAACAGCGTCTCTACTGCTACTCCTATCATCCCGACCTCAGTGCGGAGGAGATCTACAGCGAGTTCGTGCGCTGGGGGGACCGGTTCCCAGAGCCCCGGGAGGACTTCCTGTCCCATGATCGCAACCCGAACCGCCGCCTCCGCATCGGCTATGTCTCACCCGACTTCAGGAAACACACGGGACGCTTCTATTTCTGGCCCCTATTCCAGCACCATGACCGTAATTCCTTTGAGTTGTTCGCCTATTCCAATGTGGAACACGAGGTCGCCTGGACCGGTCTGTTCCGAGAACAGTTCGAGCACTGGCGGGACATCCGGCAACTCGACGACGAGGCAGCGGCTGAGCTGGTGCGGGCGGATGGCATCGATATCCTCGTCGACTTGTGTGGCCACATGTTGGACGACCGGTTGGGTCTGTTCGCTCTGAAACCGGCGCCCATTCAGGCCACCTGGCTGGGTTCGGCCTGGACCACGGGTCTGAAGGCCATGGACTACGCGCTCTTTGATCCCCATGTCGCCCCCGAAGGCACCCTGGCCCGCGAGACCATCGTCCGGCTCCCCCACTCCTTCCTTGTGTTTCAGCCGAAGGTGGATGCCCCGGACGTCGTGGCTTCGCCCTGCCTACGCAACGGGTTCGTCACCTTCGGCTACACGGGACGCACCGAGCGGTTGAGCCACCGGACCTTCAGGGTCTGGGGGGAGATCCTGAAGCGACTCCCGGAGGCGAAGCTTATTCTCGACTACCCCCCCTTCGACGATCCCAGGACCCAGGACCACTACCGAGGCTTTTTAGCGCAGCACGGTGTGGACACCGAGCGGGTGATCCTGCGGAACAGTCCTAACATCTTTGAGGGCTTGAATGACATCGACATCCTCCTGGACAGCTTCCCCCACAGCGGGGGCACCATGCTCATGGATGCCCTGTGGATGGGTGTTCCTGCGCTGACCCTCGCCAGTCGTCCGCCGGTGGGCCGACTGGGGACGGGCATGCTGATGAACCTCGGACTGCCCGAATGGGTGGCCCACAGCGAGAAGGAATACCTCGCCAAGGCCTGCCAGTTCGCGGGCGATGGGCAGGCCCTGAAGGCTCTCCGGTTGGGAATGCGGGAACGAATGCTGAACTCCCCCCTAATGGATGGGCCGGGCTTCGCCCACGATTTCGAGGCGGCCTACCGCGTGATGTTTGAACACTGGAGCAAGAATGGCTCCTCTGCCCGTGACGTAGTTGAGGGTCCGTCTACCATGGAACCGGGGGATCAATCATGAAAGTCGTCATTCTCGCTGGCGGGCTTGGGACCCGATTGAGCGAAGAGACCCACCTGAAGCCAAAACCGATGATCGAGATCGGCGGCCGACCCATCCTCTGGCACATCATGAAGATGTACTCCTATTACGGGATGAATGACTTCATCGTCTGTCTTGGCTTCAAGGGCTACATGATCAAAGAATACTTCTCAAACTACTTCCTTCACATGAGCGACGTCACCTTCGATTTCCAGGAAAACCAGATGGAAGTGCATGAAAAACATGCCGAACCTTGGCGCGTCACCCTTGTGGACACGGGCGCCGACACGATGACGGGCGGGCGCCTCAAGCGGATCGCTCCCTATGTGGAGAAGGAGACCTGCTTCTGCCTGACCTACGGTGATGGCGTCTCCGATATCAACATCAAAGCCCTTCTGGATTTCCACGGCTCCCATGGCAAGAGGGCCACGGTCACCGCGGTGCAGCCTCCAGGCCGCTACGGGTCCCTGGCACTCGCAGGGGAGAGCGTGCAAGGATTCATTGAAAAACCACTCGGGGATGGAGGGTGGATCAACGGGGGCTTCTTCGCGCTCTCGCCCGAATGCCTCCAGGACATCGCGGATGACTCCACTTCCTGGGAAGGCGAGCCCCTGGCCCGGCTGGCCTCGAAAGGTGAGCTCATGGCCTTCAAGCATCATGGATTCTGGCAGCCCATGGATACGCTCCGGGACAAGAACCAACTGGAAGCCCTATGGCAGCAAGGAATGGCTCCGTGGAAAACCTGGGATTGAGTCGCCCCAACGGATACTTGAGGTGGCTGGACATGACCGAATTCACCCTGGGCCAGATTCAGGATTACTCCGAATGGCCCAAACCACCGGTGGCTGGCCATGGCGTCTCCTAGGTTCGACCTCAGCGACGGAACCCTTCCTGGATTGAAACTCATCCAGAGATGGGTCCTCGAGGATCACCGGGGATCCTTCTCCCGCCTGTTCTGTTCGGAGGTGTTCAGGGAAGCTGGATTCCCGCATCCTGTGAGCCAGATCAACCACACGCACACCAGGCGCCAGGGGACCATTCGGGGACTCCACTTCCAGCATCCACCGCATGCGGAGATCAAGGTGGTGACTTGTCTTCGGGGCGAGGTCTACGACGTAGCTGTGGATCTGCGCAAGGACTCTCCGACCTTCCTGTCCTGGCAGGGGGTTGTCCTGTCCGAGACGAACCACACCAGCCTCGTCATTCCCCAGGGTTTTGCCCATGGCTTCCAGGCTCTGACCGATGACTGCGAGCTGGTCTACCTGCACTCCGAGTCCCATCATCCCGAAGCGGAGGGAGGGATTCATCCCGAGGAGCCCCGATTGAATATCTCGTGGCCCCGCAGGATCGGTGAAATCTCGGAGCGGGATCAGGCCTGGGCCTTCCTCCCAGCTCATTTCCCGGGGATCTCCCTATGAATTGCCGCCACTGCCATGCCGAGTTGAAGGAGCCCTTTCTCGACCTGGGTTCGGCACCCCACTCCAATGCCTACCTGACGGCTCAGACCCTGCATGACCCTGAGCTCTGGTTTCCACTCAAGGTGCTAGTCTGCACCCGCTGCTGGCTGGTCCAGACCGAGGATGTGGTCGATGCGGGGGCCTTGTTCACCGCCGACTATGCCTACTTCAGCTCCTACTCGGAAACCTGGTTGAAGCACGCCGAGGACTACGTTCAGGTCATGGTTGAACGGTTCAACCTGGGGGGTGAGTCCCTGGTCGTCGAGCTCGCCGCCAATGATGGCTACCTGCTGCAGTACGTGAAGCGCCGGGGCATTCCCTGCCTGGGCATCGAGCCCACCGCCAACACCGCCCTGGCCGCCCGCGCCAAGGGGGTCGAGATCATCCAGGCCTTCTTCACCCAGGAACTCGGCTCAAGCCTGGCTGTTTCCGGCAGGCAGGCAGACCTGATTGTGGCCAACAATGTCCTGGCCCACGTTCCGGAGATCAACGATTTCCTCCTCGGTGTGGCGGAACTCCTGAAGCCGGAAGGCGTCGCCACCTTCGAGTTCCCGCACCTGCTCGAACTGATCCGGAACGCCCAGTTCGACACGGTCTACCACGAGCACTTCTCCTACCTGTCCATGACCGCCCTGCTTGGGATTTTTGATCAAAATGGCCTGGCCCCCTTCGACCTTGAACAGCTGACGACGCACGGCGGCAGCCTCCGGGTCTATGTCCAGAAGAAGGGCAGGGGCTCGAGGCAGGCTTCCGCGCGGCTCTCGGCTTGTCTGGAGTTGGAGGCCCGGGCAGGGATGCGGGACGGGGCCTTCTACGCCGCCTTTCAGCCGAAAGCAGATGAGATCAAGAACGCCTTCCTGTCTTTCCTCCTGGAAGTCCAGAGCTCTGGAAAGACGGTTGCCGGCTATGGGGCTGCCGCCAAAGGCAACACCCTCCTCAACTACGCAGGGGTGCGGCCCGACCTCCTCCCCTTCGTGGTGGACCGGAACCCCGCCAAGCAGGGTCGGTTCCTGCCTGGGAGCCGCATCCCCATCCTTCCCGAAGCAGCCCTTACGGAGCTTCGACCCGATTTCATCGTCATCCTTCCCTGGAACCTCCGCGAGGAGGTGGTGGCGCAGCTGGCCTATGCCCGCGAGTGGGGGGGGCAGTTCGTCACGGCCGTTCCCACCCTCCGGATCGGCTAGGAGTCCCGCATGCGAGTCGCCCTGACCGGTGGGAATGGCTTCCTTGGACGGTATGTCCTGGAGGCCTTGCGTGGCCGGGGCATCGACACGGTCCTCCTCGGCAGGACCAGGCCGCCCGAAAGCTCGTTCGCGGCCTTCATCCAAGCGGACCTCCTCGCGAGGCCGGACTTTCCCCGACTCGTCCAGGAGGCCTCCGCCACCCACCTGCTGCACCTGGCCTGGTACACCGAACATGGAGCCTACTGGACCTCACCCCTGAACCTGCGCTGGGTGGAGGCCACCACTCAGCTGGTGGAGGCCTTCTGCGCGGTCGGAGGCAAGGGGGTGGTGGCTGCCGGGACCTGCGCCGAATACGACTGGTCCGAGGGTCTCTGCCGGGAGGACAGCACTCCCCTGAATCCATCGAGTCTCTATGGCACCGCCAAAGATGCGACGCGGCGTCTGGCCGCGGCGATCTGCCGCCAGCATCAGGTGCCCTGTGCCTGGGGTCGGGTGTTCCTGCCCTACGGGACAGGCGAAGATGCACGACGCTTGATCCCCTCCCTGATCGGAGCCTTCCAGGCACGGCGTCCACCCTTCTCTGTGAATGCCCAGGCCCTTCGTGATTTCCTGCACGCTTCGGACGTGGCCGAGGGCTTCCTGGCCCTGCTGGGAGCCAGTGCCAACGGGGCTTACAACATCAGCTCCGGTGATCCCGTTTCCCTGGCTCAGGTCGTTCGGGAAGTGGCCCAGCTCCTGGGCGCGGATCCGGAGAACATGCTGAGTCTGGCTGCCGGGCGTCCAGGGGATCCGCTTCAACTGGTGGGGGAGAACCTCAAACTCAGATCGCTTGGCTGGCAGCCCGGGTTATCTCTGCCGAAGGGGTTGGAGCGGACCGTGTCTGAGGCCAGGGAGGCATCATGATGCCGTGCCGGGTTTGCGCTAGCAAGAGACTGTCCCCCTTCCTCCATCGGGGAGCGGTCCCGGTGCACCAGAACCTCGTACTTGCCAGCGACACGGCCGCCCGCCTGCTGGCGCGGGGCGAGTTGGATCTGGTGGTCTGCCAGGACTGCGGCTTCGTCTTCAACATGGCTTACGATCCAGACCTGCTGGCCTACGGTGAGGGCTATGACAATACGCAATCCTGTTCACCCTTCTTCGATGCCTACCTTGATGACCTGGTGAAGGACCTCGTCGAGCGGCAGGGCGTGCTGGACAGCACCATCGTCGAAGTGGGCTGTGGAAAGGGCGAGTTCCTTCGTAAGCTGGTCAGCTTTCCGAACTCCGGGAACAGGGGTCTAGGCTTCGATCCAAGCTATGTCGGCCCCGAGGTCGACCTGGACGGAAGGCTCGCCTTCCGCCAGTGCTATTACGATGATTCCTGCGCCGAGGTTGCGGCCGATGTCGTGGTGTGCCGCCACGTGATCGAGCACGTGGCGGAGCCGATGGTGCTGCTGCAGTCCGTTCGGAAAGCCCTTGCCGGGTCCCCGACCACCCGAGTGTTCTTCGAGACGCCCTGCGTGGAATGGATCCTCAGGAATCGGGTCATCTGGGACTTCTTCTACGAACACTGCTCGCTGTTCACCGCGGACTCGCTGAGCGAGGCTTTCCGACGGTCCGGCTTCATCGTCGAGCGGGTCGGACGGCTCTTCGGCGGACAGTACCTGTGGCTCGAGGCCCGGGTGGCAAAGAACGCCCCGCCCGTGATCCCAACCCACCCGGAGACGCCCCGGCTGGCGCACGACTATGCCCAGGAGGAGGAACAACTTCGCCGGAAATGGCTGGACCGCCTCTGCGAACTGGCCACTCGCGGGAAGGTGGCCTTGTGGGGCGCGGGAGCCAAGGGCGCCACTTTCGCCAACCTCATCGATCCAGATGCCAGCCTCATCGACTGTGTCGTAGACCTGAACCCGCACAAGCAAGGCTGCTATATCCCTGGCACCGGCCACCCCATCGTTGCCCCGGCAGAACTGACCTCGCGTGGCGTCCGGAGTGCGATCCTGATGAATCCGAACTATCTTAATGAAAATCGGCGTCTGCTAGCCGAAGGCGGCATGGCGGTCGACCTGATGGACTGGAGCGAATGATGAGGCTAACGCTTGATATGGAAACCAGGTCCCTGACCCTGGAAGACGCGGGACAGGCCAGCACCCTGGACCTCTACTCCAAGGAGGCCTTCGAAGCGATCACGCGACAGTGGGTGCGCTTGGGCTGGAACCAGAAGTATCAGTACACCTTCAGCTGGTTGGGTCGCCCGATCATTCAGCTGCCCGAGGACATGCTCCGGATCCAGGAGGTGATCTTCCAGCTGAAACCGGATGTGATCATCGAGACGGGGGTGGCCCACGGGGGCTCGCTGATCTACTACTCCAGCCTATGCCGAGCGATGGACCGCGGACGTGTCATCGGGATCGACATCGAGATCCGGCCCCACAACCGCGCCGCCATCGAGGCGCACCCTATGAACGACCGCATCACGCTCATCGAAGGCAGCTCGACGGATCCCGACATCGTGGCGCGCGTGAAGTCGCTCGTGGCCCCCGGGGAAACGGTGCTGGTCATTCTGGACTCAAACCATACCTACGCGCATGTCTCCAGTGAGCTTGAAGCCTATGCCGGCCTAGTGACGGCGGGTTCCTACCTCGTGGCCACCGATGGCGTCATGCACGACTTGGCCGATGTGCCTCGCGGCCTGCCCGCCTGGACAACGGATAACCCGACCTTCGCGGCAAGGGATTTCCTGGTGGGTCATCCGGAGTTCGCTCTCGAACAGCCGGCCTGGCCCTTCAATGAAAGTGGCCTGGATCAGAACATCACGCACTGGCCGGGGGCTTGGCTGAGGCACAACTAGGGCACGGACCTACAGGAGGATGGGCTTAGTCCGTTGTTCCTGGGAACACGACCCAGTCCATTTCGGGAACGCCTCCGATAACCCTGGAAGGGCATAAGCCCAGGAACGGCTCTCACTGAGTCCAACGCAGATTGGAACCGAGATGACCCGTTTCCAATAAGTGTTTGAGCTGCAGCAGCCGGGTGAAACGGCGGTCATGAAAGGCGGCCAGATCAAGATTATGGTTCCGGTAGGCATCCCGCAGCTGCAGGATGCCCCGCTCCAACCCCCATTCCGGTCGGAAGTCGGGAAGCGCAGCGTGGATCTTGTCGAAGCTGACTTGATAGGACCGGGTATCTGGACTGGCTTGGGGGTTGATGCTCACCTGGCAATGCGGCAGCAGCCTGCCAATGTCGCCCGCGATGGCCTTGACCTGGTAGTTGGCATCGGAGCGCCCTACGTTGAAGGCCTGCCGGTGCACCACCTCCCGGGGCGCCTCCACGGCTGCCGCGATGGCCCTGGCCATGTCCTCCACGTGAACCAGGGGCCTCCAAGGTGAGCCGTCACTCTGGATGCGGATCACGCCCTCTGTGACTGCCCAGCCCACCAGGTTGTTCACCACCAAGTCCAGGCGCAACCGGGGCGAAACACCATAGGCCGTGGCAAAGCGCAGGAAGACCGGACTGAAATCATCCCGACTCAATGTATCCAGGGCAGCTTCGGCATCGATCTTGGACTTAGCGTAGGCGGTCTGCGGCCGCATTTCGCCAGTTTCGTTCACAGCCGCCGCACCGCCGATACCATAGAGACTGCAGGAGGACGCGAACACCATCCGGGCCACCCCTGCCTTGCGCGCGGCTTCGGCGACCCGCAAGGTGCCGCCCAGGTTGATGGCGGCGGTGAGATCTGGATCCAGCTCTCCCAGGGGGTCGTTGGAAAGGGCGGCCAGGTGTACCACCGCCTGGAACCCATCGAGGTCCTCGGGTCCCACATCTCGCACATCCTTGCGGACGGTGGGAGGATCTGCAGGACCCCCGAATAGGCAACCTTCGAAATAACCCGCGTCAAGTCCCTGGACCTCGTGGCCCTGAGCAACCAGGTAAGGTGCGACCACCGAGCCGACGAACCCGAGGTTGCCTGTCACCAGGATTCTCACGGTTACCCCCGATCCTTCTTGGGAGCCCATTTTGTTTCCCTTGGCTGTTTTGAGGGAATGTCGCCGGAGAGTGAGAAGGCTTTCACTAGAACTCCGAAAGGTGGTGCCCTTTGGCACGGGAATGAATGATTCTCCATGGATCATAGCCACATGCGTATCTGGTGGGGCGTCGATTCCGGGGTGGATATCCGGCGCTTCTTGAATTGGATTCTGTCGCGAATTCCAATGGCAAATGCTAATTTAGGGTCGATGGAACGCCTGCCAACACATTAACAGTTCGTCAAAACGGCTTTTGCTGCTCGTGGGATGTCTTAGATTCACCACAGTTGAAAGGGAACGGATCATGACCACTCATGAATCCCCTGATAGCGAGCGGGACCATTTTGATCATTTGGCATTCGAGCGACGGGCCCATGGCTTTATTCCGGATCTTCGGCAGATGGCGGACAATGATTTCTTCTATCTGAGTCCCTACCGCCGGCAGAGGCTGGCTCAACTGAGCCTGACCCGGATCTCGGATTTTGCAACCGAACAGCTACGCAAGGTCCTCCCGCATGGTGGCCGCGTGCTGGACCTAGGTTGCGGGAACGGATGGTTCTCCCTGGAGTTAGCCCGGGCCGGGTTCGACGTGACAGGAGTGGATCTATCCCCAGGGAACATTGAAATTGCGCGGGAGGCCGCACATCAGGCAGACCTCTCACCGGGGAACGGACGCATCTCCTATCTTGCAGCAGACCTCTACAACTGGGATCCGCTTGTCTCCGGATATGACGCGGCCTGCTTCAACGGCACGCTCCATCACCTGCCGTCCTATCAGGCAGTGCTTCACCGCTGCCTCGGGTGGTTGGTGCCGGAAGGTCACATCGTGTCCATAGAGCCCATGCCGAATAACTACGGGGATGCAGAGGCGATTCTTGCCCTGGCCATCCGCCTGGCGCTTTCCAGTTCCGGTACCTGGTATGAGAAGCTGCCGCTTCCTGCGAACGATACGGCGCTGGGCACCATGATCGAGGACGTTCGCGGAGAGTATTTCAATTGGGCCGATAAATCCGAATCCGCCAATCAGTCCCCCAACAACAACAGCACCGATGGCACCGAGATCCTGGAATTCCTGCGGGGCTTACTGGATACCGTGGCGGAGGCACCTGTTATACCTATTCAGCATCGGCTGATCGGGGGGATCCGGCTCCCAGACGAGGCATCCACAATCCGTTTCGCAGAAACGTGGATATGGATGGAGGAGCGGCTGGTGAAAGCCGGGTTTCTCAGGGCTGGAGGCTTTCTCTACTGCGGGAGAGCCAAACCTCGCTCTTGAACCAGCCCGCCGGCGTCTGCGGGTGGAATCCCTCTGGCTGGACTCCCGATCCTCTGGGGAGGTGGTAGGTGAAAATGCCCATGTTCATGGATGCTTGCGAACCCGCAAGAAGATGCATCTTTTCAACAATTACCTGCACATGTTCGACAAGGAAGCGCAGAACTTCCTTTCGGACTCCACTGCAACCGTCTGATCTGCCGGTGTTAGGTCGACACCGTTGTTGTCATGAAAACGGGAAGCTAGCCAATCAGGTTGAACATGCTTGAGGAGACGGCGTCCTGGGCGGAGGCGATGGCAGACTGGATGGTGGATGTTGGTATGGGGTTTGCGGTGGAACTTGTGGTGGCCGCACCGGCCGTGGAACCTGAAAGGCTCTGCTGGTAGTTGTACGAAGCCAGCGCCATGCTGGCATTCAGGTTGAGGACCGAAGCGGGGAACGCGGAGGAGGTGCTGGCGGCACTGTTCCCGAAGAGAGAGGCGGCCGCGTCAGAGGTGAGCCCACCCTGGGGTGCCAGGGCTGTGTATGAGGCCGACGAGGAGAGGCCGGAAGCGCCACTCCCCGAAGTCAATGACTTGAGGCTGCTCGTGAGGTCGGAGAGGTACTGGCTGGCCGCCGAAGTGTTGAGGGCCCCCTTGGCGTCATAGATGTCCGGCTGACTCGATAGCGTGGCGGACAGGGCCTGCAGCGCCACCGAATCCTGGGTTGTGCCTATAGCAGGGACCGCGGTGGCTGAGGAACCGGATGATGCCGAACCCTGGCTGCTCTTATAAACCGACAGGTAGGTGTAGGGATTGGTGGAAGTCGTCGCTCCGATGTCCATGGTCGCCCCCTTTGGTACGAATATCGGCAGTTCAGGATCCGAACATGAGTGATCTGGAGTCTAGTCTCGGGCAGCAGGTCGCGCTGGGTAAAGATTGCCGAATACGTGAGCGGGGACCGGAGAATGGGCGGTAGTCATGATTTCTTATACAAGATCCCGTGGCCGTTAAGGTTATGGAAGAACATGAGATCTGGTCGTCTTCGATATTCATTGACCAAGCGTGTTACACCTTCGCATCCAGTGAAGCCATAGTCATCGAATACCATCACGCCGCCAAGCGATAACCGAGGCAAAACCCACTCGACCACGTCCTTGGCCGACTGATACACGTCGACGTCACAGTGCAGCATCGCGATTTTCCCTGGCACCAAGTGTGCGGTGTCCTCGGGGAACATTCCTTGCAGGGTGACGGTGTTGTCGAGTTCGAATGTCTTTATCAAGGCTTCCACGATCGAAAGTGAGGTGTCGGCATGCTCGCCGCCAACATAGAGGGTGTCACGCTCGCCGGCTTTGACCACGCCGGTGAATGTGTCGGCGAGGTAAACCTTCTTGTCGGATCCGAGGATACTCTTGGCAAGCACTATACCCGTACCCCCACGCCAGACCCCGACCTCCAGCAGGTCGCCATCGACCGCTTGCATTTGCTTCCCCAACGTCCAAAGTTCGAAGCAACGATATACGTCGACCAGCGTGTGGTTCGGCACGATTCCGTTATATGTATTAATGAAGTCGAAGTCGCTCAACCAGGGCGAGTATGTGGCCTGCGGCAGGATCCGCTTATGAATGATCTCCCCCCCCGTGCCATTGTCCCAAGGGGGGAGATCGAGAAGAAACTTGTGGGCCGTGTTGGCAAGATCAACCTTCATCTTGTCGATCGTCAAGCGATCATTGTTGGTACTCATGATGGGCCTTGTCGAATAAATGGGATGGGATGGGGCCAAAGCATACCGCAACTCCTTCACCTTGTCGGCAGTATTCTCAATCCATATCAACCAGCTCTTCTACCCATGCGACAACTGGAATTAAGCTGATCGGATCAAACAGGGGTTTCGTCAACCCAATACGGCGCTACCCTATCCGATGATTGATGAATTTGGCATCACTGATAAAATTGGCAGTAATATATTAAACTCTAATTGTACAGGAGGGAAACAATGAAATTTGGCGGAACTTCCCTTGCCGTTAAAAGACGCGTTGCTGCTGGGCAGCCCTACTTTGTCGGGGACGGCATCGATGTGGGCGGAGGCCACGACAGCCTGGATAAGTACGGCTCACTGCTTGGATTCGATAGCTGCAAGAACTGGGATATGCCCGATGGTGATGCCCAGTATCTCGCCAGTGTTCCGGATGGCACCTACGATTTCCTCCACAGCTCGCACTGCCTAGAGCACATGGTAGATCCCTACGTTGCTTTGGCAAATTGGGTTCGCGTCGTTCGGGTAGGGGGCTATCTCGTCATCACGGTGCCGGACGAGGAACTTTACGAGCATCTGAATTGGCCCAGCCGTTACAATCGCGATCACAAGTGGTCGTTCACCATCTATCGGGGTACCCCCCTGCTCCCCAAATCCATCAACGTGTTTGATCTCCTCATGCGCATCTGGCAGGACGTAGAGATCATCAAGGTCGAACGCATTGAAGCAGGGTTCCGTTACGACCTCGGGGACGCGGACCAGACGGCCACTGCCACAGCCGAGTGCGCCATTGACATCGTGCTAAGAAGAAAAGGTGAGCCACCCATGAAGGCCAACCCCAAGACACCCTTCCCTCCATTCGTCGAGCAGACAGAGAGTCGGTTCGGCCCCATGCTCTATCCCCCGAAGGACCAGTATGTCGGGCGATCCTTCAAGGAATACGGGGAGTTCAGCCAAGGTGAGATGGATCTCTTCGCCCAGTTCGTCCAACATGGGGCCATCGTCCTGGATGTGGGAGCCAACATTGGTGCCCACACTATACCCCTTGCCCAGTTGGTGGGTTCTGGTGGTGTGGTGGTCGCCTTCGAGCCCCAACCGGTCCTGCACAGGATCCTTTGTGCGAACCTAGTGCTCAACAGCATCCCCAACGTCCTGACCTATGCCATGGCGCTTGGGGATTGCGAAGGTGATTGCCTGGTGCCAGATCTCGACTACTCCCAGCCCAACAACTTTGGGGGCATCGCCATAGATATGGTTGAGGAGGGCGAAGTGGTCCCCCTGGGCATGCTGGATACTTTCCAGTTGGAGCGCGTGGACTTCATCAAACTGGACGTGGAGGGCTACGAATCCAAGGTGCTGGCGGGGGCCGCCGAGACCATCGCCCGCTGCCGACCCATCATGTATATCGAGAATGACCGCAGCGAAAAATCCCCCGAGCTCATCCAGCGCCTGTTTGATATGAACTACCGACTCTGGTGGCATACGCCCCCGCTGTTCCGTCCTGACAACTTCAAGGCCAACCGGATAGACCACTTCCCTGGGATCTGCTCTATCAATATGCTGGCCATCCATAGGGACATGCGGCCTGTCGAAGGGCTCAAAACCATCCTCTCCCCCGGCGATACCTGGCGGTAGGTATTCGTCACCCGCCCCAATACATTGAGAACAATTGTCCTCACGCTATAAATTCGCCCCCTAACAAGCACTGGAGATGCAGATGTTTTGTTACACGCGCAATTTTGAAGATGTCATCTTGCAGCGTGTTTTCGCAGATGTTGAAGAGGGCCATTACATCGATGTTGGTGCTTCCGCGCCGGTCAACGACAGCAACACCTTCGCATTGTACCAAAAGGGGTGGTACGGCGTCGCGATAGAGCCCTTGCCCTACTACCGACAAGCCTGGCAGCATGCTCGTCCAAAGGATCTCTTCCTCCAGGCCGCAGCGGGTTCGGAAGTCGGGCAGCTGACGCTTCAGGTATATGATCACGTGCGGCAGATCTCGAGTGGATGCCCCGAGACTGTAGCCCACTGGAGTAGGCACGGTGAGAACCCGACCCAGAGCTTGGATGTGCCTGTTGTCATTTTGAACCAGGTAATCGCCGAGCATTGGGCCGATAAACCACTGCATTTGATTTGCATAGATGTGGAGGGTATGGAGCACGAGGTGCTCAAGGGCCTGGATCTAAGCCGGCATCGTCCCTGGGTTGTCGTTGTGGAGGCCACCCTCCCTGGTTGTGATGTGCCCTCACACCAAGTATGGGAGCCTTACCTGTTGGGCTCTGGTTATCTTATGGTTTATTTCGATGGAGCCAATCGCTTCTATCTCGCGAACGAGCATCGCAACCTACTCGGCCGGTTTGCCCTGCCACCGAATGTGTGGGACGGCATTGTGATGGCGAAACAGATGGAATTGCAGTTACAGGTAGATCAACTCAAGAGCCAGGTCGCCCATCTGCAGCGTCAACTGGAGCAGGTTCCCAAGTAGGAATACTCCTACTCCTTCCACCCAATGGCCTCTTGAGCTTGCCTATGATGCGGGGGTCGGGACGAATCCAAGCCGTCTACGCCGATCTGGAAGCACTTGAAGTAGTGGTGCGGAGCTGAGATCCGGGTCGAGTCCACCTACCTCTTTGGGGCGGAGGTCGGACCTTCATGCGATCTAGCCTGCAAAGAAACTCACATTCAGAGCGTTTGATAACACCCGCCACGAAATCAACGGCCGAAGCCACTAATCCCAATATCCCTTCGCCCCCCGACGGAACCAGCGGATCATCAACGCAGATGATCCCCTACCTCCGTGCTGTTTCCTCGGACCTGCGTGGGCTGGCACGGCTGGCGGTGGAGGGGACTGTCGGCGTGACGGACCTGGTGGAGGCCATGCACCAGGGCATCCAGCATCCGCTGACGGGGGGCAAGGCCCGCCATGCGGTCGGTGGCCGGGGCCTCAGCGGGCTGGTCTATGGGGCCATCCGCGCCCTGACGCGGACCGTGGGGCTCGGCGTGGAGGCCGCCCTGGCCCCCCTCGGCCCGCCGGAGGGGGAGCCGGACCCCTCGCCCCAGCGGGAGGCCCTGCGGGCGGTCCTGAATGGCGTGCTGGGGGATCACCTGGCCGCCACGGGCAATCCCCTGGCCACGCCCATGGGCCTGCGCCATGAAGGCCAGACCCTCGTCCTGGAGACCGCCGCCCTCGCCGCGGCGATCCCCCGGCCCGGCACCCGCCTGTTGGTCCTGATCCATGGGCTGTGCCACAACGAGCGGCAGTGGGGCCTGAATGGGCCGGATCACGGTGCGGCCCTGGCCCGGGACCTGGGCTGCACAGCCCTTTACCTGCGCTACAACACGGGCCTGCATGTCTCCACCAACGGGAAGGCCCTGGCCGAGCTGCTGGAGACCCTGCTCGCCCAGTGGCCGGAGCCCGGGGCGAGCCTGGCCATCCTCGCCCACAGCATGGGGGGTCTGGTGGCCCGCAGCGCCTGCCACCAGGCCCAGGCCGCGGGGCAGGCCTGGCCGGCCTCCCTGCTGCACCTGATCTTCCTGGGCACGCCCCACCACGGCTCGCCCCTGGAGCGGTGGGGGCACTGGCTGCAGCGCGGCCTGGAGGCCAGCCCTTTCGCCAGTCCCCTGGCGCGGCTGGGGAAGGTCCGCAGCGCCGGCATCACCGACCTGCGGTACGGCAACCTCCTGGAGGAGGACTGGCAGGGCCTTGACCCGCACACAGAGGGCAAGGACCGGCGCCGGCCGGTGCCCCTTCCGGAAGGGGTGCGCTGCTGCGCCCTGGCGGGGACGACGGGAGAGGACGCCGACTCCTGGAAGGGCCACCTGTGGGGGGACGGCCTCGTGCCCCTGGACAGCGCCCTCGGGCGCCACCCGGAGCCCCAGCGCTGCCTGGCCTTCCCTGAGGGGCAAACCTGGATCGGCCAGGGGCTGGGCCACCTGGAGCTGCTGAACCGGCCGGAAGTGTATGAGCAGCTCCGGCGCTGGTTGCAGACTGCAGAGTCTGGCCCTGCATGGGACGCCGGGGGCCGTTAGCGCTGCAAGAGGCCGCCCGTGAGAAACGATGGATGGCCAGGCCGCCATCCAGACCTGGACCGTCCTCAACAACACCGATGTCCAGGGCATCAACGCCCTTGCCGGCAACTCCGTGACAGGCATGACCCGGATCGCCCACTTCAGCAGGGAAGCTCCAGCTCGGTCGTGTCCCTTTCCACTTTCCAGGGCGCGGCTCCCCAGCGCTTCCCCAGACCTCGGGTCTGGCGCACCGTGCACTGACAGAACCCCGCTGGGGCCCAGTCCGCCCGGGGCGGGACGGGGGCCGAGGGACCGAGAGAGGCCCCCACCCCTGGCGTGGCCTCGCTCGAGCCTGCTCGGGCCCAGAGCCACCGCCCTCCTCCTGTCCTGCCCCCTCGACCCGCCGGAGGGGAGGGGCTCAAGTTATAGCGACAACACCTTTGCCGCTAGACTGATCCCATGAACATGAGAATCCCAGCGCGTATCTCGGCTCTGCTCACGGCGATTGTCGCCTTGTTTTGCTACTACCTTGCCTACCGGGGCCGAGTCGATCTGGCGGGGATCACGGATCCAGCTGCGCTCCGGGATGCCCGGGGCTTCCTGGGCTTCATCCTCTTCCTGGGCACGGTGTTCCTGGCCATCGCAGTCGTGTCCTGGAAGCTCAGCGGCCGTCCGCCCGTGGATGAGGAATAGGCAGCAACTCCCTAAGTGACAACCGGTTAAACGGCTATCCATTGCCATAAAAGACTCGCCATCAAGGCCTGAAACATTTCGTCCAGGGCCAAGGTCGTGACTTGTTTTTCGCTAAAAATTCGCCATACTTGGATCCCTTCTGGAGGATCTGGTGCTGGCGATGTGGGTTCCTGAGCTGCCGTTCCAGCTGGCCTGTGGCCGGGACGGGGTGCTGCGGGACCGGCCCCTGGCCTTCCTGAACCCGGAGACGCCGCGCACGCCCAGCCTCTGGTTCGTGAACCGCCTGGCCCGGGCCGGGGGGCTGGCGCCGGGCCTGCCCCTGGACCGGGCGCTGCGGGCGGTGCCGGGGCTGCGGGTGCTGGACCCGGCCCCCCAGGTCTGGTGGGAGGCCCAGGTCTCCCTGGGGGACTTCCTGCAGCAGTGGACCCCCCAGGGGCAGCTGCTGCGCCTGGGCGAGGCCCTGGTGGAGCTCCAGGGCACCCAGGGTCTCTTCGGGCCACTGGCGGACACCGCCGAGCGCATCCGGCGGGAGCTGGTCCAGCGGCACGGCTGGGAGAGCCACGGCGGCCTCTCCCTGAGCGCCACCGCCGCCCAGCTCGCCGCCCGGGCCGAGCACCGCCTGGAGCGGGTGGGGGAGGGCGGGGAGGCGGTCTTCCTCGCGCCCCACCCCCTGCGCCGCCTGCCGGATCTGGCCCCGCGCCTCCAGGAGCGCTTCCAGCGGCTGGGCCTCCGCAGCTTCGGCGACCTCCAGCCCGTGCCCCTGCCGGTGCTGGTGGAGCTGACGAACCCCAAGCTGGCGCCGGAGCTGCGGGCCCGGGTCCGGGGCGAGGACCGGCCCCGGCTGCCCCTGCTCACGGAGCGCCCGGGCCACGTGCGCCACGGCTGGCGGCTGCAGCCGCCCCGGCTGCCCGAGGAGGCGGGGCTCGCCGCCCGCTGCCTGACCTGGCTCTGGTCCGATCCCCGCAGCCCCCGCCGCCTGGTGCTGCGGTGGTGGGACGTGGACGGGGAGCCCCACACCTGGCGCGCCGCCCCGGAGGATCTCGCGGAGCCGCCCCTGGCCCTGGCCCGCCGCATCCAGCGGGCCTTCCTCGAGGGCGCCACCCGCCGGCTCCTGGTGCGCGAGGTGGAGCTGCGCCTGGCCTGGGGCCTGGGCCGGGAGCGGGGCCTCTTCCTGACCCCCCTGCAGGAGCGCCTCGACCGCCTGGAGCCCGTCCTGGCCCGCCTCCGTCGCCGCTTCCCCGATCAGGCCGTCCTGCCGGGGTGGGTGGGGGCGTTCGGAAAAGCCCTTGAAACAAGCTAATAAAAGCCTAATATTTATGGAGCCGTCATGTCCCCCACCATCCACCGGGAAGGACCCTTCCGGTTTTTCTTCTACAGCCACGAACCCCGCGAGCCACCCCATGTCCATGTCGAGAGGGACGACGCCATCGCCAAGTTCTGGCTGCACGATGCCTCCCTCGCGGACTCAGGGGGCTTCCCGCCCCGGGATCTCCAGCGGGTGGCAGCCATCGTGGTGAACCGTCGGGACGACTTCCTGGAGGCCTGGAATGACCACTTTGGCGAACCCTGAAGCGCCCCGCGCCACGCACCTCTGGTTTGAGCGGGGGCGGCTGGTGGTTCAGCTCCAGGATGGGCGGGAGCTGGCCTGTCCCCTGGCCTTTTTCCCGCGGCTGGCGGTGGCCTCCCCTGAGGAGCTGGCGGACTGGCGCTTTACGGGGGGCGGCACGGGCATGCACTGGCCGCGTCTGGACGAGGATCTCTCGGTCCAGGGTCTGCTGGAAGGCCGCCGCACGCCGCCAGCAGGCGCGCGGGCGAAGGCCCTGGCCCCCCGTCTGCGCGCGGCTCGTCGTCAGGCTGGCCTCACCCAGGCGCAGCTTGCGGGGCGCATGGGCCGGTCCCAGGCCCTCGTGAGCCTGGCCGAGCGGGGTGGCCTGCGCAGCGGAGCCCCCTACCTCCGCGCTGTGCTGGAGGCCTGCGGTCTCCCCCAGGACTGGCAGCCCTGACCGAGCTCTGGGACGGACGATCCGCCCCAAACCTACCTGCAGCCCTGCTTTTCCCATCTCGGAATCGCCTTCGGCGATTCCGGGCACCCCCCGATTGGCTCCCCATGTTCGCCCTCGGCATTTCCGATTTCAGTGTGGGAGAAGGGGTCTACCCGGCGGCGCAGCTGCTGCGGGTGGCCCAGGGCCTGGGCTACCGGGACCTGGTCTGCTGGGACCAGGGCACGGCGGGCTACCCGAAGCTGCGGGAGACCCTGGACTGGATGCGCAAGGCCCGGGAGCTGGAGGGCCTGCCGCCGGACCCGGCCTGGACGGACTTCCGCCTGCACCTGGGCAGCCGCTTCACTTGGCGGGGCCACCGCTGCGGCGCGCTGCCCTGCTCGGCCGCGGGCCACGGCGCCCTCAACCGGCTGCTCACGGCCCTGGCCCACGAGGCGCGGCCGGAGCTGGCCATTCCGGGCCTGGGCGCACCGGAGCCACCCCGGGACTGCGTGCTGCTGGCGGAGGACCGGGCGGGCCTCGACGCCCTGCTGCGGGAGGGCTTCGAGGCGGCGCTGCTGGGTCATCCCCGGCGGGCGCAGGAGGCCCGGGCCGCGCTGGCAGCGGGGCTATCCGTGGCCGCGCCCCAGGTGCTGCGCTTCCGCACGGTCGAGGGCCTGGAGATGCACCGGCTCAAGCGCGCCATCGCGCAGCAGGCCACCCTGGTTCGCACCGAGTGCCTGTGGGAGCCCGCCGAGGCCGCCGTGCCCCGGCGCGACTGGGAGGCCCGCTTCCCCTTCGCCGAGCCCGCCGTGGCGCGGACCACCGCCGCCCTGCTGGAGCGCGTGGCGGGCGGGGCCATCCCCTGGGGGGAGTGGGTGGTGGCGAAGCCCCTGGGACAGGAGGAGACGGACCTGGACGCCCTGCTGCGGGAGCGGGTACAGGCCGGCGTGGCGGCGCGCTTCCCGGTGCTGCGCGGGGACATCCTCGCCCGCCTGGAGCAGGAGCTGGACCTGATCTCCTACAAGGGGTTCGCGCGGTACTTCCTGCTGGTGCAGGACATCGTGCAGGCGCTGAGGCACGAGGGCATCCCCAGCCGCATCTGCGGCCGGGGCAGCGGCGCGGCCTCCCTGGTGAGCTACGCGCTGCAGCTCAGCAACGTGGATCCCGTGGCCACGAACCTGATGTTCGAGCGCTTCCTCACGAAGGAGCGGAAGGATCCGCCGGACATGGACATCGACTTCGCCTGGGACGAGCGGGACCGCGTCATCCAGGCCGTCTTCGAGCGCTACGGGCGGGACCGGGTGGCCATGGTGTCCAACCACGCGTTCTTCAAGGCCAAGGGGGCTCTGCGGGCCGTGGCCCAGGCCCACGGCCGCCCCGAGCACGAGCTGAAGCAGCTGGCCCGCTACGTCCGCGGCTGGGAGGGGGGCCTGGTCCGTGCCGCGGAGAACCCCATCTGGGACGGCATCCTCCGCCAGGCCGCTGCGCTGAAGGGCCACTTCCACCAGTTCTCCGTGCACCCCGGCGGCACCCTCGTCACGCCCGGCCCCCTGTGGGCGCACGCGGCCTTCCAGCCCGCCCCGGCCAAGGAGGGCGTGTCCATCACCAGCTGGGACAAGGACGGCGTGGAGAACTACGGCCTGGTGAAGATTGACCTGCTGGGCAACCGCAGCCTCGCCGTGCTGCGGGACGCCTACGCGGTGCTGGGCGACGCGGTGCCGGCGGACCCCGGCACCCACTCGCGCAACGACCCTGCCACCCAGGCCCTGCTGGCCCGGGGCGACAGCATCGGCGTCTTCTACGTGGAGAGTCCCGCCACGCGCCAGCTCCAGCAGCGGGTGGGGAAGGGGGACTTCGAGACCCTGGTGATCCACTCCAGCCTCATCCGCCCCGCCGCCTACCGCTGGGTGGACCGCTACGTGAAGCGCTCTCGGGGCGAGGAGGCCTGGGAGCCCAGCGACCCCGTCTTTGGACACCTGCTGTCCGACAGCCACGGCGTGCTCATCTACCAGGAGGACGTCCTCAAGGTCTGCGTGGAGCTGGCGGGCTGGAGCCACCACGAGGCCGATCAGCTGCGCAAGCTGCTGGGCAAGCCCGGCTGCGAGGCGCGGCTGCCCACCTTCGAGGCCCGCTTCCGCCGCGGCTGCGCCGAGCGGGGCGTGCGTCCGGCCGTGGTGGACGAAGCCTGGGACATGATCCGCACCTTCACGGGCTACTCCTTCTGCAAGCCCCACTCCGCCAGCTACGCGCAGGTCAGCTTCGAGAGCTCGTGGATCAAGGCCCACCACCCGGCGGTGTTCTTCGCGGCGGTCATCACCAACCAGGGCGGCTTCTACCCCGCCATCGCCTACCTGGGCGACGCCCGCCGTCACCGGCTGGTGGTTCGCGGCCCCGACGCCAATGTGTCCCTCTGGCCCTTCGCCGCCGAGGGCGAGCAGGCCCTGCGCGTGGGGCTGATGCAGGTGCAGGGCGCCCTCGCGCCGGAGGTCCGGGCGCTGCTGGTGGAGCGGGACCGCTGCGGCCCCTTCGCCAGCCTGGACGACCTGCTGGGCCGCGTGCGCCTCTCGGTGCCCACCGCCGAGGCCCTCTGCGCCGCGGGGGCCTTCGACCGCTGGGCCCCGGACGGCGACCGCACGCGGCTGATGTGGGCGCGCCTGGGCGGGGTTCCGTCGGGGGTGCGCCCGCGGCCCACGGATCCCTTCGAGCGCGCCGACTTGGAGCTGGCGACCATGGGTCTCACGCTGGAGCTGCATCCCGCGGCCCTGGCCCGCTTCCGCAAGGGCGGCGGCCCGGACCGGGCGGCGGACGTGGCGAAAACCGGTCGCCGCCTGCGCTTCTGGGCCCTCGTGGTGGCGGACAAGGAAGTGGCCACGGAGAAGGGCGAGCGCATGCAGTTCATCACCTTCGAGGACGAGACCAGCCTCTGCGAAGCGGTGGCCTTTCCGGACGCCATGCGTCGCCGCCAGCGCCCCTTCCGCGTGGGGGATGTTGTCCCGGTCGCCGGCCGATCCACGCAGCAGGATGGCCTGGCCGTGCTGGAGGTGAGCTGAGGGGGCGCCCCGGATCCCCGGCGGCGGATTTTGGAAGTCGGGAGATCTCGACAGGTGTAGGCAACGGCCGATGCAGCTGGCCACATTCAAGAAAAAGGAGACATTAACTGCAATTTCGGAAAATCACCCATGCTCCGGGTAAGTCGTTATAAATATTCACTAGTGTCCGGTTGAGCGAAGTAGGTAAGGTTGTAAGATCCCTTTTTTCAAGTCTTTTCAATCAATATTCCTTGGTGGCGATTTGAACGGCGGGAACGGGATTTCGGGTGGTTTCCTGGGGTTGGACCCCAGGGGGCA